>CAZAPM010000011.1:0-80966 GCA_964487475.1 uncultured Planctomycetales bacterium
GACCCGGCGAATGCGATCTATCAGCAGAGACTGGGAGCGGCGCTGGCGGCGCAGGGAAATCATTCCCGGGCGCGGGAGAGTTTCGCCAAAGCGCTGGCATTGGACCCCCTTAATATCAGCCTGCATATCTTTATGGCGAATTATTATCTGGGATTGAAGGAGCAGGACCTTTTCGATGAGTATTATGATAAGACGGTGGACCTGTACCGGGCTTCCCGCGTGCAGGGAGGGCCGGTGACGGAGGTCTTCACCGAGTTCATGAACGGGCTGGGGCGGCAGGAAGAGCTCTCCCGTATCCATGCTGAGATGGCGCAGCAGGGTAAGGAAAGGATGAAATGAAGATACTGGTGGTTGGCGCCGGGCCGGTGGGGTGTTACACCGCCCAGCTGTTGAAGCAGAATGGTTTTGCCGACGTCACGGTGCTGGAGGAGCATGCCGAGATCGGCCGGCCGGTGCATTGCGCCGGATTGGTGAGCGCGCAGGTGCTCGACGAGCTGCGTTTCCCCCTGCCGCAGGATATCGTGCTCAACCGCATAGACGGGGCGCAGTTCTTCCTCAACGGCGAGAGTTTCACCATCAAGCGGGATAAGGTCGCGGTGGTCATAGACCGGGAGAAGTTCGACCGGGCGCTGGGAGAAGGGCTGCAGGTGCGCTGTAATACCCGTTTCATGGGGCTGGAGCGGGAAGGGGAAGGATATCTGGTCGAGACCGAGGAAGGGGAATTCTACGCCGATATCGTCATCGGCGCGAACGGCGCGTCCTCCTCGCTGCGCAAGGCCATGGGGATGAAGGAGCAGGTGGAGATCCTGCGCGGGGTACAGTTCCGCATCCGGCATGAGGAGTGCATCCGCCAGTATGTGGAAGTGTACCTGAAAAAACATTTCTTCGCCTGGATCATCCCGGAGCATCCCGGGGTGGCGCGCGTAGGCATCATCTCGGACAATCCGTATCACGACCTCCTGGATTTTATGAAGGAAAAGAATATCAGCGCCTCCGAGGTGCTGGAGAAGTACGGGGGAGTGGTGCCGGTGGGGGAATGCCAGACCCAGAAGGAGAAGGTCTTTCTGGTCGGGGATGCCGCCTGCCAGATGAAGCCGTTGACCTACGGAGGCATCTATTACGGGATGCGCTGCGCGGAGATCCTGGTGGAGTGCATTGCCCAGGGCGCGTATGACGAGTATGACCGCCGCTGGAGGCAGCGTTTCGATCACGAGATCAAGACCGCGTTGAAAATAAAGAAGATCTATTCCTGTTTGAGCCCGGATAACATCGCCGGGATATTCCGGTTCTTCAAGAAGAACAGCGCCTTGCTCGAGCAGTACGGGGATTTCGAGAACCACTCGCGCACGTTATCCCTTATCTTCAGCAAGACCAAACTGCCGATGTTCATGGCCAGGATGCTGCTGGGGATACTCAAGGACATACATTTTTAGGGGAAACGCATATGCTTTGGCTTTCCACCGGGTTCCTGGGGCAGCGCTACGGCCAGCAGAACTACGAGCGGGCGTTCTTCGAGGAGTGGAGAGGCTCGTGTACCGCGCATGCGGCGGTGATGCTGCTCAACGACCGTGATGCCGCCGGGTATGCCGCCAAGTTCCCCGGGGTGCGGTTTTACTGTTTCGGGATCAGGCCCCGTTGGCTGGGCAAACTGTTCTTTTCCTGTGCCGCGGTCGCCTATACCCTCATCCGCCGGCCGGAAAGGATCGTCTGCGGGCATATGAACCTTTCTTTCTTGTGCGTGTTACTGCGGGCCGTGACCGCAACGCCGTACGTGCTGTTGACCTACGGGATCGACGTCTGGAGCGATCTTTCTGCGGCGCGAGCCCGGGCCGTGCGCGGGGCGCAGGCGCTGGCTACCATGAGCGCGTATACCGGCGCGTTCCTCGAACGGCTGGCTCCCGGAGCGAAAGGTAAGACCACGGTGGTGCCGGGCTTTTTCGACGAGGCGTTGTTCGTCCGAGGCCCAAAGCCCGCGGCGCTGCGCGCCAGGCTCGGTCTCGAGGGCAGGCGGGTGATCCTGACGGTGGCGCGGCTTTCCCGGGGCGAGAATAAGGGGTACCGGCAGGTGCTGGAAACGCTGCCGGCAGTGCTTGCCCGGGTGCCGGATGCCGCCTATCTGATCGTAGGGGGAGGGGACGAAGCGGAAGCGCTGCGTGCGCGCGCCGGAGAGCTCGGGGTCAAAGAACGTCTGGTGCTGGCGGGTTTCGTGGCGCACGAGGATCTTCCGGAATATTACCGGCTGGCGGATGTGTTCGTGATGCCTTCGGCGCAGGAGGGGTTCGGATTGGTGTTCGTCGAGGCGCTCGCCTGCGGTTGTCCGGTGGTGGCGGGTAACGGGGACGGCGCGTCCGAGGCGCTGGGGCAGGGCAGGCTCGGGGTCCTGGTCGACCCTAAGGATACCTCCGCGATCGCGCGGGCCGTGATCGACGTGCTGTGCGGGAAGGCCGAGCCGCACCTGACCGATCCCGGCGCGCTGCGCGAAGGGGTGCGGGCGGAATTCTCCCGCGGGGCCTTTTCCCGCCGGGTCAACTCATTCATGGAGCGGATACAGCGGGTTTAACGATACGCATGAAGATACTGCTGGCAGGCCATTTTTTCCCGGGATCACCCGAGGCGTATTATGCCCGGGCTTTCTCCCAGCTCGGAGCCAAGGTGCGGAGGTTCGATTTCGGGTTCCCCTGGGATGCGGCGCATCTGCTGCTGGAGCCGTTCTTCAACCATGCCTGTCTGAAAGCCTACCGGGAATTCGCCCCCGATCTGGTGCTGGTGTGCACGGGAAGCAATATCCGGCCCGAGACGATATCCAGGATGAAGCGCGAGGGGCGCGCGCAGCTCTTCTGCCTGCTCCAGGACAATCCTTTCATTTCCCTGGCTTCCGATCCCGCCCGTTTCTATGCCACGCAGGCCATCCCCTATTACGATTGCTGTTTCTCCTGGTCCGCGATACTGCTCAAGGAACTTTATACCCGGGGTGCGGTCAGGGCCAGCGCGCTTGCCTTCGGGTACGACCCGTTCATCCACCGTCCGCTGCCACTGCCGGAAAAGGGGGCGGGCGCCTATGAGGCCGGGATAGTGTTCTCCGGAGAATGGGAACCGCAGAAGGAGCGCTGGCTTTCCGCGCTCGAAGGGCTGCCTTTGCGCATCTGGGGCCCGGCTACCTGGGGCCGTAGGGCCGGGAACCGGGAGCTGCGCAACGCCTGGCAGAAGCGGCAGGCGCTTGACGACGAATCGGCGCTGGTCAATTCCCATGCGAAAGTCTCGGTCAATGTGCTGCGCAGCGGCCACAAGGATGCCCATAACCTGCGCACCTTCGAAGTGCCGGCGTGCGGGGGATTCCTGCTGGCGGAACGCACCCAGGAAGCCGTGTCATTCTTTGCGGAGGATAAAGAGGCGGTTTATTTTTCTTCGCCCGAGGAGCTTCGGGAGAAGGCGGAGTATTATCTTGCGCACGACGAGCAGCGCCGGGCGATCGCGGAGGCCGGTTACCGCCGGTGCAAAGCATCCCCGTATTCCTATCTGGACCGCGCACAGAGCGTCCTGGAGATGTTCCAGCGCTATGCGCCCAGCCGCAAGAAATACCGCCTGGCGATCGTGGCGAGCCACGTGATCCCTTACGCCGTGCCTTTATACCGGAAACTCGCCGCGCATCCGGATATCGAGCTGACGAATTATTTCTGTTCGGACCAGGGGATCATCCGCCGCAGTACCGATCCGGGGTTCGGGTGCAAAGTGGTGTGGGATACCGTCTCCATCGAGGCCCTGCGTTTCCGCCTGCTGCGCAACTACTGGCCGCTGCATGACGTGTTCCTCGCGGTAAGCTATATCAATCCCGGGATATTCAAGGAGCTGCGGCGCGAGCGTTTTGACGCCGTACTGATCGTCGGATACGGCTTCATCAGCTATCTTTTAGCCTTCTTTGCCGCGCTGCGTTCGCACACCCCGTTCATCATCTCCGGGGAATCCCCCACCCCCTGGAGGCCGATGCTGAAAAAGATCTTCACTTCGGTGATCAAACGGGTGCTGCTGCCTTTTCTTTTGCGCCGGGCCGGAGCGCTCTTTTACATCGGTTCCAAAGCGAAGGAGTTCTACCTGCAGTACTTTCCGGACGCCGAGGCGCAGAAGAAGATGTTCTTCACCCCCTACTCCGTGGACAACGAGCATTATTTCGCCAAGAGCAAAGAATATGCCGGCCGCAAGCGGGAATTGCGCCTCGAGCTGGGGCTGCCTCCGGATTATCCCGTGATCCTGTTCCTCTCCAAGCTGATCTACTGGAAGCGCCCGCTGTTGCTGCTGGATGCGTTCCGCAAGATGAAAGTGCCGGCGACGCTGGCGTATGTGGGCAGCGGCCAGCGGGAGATGCTGATCAAGGAGTATGTCGCCAAATACCATGTCCCGAGAGTGCATCTTTTCGGCTTCCAGAATTACAGCCAGACCCCGAAGTTCTATGCCGCGGCGGACGTGCTGGTGCTCCCTTCGCTCGGAGAAAGCTGGGGTCTGGTGGTCAACGAAGCGATGTGCAGCGGCCTTCCGGTCATCATCACGGACCAGGTCATGTCCGGGTTCGACTTGGTCCGGGACGGGGTCAACGGGTTCGTGATCAAGAAGGAGGACCGCAAGGCCTTGATCGAGAAGCTGGATTATATGGCATCCCATCCGGAGGAAAGGGAGAGGATGGGAATGGAATCGCGCCGGGTCATGGAGCACTGGAATTACGACCGTTGCGTGGAAGGATACCTGCAGGCGCTGCGGCATATCACCGGAAGGTAGGGTATGGGCTTTCCGAAAGCGGCAATCGAAGCGGTCAAGGGCATGCGGATACCGGGGTATCAGGTCCCGGTGCTGGTGTATCATTCCTTTTCCAAAGATACCGTCGGAGGGTTGCCTTTCGGGCAGTTTTCCCGGGAGCTGGCGCTTTTGGGAGGTTGGGGCTGCCGCGTGGTCCCTTTGGCGGAGGCGATCGGTCTTTCGGCCGGGGGTGAGGCCGCGCGGGAGTGGTGCGCGGCGTTGACCTTCGATGACGGGTACGCCGATTTTTTCACGCAGGCGCTACCCTTGCTGCGGGCGAAGGGGTTGCCGGTGACGGTGTTCGTGACCACTGATTTCATCGGCACCCCGGGGTACATGACCTGGCAGCAGCTGCGCGAAGCATCCCGCGATCCGCTGGTGACCGTCGGAAGCCATACGGTTTCGCATACGGACCTGACCAAGGCATCGGCAGAGGCGCTGCGCCGGGAGCTGGCGGATTCCCGCAGTATTCTGGAGCAGGCGCTTTCCAGGCCCGTGGACCTGCTGGCGTATCCCTGGGGGCAGTTTTCGGAGGCAGTGGCAGAGGCTGCCCGGGGATACGGGTACCGGGCGGCATGCACTACGAACTCCCGGCTGGCCGCAGGCCGGAAGGTGCCGGCGCATTTTGCGGTCAAGCGCATGACCGCGGTCGCGGGGGACGGCAGGGGCAAGTTCCTGGCCAAGGTCTCCGGCGTAGGCACGTGCACGGCAAAAACCATCCGGAGGTGAATATGGACGATACCGCATTGATGCAGCTGGCGGAAAGTGTGGAAGGACTGGTGTATCCGGATGACTGCCTGCGGCTATACCGGGAACTCAAGGAAAGCCGGGTGCAGGGGGATGCGCTGGAGGTGGGTAATTTCAAGGGCAGGATCACCGTCTGCCTGGCAGAGGCATTGCGGGAGCGCGGTGCGGGCAGGCTTTACACGGTCGATTCCGATCTTTTCGGCGCCCGGGAACAGCTGCTGCGTAATATCGAGCGCAACGGCGTCAAGGAGCAGGTGGTCGCAGTGCGGGCATACTCCGCCCGGTTCAACCGCGGGTGGAAAGGGCCTCTGGCGTTCATCTGGCTGGATACCGATGCGAGCTATTTTTCATTAGCCAGCGATTTTCTCCTGTGGGAGCCTTTTCTGCAGGTGGGAGGGGTGTTCGCTTTCGGAGGGGCGGGAGTGGAGCAAGCCTCCCGTTTCGTGCGGGAGTATCTTGAGGCCAGCGGAAGGTTCTCTCCGGTGGAGCAGGGCCGCTGGGTGATGTACGCGCGCAAGCGTGCCGCGGGAGTTCCGCTGTCCGGCTGGAGGAAGGCGCAGCTGCGTGTGGCCTGCGCGGGGTATTATCATGCGAAAGCCCTTCATCACAAGCTGTTATCCGGCAGGGCTCCCGGAGTGCTGGCAAGGGAGCATGCCTTGAAGCGGTTCTGGCGCAGCCTGCTGCATCGCGTGCTGCGTTAACGGTATAGATTTCTTTGGCGTATCTAGTATAATGGTATGAACCGAGGTGTGAAGCCGATGTCGAACCAGCACGAGATGCCGCGATCCGCGCATAGTTCCTCCGCGCCCCTGTGCCTGATCCGTCCGGGCCGGGGGTGGGTTTCCCTGCAGCTGCCTGAGCTCTGGCAGTTCCGGGAACTTCTGTCGTTCTTCATCGTCCGGGAAGTGAAGGTGCGCTATAAGCAGACCATGCTGGGAGTGGCCTGGGCGGTGATCCAGCCTTTCATGATGATGGTGATCTTCTCCCTGTTCTTCGGGCGTTTCATCGACCTCCCTTCCCAGGGGATCCCCTATCCGCTCTTCAGTTACGCGGCCCTGCTTCCCTGGACCCTGTTCGTGGAAGGGGTCTCGCGCTCCTCCAACAGCGTCGTGGTCGACGGCAACCTGATCCGGAAAGTGTATTTTCCCCGTTTGATCATGCCCCTTTCCGGAGCGGTCACCCCGCTGGTGGATTTTTTCTTTTCTTTCCTGGTGTTCCTGGGGATGATGCTGTATTTCGGCGTGGTCCCGACATGGCGGCTGATCTTCCTGCCGTTCTTCCTGCTGATGGCCGTGGCGTCTTCCCTCTCCGTAGGCCTCTGGTGCGCCGCGGTCAACGTGCTGTACCGGGACGTCAGGTACGTGATACCTTTTCTGCTGCAGGTATGGTTCTTCGCCTCGCCGGTGGTCTACGCGAGCGCCAACCTTCCGCAGTCCTGGCAGTTCTTCTATAACTTGAACCCAATGGTGGCGGTGATCGAGGGGTTCCGCTGGATGCTGCTGGGGGCGCAGCCTCCCGGCATGATGATACTGCTTTCCGGGAGTATCATGCTGGTGCTTTTAGTGGGCGGGTTGTTCTATTTCCGTCGGATGGAACGTATTTTTGCGGACGTGGTGTGATATGTCGATACCGGCTATCGCGGTCAAGAACCTGGGCAAGCAGTACCGGATCGGAGTGCGGCAGCAGTATTATACGCTGCGGGACGCCTTGCACTCCTCCGCGCTCTCCTGGTACCGGAAGCTCCGGTATCCCCGCGTAAGCGCCGGCGCGCGCGCGGGGTATATCTGGGCCCTGCGCAATATCACCTTCGAGATCCCTCAGGGGAAGGTGGTGGGGATCATCGGTCGCAACGGGTCGGGAAAAAGCACCCTGCTGCGGCTCCTTTCCCGTATCACCTATCCCAGCGAGGGGATGGCGGCCGTGCACGGGAGCGTGGCGACCCTCCTGGAGGTCGGGACGGGATTCCATCCCGAGCTTACCGGCCGGGATAATATTTTCTTGAGCGGCGCGCTGCTGGGGATGTCCAAACGCCAGATCCGCAACAGGTTTGACGAGATCGTCTCCTTTTCGGGAGTGGAGAAATTCATCGATACGCCGTTGAAGTTCTACTCCAGCGGGATGTTCATGCGCCTGGCGTTCGCGGTGGCGGCGCACCTGGAGGCGGATATCATGTTCGTGGACGAGGTGCTTTCCGTCGGGGATCTGGAGTTCCAGAAGAAATGCCTGGGTAAGATGAACGATGTGGCCCGCGGAGGCCGGACCGTCCTTTTCGTGACCCACCAGATGAACCAGATCCGCCGTCTTTGCGAACAGACCATGTGGCTGGAAGCGGGGGGATTGCGCTCCTTCGGCCCGACCTCCGAGGTGGTAGGTATGTACGAATCATCCTTGATGAACGTGTCCCTTTCCCAGGAAAGGGAGGAGGCGCAGGAGGGGGTCGCGGCGAGGTTCCTGAAATGGGAATTGCACCAGCAGGGAGAGGAGCCCGGGCATTCGGTGACCTCGAACGGGCCGGTGCAGGCGGTGTTCTATGCCAAGGTGCACCGTCCGCTGCCGCACGGTGATTTCGGCTTTTCCCTGCTCAATACCGACGGGCAGATCGTCTGGGGCGCGGGTGTCGCGGTGAGCCTCGAGCCCGGATTGCACCGTATCGTCCTCTCCGTCCCCATGCTTCCCCTGAAGCCGGGAACGTATTATTGGGCAGTGGTGTTGTTCAGCGAAAAAGAGATCATCGACCAGTGGCAGTGTTATCCTCAGATCACGGTTTCCACCGTGCCCCTGGCTTCGATCTACGACCAGTATGCCGGCATCCTTAACCTGCCCTTTGAAGTGCGCGTGGACGCGATTTCCGAATAACCACTAAACCTATGGCCGTGACTATCAGCGTGTTGATCACCTATTGCGGAGAGAAGGAGCTGCTGCGGGATTCCCTGCGTTCTTTGGCCAGGCAGGACCCGGCGGTGCACGAGGTGCTGGTGTACGACGACGCCTCCCTCTCTCCGGCGGAAGGATATCTGGTGCCGGAGCTGCCGGTCAAGGTGCTGCGGGGGGAGAAGCGGATCGGTCCGTCCGCGGCCCGCAACATCCTTTTGCGCGCCAGCACCGGGGAAGCCGTGCATTTCCATGACGCGGACGATCTTTTCTGCGCGGAGTGGAGCCGCATGGTGCAGGATGCGTTTGCCCGGGGCGCGGAAGTGGTGTTCTCCGAGTCCTACGCAGAGCGTGACGGCGTGCTGTATTCGAAAGCCCTGATCGAGTTCTCCGACGCGCCGAAGAATATCTCTTCCGACCTGCTCAAGGTATGCCTGCGCTATATCATGATCACCAGCTGCGGGGTCTATTCCCGCCGTCTGGCGGTGGAGGCGGGCGGGTTCCGGGAGTCTTTGGAGTACGCCGAGGATTATGATTTCAACGTGCGGATCGCGGCCATGAAGCCGTCTTTTCTCCTCATCCCCGAGCCGCTGGTGGTAAAAAGGGTGCGGACGGACAGTTACGGGAGCGACCGCCCGCGCAACCATGAGTGGATGGTGCAGGTGCTGGAGATGCTCTCCCGGGAGCTGCCGCTGGAATACCGGGGAGAGATCGCGTATGTGGCCAACCGGATCGGAGCGGACATGCTGGGGGCGGGGGATGAGTCCCTTGCCCGCCGGGCATTTGCTTTGGGCCGGACGCTGGGGCCGGCCAGCGAGCCTTACGGCGATTCGTGGTTCAAGCGGCTGCTGGTGCGCTGCCTCGGGCAGGAGACTGCGGAACATATCTCATTGTGGTACCGCCGGATCGTTCCCCCCGGGATCCGGGGTAAGGTCAGGCAGACGGGTTAGGCTATGTCCAGTCCCATTTCGGAGCCTCTGTTCTCGGTGGTCGTGTTATGCCATAACTACGGGCGTTACCTGACGCGGTGCCTGGAAAGCGTCTATGCCCAGTCCGGGGGGTTCCCCCTGGAGGTGATCCTCGTCGACGATGCCTCGACCGATAACACCCCCGAAGTGGCGCAGCAGTTCCTTTCTTTTCCGGGGTTCTCCTGTATCCGTCATTCCCAGTGCGAGGGGCATCTGCGTTCGGCCAACGCAGGGTTCGCCCTCACCCGGGGCCGGTACATCCTGAGGCTTGATGCCGACGATTATCTCGGCGAAGGGATGCTGGAGCGGGCGCACGGGATCCTTTCCGCCAATCCCGAGGTCGGTTTGGTCTACGGTAATTTCACCTGTATCGATGCGCAGGGCAACGTGACGTTACGGAATGCCGATACGGTGCACCGCGGGAGCGATTTCAAGGGAAATGAGCTGCACCGTCTGGTGTTCAGGAATTTCATCTGTCCCCCCACGGTAGTGGTGAGGAGGCAGGCATGGGAAGCGGTGGGGATGAGGTATGACGAATCCCTGCCTTTCAGCGAGGACTGGTGGGTGTGGCTGCGCATCTGCCTCAAGTTCCCGGTCTATTACTGCAACGAGCAGTTCGCGTATTTCCGGGTGCATCCGTCCAGCCTGCGTTCCGTGCTCCTCGCGCAGCATCAGGCCGAGCTTTGTCACCGCCGTATCCTGGATATGTTTTTTGCCCTGCCGGAAGTGCCCGTTGCGGTGCGCGGCCTGCGCCGGAGGGTCTATGCCTATCAGTACCGCTGGCTGGCGGATGTGTATTACGGCCGGGGGCAGTACTCCGATTCCCTCCGGTGCCAGAGGATATGCCTGGGATGGGACTGGAGGTATGTATTCAAGTGGTACTGGTGGCGGCGGTGCTTCCTGGCGGTATTCCCGGTGCGCAGCCGTTTTTTCAGGCGGCTTACGGCCTGGCTCCCCGACTCTATGAGGAAAAGTATATCGAGCAATGAGGATCCTGCATATAAGCTGTAATTTCTTGCCCGGTGCCGTGGGAGGCACCGAGGTGTATGTTCATTCCCTCTGCCGCGCCTTGAGGCATCGGGGGCATGAGGCGCTGGTCTTTTTCACGGATGAGTTCCGGGACTGTCGTGCGGAGGCGCTGCGGACGCGGGAATACGCATACGAGGGTATCCCGGTATTCGTCCTGGAGCGTAATGCCGCGTTTTTGCGCACGCAGGATATCTACACGGGCAAAGATACCCGGGTGTACGAGGCGTTCCGGGAATACCTGCTGCGTATCCGTCCGCAGGTAATGCACGTGCATCATTTCATCCCGGCGCAGACCCCGGGGCTGATCGATGCCGCGCATGCCGCAGGCATCCCCGTGATCTTCACCTATCATACCCCAATGGTCAGTTGCGGCAGGGAGGACATGCGCGCGTTCGGACGGGTCCCCTGCCGGGGCCAGGTGCGGGAGCGCCGTTGTCTGGCGTGCCTGCAGACGAAGTACGGCATACCCCGCGCGCTGGCGTGGGTGTGGTCATGGCTGCCGTATCCGGCTGCGAAATGCCTTGCGCGCGCCGCAGGGGCGGGAGGATCGAGCGGCCCGCTGTTCACCTGGCTGCAGCTTCCCTGGCTTTTCCGCATGCGCTGCGCGCATGTCCGGGAAGTGTTCCAGCGCGCGGATCATTTTGTGGCGGTGTGTGAATGGGTCAGGGAGGCGTTGCGCTGCAACGGAGTCCCCGATGAACGGATCACGCTTTCCCGGCAGGGGATCGAGGCGCCCGCGCTGCCGCCGCGTAAGACTAAGGAGAAGGGGAGCGTCCTGCGTGTCGGCTACATCGGCCGTATCGACGAAGTGAAAGGTATACACGTCCTGCTGGAGGCGGTGCGCAGGGTGAAGAAGGAGGTACCCCTGACAGTGCACATTTACGGAACGGTGCAGGGGCCGAAGCAGCGGCAGTATGAGCGGAAGCTGCGCGCGCGTTACGGCCGCGATCCGAGGGTATTCTGGCAGGGGGAATTGCCCGCGTCCCGCAGATTCGAGACGATGTCCTCTTTTGACGTATTGGCGGTCCCTTCGGTCTGGCTGGAAACCGGCCCCTTGGTAGTGATGGAGGCCTGGGCCTGCAGAGTTCCCGTCGTGGGATCGCGGCAGGGGGGCATCGCCGAATTGGTGCAGGAGGGTAAGGGAGGGCTGCTGGTTGCGCCGGGGGATGCGCGCAGCCTGGCGGATGCCCTTTGCCGCCTGGCAGAAGATGAGGGATTGCGTATGTCGCTGACGGATTCCATTCCTGCGGTGCGCACGGTAGATGCCGTGGCAGCGGAGATGGAGGGGCTGTATCGCAGGGTAGCGCACCAGGCGCACCCATAGGAGGAAGTTTGGCTGGTACGGTGGTGCTGATCTATGTGCAGGGGTTCGACGGATACGGCCGGGAAGGCGTCCGGGTTCCCGAGGAGTGCAACCTTCCCCTGGGCGTCCTTTCCCTGGGCACCTACCTTCGCCGGCACGGGATCGGCGTGCGGCTGATGGACACGCGTTTCTATACGTCCGATGAGTTTTACGCCGAGCTCTTGACGATGCTTGATTCCTGTATGGCGGTGGGGCTTTCCGTGATGACCCCGAACGTGGGGATCAGTCTGGAGATCTCCGGGTTCGTCAAGAAACATGCTCCCGGGGTAAAGACTGTCTGGGGAGGAGTGCATCCCAGCCTGTATCCCGATTCGACCATCGCGTCCCCTCTGGTCGATCTTGTGATCGAAGGGGAGGGGGAGCTTGGGTTGCGGGAACTCTGCGGGGTCTTGTCTTCAGGGAGCGAAGAGTACGGACGGGTCCCGGGATTGAGGTATAAGCGGCGCAGCGAAAATGGCGGCACCGAGTACTGCCGGGGGATGGCGTGCGCGGCCGTCGATCTGGCGGAACTGGGGCCGCTGCAGTATGACCTTTTGCCGATCCGCCGGTACGTGCCGCGCGTCCGCAGCGCCGATAATGCTCCGGTGGCGCAGCTGGAGGTCCTGACTTCCCGCGGTTGCCCGCAGGCCTGTTCTTTTTGCGTGAATGTGGTGCTCAATAAGCGGCGCTGGCGGGCAGAGCCGCTGGAGGTGTCAGCGCAGAACATCCGGCAGGTGGTTGAGGAATACGGGGCGAAGCACCTTTTTTTCATGGACGAGGACCTTTTTTGCAATCTTCCCCGCGCCCGCGAACTGGTGGAGATCGTGGCCGCCTACCGGGTGACGTGGGAAGCGAACTGCCGTGCGGATTTCATCCGGGAAGGATACGTCGACCGGGCCCTGTTGCGCAGGCTCAAGGAGACCGGATGCGTTAGACTGCGTTTCGGCCTGGAAAGCGGCAGCCCGAGGATCCTGGAGCTTTTGCGCAAAGGTATCACGGTGGCGCAGTCCGAGCATGCGGTGCGGGAACTCTCCCGCGCCGGGATCGTTCCCTCCGGGTCCTTCATGATGGGGCTTCCTTCCGAAACGGTGCGGGACGTCTCCTCGACCGTGCGCCTGATCACCCGGCTGCTGGATATCGCTCCTCAGGCGCAGATCATCGGGCCGCTGGTGTTCCGGCCGTATCCCGGAGGAGAGCTTTTCGATCTTTGTACCAGGGCGGGAATGCGCGTCCCGGAAAAGCTTGACGAGTGGAGCGAGTTCTTCATGCATACCCATCTGGAGGAGTACCGCCGCGGCGTGCCCTGGTTTGCGCATACGTATCTGTTCAAAGCGGTGCAGGTGTGCATGGCTTTCCTTTCCGAGTACCGCCGTATCCCGATGCGGATCAAGACCTCGATCGTCAGGTTCCAGGCGTGGACGGGTTTTAAGTTCGTGTCCGCGCTCTATGCGCCGGTGCACGCGTTGAAAATGCTGTTGCACAGGTATCGCCTAAGGCAGGTGCGGCATGGGTAAGCCGGCGATCTGCCTGGTCATCTACGCCAGCCCCGAAGGGTATCCGCCGGTGCATAGCCTGTTGCGGGTGCTGGAGAAGGATTTCCAGGTGGTGTTGGTCTGCCGCAACATCGAAGAGAAGCTCATTGACTGCGGAGAGGCGAAGGTCTACCGTGTCGGGGTGCCGCAGCGGCTGGAAGCGAAGTTCAGGCGCCGGTACCTGCGCAAGGCCCTGGAGTATTTCCGTTTCGTGGCAGAGGCGATCCGGCAGACGCGCCGCCACCGTTGCTGCGCGGTGTACGGGTTCGACCCGCACGGTTTTTTTGCGGCGTTTCTGGCCAGCCGCCTGGGAGGCAGGAGGCTGCCCCTGGTGTACCATAATTTCGACATCAACCTGTTGTATGAGTTCTCTTTTTTTACCCGGTACCTTAAATATTTCGAACTGGGATTTGCGCGGCGGGCGGATAAAGTGGTGTTCTCCTCCCGGAGGAGAGCGGAAGTGTTCGAAGATTCCTCGCCTTTGAAAGAAAGGCCCCTGGTGGTGATGAACGCTCCTTTGACCGTGGACGAGGTGCCCGTGCCGCGGCTGCGCGAGCAGCTGCGCGCGGAGCATATCCCCGAGGACGCCCGCTTCGTCATCTATCAGGGGGTCATCGATGACCTGCACAGCATCGATACCATCCTGATCTCGATGGAGTGGTGGCCGCGGAATGTCTGCCTGCTCCTTTTCGGGAGCGTGTACGGGCCGTTCCGGGAAAGGATGGAGGATCTGATCCGGCGCAAACAGCTTGTCGGCCGGGTGTTCGTGATGCCGTTCATCCCCTTCGACCAGTTCTTCCCCTTTGCCATCGCCGGAGCCGACTTAGGGATGGGGTTGTTCAAGCCCATCGATCCTAATCTGGCGACGATGGCGGGGGCGTCGAATAAGGTGCTGCAGTACCTGGCGCTGGGCATCCCCCCGGTGGTCAATGACAGCGAGGATTTCCGCTCCCTTTTTTCCGAGGAGGAAGTGTACTTCGCCCAGCCGTACAGCCCGTACGATATCGCCCGCGCGGTCAACGAGGGGTTGGGCCGTGAACCGCAGCGCGCCGAAAAGGCGCGCCGCTGCCGGCAGGACCATCTGGAGAGGATGAATTTCGAAACCCAGTTCGCCCCCGTGCTCGCGTATCTGCGCGGAGTGTCGACTGCCCTGGCGGGGCACAAGGAGGCCTGATGCAGAGGACAAAACAGCTACTTACCTTCCTGGTCATCGTACTGGTGGGATGGTTCACGATCTCCGGCATGGGGACGATCAAGGCCTCCGCGGAGGAGATGTCCGTAGCGAGCATGATCTATCTCGTGTGCTGCATCCCGGCCCTGCTGTATTTTCTGCGTTCCGAAGCCACCATCCCCTACATGCCCCTTTTCGGGTTCATTTATTTCTTCTATTTCGGATTTTCCGTGTTCAATAATTACAATCTTTTCGTCATCAACGGGTTGACCAAGGAATCGATCGTAAAGACCTTGCAGATGAGCCTCGCGGGGATCTCTTCGTTGCTGGTGGCGTTCTATTCGCCCCTGGGAAGCATCGTCGATACCCTGGCCATGCCGGTCAACCTGCCCTGGGACCCGAAGAAAGCGCTCAAGTTCGCCTTCTTTTCCGCGGTCATCGGGTTCCCCATGCTGTATCTTACGAACTCGGGCAAGATGCTTAACTTTTACGGAGCCATGGTCGGTTTCCTGGTCCAGTTCTCCCGTTTGAGCATCATCATCCTGGTGATCCTGGGGATCCAGGGACGGCTGAAGCAGTGGCATAGATGGCTGCTTTGGGCCGGGCTGGTGCCTCTGCAGATATTCCTTTCGATCTCCAGCGGCGCCACCTTCACCCTGATGGTCGATATCTGCCTTGTCTTCTTCCTGTTCATCTATTTCACCAAATCCCTGCATCTGTTCAAGGCGGTGTGTGCGGCGACCATGTTCTTCCTGATCTTTTCGGTGCGGGATGATTTCCGCCAGCAGACCTGGTACGGGGAGGCCAGCAGAAAGACCCCCATCGGCAGGGCGCAGCTTTATTTCAAGCTCATCTATGAGAAGGTCACCTCCCAGGAAAAGGATTCGCAGTATTTTTCTTCCGCCTACGAGCGGCTTTCCGGCCGTTCGGACAGTCTGATGACCTTCGTCAAGGTGGTGGACATGACCCCGGCGGTCATCCCGTACTGGAACGGGTACACCTATTCCACCTTCTTGTACAGTTTCATCCCGAGGATCATCCTGCCCAACAAGCCGATCAAGAACCTGGGCCAGGATTTCGGGCACCGTTACAACCTGCTTTTGTACGAAGATACCGTCACTTCCTACAATTTTCCGGTGGTCATCGAGATGTACGCGAACTTCGGGTTTTATGGCATTGTCGTGGGGATGTTCCTGATCGGGTTGTTCCTCCGCTGGTTCTACCGGACCTTCAACCACGAGAATGCGGGGGAGTGCGGCATAGTGCTTACGGTCATCGTGCTCGGCAACATCCTGGTGCTGGAGTCGGACTTCGGTCTGATCTTCGGCCCGGTGTTATATTACATCATTTTGTTCCTGCTGATACTTAAAAAGATACAGTACAGCGAAAAGATCGGCGCGGGAGGCAAGTAAGCGGATATGTGCGGGATCGCGGGGATAGCCGGGCCGCGCTCCGGACTTGGGGAGCCGGTAGAGGCAATGGTGCGGCAGATGCGGGCGAGGGGGCCGGATGCGCAGGATCTCTGGTCGGCGCCCGGGGTTTGCCTTGGCCACAGCCGGTTGAAGATCATCGATATCAGCGATGCCGGGAACCAGCCGATGCGCAATGAGGACGGCAGCGTGCATCTGGTCTTCAACGGCGAGATCTACAATTTCCGGGAATTGCGCGCGGAACTTGCCGGCGCCGGCCATGTGTTCGCCAGCGCGTCGGATACCGAGGTCATCCTGCACGGATATGAGCAGTGGGGGCCGGGGGTGGCGCAGCGGTTAAGGGGCATGTTCGCGTACGCCTTATGGGACAGCCGGCTTTCCCGCCTGGTGCTGGCGCGCGACCGGCTGGGCATCAAACCGTTGTATTACTGCTGCAAGGACGGAGCGTTGCTCTTCGCCTCCCAGGTGCGGGCACTGTTGGCCAGCGGCCTCGTATCGCGGGAGCTCTGCGTTGAGGCGGTGCAGTCCTATCTGGGATGGGGAGGCGTGTGCGACCCCGATACGCTGCTTCGGGAGGTGAAGTCGCTTTTGCCCGGGCATACCGCGGTGTTCGGGGAACACGGGTTGCGCACGGAAGCATACTGGCATCTGCCGACAGGGGAACACGCCCCGCGTATCTCCCGTGGTGAGGCTGCAGAGCGGGTGCGGCCGATGCTTTTGGATGCGGTCGGGTCCCATCTGGTCAGCGACGTCCCTCTGGGCGTGTTCTTAAGCGGAGGCATGGATTCCGCCGCGCTCGTGGCATGCGCCCGCGCGCGCAGCAGCCGAGTGGTGACGGTGACGCTCGGTTTCGACGATCCCCGGCTCGACGAAAGGCAGTATGCCCGTACCATCAGCCAAAGGTACGGCACGGAGCACCGGGAGCAGGTGATCTCCTGGGAACAGGCGGCGCGTATGCTTCCCGCGGCGTGCGATGCCATGGATCAGCCGACCTTTGACGGGGTCAATACCTATTTCGTTTCCAAAGCGGCGAAGGATGCCGGTTTGACCGTGGCTCTTTCCGGGTTGGGAGGGGACGAGCTTTTTTGCGGATATGAGGGGTTTTCGCGTATCCGTTCCCTGCGCCGGCTGCTGGCAGGATGGCACAGACTTCCGGAGGGGATGCGCCGCAGCCTGCTTCCGCTCTGCCTTCTGGCGGTGCAGCCGTATCAGCGGGATAAAGTGCGCGCGCTTTTATCCCGGCCGCCGGATTTTACCGGGACGTACGAATGGATGCGCCAGCTTTTCACTTTCGCGCAGCGCGAGATGCTGCTCGGGCAGCCTGCGGAGGTGACTCCGGAGGTGCGAGGGGAAGACCCCGGGGATATGTTGAACGCGTACTCCGTGCTGGAGCTTGCCGGCTACCTGCGCAATATCCTGCTGCGGGATACCGATGCTTTGAGCATGGCGCATTCCCTGGAAGTGCGGGTGCCGTTCCTCGACCATGTGCTGGTCGAGGGAATGCTGGGAGTGCCCGGCGAGGTGAAAGTGTCTGCCGGGGTGCGCAAGCCGCTGTTGGCGGAGAGCCTTCCCGACCCGCTGCCGCAGGAGGTGCGCGCCAAGGCGAAGACCGGGTTCCTGCTGCCTTTCGACGCCTGGATGCGGGGGCCGTGCCGCGCCGAGATCGAGCAGGAGCTTTCCGCGGGCGGATACCCCTGCGCGGATATCATGGACGGTAACGCGGTGCGGCACATATGGCGGGGGTTTCTCTCCGGGAAGATCTCCTGGCAGCGGCCATGGTCGTTGTACGTGCTGAAACGATGGATGAGGAATAATCTGTGAAAGTACTGCATGTGATCCCGGGATTGTCTCCCGCGTTCGGGGGGCCCACCAACGCGCTTTTGCGGCTGGCGTGCCTGCAGGCCGAGGCGGGGATCGACGCGCAGATCATGACCACCGACGCGGATATCTCCGGAAGGCTCTCCGTGCCTTTGGACCGGGAGGTCCTCCGGGACGGGGTGCGTATCCGTTATTTTCCCGTGCAGGGGCCGCTGCGTTACAAGTACTCGTATCCTTTATGGAGGGCTCTTAAGGCCGGGGTAAGGGGATTCGACGCGGTACATATACATGCGCTTTTCCAGTTCTCGACGTTCGCCGCAGGGTACTGGTGCCGGAAGTATCGTGTGCCGTATCTGGTGCGGCCCCTGGGGCAGCTGGACCCGTATTCTTTAGCCCAGCATGCCTTTGTGAAGAGATGCTATCTGGCGTTGACGGAAAAGCGCTGCCTGGAGCGGGCCTGGGGGGTGCATTTTACGACGGAGGAGGAGCAGTCGCTGGCCGGGAGATTGGGCTTGCACATTCGGGGGGTTGTGGTAGGATTGGGTTTTGATCCCCGGGAGTGCGCGCGTTCCCCGGAACCCGGCCTGTTGTGCGAGAGGTTCCCGCAGCTCAGGGGGAAAAAAGTGGTCCTTTTCCTGGGCCGGCTGCACTATAAGAAGGGGCTGGAGGTGCTGGTGCGCGCTTTTGCCGGGGTATGCCGGCGCCGCGCCGACGCCGTGCTTCTGATCGCCGGGCCGGATAACGAAGGGTACTCCTCCCGGGTCAAGGCCTGGTTGAAGGAGGAAGGGGCGGAGGATCGCGCGGTGTTCTCCGGGATGTTGGAAGGAGACCTTAAGCGCGCCGCGTTCTGTCAGAGCGACGTGTTCGCGCTTCCTTCATACAGCGAGAATTTCGGCGTGGCGGTGGCCGAGGCGATGGCGTACGGCCTGCCGGTGATCGTTTCGGATAAGGTCAATCTGGCTTCCCGTATCGCGCAGCGCGCCGCCGGAGTAGTGGTGCCTGCGGGGGATGCGCCGCGTTTAGGCGAGGCGCTCGAGCGGGTGCTGGCGGATCCCGATTACCGCCGGGAACTTTCCTCCCGCGGCAAGGAGATGGCCTGGGAAGAGTTCGATCTGCGCGCTTCGGTACGGGCGCTGCAGGAGGTGTATGCGCGCATGCGTGCGAGCGGAGCGAGTGCAACGAGCGCAGCGAGCGTAGCGAGCGTAGTGAGCGAAGCGGAGAATAAATGAGCACAACCATTCCGGTAAGCGCGATCGTCGTCACCCGTAACGAAGAGGCGAACATCGCCCGTTGCCTGGGGGGCCTTTCCGGTTTCGTGGACGAGATATTCGTCGTGGATTCCGAAAGCGAGGACCGCACCCGGGAGATCGCTTCGGGTTTTCCCGTGCAGGTGCATACGCTGCCCTACGACCATTCCAAGATCATCCCCTGGATCTATCAGTGGGCGCTCGATACCCTGCCGCTGCGCAACGAGTGGGTGATGATCCTGGAGGCGGACCAGCTTTGTTCCGACGAGCTTAAGGACGAGCTGCGGCGCCTGTTCCTCCGCGGGTCCGTCGAGCAGGACGGGTTCTTCTTCCGGCGCAAGCAGGTGTTCCGGGGCAAATGGATACGTTTCGGCGGATACGGCTCGAAGTACCTGCTCAAGCTTTTCCGCAAGGGCAAGGGATCCTTCGACGTCCAGGAGGAGGAGCCGCGGGTGTACGTGCAGGGAAAGACCGCGTCCCTTAAGGGATGGCTGGTCGAAGACAACGCCAAGGAGCACGAGATACTGTTCTATCTTCAGAAGCATCTGCGCTATGCGCAGGCTATCGCCAAGGAGGAGCTGCTGCGGCGCAGCGAAGGGTTCCGTTACAAGTACCGCCCGTCATTTTTCGGGAGCCCCGATCACCGTACGTTATGGCTCAAGCAGATGTATTACCGGCTGCCACTGTACGTGCGGCCCTGGCTGTATTTTTTCCACCGTTATTTCCTGCTCCTGGGATTCCTTGACGGGAAAGAAGGGTTCATCTTCCATTTTCTGCAGGCGTTCTGGTACCGCCTGGTCGTCGATATACGCATCGAGGAAATGATGCGTCAGCAGAAAGCGCGGAAACCATGAGGCCGGCGGTGATCCTGGGGCTTAACGCGTACCATCCGGATGCGTCCGCGGCCATTGTGGTCGACGGCAGGCTGGTGGCGGCGGCGGAGGAGGAGCGTTTCCTGAGGGTGAAGCATTGGGCGGGGTTCCCCCGGGAGTCCATCGCCTACTGCCTGCGCGAGGCCGGGCTCGGCCTGGAGGATGTCGGCGTCGTGGCCCTGAACCGTAATCCGAAAGCCAACCTTTGCCGCAAGGCGGGGTATGTGCTTTGCCGGCGCCCGCCGGTCGGGATGCTGGCGAGCAGGTTCCAGAACATGTGCAAGATCGGCGGAGTCCGCCAGGAGCTGGCGCAGGCGTTCCCGCGGCAGAAACTTTCTTCAAAGGTGCGGGTGGTGCACGTCGAGCATCACCGGGCGCATCTGGCCAGCGCGTTCCTGGTCTCGCCCTTTGCGCGCGCGGCGGTGGTTTCCATCGACGGATTCGGGGATTTCACCAGCTGCATGGTGGCCCGCGGCCGGGACAGCCGCCTTTCCGTGCTCTCTCAGGTGTGCTTTCCCCATTCCCTGGGGCTTTTTTACACCGCGCTGACGCAGTACCTGGGGTTCAGGAAATTCGGGGACGAATATAAAGTGATGGGCCTGGCGGCGTACGGCACTGCGCGTTATGCGGATAAGATGGAGCAGCTGGTGCGGCTGCTCCCCCGGGGGAAATTCGCCCTGGCGCTGAAGTATTTTTCTTTCCACCGTAAAAGCCAGGCCATGCTTTGGAACAACGCCGAGCCGGTGCTGGAGGACCTGTATGCCCCGGCGCTGGAGAAACTGCTGGGCCCGGCGCGCGCCGGCGACGAGGGGGAGGTGAGCCAGTATCACTGCGACCTGGCCGCATCGGCGCAGGCAATGTACGAAAAGGCTTTTTTCCACGTATTGGCGCACGCGCAGCGGATCACCGGGGAGGAGGCGCTTTGCCTGGCCGGAGGCTGCGCCTTGAACAGCGTGGCCAACGGCAAGATATTCGGGCGCACCTCCTTCCGGGAGGTGTATATCCAGCCGGGTTCCTCCGACGCGGGAGGAGCGCTGGGAGCGGCGTTCTATGTCTGGAACCATCAATGCCGCAAGCCGCGGTCATTTTCCATGACCCACGCGTATTGGGGGCCGCACTTCGACCGGGCCGCGCTGCAGGGGCTGCTGGAGGAGTCGGAATCCCTGCTGGAGGGGTCCACGCTCGAGGTGTGCGCGCAGGAGGATGAGCTTTGCCGCAAGGCCGCGGAGCGCATCGCCGCCGGAGATGTGGTCGGATGGTTCCAGGGCCGGATGGAGTGGGGGGCGCGCGCGCTGGGCAACCGCAGCATTCTGGCAGACCCGCGCCGGGCGCAGATGAAGGACGTCATCAATGCCCGCATCAAGCGCCGCGAATCCTTCCGGCCTTTTGCGCCGTCGATCCTGGAAGAGCGCGTGGGAGAGTATTTCGAGATCGCCTATCCCGATCCGTTCATGGTCAAGGTCTACCCGGTGCGTCCGGAAAAAAGGGGTATCATTCCCGCAGTGACGCACGTGGACGGCTCCGGCAGGCTGCAGACGGTATCCCGGGAACAGAATCCCCGGTACTGGAAACTGATCAAGGCCTTTGAATCGATCACGGGGGTCCCGGTGCTGTTGAACACCTCGTTCAACGAGAACGAGCCGGTAGTATGCACTCCGCAGGAGGCGCTCGCGTGCTTCCTGCGAACGAATATGGATGTACTCATTCTTGGAGATACGATCATCAGCAGGCAAGGGAGGAAGGCATGAACTGGAACGGCATCAAGGTGGTGGTGACGGGCGGAGCCTCGTTCATCGGGTCTCATCTGGTGGACCTTCTGGTGGCCAAAGGGGCCAGGGTCAGGGTCGCGGATAACTTAAGCACCGGCAAGGTGGAGAATATCGCCGGGCATTTGAAGAAAAAGAAGGTCGAGCTTCTTAAGGGGGACCTCAAGGACAGCGCCTTCGCGGCCAAAGCGGTGAAGGGGCAGGAGTACGTGTTCCATCTGGCGGCGGACCACGGGGGCCGGGGGTATGTCGACCTGCACCAGGCCGGGCCGGCCACCAATCTTATGCTCGACGGGAACGTCTTCTGGCAGGCGTATAACGCCGGGGTCAAGAAGATCGTCTTTGCCTCATCGGGATGCGTCTATCCTAACTTCGCGCAGCAGGACCCGCGCAAGAAGATATTCCTGACCGAAGATATGGTCAAGCCGCCGTACGATTCGGATAACATGTACGGGTGGGCCAAGCTGATGGGCGAGCTTTCCTTGAAAGCATACTACAAGGAGTTCGGGATCAAGACCTGTTCCCTGCGTTATTTTACCGTATACGGGCCGCGGGGTGTGGAGAACCATGCGGTGATCGCCATGATCGCCCGCGCGTTCGTGGGGGAGAACCCTTTCCAGGTCTGGGGCACGGGCGAGCAGGTGCGCAACTGGACCTTCGTCGAGGATATCGTCGCCGGCACGGTGCTGGCCGCGGAAAAGGTGCATGACGGCACCGCGATCAACCTCGGGACCATGGAGCGAATCCGGGTGATCGATGCCGCCAAAGAGGTGCTCGCGTATACCGGGGTCAAGGCGCGCCTGGTGTGCAGGCCGCAGATGCCCACCGGCCCCTATAACCGGGTGGCGGATAATTTCCGGGCGAAAAAACTGCTGGGGTGGGAGCCGAAGGTGAAATTCTATGACGGGCTGCACCGCACCATCGACTGGTATTTTTCCACCAGGGACCGGGCGCAGGTGAAGAAAGAGTTCTACCGCAAGCTTACCGAGAAATAATACATGGGGCAGAAGGTCCTGATATTCAACCGGTCCTTTTATCCGGATGTCACCGCCACCGGGCAGCTGCTGACGGAGCTTGCGGTCGACCTGGTGCGCACCCATGGGTGCGAAGTGACCGTGGTCTGCGGCCGGCCTCTGATCTCTTCCGGCGGGTCGCCCCTTCCGCAGTATCCTCGGGGCAAGACGGTGCATGAGACGCACCGGGGAGTTTCCATCGTGCGCGTGGGTAACACCGCGCATCCTCCCGCGTCCTTCCGCGGCCGGATCAGTAACTATCTTTCTTATTTTTTCCTGGCCTGGCGGGAACTCTCCCGGCTGCCGGAACCCGACCTGGTCATGACGCTTACCGATCCGCCTATCGTGGTGCTGCTGGGCTGCCGGGCGGCGAAGCGCTGGAAGATACCTTTCGTGGTTTCCCTGCGCGACCTTTTTCCCGAGGCTGCGGGAGGACTGAAGGAGGGGAGGAATTCCCTGATCAATTGCATCCTGGACGCGGTCAACAAGTATTGCCTGCGCCGGGCTGACCGCGTGGTGGCGTTAGGCGAGCTGATGCGCCAAAGGCTGGTGGAGGCCAAGGGAGTGGAGAAGGAGCGGGTGGAGATCATCACCGATTGGGCGGATACGGAGCTGATCGTTCCCGCGCAGAAGGATAATCCCGTAAGCCGCGCGCTGGGGCTGCAGGAAGGGTTCGTGGTCATGTATGCGGGCAACCTCGGCGCTTCGAGCGGCCTGGAGTTCGTGCTGGATGCGGCAGCCCTTTTGGCCGGACATGCGGATATACGGTTCGTGTTCGTGGGCGAGGGCGTGATGAAGGAGCCTTTGCGGCTCAGGGCGCAGGAGTTGAAGCTTTCGAACGTCCGTTTTCTGCCTTTCCAGCCCAAGGAGAATATCTCCGGATTGTTCGCCTCCGCGGATGTCTTTCTCATCCCCTTAAAGCAGGGGTTGGGTGGTTATAGTGTTCCCAGCAAAGCGTACGCCGTCTTCGCTTCCGGAAGGCCTTATGTGGCCAGCATTGAAAGCGCCAGCGAGCTGGCGGTGCTGACCAGGGAAGCGCAGTGCGGGCTGGTGGCAGCGCCTCAGGACGCTGCGGCCCTGAAGGAAGCTCTCCTTTGGATGTATGCGCATCCTGCCGAGAGACAGGAGATGGGCACCAGGAGCAGGGAGTTGTCCTCGCGTTTCAACCGGAGTAAAGGAGTGGCGCACTATTATGAGCTCTTCACGCGGGTATGCCGTAGCCAAAAGGATCCTTGATGCCGGGCTGGCGCTGACCGGGTTACTGCTTTCCGCTCCGGTCTGGTGCCTGATCGCTTTGGCGGTGCTGGTCTGTGACGGCCGGCCGGTGCTTTTTGTGCAGCAGCGGGTGGGAAGGGGAGGAAAGCTTTTCCGCGTACTTAAATTCCGGACCATGGGTTACCGCAACCAGAATTCATTTCTTCCCAAGCTATTACGCCGCACAGCGTTAGATGAATTGCCACAGCTTTTGAACATCGCCAGGGGGGAGATGTCCTTTGTCGGGCCGCGTCCGCTTATCGAGGCGGAGGTGGCCGGCGATCCTAAGTTATTGCGGCGCACAGAGGTTAAGCCCGGATTGACCGGAGTAGCTCAGGTTGCCGCGACGAAAGACACTCCGGTGGATGAGAAGCTGGAGTATGACCTCTGGTATATCCGCCACTGTTCATTCTGGCTGGATGTAAGGCTTATCCTGACTTCCTGCTGGTACAGCCTGGGCCGGAAATGGGATGCCCTGGGAAGGAAGACTTATTAGGGCGTATCCCCCTGAATTGGCGTTGACCGGGGGGGAGTAATATGGCATACTTTAGTTGAAAGAGAGGTGTGCATGGATACCAAGTTGTTCCGAATATTCATGGTATTTTTATGCGCGTTGGCGCTGAGCATCCCCTGGGCGTATGCGGAAAAATCAAAGCCTAAGAAGGGTGAAGAGGCCTCTGTCTCTACCGTAGTGGAAGAAGAGGAAGAAGAAGAGGAGCAGGAGATCAAGATCACCGATCCTTCGAAGAACGAGGAGATCTCCCGCAAGATCAGCGTGCGTAAGAAACTTTCCGAGCTGGAACTTAAACTGGTAGGCCCTGTCTTCTCGACCGAGATGTAACCGTTACACCTTCCTGCGGTCGACCACGAATACGCTTCCCTGGGTGAGCTTCGCTTTTTTCTTCATTTCCGCCGCGATGTTGGTGACTTCCTGGTAATTGGCTATCGGGCGCTGCTCGTTGGTGACTCCGGCCAATGAGATGGTCATGATGGGGAACTGCTTGACCACGCCGTCCCTTCCCGTGGAGATGATATACCCCTGCTCCAGATCCTCCTGGCTGTAGAGCGTACGTATCTTGCCTTTGAACTCCTGCATGATGTAGTTGGCGATCTCCTGGGATTTTTCGGGGGAGGTCAACAGGATGAAGTCGTCCCCGCCTTCATGGCCGATGAAATCGTCCGGATTGCCGAAACGTTTGATCGCCTCTTTCATGGTGTCCGCTGCCATCTTGATGGCGTCGTCGCCTTTGGCGATCCCGTACTTGTCATTGAAGGATTTGAAGTTGTCGAGGTCGCAGTAGATGACCATGAACTTCCGGTTGTCGGCGATGCGCTTGGAAACGTTCTCGTGGATCACGAGGTTGCCCGGGAGCTTGGTCAACGGATTGGCGTTCTCCGCGCGCTCCTTCATCTTGACCAGCGCTTCGGTCATGGAATTGAAGGTGGTACCCAGCTCTTCCAGCTCGTCCTCGGTCTTGATGTTGGTACGCACCGTCAGGTCGCCGGCCGCGATGAGTTTGGTGACCTGGTTGAGGATCTTGATCGGCCCGATCACCATCTTGGAGAGTAGGTACGCCAGCAGGATGTTGGCCAGGATGATGATCACGGAGGTGATGATGATGGTCTTGAACACGCTTAAGAACGCCTCCTGGTAGTTGCCCAGGGCAAAGGACATTTTAGCCACATACCGGATCGGTGTCTGCGGGTTCTGGCTTACCCCTACGAAGATGTCCAGGTAACGGTTGATGTTGTCGATCTCGGAAACGTGCCAGCGCGACTCCTGGTCCGTCTGCAGGTAGTTGATCTTATCCAGGTCCTTATACCGGACGGTGGAGCCGGCCTGGTTCCTGTCGGTGGCCGCGATCACGGTACGGGTGTTGTCGAAGATGACGGCGCTCTTGATGATATCCGCTTCGAAGAGGGCGGTGAGGGCGGTCTGCAGCAGGTTCTTCTCGTCCTGGCCCGAGCTTTTCTTGAGTACCGCCTCCAGGTTGTCCTTGACGATCTTTGAGGAGAGGATGGCGCGGTATGAGCTGAACTGGGTAAGGGTATTGAGCTGGTTGTTCAGCTGGATGAGCGTGAAGGCGCTCATGAACAATACCGTAAAGATCACCATGATCGTGGTGATCCGATTCTGCAGGGTAATCCGTACCGTAGCCATCTTAGTTGTTCAGTGTAGTATAAACGGAGGGGCTTGTCAAATAACTTTAACCCCTTGACGGACAATGGCTATTTGCTAAAATAAGCGAAAGGAGAACTATGGCCGCTCAGAGGACGGATTCCGCGACACTGTATTATCTCAAAAAGTTCTATAAGGTCATCCTGGTAGTGGGTGCCGCGATCGCGTTCTTCGTGGTGTACAACGTGTATCTGGTCGACCACTCCCTGGTGAACCTGCAATCCGCCCTGGACCAGCTCAATAACGCAAAAACCATCTCCGAGGCACAGAGGCTTTCTTCGCTGATCGAGTTCGCGCTCCTCGATGAGATCTCTGCCGCCCAGCTGCAGGCGAGCAGCCTTTCGAAGCTGGAGGTAGCCAAGGAGCTGCTTTCCAAGTCCGACAGTATCAAGGAGCTTGACGACGTGAAATCCGCGCTGCAGGAGATCGTGGCGCAGAAGCAGAAAACCCGTGCCCCGCTTTTCAAGGCCATGGATTCCCTGAACAAGGTGTTCTCCTCCCAGTCCCGCTCCGGTGAAGCAGCGCGTTTGCAGGAACAGGAAAAATACCTGCGGCAGAAAATGGAGGCGACCGCGGATATCGCGCAGCGGCAGGAACTGATGCTGGCCCTGGGCAACGTGTATGTGCAGATGAAGCGGATGGATGATGCGGATGACATCCTCGAGGAGGCGTATACGGTGGCCCCGAAAAGCTCGCTGGGGCAGCGGGCGTTGTTCAACCTGGCGTGGAACAAGAAGAACGCCGGGAAACTGCAGGAAGCGGTCCGTCATTTCGAGGATCTGGCCGCACATTCCGGGGATTCCCGGATCGCCTCGCTGGCGAAATTCCAGGCCGCCCAGACGTATAAGGAGATGGGACAGCACGAGAAAGCGGTCGTGCTTTACCAGGAGCTTTCCAGCGACGAGCGCAGCAAGGACTTAGCCGGGATCGCGGAACTGCAGACCGGGAACACCTACCTCTATGATATAAAGGATTACGATAAAGCCCAGGAGGCGTTTGAAAAAAGCCGCCGGAATATGCAGGGGACGGAAATGGCGCAGCATATGGAATCCACTTCCATGTCCAAGATCGCCGCGCGTTACCGCAAGGACGGGTTTGAGCTGCTGGTAAAAGGCTATGAGACTACCTCTCCGCAGCAGTACCGCAACGCGCTGGATTTGTTCTCGAAGGCCCTGGAGATCGACCCGCAGGACGGCGCAAGCTACACCGGGAGAGCGCTGGCGTACCTGTGGCTCAAGGACCCCGACCGGGCCATGGATGCCGCCCGGCGCGCGGTCAAGCTCCTTCCGGGGGATGAGATCGCCAGCGTGAACTTAGGATACATTTACCTGCAGCTGGGGTTAGTCGAAGAAGCGATCGTGGAGTACAAGCGCTATATCGCGGTCAATCCTTTTACCGCCCGCACCTATTACAATCTCGGGTATGCCTTCGTGCTCGCCGGCCGCATCGAGGAGGCGCTCGCGGCGTTCCAACAGGCGGGAAAGATCAACCCCAATTTTGCTTTTGCCTTCAACAACGAAGGCTGGTGCCTTTGGCAGTTCAACCAGTATGCGAAAGCGATCGAAGCCTTCGAGCGCGCGGCGCGCCTCAATCCGACGTTCGTGGACGCGTTGTTCAACCTGGGCATGATCTATAAGACCATCGGCAAGGTCGAAGAGGCGAAAATGAAGTTCGAGGAAGTGCTGAAGCTCACTCCGTCAAACGAGATCGCCCGCGCGCAGTTGATGGAAACGGAAAAACTGCTGTATAAATAATACTCCCTAGTGCATCCCATGCGTACACCCCTTTCGGTATTTCTTCTGATCGCCATGTGCCTGGCAGGGGCGGGTTCCCTTCCGGAAGCCCGGGCTGCCGAGCCCGAGGCTTTGCTGCGGATCTTCCATTCCCCCGGGTGTTCCCACTGCCTTAAGGCCAAGCGTGAAGTGTTCCCTTTGATCGAAAAGCGTTTTTCCGGCCGGATCAGGATGCTCTATCTCGATATCGACAAGATAGAGCATTACCAGCTGCTCCTCTCGCTGCTGGAATTCTACAAGCCGGCGATCGGAAAGACTATTCCCGTCCTGGAGCTCAACGGCAAGTTTCTGGAAGCCCAGGAGAAAGGGGTGGAGGAGGTCTCCCGTTTCATCGAGGAGGCGCTTTCCGCAGGGGCTCCTGCGCAGCCTCATCTGCTGCCCCAGGTCGACCTGCTGCAAAGGTTCCGTTCCTTTACCCCGGCGCTGGTGGCCTCGGCCGGGTTCATCGACGGGTTCAATCCCTGCGCTTTTACGGTCGTGGTCTTCTTCATGTCTTTTCTGGCGGCGCAGGGGTACCGCCGCAGGGAGCTCGCGGTGGTAGGCGGCGCGTTCGTGGCGGCGGTGTTCGGCATGTACCTGCTTTTGGGGGTAGGGATCTTCAACTTCATCTTTGCGCTGCGCGGATACGGCCTGGCGGTGAAGGTGTTTACCGTCGGGTTGGGTGCGGCCAGCGTGCTTCTGGGGATCGCCGCGGTCTACGACCTGGTGTTGTTTTTGCGGACCCGCAGCAGCGAGGGGCTGCTGCTGCAGCTTCCGGAAGCGGTCAAGAAGCAGATCCACCGGGTGATCGGCGAACGCTGGCGCCGCGGCACGGCGAAGGCCGGGGAAGCGGTCCGGTCAAATCCGTGGAAAATGGCCTTCGGCGCTTTTTTGACCGGGTGCGCGGTCTCTTTGCTGGAAGCGGTCTGTACCGGACAGGCGTATCTGCCGACGATCGGGTTCGTGCTGACGCAATCCCGGTACCGTGTGCACGCCGCCGGATACCTGCTCCTGTACAACGTCATGTTCATCCTGCCGTTGTGCGCGGTGTTCCTGGCGGCGCTGGCCGGCGCCGGGTCCTCCGTATTCGCGAGGTTCCTACAGCGGTGGATGCCGCTGATCAAGATATTGATGGCCTTGATGTTCTTCGGGTTCGGGTTCTTCCTCTTGACGAGGGCATAGCCGATGCGCAGGATGCTGGCGATAATGATGATGGTGCTGTGGGCTGCGGCGGCAGGGGCGGAAGCAGTATCTCCCGCGGTCTGGGATTTCGGCGAGGTGAGGGAGGGCGCGACCCTGACGCATGTGTTCATCCTGCGTAATGAAGGGAGCGCGCGGATGCGGATCACGGGTACGCACTCTTCCTGCGGCTGCACGGTGCCCCGTATCGGGAAAAGTTCGCTCGCGGCGGGGGAGGAGACGGAGATCGAGGTGAAGTTCGAGAGCGCGGGGTACCGCGGGCCGGTCAGCCAGTTCGTATATGTGAATACGGATAACGCGGAAAATCCCGTGCTGAAGTATGTGATCAAAGCGGATGTGAAATAATCATACTCGGAGGGTAAGATGTTCTTTTTACAGTTACGGATGTGGTTGCTGCTCTCGGTGCTTTTCGGGTTGATCTACGCGGTGCTGACTATCCTGGGTACGACCTTCCTGCATACGGGGAGTTTCTCTTTTTATCTGGGGCTTTCCCTGGCCATGATGCTGGTCCAGTATATGATCGGCCCGATGATGGTGGAGTGGTCGATGCGGGTGCGATACCCCAAGAAACAGGAGTATCCCCGGCTCTTCGCCATGGTCGAGGACCTGGCGCGCAAAGCCAATATCCCTGCCCCGCGCGTCGGGATCGCCCAGGTGCACATCCCCAACGCTTTCGCCTTCGGGCGCAGCATCCGCGACGGCCGGGTGTGCGTGACCGAGGGGATCATCGATCTGCTCGGCGAAGAGGAGCTCAAGGCGGTGCTGGCTCACGAGTTAAGCCACCTGAAGAACCGGGATGTGCTGACCATCACGCTGCTTTCCGTGATCCCCATGCTCCTGTACCGCCTGGCCTGGCAGTTCCTTTTGTACCGGAGACGGGATGACCGGGGAGGCAATACCGTGCTTATCGGGATCGCGGCCTTCGCGTTCTACTTTATCACCAATCTCCTGGTGCTCTATGCGTCGAGGATCCGGGAATATTTTGCGGACCGGGGAGCGCTCGATTTAGGGGTAAGGCCTGCGGCACTGGCCTCGAGCCTGTATAAGCTGGTGTACGGTTCTGCCCGGGCCGACCGGAATTCGTTGAAGGAGGTCGAGGGATTGAAGGCCTTTTTCGTCAACGATCCGAGCCGGGCGCTCTACGAGATCCGGGAGCTTAAGATCCTGGACCTGGATAAGAGCGGCACGATCGACCAGGCTGAATTGTCCGCGTTGATCGGAAAGAAGGTGAAGTTGGGGTGGGGGGACAGGTTGATGGAGCTGTTAAGCACGCACCCGAACATGCTCAAAAGGATCAAGCAGCTTTCCCAGTACCACGCATAAGGACATTCCGGTACATATATGTAAGGGCCAGGGCGAAACACCCTGGCCCTTGTTTTACCTCTATTAAAGGGGAAATCCGACGCTGACAACGGGGCGGATTGTGTTGACAGTATTTGCAAACTACTATATAATAGACGAACTATGGACGAACATGACTTGAAATTACAGCGTATCGCTAAGCTTAACCTCTTAAAGGACAAGGGTATAGCATCATACGCCTCCCCCGATCCCGGATTCATTCCGGTGCAGGAGGCGGTCTCTCTCTTTGTGGAGGGGGCGGAACCGGTTAAGGTGAGCGTGTGCGGCCGCATCACCGCCAAACGTTCCCACGGCAAGGTGAGTTTCCTGGACATAAGGGATTGCACCGGCAGGATCCAGCTTTACGTGAAGAAGGATGTGGTCGGGGATGAAGCGCATACGGTCTTCGAGTGCACGGATATCGCGGATTTCCTCCAGGTGTGGGGGGAGGTGTTCAAGACCCATACGGGCGAGATCACCATCAAGGTGCTGCAGGTGAAGGTGCTCGCGAAAGCCCTGCTGCCCCTTCCGGAGAAGTGGCACGGACTCAAGGATGTGGAAGTGCGCTACCGCCAGCGTTATCTCGACCTGGTATCCAATGAAGAGGTGCGCAAAGTGTTCGTGACCCGCGCCAAGGTGATCCACGCCCTGCGCAGCCATCTGGACGGCCAGGGGTATCTCGAGGTGGAGACCCCGATGATGCACGATATCCCCGGAGGCGCCGCCGGCCGGCCTTTCCGGACGCACCATAACGAGTATGACATGCCTTTATATATGCGCATCGCTCCCGAGCTGTTCCTGAAGAGGCTGCTGGTGGGAGGGTTCGACCGGGTCTATGAGATCAACCGCAGTTTCCGCAACGAAGGCGTCTCCACCCGGCACAACCCCGAGTTCACCATGCTCGAAGTGTACCGGGCGTATGCCAACTACCGGGATATGATGCAATTATCCGTGGACCTGCTGGTAGGCTGCGCCATTGCCGCCAGGGGAAGCCTGCAATTCGAGTACCAGGGTAAGCCGGTGGACCTTTCCCCGCCGTGGAAGGAAGTATCCTTCGCGCAGGTGGTGAAGGATAAGTTCGGGATCGTTCCCGAGGACGCGGCGGAGACCATGCTCGCGAAGCTGCAGGCAAAAGGGTTTGCCCGGGAAGCGGCGCGCTTAAGCCGCACCCAGGTGACTAAATTGATGGAGGACGTGCTGCAGGAGGAGGTGGGTTTCAACCCTACCTTCGTGACGGATTATTTTACCAGCATGTCCCCTCTGGCCATGACCAGGAAGGATAATCCCTTGATCAGCGAGCGCTTCGAGCTTTACTGCGGAGGGATGGAGATAGGCAACGCCTATACGGAGCTCAATAACCCTCTGGAGCAGCGGCAGCGCTTCGAAGAGGAGATCAAGGACTTGCCCGGCGAGGAGAAAAAGTCGGTGGATGAGGATTACTGTACCGCGCTGGAGCACGGGATGCCTCCTGCGGGGGGATTGGGGTTAGGGGTCGACCGCGTGGTGATGCTTCTTTCCGGACAGGAGTCCATCCGGGAGGTCATCCTGTTCCCGCTGTTGAAACCTTCCCAGGAAGAGCCTAAGTAATGCGGGCGGAATTCTTCATCAGCGTGCGCTATCTTCTGACCAAGCGCAAGGAGAAGTTCCTTTCTTTCATCAGCCTGATATCCGTGCTGGGGATCGCCATCGGGGTGACCGCGCTTATCGTGGTGCTGGCGGTGATGACGGGGTTCGACCGCGATTTGCATCAGAAGATCGTGGGCAACTATTCGGATATCACCCTGACCGGGATGAAGCCCCTGGACCAGGAGCGGTTCGCCTCGGTCGCGGAGACGTTGAAGTCCTGGCCGCACGTAAAGGCCTTCAGCCCGTATCTGGCAGGGCAGGTGCTGGTCAAGGAAGGCAGTCGTTTCATCGCCGTGACCTTAAAGGGCGTACGGCCGGAGAGCGAAGTGCGGGTGAGCCGCGCCGGGGAGTATCTTTTGAACGCCCGGATGGAGGATCTGAAGCCCGGCGAGGTGTTCGCGGGCAAGGAGCTGGCGGCGTCCTTCGGGTTTACCGTCGGATCGACCATTACCGTGTTCTCCCCCCAGGGCAAAGAGCACACCCTGAAGGTGGCGGGCCTCTTCGCTTCCGGGATGTACGAGTATGATATGAACCTGCTTTACGCCGAGGTCTCTACCGCGCAGGCGATCTACGGGATGAGCGGCCAGTACAATGCCGTGGCCATCAAGCTCGACGACCTTTACCGGGCGGATAAGGTCAGGCAGGGGCTGCAGGAAAAGCTGGGGTATGAATATTTGCTGCGCACCTGGATGGAGGCGAACCAGAACTTTTTTGCCGCACTGCAGCTGGAAAAGTTCACCATGTTCATCATCCTGACGCTGATCATCCTGGTGGCGGCGTTCAATATCGTCAGTACCCTGGTGGTGCTGGTGGTGGAGAAGACCAAGGATATCGGGATCCTGCGCGCCCTGGGGATGTCGGCGAAAGGGATACGCACGCTGTTCATGTGCGAGGGAGTGATCATCGGAGGGGTGGGGGTGCTTGCCGGCGTGGCCGGAGGGCTGACGCTTTGCGGCCTGCTGGAGAAGTACCAGTTCATCAAACTGCCCCAGGATGTCTATTATATCGACCGTCTGCCGGTGGCCGTGGTGTGGTGGCCGGATATGGCGTTGACGGTGGGCGCGGCGCTGGCGATCGCGCTGCTGGCGACCATTTATCCGGCGGTCAAAGCCAGCAGGCTCAAGCCCGTGGAAGCCCTGCGCTACGAGTAACTCATGGCCTCTCTTCTGGTCGCGAAAGGTATTCACAAGGAGTACGAGGCCGCCGGCAAGGCGGTGCGCGTATTGCGGGGGGTCGACCTGGAGGTGGCTGCCGGGGAGATGGTGGCGATCGTCGGACCTTCGGGTGCGGGGAAATCGACCCTGCTGCACATCCTGGGAGGACTGGACGCTCCCAGCCAGGGCAGCGTCATGTTCGAGGGCCGGGACCTTTACCGGTATTCCGATACCGCGCTCTCCCTGGTGCGTAACGTGCGTATCGGGTTCGTGTTCCAGTTCTATCATCTTTTGGCGGAGTTCACCGTCAGGGAGAACGTGATGATGCCGGTGTTCATCGCCGGTCTTTCCGGGAAGGCGCAGAAGCAGGCGCAGGAAAAGGCCCAGCAGCTCCTCTGCGAAGTGGGCTTAGGCGAGCGCACGGAGCATTTCCCCTCGCAGCTTTCCGGAGGAGAAAAGCAGCGGGTGGCGATCGTGCGGGCTTTGATGAATTCCCCGGCGCTCCTGGTGTGCGACGAGCCGACCGGAAACCTGGATTCCGTGACCGGTTTCGAGGTGTTCGGGATGCTCAAGCGGCTCGCGGCGCTCCAGGGCATGGCGTCGGTGGTGGTGACCCATAACCAGCAGCTGGCGAGGGAGGCGGACAGGATGATGTCCCTTAAGGACGGGGTATTCGTGGGATGAGCCCGAGGCTGACGTGGGGGCTGCAGGGGGTTATTCTCAGTTTTCTGTGTGCGCTCCTGGTGTTCTACGTTTCGGAGAATCTCTCGCTTCGGCAGCGGGACAAAGAGCGCAGCATCGAGATGCAGGAAGCGATCTATGCCGGAAGGGCTTTTTATTATGCGCCGGATAACCCGGTATATACCGCGCAGTTGTACAACCGGCAGATGTTCCCGACTTCGTTACATATGCTGGAGCGTCATGCGGGGGTAAAAAGGGAAACCGCGTTCTTTCTTTTGAATCTGGGGTTCGAGGTCCTTTGTTTCACCGGCCTTTATGTGCTTGTGACCGGAGTGTTCCGGGGAGCATTCCGTACCGTTTTGACCGCACAGGCGTTACTGGCGCTGGGGTTTTTGGCGACATTCACCTACGGCTATAAGCATAGCACTGAACATCTTGATGCGTTCTTTTTCATCGTGCTTTCCGGGCTGGCGCTGGCGCGCTGGCGCGCGTCGTTCCTGGCGGTGGTCATTCTTGCTTCGTGCAACCGGGAATCGGCGGTGTTCGCGGGGGTGCTTTGGTTCTTCCTTTGGAAGAAATCCGGGATGAGGGAAGTGCTTTTTTCCGTATGTGTGTGCCTGGCGGCGATTGCCGCAGTGGTCGGGATGCGTTATGCGTCCGCCGGGAATATCCTGGGGAAGGACTCGTTCGCGCTGCCGTTCGTCTATCAGCAGCTTTGGTTCGGGTCGATCCCGGAAAAGTTTTTTTCGCTGTGGGAGAACATCAGGTATCCGTTCTCCTGGATTTATATGGTGGCGGCGATGTTCGTGCCCGGGATGTTATGGGCATGGTCTTTGCGCGGGAGATTCGATAGCATGGAGCGGAGCCTGATACAGGCAAACCTTTGCCTGTTCGGCCTCACCTGCGCATTGGGGATGGTCGATGAGCCGCGGATCTTTGTTCCTTCTCTTGCGCTGTTGCTTGTGACGGCGGCGCGGGCTGAAAGCAGGATATGCGTGGATCAAGGCTGTTGCTGAAAGCATCGTTCATAAGCGTGTTGCTTGCGGCGCTGGTGTGCAACGTTTCCTTTAACCTGTACCCCCGGTTCATGCATCACGCGGAAAATGTCGCGATGCAGCAGGCGATCTATCGGGGGGAGCCGTTCCCCGTCGACGGGGTGATGGCGTACCATGCGCAGCTGTATAACCGCCTGCTTTTTCCCACGGCCCTGCGGATGCTGGAAGGATTGCGGGTGTGCTCCGCGCAGCGTTGTTACCTGTTCCTGCGCCTTGCGACCGCGGCCGCGTGCTTTTTCGTGTTCTTTCTGATGGTGGTGTGGTGCTTCCGTGGCCCGGCGCGGGTGGCGTTGTTCGCGCAGGCGCTTTTGGCTCTGGGGTTGATCAGTTCGTTCAATTCCGGGTGGGAGCATAATACCGATCTGCTAGACGCCTGTTTCATGTCCGGGTTCGTCTGGTGCGCCCTCGAGCGGCGGCGCTGGGCGCTGCTGGCCGTGGCGCTGCTGGCCGTGTTCAACCGGGAATCGGCGGCGTTCGCGGGCGTGGTCTGGTTCTTTCTCTGGGGCCGGCGCAGCGTCAAAGAGGCGGCGTTTTCCGCGGGAGTGTTCCTGGCAACGGTGAGCCTGGCGGTATATGTGCGCACCATGGTCGGTGCCGCGATACTGGCGCATGACCCCTATGCCGTACCGCTGGTGCATCAGCAGATATGGGTCGCTACCATCTGGCGCAGGATATGGGAGCCGGGAACGCCGTTCCATCCTTTTGCCTGGCCCTGGGCGGTCGCAGGGATGTTCTTTCCGGCGGCGTGCTGGCTTTGGGAACTGCGCGAAAAGCTTGACCGGCCGGAGAAGGGTTTATTGCAGGCGGCGGCGGTGGTAGTCGCATTTTGCGTGGTGCTGGGGTTGGTAGACGAAGCGCGTATTTATATTCCGGCGATGGTGCTGCTGGTCGCGGCCGCGGCCAGGGCGGAGAGCCGGTCGTATTCACCGGCAGTGTGAGGAGGATCTCTTGATGAAGGTGTACGTGAACGGTAAGTTATACGAGAAGGATCAGGCCAGGATCTCGGTGTTTGACCACGGCTTGTTATACGGCGACGGTGTGTTCGAGGGGATCCGTTCCTATTCCCGTCTGGTCTTCAAGCTCAAGGAGCATATCGACCGCCTCTACGAGTCGGCGCATACGCTCATGCTCAAGATCCACCTGACAAAGCAGGAGATGATGGACGCGGTGATCCGCACCCTCAAGGCCAACGGGCTGGACGATGCGTATATCCGCCTGGTGGTGACCCGGGGAGAGGGCGACCTCGGCCTCGACCCGCGCAAGTGCACCGGACACCCGACGGTGATCATCATCACCGATAAGATCACCCTGTATCCGGAGAAATTCTACAAGGAAGGCCTGGAGATCATCACCGTGCCTACGGTGAGGAATCTGCCCGAAGCCCTCAATCCGCAGATCAAGTCCCTGAATTACCTCAACAACATCCTGGCCAAGATCGAAGCGGTCAATTCGGGGTGCGCCGAAGCGATCATGCTCGATTCCTTAGGCTACGTGGCGGAGTGCACCGGGGACAATATCTTCGTGGTCAAGCACGGAGAGCTTTTCACCCCTCCGCAGTGCATGGGCACGCTGCGGGGAATCACCCGCGACGCGGTGCTGGAGATCGCCTCCCGGAAGAAGGTGGGGGCGCATGAGCATGTGATCACGCGGCACGAGGTCTTCAACGCCGACGAATGCTTTCTGACCGGCACTGCGGCGGAGATCATCCCGGTGGTCAAGGTGGACGGCCGGCGCATCGGCACGGGCGTGCCGGGAAAACTGACGTTATCCCTGATGAAGGAATTCCACGCCGTGACCAAGAAGTACGGCGTGCGGTATTAAGCCGCGGAGGCGGGTATGTTATGCGATTCCTGCGGGAAGAATCCCGCGACGGTGCATCTTACCGAGATCATAGACGAGCAGATGAGCGAGCTGCACCTGTGCGAGGAGTGCGCGCGCAAGAAGTCCGAGCAGATGGAGCAGCAGTTCGGGCTGGGGGACCTTCTGGGAGGGCTGGCGGAGTTCGGCAAGCCCACGCTGGATAAGGAGGACACTTCCCTCAAATGCCCCAAGTGCGGGCTCTCCTACGCGGAGTTCAAGAAGGTGGGCCGGCTGGGATGCGCGGACTGCTATGTCTCCTTCAAGAAGTATCTCGGTCCGCTGCTGAAGAAGATCCACGGCTCGAACATACATTTCGGCAAGTCGCCGGTGAACCTGCCCAAGGCCCCGTCCAAGAAGAAGCCGGAGGCACAGGACCTGCGGGCGAAACTGCAGAAGGCGATCGAGATGGAGGCTTTCGAGGAGGCGGCGAGCTTGAGGGACCAGATCAAGGAAGCGGAAAAGAAGCAGTCGGATGAACCGGGACAGGGGGAGGTCCAGGCCGATGGAGATAAATGATCTTTTAAGCCACACCAGCGAATGGCTGAGAGGCACCGGTCCGCACGCGGACATCGTGATCTCCAGCCGGATCAGGCTGGCGCGCAACCTGGAGAAATTCCCTTTTCCCCACTGGGCGAACAAGCTGCAATCCGCCGGAGTGCTGGAGAAGCTCGTCGCGGCCAAGGATAAAGTGGAGATGCTCGTTCCCCTGACGGTGTTCACGCTTGCGGAGCTCGACAGCGTGGATAAGCAGTTCCTGGTGGAGCGGCACCTGATGTCCCTGGAGCAGGCGCAGCGCAAGAACAGCAAGGCGTTGTTCGTGGACAATGACGAGGTGATCTCGGTCATGGTCAACGAAGAGGACCATATCCGCATGCAGGTGATGCAGTCGGGGTTCAACCTGTTGGAGGCCTGGTCGATCATCAACCGTATCGATGACGCCCTGGCGCAGCAGCTGCCCCTGGCATTCTCCTCGGAGTGGGGGTACCTGACGGCCTGTCCGACCAACACCGGCACGGGGATGCGCGGGTCGGTCATGCTGCATCTGCCGGCGCTGGTGATGACCGGGCAGATCAACCGGGTGCTTTCCGCCATCGCCAAGCTCTCCTTCACCACCCGGGGGCTTTACGGCGAAGGGACCCAGGCGAGCGGCAACTTCTTCCAGATCTCGAACCAGGTATCCCTCGGGCACACCGAAGAGGAGATACTGGATAATATCACCAGCCTGATCCGCCAGATCGTGGAGCAGGAGAACAACGCCCGCGAGGCCATGCTCACCAAGGAGCGGCCGGCGCTGGAGGACCGGGTCAGCCGCAGTTTCGGGATACTCAAGAACGCGCGCATCATCTCCAGCCAGGAAACGATCGAGCTGCTTTCCATGGTGCGTTTGGGATGCGACCTGGGGTTCCTGAAGGATATCGACCGAAGGACGGTCAACGAGCTTTTCATCACCACGCAGCCGTCGCATTTGCAGAAGCTTTACCATAAGAAACTGACTTCGCAGGAACGGGATATCCTGCGGGCCGAACTCATACGCAGCACGTTGAAGACACAGTAATCTGGAGGATTGGCTATGTTCAACCGGTTCACGGAACGCGCGCGCAAGGTCATCATACTGGCCAAGGAAGAGGCCAGAAGGTTCAACCACGATTATATCGGCACCGAGCATATCCTGCTGGGGCTGATCCGCGAAGGAGAGGGCGTCGCCGCGGCAGTGCTGCAGAAGATGGGGGTCTCCCTCGAGAATATCCGGCTGGAGATCGAGAAGCTGGTGCAGCCCGGGCCGACCACCCAGATCATCGGGGATATCCCTTTTACCCCGCGCGCGAAAAAAGCGCTGGAGCTGGCGGCAGAGGAAGCCCGTTCCCTGGGGCATAATTATATCGGTACCGAGCATCTGCTGCTGGGCCTGATCCGCGAAGGCGAAGGGGTGGCCTCCCAGGTGCTTTTGAACCTCGGTCTGGACTTAAACGGCGTGCGCAACGAAGTGATGGAGCTTTTGGGATCCGCCCTTCCCGGGTCTCCCCAGAGCGCGGCAGCCGCCGGACAGGCCAAATCCAAGACCCCGGCCCTGGACGCTTTCGGCCGCGACCTGACCGCCCTGGCCCGCGAGAACAAGCTCGATCCGGTGATCGACCGGCATAACGAGATCGAGCGCGTTATCCAGGTGCTTTCCCGCCGTACCAAGAACAATCCCGTGCTCTTAGGCGAAGCGGGCGTGGGCAAGACCGCGATCGTGGAAGGCCTGGCGCAGTCCATCATTTCCGGCAACGTGCCGGAGGTCCTGCGCAACAAGCGCATCATCGTGCTGGACCTGGCGCTGATGGTGGCCGGCACCAAGTACCGCGGGCAGTTCGAGGAACGGATCAAGGCGGTGATGGAGGAGATCAAGCGTTCCCAGGACGTGATCATTTTCATCGACGAACTGCATACCCTGGTGGGGGCCGGCGCGGCGGAGGGGGCGATCGACGCCTCGAATATCCTCAAGCCGTCCCTTTCCCGCGGGGAGATCCAGTGCATCGGCGCCACGACCATGGACGAGTACCGCAAATATATCGAGAAGGACGCCGCGCTGGAGCGGCGTTTCCAGACGATCATGGTCGAGCCTCCTTCGGTGGAACAGACGGTGGAGATACTGAAGGGGCTGCGCGACAAATATGAAGCGCATCACCGCGTGACCTTCAAGGACGAAGCGCTGGAGGCGGCGGCCAAGATGTCCGACCGTTATATCTCGGGCCGTTTCCTGCCGGACAAGGCCATCGACCTTATCGACGAGGCCGGGTCCCGGGCGCGCCTGAACGTGCTGGTGGTGCCTCCCCAGATCAAAGTAGTCGAGGCCAAGATCGAGCACCTGCGCAAGGAGAAAGAGTCCTTCATCAAGAGCCAGGATTTCGAGAAGGCGGCGGGATTGCGCGACCAGGAGAGGATCACCCGCCAGGAGCTCGATACGCTGACCAAGGAATGGTCCCAGACCAAGGATAAGACGCGCCCGGAGGTGGGGGAGGAGGAGATCGCCAAGATCGTGGCCCAGGTCACCGGGATCCCCATCGTCAGGCTCGAGCAGAAGGAGAGCGAGAAGCTGCTGAAGATCGAGGAGGAGTTGCGTACGAACGTGATCGGCCAGGAAGAGGCGCTTTCCGCGATCGCGCGCGCCGTGCGCCGCTCCCGGGCCGGGATCAAGGACCCGCGCCGTCCCATCGGTTCATTCATCTTCCTCGGTCCTACCGGCGTGGGAAAGACCCTGCTGGCGCGGGCGCTGGCGGAGTTCATGTTCGGGGATGAGGACGCCCTGCTGCAGCTGGATATGTCCGAGTACATGGAGAAGTTCAACGTCTCGCGCCTGATCGGCGCGCCTCCGGGATACGTGGGATTCGAGGAGGGCGGCCAGCTGACGGAAAAAGTGCGGCGCCGGCCTTATTCGGTCATTTTGCTTGACGAGATCGAAAAAGCCCATCCGGACGTGTTCAACCTCCTGCTGCAGGTCTTCGAGGAGGGAAGGTTGACGGACAGTTTCGCCCGCAAGGTGGATTTCCGCAATACCATCATGATCATGACCTCCAACGTCGGGGCGGACCTGATCCGCAGGACCGGTTCCCTCGGGTTCGTGGCCCAGAAGGACGAGTATACGTACGATGAGATCAAGCGCAAGCTCCTGGATGAGGTGAAGAAGGTCTTCAAGCCCGAATTCCTCAACCGTATCGACGATATCATCGTCTTCCATCCGCTCAAGAAGGAGGATTTGCTCAAGATCGTGGAGATCGAGATCTCCCATGTGGCGGATCGGCTCAAGGAGCAGGGGATCTCCATCGAAGTCACCCAGGAGGCCAAGGAGTTCCTGATCGAGAAGGGCTTCGACCCGGTGTACGGGGCGCGGCCCCTGAAGCGGACCATCCAGCGTTTCATCGAGGATCCGCTGGCGCAGGAGATCATCGGCAAGAAATATGTGTCGGGTTCCGTGGTCAAGGTGACGCGTAAGCACGAGGAACTGGAGTTCGCATAATGGCGAGCCTTACCCAGGGTTTTATCGAGCTCGGGAAGAGGACCTTGTCCTTCTTCTATTTTTTCGGGGGGATGGCCAGCCTGACCTGGCAGTGCGTAAGCAGCCTTTTTTCCGCTCCCTGGAAAAGGTCGCGGGTGCTGGTGCAGGCCAAGAAGGCCGGGTATGATTCCCTGGGGATCGTTTCCCTGGTGGCGCTTTTCATCGGGTTCATCTTTGCCCTGCAGACGGCGTATTTCATGCAGCGCATCGGCTCCGAGCTCTATATCGCCAGCCTGGTGGCGCTTTCCCTGGTGCGGGAGCTCGGGCCCGTGATCACGGCGCTGGTGGTGGCCGGCCGGGTGGGCGCGGCGATCACCGCGGAGCTGGGCACGATGCAGGTCACGGAGCAGATCGATGCGCTGGAGACCATGGCGGTCTCTCCGGTGCAGTACCTGGTGGTGCCGCGGTTCATCGCCCTGGCGGTGATGCTGCCTTTGCTGACGCTTTACGCCGATATCATCGGGATCTTCGGCAGCTATCTGATCTGCGTGTACAAGCTGGGGATCTCCTCCAGCCTGTATCTGAACGTCACCTTCGACGCGCTGCTGTTCAAGGACCTTTTCACGGGATTGCTCAAGACCGTCTTCTTCGGGATGATCATCGCCATCGTCAGCTGTTTCGAGGGCTTTAATGTCGAGGGCGGCGCCGAAGGGGTAGGCAAGGGGACCACCCGTTCGGTGGTCACTTCGTTCATCATGATCATTGCCGCGGACTGCTTCTTCACCGCGGTGTTCTACTTCATCTTTCCCTAGGGGCGCGCATGATCGAGATCATCAACGTGAGTAAGCGGTTCGGCGGACACCGGGTGCTGGAATCGGCGAGCCTGACGATCCCCGCGGGTTCGACGTGCGTGATCCTGGGCCGTTCCGGGTGCGGGAAATCGGTGCTCCTGAAGCATATCGTGGGGCTGTTGAAGCCCGATGCGGGAACGGTCAAAGTGGAAGGCAAGGACCTGGCGCACCTGCCTAAGCAGGAGATGGACGGTTTGCGCATGAGGATTGGCATGGTCTTCCAGGGCGGCGCGCTCTTCGATTCCATGACCGTGGGCGAGAACGTGGGCTTCGGGTTGATCGAGCACCAGAGGCCGGAGCGCAAGGAGCTGATGGAGCGCATCGAGGAATCCTTATGCATGGTGGGCTTAGGGGGTATCCAGAACCTGATGCCCGCGGAGCTTTCCGGCGGCATGAAGAAGAGGGTGGCCCTGGCCCGCGCCATCTGTATGCGGCCGCAGATCATCCTTTACGACGAGCCGACGACCGGGGTCGATCCGATCACGGCGGATTCCATCAACGAGCTGATCCGGGCCATGCATGACAGGCTTAAAGTGACGTCGGTGGTGGTGACGCATGACATGAAAAGCGCGTATCGCGTCGGGGATAAACTGGCGATGCTCTACCAGGGCAAGATCATCGCCGAAGGCACGCCCGAGGAGATCCAGAAGACGGATAATGCCGTGGTGCATCAGTTCATCAACGGATTGGCGCACGGCCCGATCACGGAAACGATCGATAAGTACCGGTCCTGTTTATAAGTATTTTTCTGCGTCACACCCCGGCTTATCGGAATGCCGGGTGTTGCACTTTCTGTGCAAGGAGGTTTTCCTATGATCTTCGGTAAAACGAAGCTGGAGTTGCAGGTAGGGGTGTTCGTCTTTATCGGCCTGGTCATTCTGGGCGTGCTGGTGCTGATGATCGGCAAGTTCGAGCTTTGGAACGGCGGGTATGAGTTCGCGACCACGTTCAATTTCGTCAACGGGGTCAAGCTCGGCGCGCCGGTGCGTTTCGCCGGGGTGGACGTGGGCGAGGTCAGGGACGTGCAGGTGTATTTCTCTCCCGAGGAATCGAGAAGCAAGGTGCGGGTGGTGGTCTGGGTCAAGAACGGACTGCAGATACCCGTGGATTCCACGGTGTGGGTCAACACTCTGGGGTTGCTGGGGGAAAAATACGTGGAGATCATGGCGGGCGATAACCGGGAGCAGTTCGTGACCGCCAACTATACCCTGACGGGCAAGGACCCGGTGGCCATGCATGAGGTGGGCGAGCTGGCCAAGAAGGTGGTGACCGATATCGACGATAATATCGTCAAGATCAAGGAAGGGGAGGGTACCGTCGGCAGGCTGCTCAACGACGATTCGATCTATAAGGAGATCGAGGCCCTGGTCATGGATTTGCGCCGCCATCCCTGGAAGCTTTTCTGGAAGACGAAGTAATGTCGAAACCAAAAACGGTGTTCACCTGCCAGTCCTGCGGGTTTCAGTCCCCGCGGTGGCTGGGCAAGTGCCCGGATTGCAACAGCTGGAATTCCTTTACCGAAGAGACGTTCCAGGAGGTCCCTGCGAGGTCCAAGGAGCGGGTCTCCGTATATACCGAAGAGCCGGTGCTCTTAAGCAGCGTCGAGATCAAGGATTCCCCCAGGATAGAAACGCATATCCAGGAGTTGGACCGGGTCTTGGGAGGGGGGATCGTGCCCGGGTCGGTGGTGCTCATCGGAGGCGATCCGGGGATAGGCAAGTCGACCATTTCTCTGCAGATCGCCAACCACCTGACCGAACAGGGCGGAAGGGTCCTCTATGTCAGCGGAGAGGAGTCCGTGGCGCAGACCAAGATGCGCGCCAAGCGCCTGGGCGCGGGCAATAAGGGCGAGCTTTATATCGTCAGCCAGACGGACCTGGCGTTGATCAAGGAGTATATCCGTAAGCTGGCACCGGCGGCGGTGTTCATCGATTCGATCCAGGTAGTGTTCGATCCCCTGATCTCTTCGGCTGCCGGAAGCGTGACGCAGGTGCGGGAGTGCGCTTCGGCGCTGACCCATCTGGCGAAATCCAGCGGGGTGAGCGTCTTTATCATCGGGCACGTGACCAAGGAAGGCACGCTGGCCGGCCCGAGGGTCTTGGAGCATATCGTGGATACGGTGCTGTATTTCGAGGGGGACAGGTTCTCCTCGTACCGGGTGCTGCGGGCGGTGAAGAACCGCTTCGGTTCGACCAACGAGATAGGGGTCTTCGAGATGTCGTCATCCGGGCTGGCGCAGGTGGCCAATCCCTCCGAGATCTTCCTGGCGGAGAAGCCCAAGAACGTTTCCGGCTCGGTGGTCTCGGCGATAGTCGAAGGGGGCCGTTCCCTGCTGGTCGAAGTGCAGGCGCTCGTCTCCCGCAGCGGGGTGGGGTTCGCCCGCCGCAAATCCGAGGGGTTCGATTATAACCGCCTGGCGCTGCTGGTGGCGGTGCTGGAAAAGCGCATCGGGCTGCGCCTGGAAGCGGAGGATATTTTTGTCAATGTGGTCGGAGGGATCAAGGTGGAGGATCCGGCCGCCGACCTGGCGGTATCCGCGGCGGTAGCCTCGGCCTTCAAGGATGCTCCGGTTGACGCCCGGACCGCGCTGGTAGGCGAGGTCGGGTTAGCCGGCGAGATCCGCAGCATCTCCCAGCCGGGGCTGAGGGTCAACGAAGCGCAGAAGCTCGGGTTCACGAGGATCCTGGTGCCAAAAACAGGCGCCAAGGGGCTGCATGCGGCAAAAGGGTGTGAGGTTGTTCCGGTGGCGACGCTGAAGGAAGCGTTCGATCACGTTTTTATTTAATTTCTTCGGAGGTTCATATGAATCTATTGTCGGTACGTTTGATGTTCTTATTCATCAGCATGGTGGTGGGGTATTTTTCCCTGGAATCGAGGAATCTGGAGTGGCTGGGTATCTTTTTGGGCGGCGCGGCAGCGGGGCTTTTGATCCTGCTGGAGGTGGCCATGCGCAAGGTTTCCGTGCGCGGGCTTTCCAGCGCGGTGTTCGGGATGATCCTGGGGCTGATCATGTCCAAGTTCGTGATCGACGCCTTCGGCCTGGCCCGCATGAGCCCGGAAGCGTACGAGCACCTCAAAGTGGTGACCACTCTTACTCTTTGCTATCTGGGCATGGTCATCGGCCTGCGGGGTAAGGACGAGTTCAACGTGATCATTCCCTATATCCGCTTGCGCCGCCAGGACCAGAACGAGGAGGTCACGGTGCTCGACACCAGCGTCATCATCGACGGCCGGGCCCTGGACATCTTCAAGACCAAATTCCTCGAGGGAAAGCTCATCATCCCCAAGTTCGTCTTAAAGGAGCTGCAGCAGATCGCGGATTCCACCGACCCCATGAAGCGCCAGCGCGGACGCCGGGGTCTGGAGATCCTGCACGCCATGCAGCGCGAAAGCGGCCAGGATATCAATTTGCACGACGAGGAGTTCCCGGAGATCCATGAGGTGGACGCCAAGCTGGTCAAACTGGCGAAGGTGCTGGAAGCCAAGATCATGACCGTGGATTTCAACTTGAACCGCGTGGCCTCGCTGCAGGGGATCAAGGTGCTCAATATCAACGAGCTGGCCAATGCCTTGAAGCCGGTGGTGTTCCCCGGAGAACAGATGCACGTGAAGCTGATCAAGGAAGGCAAGGAGCATAACCAGGCGGTAGGCTACCTGGATGACGGCACCATGATCGTGGTCGAGGACGGCCGCAGGTTCATCGGCCAGGACGTACGGGTCGTGGTGACCTCCGTGCTGCAGACGCAGGCCGGAAGGATGATCTTTGCCAAGATGGAGCGCTGAACCCGATGCGTACCGCCGCCATTATCCTCGCCGCGGGAAAGGGCACGCGGCTTAAGTCCCGGACGGTCAAGCCTCTGATCGCGCTGGCCGGAAAGCCGCTGGTGGCGTATTCGATCGGGGTATTCGACCGGCATCCGGGTATCGACGATATTGTGGTGGTGGTAAGCCCTCAGGCGCGGCCCGGGGTGATGCGGCTGCTGGCAAAGGGCAGGTACCGGAAGATCTGCGCGGTGGTACGGGGGGGCAAAGAGCGCCAGGATTCGGTGCGCTGCGGTCTGCAGGCGCTGCGCGCGCTGCGGATATGCGCCGATCTTGTCGCGGTGCACGATTCGGCCCGGCCTTTTGTGACGGAGCCGTTGATCTCTGAACTGCTGGCGGAGGCGAAACGCTTTGGGGCGGCGATCCCGGCGGTCCCGGTCAAGGCGACGATCAAGCTGGTGCGCCAGAGGGCAAAGGTGCGCTCGCGTTTTGTGGAAAGGACTGTCGAGCGAAGCCGCCTCTGGGAAGTGCAGACCCCGCAGGTGTTTCGCCGGGCGCTTCTGGAAGAGGGTTTTGCGCGTTTCGGTGTGCATCCGGTCACCGACGACGCGATGCTGGTGGAAAAGATGGGCCGGCCTGTCGCGGTGGTGGAAGGTTCATACCGCAATATCAAGGTGACATCTCCCGAGGATGTGCTGGCGGCCAGGGCATTGTTGAGGAGCATATGACGTACCGCAGCGGAATAGGATACGACATACACCGGTATGTGCCGGGGCGTCCCCTGATGCTGGGGGGAGTGCATATCCCCCATGCCTTCGGGCTGCAGGGTCACTCCGACGCGGATGTGCTGCTGCACGCCGTGACCGACGCGCTGCTGGGAGCCGCCGGCCTAGGGGACATCGGGGAGCATTTTCCCGACACCGATCCGGCGTATAAAGGCATGGACAGCGCGGTGCTGGCGTCGAGGGCGGCGGCGCTGGCGAAGGAAAAGGGATTCCGCATCGTCAATATCGATGCGGTGGTGGTGCTGCAGGAGCCGAAACTTTCCCCGTATAAAGCGCAGATCGCATCTGCGGTGGCGAAGGCGCTGGGCATCCTGCCGGAACAGGTAAGCATTAAAGCCAAGACCAACGAAGGGCTGGATGCGGTGGGAGCGGGCCAGGCGGTCTCTTCATTCGCCGTGGCGCTTCTCGCGAGGGAGGGACAGGAATGACGGTGACGATCCTTGTGTGGACGCTGGGAACGCTCCTGGCGCTTTTTGTCATAAAGACCGCGGTGATCTCCTGGGTGTTCTTCGAGGATATCCAGAACATCCGGAAAAAGGACCCCGCAGCCTGCGGGTTCCTGCAGGTGGTGATCCTGTACCAGGGGCTGCACGCGCTCGTGTGGCACAGGATCGCGCATGCGCTTTACCGCCTGCGTCTGTGCTTCCTTTCCCGGGCGGTCTCCCAGATCTCCCGCAGCTTGACCGGCATCGAGATCCATCCCGGCGCGAAGATCGGCAGGCGTTTTTTCGTCGATCACGGTATGGGTGTGGTGATCGGAGAGACGGCCGAGGTGGGCAATGACGTGCTTTTGTACCAGGGGGTGACCTTAGGGGGCACCGGCCTGGTCAACGAGAAGCGGCATCCCACGATCGGCAACAACGTGGTGATCGGCGCGGGGGCGAAAGTGCTGGGCAATATCAAGGTGGGGGATAACTCCTATATCGGAGCCAACGCGGTGGTGATCAAGGACGTGCCCCCGAATTCGACGGTGGTGGGCGTGCCGGGAAGGGTGACCAGGCAGGAAGGCAAGAAGATCGAGCTTGCCCTGGACCACGTGCATATCCTCGACCCGATCATGCAGCAGATACAGGAACTGGAAAAGAGGATCGACTCCTTCGAGCATAAGAAGCATCATAATCTATAGATGGCACTTTCCTTTTATAATTCTTTAACCCGCACCAAGGATGAGTTCCTGCCTTTGCACCCTCCCGCGGTCAAGATGTACACCTGCGGGGTGACGGTCTACGACGACTGTCATATCGGCCATGCCCGCAGCCTTTTCATCTTCACCGTGATCCGCGACTATCTTAAGTACCGGGGCTACGAGGTCACCCTGGTGCGCAACATCACTGATATCGACGATAAGATCATTGCCCGCGCCCGGGAGTCGGGAGTGCCGTGGCAGCAGCTGGTGTCCACCTATATCGCCCGGTATTACGAGGATATGCGTGCGCTGGGGATCCCGGCCGCGGATGTCGAGCCGCGGGCCACCGAGAACATCCCCGAGATGATCGCCTACATCGGTACGCTGATCGAACGGGGGTTCGCCTATGCCACGGGATCCGGGGTGTACTTCAACGTGCGCAAGAGCCGGGAGTACGGCAAACTTTCCGGCCAGGGCGTCGACCAGATGCTGACGGGAGTGCGCAAGGAATCCGAGGAATCCAAGGCCGACCCGCTGGATTTCGCCCTTTGGAAATCCTCCAAGCCCGGGGAGCCTTCATGGGAGAGCCCCTGGGGCCAGGGCCGCCCCGGATGGCATATCGAATGTTCCGTGATGAGCCAGAAGTATCTTGCGACCGACACGCTGGATATCCACGCCGGAGGCCGGGACCTGATCTTTCCCCATCATGAGAACGAGACCGCGCAGGCCGAGGCGTGCACGGGGAAGCCGTTCGCGAAGTACTGGATCCATCACGGGCTGTTGACCATCAACGGCCAGAAGATGTCAAAATCCCTGGGTAATTTCGTGACCATCCGGGATTTCCTCGCCCGCTACGGCAATGCGGATTTCCTGAAGCTCTTTTTCCTTTCGGCGCACTACGCCAGCCCGATCGATTACACCGAGGAGAGGATCGCGGAATCCCGCCAGGCCTTGGAGCGGGTGTCGATCCTTTATGGAAAGCTGGCGCAGCGGATGTCCCCTGCCTGCGCCCTGCCGCAGCCGCTGGCGGATGCGCTCGCGCGCTGCCGGGAGCTTTTCATCGAAGCGCTGGATGACGATTTCAATACGCCGCGGGCCCTGGCGGTGTACTTCGAGCTGGTGGGGTTCGCCAACAAGCATCTCGACGAGCCGGGGTTCGCGCCGGCGGTCAAGGCGGTGCTGGACGAATTTTCCGGAGTGCTGGGATTCTCTGCCCGGGTTTCACCGCAGGCGGAGGGCGCGGATTCCTGGATCGAGGAGATGATCGCGAAGCGCCAGGCCGCGAAGTCGCGCAAGGAGTACCAGGAGGCGGACCGTATCCGCGGCGAGCTTGCGGCCAGGGGAGTGGTGATCGAGGATTCCAAGGACGGCACGACCACATGGCGGAAAAAACTCTGATGAAAAAAGGGGTGTTCATCACGTTCGAGGGGTCCGAGGGGTGCGGCAAGAGCACGCAGTCGAGGCTGCTCTCCGAGCATCTGAGGCGGCTGGGGCACGGCGTCGTCTACCTGCGCGAGCCGGGAGGGACCGATATCAGCGAGCAGATACGGGGAGTGCTTCTGGACGGAAAGAACCAGGCCATGTCTTCGGCGTGCGAGCTTCTTCTGTATATGGCGGCGCGCGCGCAGGTGGTGGCACAGGTGATCGTGCCGGCGCTGCGTCAGGGCCGGATCGTGATCTGCGACCGTTTTCTCGATTCCACCCTCGCATATCAGGGGTACGGGTTAGGGATCGATCCGGCGGTGATCCGTACGATGGGCAAGTACGCGACGGGAAACCTGGCGCCTGACCTGACCCTGCTGATGGATGTGCCCCTGGAACAGGGGCTGGCGCACCGTCGGGGAAGCTCTGACCGCATCGAGCAGCGTGATTTAGCATACCACCGCCGGGTGCGAAGGGGGTATTTCGCCCTGGCCCGCAGGGAACCGTCCCGCATCAAAGTGATCAAGGTCGACGATGACCTTCAGGAAACGCAGCGCAGCGTACGCAGCGCGGTAGAAAGGTTGCTGGAATGTCGTTCGAAACGGTGCTCGGCCAGGAACGCGCGGTCGCGCAGCTCACGCACGCGGTAACTTCCGGCCGCCTGGGGCACGCCTATCTTTTGTGCGGGCCTCAAGGGGTGGGCAAGTTCCTTGCGGCGAAGGAGTTCGCCAAGCTGCTCAATTGCGCCTCTCCCGGGCCGCAGGGCCCGTGCGATACCTGCGATCCCTGCCGCAAGGCGGATAAGGGGATGCACCCCGATATCTTCTGCATCGACGAGGGGGACGACGAGATCAAGATCGAGCAGGTCCGCGCGCTGCAGAAGCATTTGAGCCTGCGGCCGTACGAGGGCGCGAGGAAGGTATGTCTGGTCAACAACTGCCACCGTCTGGGCATTGCGGCAGCGCACGCGTTCCTGAAGACTTTGGAGGAGCCTGCCGGTTCCTGTGTGCTGGTGCTGGTGACGGATAAGCCCGGCCGGCTTTTGAAGACCATCACCTCCCGTTGCCAGGCGGTGTATTTCACCCCGCTGCCGCGGGATATCCTCGCGGGGATGCTGCGGGAGCGTTTCGGCGTGGCGGAGGCGCCGGCGCATTTCCTCGCCTATTACTGCGAGGGCAGGATCGGAAGCGCCCTGCGCCTGAACCGCGAAGGCGTGATGGAGGAGAAGAACCGTTTGCTGGATATGCTGGTCTCCTCCCGCCGGGACCCTCCGGGACTGGATAAGGAAGAGATGGTGCGTTTATGCAATATGGCCGCCAGCTGGCTGCGCGATGCCGCGTATCTGCGCTCGGGCGGCGAGGCCGGGGAGTTGATCCACCGCGACCGTGCCGGGCAGCTGGCCGCATATGCCCAGGCGCTGACTCCCGGGCAGTTGACGCAGGCCCTCGAGGCCTGCGCGAGATCGCTGGAGTATCTGGAACATAACATCAATGCCAAGCTGGTAGTTTCCTACCTGCAGCAGTTGTATATGAGAGGTGCGTAATGAACAAGATCGTCATGGTGCGTTTGCGCGATTCGGGATCGGTATTCTCGTATAACGCCTCGGGTTTCGAGTGCAAAGAAGGCGATTTCGTGATCGTGGAACACGACCGCGGGCTGGATTACGGCCAGATCGTATCCCCTAAGGGCAAGCCCTGCAGCGGGGAGTGCCAGGGGAAGGAATCCGCCAAAAAGCTGGTGCGCCTGGCCAATGCCGCCGATCTCAAGCAGGTGGAGGATGCCCGGGCCAAGGCTAAAGAAGCGTTCGTTTCCTGCGAGAAGAAGATCCAGGAGCACAAGCTGGACATGAAACTGGTGCATGCGGAGTATTCCTTTGACCGTTCCAAGATCGTGTTCTATTTCACCGCGTCGGGCAGGGTGGATTTCCGGGAGCTGGTCAAGGACCTGGCCAAGATCTTCAAGGCCCGCATCGAACTGCGCCAGATCGGCGTGCGCGACGAGGCCAAGCTCTTCGGCGGGTTCGGTTCCTGCGGCCGGGAACTGTGCTGCACCCGTTTTTTGACCGATTTCGAGCCGGTGACCATCAAGATGGCTAAGGAGGAGGGCCTGCCTTTGAACCCTCCCAAGATCTCCGGGCTTTGCGGCAGGCTGATGTGCTGCCTGAATTTCGAGTATGAGACGTACAAGTCGCTTTCCAAGGGCCTGCCCCGGGAGGGCGAACACGTGCATATCCCCCAGGGCAAGGGCAAGGTCGTCGGGGTCAACGTCTTCAAGCGCTGCGCCCAGGTGCAGATGGAGGACGGCACGGTGATAGAGGTTTCCTACAAGGAAAAGCAGGGGGATGGCAAATAGCGAGGTTCCGGTCTTTATCGACACTCATGCGCACCTGGATTTTCCCGAGTTCTCTTCCGACCGGGATGCGGTGCTGGGGGCGGCGCACGCCGCGGGAGTGGCGGGGATCATTAACGTCGGGGCCAGCATAAGGACTTCGCAGGAAGGGGTGGCGCTGGCGCAGCGCTGTCCCAGGGTGTGGGCGGCGGTGGGAGTGCACCCGCACGATGCCGACAGGGAAGGGGAATCCGCCCGCGCGCACATCGAGCCGTTATGCCGCGAGGAAAAAGTGGTGGCGGTCGGCGAGATCGGCCTGGATTATTACAAGAATTTTTCCCAGTCCGCCAATCAGCGGGCGTTGTTCCGTGAAATGCTTTCCCTGTCCAAGGCGCAGGGGCTTCCGGTCGTGCTGCACAGCCGGCAGGCGCAGGAGGATACCCTGGCGATCTGCCGCGAGTTCATGCCTTTCGAGGCGGTGGTGCATTGTTTCTCCGGAGATCAGGATTTCCTCGAGCAGTGCCTGGGACTGGGGTTCCATGTCTCTTTTACCGCCAATATCACCTACAAAAAAGCCGCCGCGCTGCGCGCGCTGGTGGCGGCAGCGCCCCTGGACCGTATCATGCTGGAGACGGATTGCCCGTACCTTTCTCCCGAGGGCCGGCGGGGCAGGAGGAACGAGCCTTCTCTGGTGGTCGAGGTTGCCCGCTGCGTGGCCAGGGAAAGAAGGATATCCCTGGAGGAAGTGGCTGCGGCGACGACCGCCAATGCACGGAGGTTCTTTCGCCTTCCATGAGCGCGCCTAAAGTATCCCTGGTAGCGTGCGGATCATACGAGCCGGCGCTGGTGCACGCCAAGGTCGCCGAAGCGCTTTCCCTGATCGGCGGGCTTTCGTCCTGTATCGGAAAGAATTCCCGGGTGCTGGTCAAACCGAACCTGCTTATGGCCCGGCCCCCCGAGTCGGGGATCGTGACCCACGTCGAAGTGACCCGGGCGGTGGTGCGGGCGCTGAAGGCGCACGGCTGCACGGTGCTGGTGGGGGACGGCCCAAGCGCCTGGGGCACGGAAAGCGGCAACATCGAGCGGGTCTATGAAGTGACGCAGACCGCGCGGCTGTGCCGGGAGGAAGGGGTCTCCCTGGTTACATTCGAGAAACACCGCTGGCGGGGGAAATTCCCCCTGGCGGCGGTGCTCGACGAAGTGGATCACGTGGTGACCGTCTGCAAGCTTAAGACCCACGGGATCGCCACCATGACCGCGGCGGTCAAGAATCTTTACGGGCTGCTTTCCAGCGTGTATAAGGCGGAGATGCATAAGGCGCACGTGCGGCGCGAGGATTTCGCTGCGCTGGTGATCGAGATACTGAAGGAAGCGAGGCCTTCCCTTGCGGTGTGCGACGCGGTGACGGCGATGGAAGGGGAAGGCCCGGGTACCAGCGGAACGCTCCGGCATCTGGGGCTGGTGGCGGCGTCTTCGGATGCGCTGGCGCTGGATTACGTGCTGGCTGCGGTGATGGGGATCGATCCGATGACGGTCACTACCAATAAGGCGGCCCGGGAGCAGGGGATGGGGTACGCCAGCCTCGGAGAGATCGAGCTCGCCGGGGAACCTTTGGAGAAGGCGGCAGCCAGTCCGGCGTTCAAGCTTCCCGCGGGTTCTTCGCTGCGCCGCAACATCCCCCAGCCGTTGATCGCGCTGGCGAGGAGACTGCTGACTTTCAAGCCGGTGTTCCTGCACCGTGTCTGCGTGCGCTGCGGGGTGTGCAGCCGGGCCTGTCCGAAAAAGGTCATTACGCTGCACCAGGGCAGGATGCGCATCGATTACCGGGGTTGCATACGGTGTTTCTGCTGCCAGGAATCATGTCCGCATGCGGCGATCCGCATCGATAAGAGCCTGCTGGCAAGAGTGATGGGATTGTGAGGAAAGGGGCGGGGATGTATACGATACGCTGGTATAGGGGAGCGGTCAGGATCATCGATCAGACGTTGTTGCCCGGGAAGCTCAAATATCTCGATCTGCGCACCGTCCCCGCGTTATGCGAAGCGATCAAGACCCTGCGGGTCAGGGGAGCTCCGGCGCTGGGTGCGGCCGCGGCGCTGGGGGTGTACCTGGGGGTTAAGGATTTTCGCGGGAGCACTGCCGCGTTCCTGCGGCGGATGGACGAGGTCGCGCGAACCATCGGCGCGTCCCGGCCGACGGCCAGGAATCTTTTCTGGGGTTTGGAGCGGATGCGGCAAGCGGCAGCCGCGCAGCGCGTTGCGCCGCTGGCGAAACTTAAAGGGGCGCTGCTGCAATGCGCCTTGGACGCCGTCGAGGAGGACCGTCGGGTCTGCCGGAGGATGGGGGAGCACGGCCAGGCGCTTTTGCGCGACCATGCGACGGTCCTTACCGTATGCAACGCCGGAGCGCTGGCGACGATCGATTACGGCACGGCGCTGGGTGTGCTGTACGCGGCCAAGGCCAGGGGCAAGCGTCTCAAGGTGTTCGCCTGCGAGACCAGGCCGCTGCTGCAGGGGGCGAGGCTTACCACCTGGGAACTCATGCGCGCCCGCATCCCGGTGACTTTGATCTGCGACAATATGGCGGCTTCTCTGATGGGCAAGGGCGGGATCGACGCGGTGATCACGGGAGCGGACCGGATCGCGGCCAACGGGGATACGGCGAACAAAGTGGGGACGTACATGCTCGCGGTGCTGGCGAAGTATCACGGCATCCCTTTTTACGTCGCGGCTCCCCGTTCGACCTTCGATCCCCGGCTGGAGGACGGCACCCGGATACCGATAGAGGAACGCAGCCCGCAGGAGGTCACCACGTTGCATTTTGTGAAGCCGTCGGCGCCCCGGGGGGTGCGGGTGTACAATCCCGCATTCGATGTGACTGCGCACGGGCTGATCACGGCGTTCATCACGGAAGACGGGGTGATCCGGCCCCCGTTCAAGAAGTATATCTCTACACTATAGGGATATGTCTCTGGCAGGATTGGGGGAGTTCGGGTTCATTGCGCAGGTCCGCAGGAAGCTTAAGACCGACAGGACGGTCGCGGTCGGCTCCGGGGATGACTGCGCGGCGGTGGAGTACGATCGCCGGAGGTATCTGCTCCTTACCTGTGACCTCCTGGTCGAAGACGTGGATTTCCGCCGGCGGGACGATCCCGCGCTGATCGGACGCAAAGCCGTGGCGGTCTCCTTAAGCGATATTGCCGCCTGCGGCGGAGTGCCGAAGTGGGCGCTGGTCTCTCTGGGGCTGCCCCGAGGCATTCCCCTGGCGTACGCCCGGACACTGGCCGCAGGGATGATCCGGGTCGCCGACCGCTATTCCCTGCGGATCGTCGGAGGGGATATGAGCCGGTCGGATAAGATCGTCATCGATGTGAGCATGGCGGGGCTGGTCGAGAAAAAGAGGCTGGCGCTGCGAAGCGGCGCCCGGCCGGGGGATGTGATCATGGTCACCGGTTCGGTGGGCGGCTCGATCAGGGGTAAGCATCTGACGTTCACCCCCCGGGTGAAAGAATCCCGGCAGCTGGTCACGCGCTACCGGGTGCACTCCATGATCGACATATCCGACGGGCTGGCGCAGGACTTAGGCCACATCGCGCGGCAAAGCGGGGTAGGGGCAGTGCTTTACGGGGAACGTATCCCCCTGGCGCGCGGCGGCGGCAGTCTGGAAGAGGCTTTGTGCGCGGGAGAGGATTTCGAACTGCTTTTTACCGTATCGGCACGCGAGGCGGAAAGGATCGCCCGGGACCGTACGGTCAACGCGCGGGCCATAGGCGAGATCGTGGAGAAGCGCCGGGGGATGTCCCTGGTCGGGGCTTCCGGGAAAGTGCGCCGGCTTTTGGCGCGGGGGTACAGGCATTTCTGATATGGAGCGCAAGATATCTCATTCCGTACGCGAAACGATGCAGGCGGGGGCGGCGCTTTCACGCTGTCTTAAGCCGGGTGATATCGTCTGCCTTTTCGGCGGATTCGGCGCGGGAAAGACCGTGTTCACCAAGGGGCTCGCGCAGGGGCTGGGGATCGACCCCCGGGAGGTGGTCAGTCCGTCCTTCGTGCTGATCCGGCTCTATGAAAAAGGAAGGCTTCCGCTGGCGCACTTCGATCTTTACCGGCTGGAGAAAACCGAGGATATCTTGGCGCTGGGTGCGGAGGAGTATCTCTACGGGGGGGGAGTATCGGTGATCGAGTGGCCGCAGCACTTCGGCGCACTGCTCCCGGAGGAGCGCCTGGAGGTGCACATCGAAGCAGTCCCTTCCGCTTCCGCGCACCGCAGGCTGTGCCTGCGTTCTTTCGGTAAGCGTTTTTCAGGACGGATCGGGTGCGTGTTCTCCCACCATAAGGATCGGGGGTAAAGGTCTATGGCGGGGATGCTCAAGCGGGTGTTCGGCTGGGGGGTGATCTTCCTGATCGGCGCGGTCGGCGCGGTCGTGCTTGCCGACCTATATTTCAACTTCCGTTCCGGGATGCTGACCGGTACCAATGTGCGCAGCGTATTGGGGCCTGATGACGAGATCGGATATGACTTAAAGCCCAACATGTCCTGCTGCCGCATGCAGATGATGGGGGGTAATTTCTTCAAGACCTGGACGAATGAGCTGGGATGTTTTGACCGGCCGTATGAGGGGGAGAAGGAGTATATCCTGTTGATGGGGGATAGTTATACCTGGGCGTGGGATTCCTTCGAGAATAAATTCGGCACGCAGCTGGAAGCACACCTGGGGATGCGGGTGCTCAAGTGCGGGGTGCCCGGATTCGGTACGAAGCAGGAGCTGATCAAGGCCCGCAGGATTCTCTCCCGGCTGCCGTATCCTCCCCGTCTGATCGTGGTGGCGTACTTCGTCAGCAATGACGCGCGCGACGATTATGTGTTCCCGAACAATGCCGTGGTGGACGGGATCCTGGTGGAGGCGAATGATAAGGAGTATAATCGGCCCGGCGGCAACAGGGTCCCTTTAGAGGCGATGAGGGCCGAGGCCAGGCTTTCCAACTCGCTCATCCCTCCGTGGGGGAACCAGACCCTGTTCAAAAGATGGCTTGCCGCGCACTCGCCGGTGTTCCGGGCTTTGCAGGACCAGGACGGGCTGCGTTCCTTCGTCTCCCGCTTCGGGGTATGCGCCCCGCAGGCGAAGCATACGCCTTCGGATCTTTTTTTCACCGAGGAGGAAAGCCCGTACCTTAAGGACGTATGGGAGCGTCATTATGAGAATGTGCGGGCTTTTGCCGAGCTGGCGCGCGAACAGAAAGCGTCGATCGCGTTCATGGTGATCCCTGCCATGGAGGAGATGTACCCGTTTTTATGTCCGGAAGGCTTTGCCTGCGAGGAGCCGCATGCGCATATCACGAAATTCCTGGCTGAGGAGGGTATCCCCTACCTTGATCTCAAGCCGTTAATGCGCGGTTTTTCCGACCAGACTCCCCGCCCGAGGCTGCATCCCGAGAAGGACTTGTGCTGGCCGGTCGACGGCCATTTCAATAAGAACGGGGATCATCTGGCCGGACTTCTTCTCGCGCAGTACCTGATGAGGGAGCGGCTGGTCTCCGTGCCGCAGCAGGACGAGAAACTGCGGCAGGTGCAGGAGAAACTGGAGCGGTTACGATGAGGATACTGGGGATCGAGACGACCACCGGCAGGATGATCGTTGCGGTGTGGGACGGTCTGAAGCGTCGCAGCGGATTGTATACCCTCAATGCCGGGACCAGGCACGCCGAATTGCTGCCGCAGACGGTTTCGCGGGTGCTCTCGGCAATGGGCCTTTCTTTGAGGGATATCGATTGCTTCGCCGCGGGGATCGGGCCGGGTTCCTTTACCGGGATACGCATCGGTCTGGCCGCGGTAAAAGGATATGCGCTCGGATGCGGACGTCCGGCGGCGGGGGTGAATTCCCTGGAGGTCCTGGCCCGGGCCGCGCAGGCCAGGGGATCGGCCGCAGGGGAGATGATCGTCCCGGTGCTGGATGCCCGCCGGGGATTGGTGTATTCCTCCGGATATAAGGTCCGGGCGGGGAAACTTTCCTGCCTCTGGCCGGTCTGCCTGAGCACTCCCGAGGAGCTCTCGGCGAGGATCAAGGGCCCGTGCGTGCTCTGCGGGGACGGGTTAGCGCTCTACGCAGAGGCGCTGGTCAAGGGACATAAGGGAGTGTATGCGTTGGATAAGGATTACTGGTATCCGGAAGCGTTCTGGTTCCTGGAGTGCGCCAAGGAGCGGGCTGCGGCGGGCGAGACGCACTCTGCCGCCGGGATCAAGGCGTTGTACGTATACCCTAAGGATTGTCAGGTGAGGCCACATGCGAAAAGATAACATTATCGGATACCGCCCCACGTGGGCGGAGGTCAATCTCGGGAACCTGGCGTACAACATCCGGCAGGTGCGCAAGTTGCTGCAGCCGCGCACCAAGATCCTGGTGACCATTAAGGCGGATGCGTACGGGCACGGGCTCATCCCGGTGGCCAAAAAGCTCATGGCCTGCGGGGTGGATTATTTCGGGGTCGCTTCCATCGACGAAGGCATGGCGTTGCGCCGGGAGGGGGTCGATATCCCGATCCTGGTGATGGGATTGATACTGCCGGAGCATGTGGATCCGCTTTTCAAATACCAGCTTACCCCGACCGTCTGTTCCGAGGAGATGGCGCAGGTCCTGCAGCGCAAGGCCCAGCGGCTGCGCACCTTCATCAATGTGCACGTCAAGGTCGACACCGGGATGGCCCGTATCGGGATCAAGCATGAAGAGGCATTGCCGCTGCTTAGGCGCATCATGCAGATGAGGCGGGTGCATGTGGAGGGGATCTTCACCCATTTCGCGTTCGCGGACATGAACAAAGAATTCACGCTTTACCAGATCGGCCTCTTCGAAGGGCTGCTGCAGGAGCTGCGCCGGGAGGGGATATCCATCCCTCTGGTGCACGCCGCCAACAGCATGGGGGTGGTGGAGTACCGGCAGGGCCATTTTAACATGGTGCGTCCGGGCCTCGTGGTGTACGGGCTCTACCCTAAGGAGAAGGTCTCCATTTCCTTAAAGCCGGTCTTAAGTCTCAAGACGAAAGTGGTGTTCGTCAAGCAGGTGCCGGCAGGCCAGGGGATCAGTTACGGGCATACCTACGTGGCTCCCCGGAAGACCACCATCGTGACGTTGCCCATCGGCTACGGTGACGGGTATCCGCGCAATCTTTCCAACTCCGCGCCGGTGCTCATCCGGGGGAAGCGCTTCAAGGTGAGCGGGCGCATCTGCATGGACCAGATCATGGTGGATGTGGGCGCGGAAAAGGTGCAGGTGGGGGATGAGGTGGTGCTGATCGGGATCCAGGGGGAGGAGCGTATCAGTACGGAGGAGCTGGCCGACCTTTCCGGCACCATTCCCTATGAGATCGTCTGCGGTATCGGCAGCCGCGTGCCGAGGGTATACTTCGAGAATCCCACCAGGTTCGCCAAGCATTTCAAGCAGTTCAATCCGGAGCTGGATTACGGCAAGGATCTGATCAGGTAGAGGCTCGAGGTGATGACCAGGACGTGGCTGAAGGTGGTCGCGATCCAGGCAGGAAGTATGCCGGCGTATCCCAGCGCCGTGCTGATGGCGTTGATCCCGTAGTAGAGGAACCCTCCGATTATCGAGATCCCCAGCGCATAGAGGCCGGTGGCCCTTTTCTTGACCATCAGCGAGAAAGGGATGGCCAGCAGGATGATCACCAGCGGAGTGATGCTGGAGGTGAAGCGCCGGTACAGCTCGACCTTGAATTTCTGCAGCGTTCCGGTCGCCCCGCTGTCCGAAAGCTTATCGATGTAGCTGCGCAGCTGGTCGATGCTCATCTGTTCCGGCAGGCGGCGCTGGTGGGAGAATTCCTGGGGCGTCTCGGGTATGGACATGACCTCCTCTTCGAGGTAGACCGGCCCGTTGACCACCAGGCCGTTCTGGTCCAGTTCCGTGGTCATGCTCTGGAAGAAGACCCACATCCCGTTACGGTACTCTCCCCGGTTGGCCACTACCTTGCGGATGACGTTCTGGTCCGGGTCGTGCTCCAAAATGTTGATCCCCTCCATGGTCCCGTTGTGCGGGGTGAACCGGTTGACGAAGAAAAGCCGGTTCTTCAGCCCGAACACCGCGAGGTTGAGGATCTCCTCCTTTTTCGGCTCCGGCTGCGCATTGCTGCTTTCCATCTGCGCCTTGACCTGCTCCGTGACCGCCATGGAATAGGGCACCAGCTTGTTGTTTACCAGGAAGTAGAGGATGCTGACGGTCATCCCGAATACCAGCACCACTTTCACCATCTGGTAGATGGAGAGGCCGCTCGCGCGCATGGCGATGACCTCGTTGTCCCGGTTCAAGTGGGAAAAGGTGATCAGCACTGCCAGCAGGCAGGAGAAGGGGGAGACGTGAACGAAGACCAGGGGCAGGTTAGCCAGATAGTACTGACCCAGGGTCAGGTAAGGGACCTTCTGCTGGAGTATCTCCTCTAAGTGCGAGAAGATGTCGATGATCACGTAAAGGAACATGAAGGTGAAGAGGCAGACAAGGAAATACAGGATGATGTTGCGGATGATATAGCGCTCTAGTATGCGCATAGCCGGTAGGTCAGCAGTACTCCGATGCCTCCCAGTATGATGTGCGGGATCCACATGGCGGCGGAGGGGGCGATCAGCCCCTGATGGCTCAACGCTTCGGCACCGATGAACATAAGGTAGAAGACTCCCACCACCAGCACGGCGATGCCGAAATTGACGGATTTTTCGCGGCGCCGCGTGATCACCGCCAGGGGAGCGCCGATCAGGATGAAGACGATGCTGGAAAAGGCGAGGGATATCTTCTCGTAGATCTCGGTCTCCAGGGGTAAGGGGTCGATCCCGGCTTTTTTCAGCCGGGTCACTTCCTCCCGGAGCTCCTTGATGGTCATGTCCTTCGGTTTCTTCTCCAGGTTCTCTCTTTTCTGGGCGTCCGCGAGGTTGAGGGTGATGAAATTGGTCTTGAAATTGACCTTGTAGTATTTCCCGGGCTCGTTCGGGTCGGGTTCGTCGCTGGTCCCGTCGATCAGCTTAAGTTTGACGGTGCGTTTCTCCGCGTCGCTGATGAACTCCCCGTGCTTGGCGATGATGGTGCGCGTAGGTCTTCCTTCCTGCGGCTCATAGATGCGGATATTGGTCAGCTTGTTCTCTTCGATATGATAGATGAAGACCACGTATTTCTGGAAGGAATTGATGAACACCCCGGGTTCGAGCGCCGCCGCGGGATTCTTGATCCCTACCTCCATGAGCGTGCGGCGGGTGGCAAAATGGGCGTAGGGGATGAGCCGGTCGTTGCAGATGACCAGGAAGAGGCTTAAGATGATCCCGATGGTCAATATCGGGGCCAGCAGCTTGAAAAGGTTCACTCCGCTGGCGCGGATGGCGATGACCTCGTTGTCGCTGGAGAGCCTTCCGAAGCACATGAGCACCGCGGTCAGGGTGGAAATAGGGATGGTGAAGGTAAAGAGGTACGGGGTCATGAACAGGAACAGTTTGACCACGTTGAGGATATCCACTCCCTTGGTGATCACCAGTTCCGCGATCTTGATGAGGTTGCCCAGGAGCATGACGAACGTCAGCACCCCCAGGGCCATGAACATGGGGGAGATGAAACCCTTTAAAATATAATTTCTGAGAAGCTTCATTCTACTTTCCTAGGGACGGTTCTTTCTTTTGAGAATCGTCCCTATCTTTTGCTTTTAGCTCGCTGCCGCTACTACGTGGACCGCATACGCTCCGGCGCTTTTGAGCGCCAGTGCCGCTTCGGAGCAGGTGGCCCCGGTCGTCAGCACGTCATCGACCAGCAACACTACCCTGTCCCTGACCGCCTCCGCATCGGTGACGGAGAAACATCCTTTGACGTTCTCCCTGCGTTTTGCGGCGTGCAGGGAAGCCTGGGGCGCGGTCTCCCGGTGCTTGACCAGTACCCCTGCCAGGATCGGCTTGCGCAGTGACGCGGCCAAGCATTGGCTTAACGCCAGCGCCTGATTGAACTCCCTGGCCCGCTGCTTCTGCGAAAAAAGAGGTATGGGAACGATACAATCGCATACCATGATGCGGGGAGCGTAGCGTACCATTCCCTCCGCGATCAGTCCGCCCAGAGTATCGGCCAGATACTCTTTCCCCGCGTATTTGTACTGCCTGATGAGTTCCTTGACGATGCCTTCGTATCTCGCCGGGCTGAAGGCGGCGTCGAAATAAAGTTCCTGTGCCGCGCACCGGCTGCAACAGTCTCCCGGCCCCGGCGCAGGAGGAGTGTTGAGGCTCCGGCCGCATTTCCGGCACAACGGGGGAGTATGCAGTTGTATCGCTCGTTCGCAGTCGCCGCAGACAGGCTTTTGCGCTTCGAGGGGGTATGCCAGGGTGCGGTTGCACACCGTGCACACCGCAGGAAGCAGCAGCTGCACTATGCTCTGGAACACGCTGTTTTTCTTATGCCAGACTTCGGGCATGTCGATATGATAACAGCTTCTCCCGTGCTTGTCAAAAGAATAAGGCAGGCGCGCGAGCAGGATTGACAGTCCGGGGCAGTCATAGTACAATGCACCCATGGAAAACAGAACACGTAAAGAGCTTACGCAGGACCTGAAGGTTTTGCTGGAAAAGGGGGCGCTTCGCCGGGGTAAGTTCGTCCTCTCTTCAGGCAAAGAGAGCAATTATTATCTGGACGGAAGGGTGATCACCCTAACTCCCGAAGGGGCGTTCCTTACGGCAAGTATCATGCTGGAGATGATGAAAGGGCTGCCCGTATCGGCGGTGGGAGGCCCTACCCTGGGCGCGGACCCGATCGTGGGCGCGTTAGCGGTGCTTTGCCACCAGCAGCGCGTGCCGCTGCAGACGTTCATCGTGCGCAAGGCAGCCAAGGGCCACGGGATGCAGAAAATGGTCGAAGGCCCGGAACTGCCTTCGGGAAGCAGTGTGGTGATCGTGGATGACGTGGCGACCACGGGCAAGGCGCTGATCGAAGCGGCTCAGGCGCTGCAGGCGGCGGGAATACGCGTGGCCAAAGCCCTGGTGATCGTGGACAGGCAGGAGGGCGCCGCTGCCAACCTCGCGCAACTGGGCATTCCCCTGGAAGCGATCTTTTCCATCAGGGATTTCGGCCTGTAAGGAGTACCGTGCCAGCCAGAACGGTGATCGTCGTGGGGGCGGGTCCGGCCGGCATGATGGCGGCCATCAGGGCTGCCCAGTGCGGGGCGCAGGTGGAGCTTTTCGAGAAGAAATCCGCGCCCGGCAACAAGCTGCTGCTTACCGGCAAGGGGCGGTGCAACCTGACGAACGCCTGTCCCATCGAAGATTTCCCTTCCCGTTTTTTCTCCAACGGACTTTTCCTCCGGGATGCGTTTTCCGCATTTTCCAACCTTGACCTGATGTCCTTTTTCGAGTCCCGCGGCGTGCCTTTGAAGGTCGAGCGCCAGGAGCGGGTGTTCCCCAAGAGCGACCGCAGCGCTTCCATCCTGCACGCCTGCCGGGTCGAGCTGGAGAGACGGGGCGTCAAGGTGCATCTGCGTCGGCCGGTCAAAGCAATCGCCGTGGCCGCGGGCACTGTCCGGGGGGTGGTGTGCGCGGACGGCTACCAGTCGGACGCGCAGCGGGTGGTGCTGGCTACCGGCGGGGTATCGTATTCCTTTACCGGCTCGACCGGGGAGGGGATCGCGATGGCCACCGAACTGGGGCATGCGCTTGAGCCGCTCTTGCCCGGGCTGGTGGGGATCAAGACCAGGCCGGAGTTCCCCGAACTGGAGGGGTTGACCCTTAAGCCGGTGGCGCTGACGTTCCTTAAGGACGGCAAAAAAAAACAGACGACGGAAGTAGGGGAGATGCTTTTTACGGCCGGGGGCGTGTCCGGCCCGCTGGTCGTCTCTTTCAGCGGGACGGTCGCGGAGTGGCTGGCCCAGGGCGCGCGGGTGGAAGTGTCGGTCAACCTGAAGCCGGGGCTGACTTTGGAGCAGATCGAGGCTCGGGTGATGCGGGAGTTCCAGTCGGGGCCTAAGAGGACCCTGATCACCGTGCTGCGGACCCTGCTTCCCCAGAGGATGGTGCCGGTGTTCCTGGCCAGGATCAAGGCGGATCCCGAAGTACGGGTAAGCCATATTCCGGCCATGGTGCGCCGGGCGCTCATTGAGGGTTTGCGCGCATTCTCCTTTGAGGTGCGCGCCTGCGGCAGTATCGAGGAAGCGATGGTGACCCGCGGCGGGGTGAAGGTGCGGGATATCGATCCGCGCACCATGCAATCCCGCGTGGTCCGGGGGCTCTTCTTCACCGGAGAAATGATAGACGTTGACGGGGATACCGGAGGGTTCAACCTGCAGGCGGCGTTTTCCACGGGATATCTTGCCGGGGAAAAGGCGGCCATGCTATAATCGATCATCATGCGGATATATCTGGCTTCGCGTTCAAAAGCGCGAAAAGCGATGTTGGAACAGGTGGGGATCAGGGTGCGGGCCTTACCCGTGGATGTGCGGGAGGTAAGCGCCGGCCCGGGACGCACTCCGTCCGCCGCGGTGATGGATAACGCCCGGCGCAAGGCGCTGGCAGCTGCGCGCAAGGCGGGCAAAGGTATCATTATCGCCGCGGATACGGCCGTGCTCCAGGGCCGGGTCATGTGCGGGAAACCCCGCTCTATGAAGGATGCCGAGGCTATGCTCACCCGGCTTTCCGCGAAGCCGCACTGGGTGTATACCGGGGTGGCGGTGTGCGATGCCGGGACACGCAGGATCCTTGTGGCGTGCGAAAAGACGAAGGTATATATGGACCCGCTGACCCTGCCGCAGATCAAAGCGTATTTTGCGAAAGTCTCTCCCTTGGATAAGGCCGGAAGTTTTGATATCCAGGGCCGGGGGGCGTTCTTCATCCGCAGGATCGAGGGGTGTTATTACACTGTGGTAGGCCTGCCTTTGCGCACGCTCTTCCGCTTGCTTTCCAAGCTGGGGGTTTCCCTGCTGATGTGCGCCGGCGTGCTGGCCCCGGCGCTCCTGATGAGCGGCTGTTCCACGGAATACAATATCGTCACCGGCCAGCAGGAATCCTACATGTACAGCACTGACCGCGAGGTCAGGATGGGCCAGGCGATCAACGAGCAGATCCTCAAAGAGTATACGCTGGTGGACGATCCGCTGGTGCAAAACCGGGTGGAGGAGATCGGACGCAAGATCGCGGCGGTGTGCGACCGCCGGGACATCGAGTATTCCTTCCGCGTGCTCAAGGATGACGAGGTTAACGCCGTCTCCCTCCCCGGGGGGTTCGTCTATATCAACAGCGGCCTGCTGGAAAGGACGAAGAACGACGACGAGCTGGCGGGAGTGGTGGCGCATGAGGTGGCGCACATCGTGGCCAGGCACAGCATCAAGAAACTTCAGGCGCTCAACAGTTATTCCCTGATCCGGCTGCTGGGGGTGGTGGCGCCGGGGCAAAGCGCGGCGGCAATGGGAACGGCGGCGGACGCGGCGTTCGTCGAGCTGCTGATGGGCTACTCCCGCGAGGACGAGCTTCTCGCAGACCAGCTGGCAGCCAGGTATTCCCGGGCAGCGGGGTATGATCCCCGGGGGATCCTGAATTTCCTGGCGACCCTGCAGGAGGTCAACCGTAAGCAGCCGCTGCGTCCCAAGAGCTACTATAAGACGCATCCGTACGTGCCGGACAGGATCCGGGTGGTAAAACAGGAGCTGGGGGAGAGGATCGGGTTTACGGATTACATCAATGTCGAACAGACCCCGCATCAATAGCGCGGCAGCCGCGCTGTTCCTTTTGGCGTGCATCGTTCCATCCGCAGGTCTGTTGCGGCAGGCGCAGGGAGAACCCGTCATGTATCAGGATAACGTATCGTCCCGTATCGGAGTGCTGGATTTCCTGCACTGGGACCATTCCTGGAATTCGCACCATTACCGGGATGAGCGGGAGATCGCCCGCAGCATCTCCCTGATGCAGAAGGCGGGGATCGGCTGGGTGCGCATGGATTTCCTCTGGCAGGATATCGAGCCTGCGCAGGGAGAGTTCGAATTCGACAAATACGACCGGATCGTGTCGATGCTGGACGCCGCGGGGATCAAGGTGTTGGGGATCTTCAATTATACCCCCGAATGGGCCTCTCCCGACGGACAGTGGAATTCGCCGCCGCGGGATAACGCCGAGTTCGCCGCGTATTGCGCGGCGGTGATCGGGCGCTACAAAGGCATCGTCAACCACTGGGAAATATGGAATGAGCCCGATTCCGCGACCTACTGGCAGCCGCAGGATCGGCTGCAGTCGTATTGCCGGCTGCTGAAGGAAGTCTATGTCGCGGCCAAGCGTGTCAATCCCGAGTGTGTGATCTTGAACGGCGGCCTGGCCAGAGGGATCGGCAGCGTCAACTACCTCTATGAGAACGGGGCGAAGGATTATTTCGACGTGCTCAACGTGCATTACTTCGGCACGCCTCTGCATGAGGGGGGGGCCGGAGCGGCCAGGGCGCTCCCTAAGCTTTGCCGCAAGATCATGGACCGTAACGGCGATACGCACAAGAAGATATGGGTCACCGAGACCGGGTGTCCGGGCGTGCCTTCGGGTGAGTCGGCCGCCAACTGGTGGATGGGAGAGAATCCCGGGGAGATGCAGCAGGCGTACTGGCTGCGTCAGGTGTTCGAGGCCTTCCTAAGGGACCCTTCGGTGGAGAAGGTGTTCTGGGCGTTCTTCCGCGATACTCAGGGACATTGGGGTAACGGTACGGATTATCTGGGGATCGTGCGCAGCGATTTTACGGTCAAACCCGGATATGAGGAGCTTACGGAGTTAATTAAACGCTGGCAATAAGAATATGGTGCGGGAGGAGGGAGTTGAACCCTCATGTCTTGCGACACTGGCTTCTGAGACCAGCGCGTCTGCCATTCCGCCACCCCCGCGTGTTGAAGCAGGAAATAAGTATATCGCAGCGGCCGGAAGATGTCAAATGAAGAAAATCAAACTTTGAGGAGGAGGGGATGAGCCTGCAGCCCTGGAAAAAAGCGGTCTTTTTTACGGTGACGGTACTTCCGGCGGTGGTGTTTCTGGGCCTGATGGCCTGGGTCGCGGCGAAGATATACCGGGTCAACCAGGTGGACCAGGCGCGCATCTACTCCCGGCTGCAGGAGTATCTCGGCACCCGCCAGGGGACCAAGCTCATCGATTTCACCGAGGAGAAGGGGGTGCGGGGATATGTCTTCCCCGGAGCGAACTTCTATACCGTGCAGGAAGACCCCGCGTTCATTCCCCTGGACCATACCCCTGAAGATTTCGTGATCGCGGTATTCGGTGAATCATCGGTGGTGCTTCCCCGCCGCCGCGAAGTGTTCGCCCACTTCCTTGAGGAGGAGCTCAACCGGCAACCCGCGCCCGCGGGCAGGCGGGTACGGGTGTATAATTTCGGCCATTCCGGGATCGATCTTTTCACGGTCAAAGCCAGGGTGCGCCAGGTGCTGGAGCAGGTGCATCCGGACCTGGTGGTGATCTATTCCGGCCACAACGATTATATCGCCACCTACCGCAACGTGATCAAGCCGCCTTTTTACCTTTACAGCGACCGCCTGGGGAAGATATTCTTCAACCGCATCGCGCTTCCCATGTACAAGGTGAACAAATATTATGCCCGGGAGATCTATTTCGAGCCGAGGATCATCCGGCAGCTGCAGCAATTGAAGCTGGTACGGATCAAGGATACGTATCTGAGCAAGTGCAACGACCTGATCCTCGAGTATTACCGAAAGAACGTTTCGGAGACGATCGCGATGAGCAGGGCGCAGGGGGTGCCGGTAGTGTTCATGACCTTGACCAGCAATTACGAGGCCAGGCCATTCGGGATCAATGAGGTGACCGATCCCCTGTACGTGCAGGGCTGCCTGGAAAAAGAGTATGCCCGGCGCACCGCGCTGCTGGAGCAGGCGAAGGATACGGAGTTCTTCTCCGGGGATGTCCGGGCGAAATCCCCGATGAACGCATATTTGCGTTCGCTGCAGGGGGAGGGGGTGCATGTTTTCGACCTGGAAGGCGCGCTGCGGACGCGGCAGTTCACCTTTGACCAGCGCAACTATTATGATTACTGCCATCCTACCGTCGAGGCTCACCGGCTGATCGGGCAGATGCTGGCGCGGTTCCTCGAGGGGCAGGCAGGGCTCTTGACGAAGAAAGCGCAGGTGGCGGCAGATGTTCTTTGAGTCTTTTGCGGTCACGGCCGCTGCGGTCGGGCAGATCTCCCTTCTGGCGCTGCTGGGGTTCTTCCTGGTGAAAAGGAATATCCTGGGCAGTCCCTGCCTGGTGACGCTCAGCAACCTGACCCTGGACGTGTGTCTTCCGGCGCTGGTCTTCTACGAGCTTATCGGAAGGTTCGATCCCGGGCAGTTCCCGGGGTGGTGGATGATGCCTTTCTTAAGTTTTACCGTGACCCTCGCCGGATTGGCCGCGGGCGCAGCAGTTTCGCTCCTGCTCAAAGCGCCGCAGGAAAGGTCGCAGTGCGCCGCGCTGACCGCGTTCCAGAACTCGGGGTATCTTCCCCTGGCGCTCATCGCCTCCCTGGTGCCGCACCAGCAGGCGGAAGTGCTTTTCATCTATCTTTTCCTCTTCCTCGCGGGATTCAACTTCGCCATGTTCTCCCTGGGGGTCTTCCTTCTGACCAGGGATAAGTCGGCGCAGGCGTCGTGGGGCAATGTCCTTAATCCTCCGGTGGTGGTGACCCTGGCAAGCGTCCTCCTGGTGCTTCTGGGTGCGCAGCGTTTCGTGCCCGAGTTCGTATTGAAACCCGCCAAGATGGTCGGGGATTGCACCCTTCCCCTGGCCATGTTCGTAGTGGGAGGAAGCCTCGCGGAGATACCGCTCTTTAAGGTCCGCTGGAAGCCGGTGCTGCTGGCGACCGCCGCCAAAATGCTTATCGTGCCGGTACTGGGAGTGGCTGCGGTCAAGCTCCTGCGCGTGCCGCATCCTTTGGGCCTGCTGATCGTGCTGCAGTGCGCCATGCCTTCCGCCATGTCCCTTTCCGCGATCCTTAAGAAATACGACCAGCCGGACCTGGCGGTCAGCCACGGTATCTTCGTCTCCCACCTGGTCTCCGTGGTGACGCTGCCCCTATTTTTGGGTATATACTTCTCCTGGGCTATGGTACAATAAGCCTGCCATGGGTATTTCAATCGCCACGAATAAGAAAGCGCTGCGGGATTTCCATATCCTGGAATCCGTCGAGTGCGGCATCGAACTGAAGGGCGGAGAGGTCAAGTCCCTGCGGGACAAAAAAGCCAGCCTGGATGAGAGCTACGCCCGCTTCGAGGGGACCGAGCTCTTCCTGTACGATGCCTATATCCAGCCGTATGCCCAGGCCAGCTACCTTAAGACCGAGCCGACCCGCACCCGCAAGATCCTGCTGCATAAGCACCAGATCGAAAAACTGCACCAGAAGGTCAGCCAGAAGGGCCTGACCTTGGTTCCGCTGAAGCTGTATTTCAACGACCGGGGGTTCGCGAAGGTGGAGGTCGCCCTGGCCAAGGGCAAGAAGCAGCATGACCGCCGGGACGATATCAAGCGCCGGGAGACCGATCTGGCGCTGCGCCGCGCGGTCAAGAACCGCCGCTAACCCCTCCAAATTCCCTTTTCAAACCCCCTTTCCGATGGTATAATTATATATACAAACAGGGGGTGAAAGGGCTCGACTTAAGGTATTCGGGTAAGAGCAGCATGCCGCGGACGCAGGGTTGGCCGCGTTATCAATCCTTGCACACAATAAACGCGAAACCTACAATGGTTAACCGTTTGGCCCCAGCAATGGTGCCGGCGGGCGTTTCCTTCGGGTTTAATTAAACCCGGAACCCTTTCTTTCCAGCTCACGGGATAGAATAGGGTCACTCAGTGAGATAGCTGATACGGTCTAGCCTTTGGCAGTATCGGTGAAGCATTCAAAGGATGCGGCGTACATGATCCCGTTCACCGGAGCGTGTACGACAAAGGGTAAACGGTGAACTGAGCATGGAGCGGCTTTTATCGGGATCTTTAAGGACGGCGGTTCAATTCCGCCCACCTCCACCATTTTCTCCCCTATGCCTGACCTCAAGACCGTATTCTATCCTGAAACCCGTTTCGGCGGGTTCACCGATGTCGACAGCACCGTCGTCTTTTTCACCCGCGTCAACGCGCTGGTGGGGAAGGATGCGGTGGTGCTGGACGTCGGTTGCGGCAGGGGGGCGGCGGCTCAGGATAAAGTGGAGCTGCGCAGGAACCTGCGCACGTTCAAAGGCAGGTGCCGGCGGGTGATCGGGATCGACGTGGACGATGCGGGCAGCGCGAATCCCTTCCTGGACGAGTTCCGCCGGATCGAAGGGGGGCGCTGGCCTCTCGATGACGGTTCGATAGACGTGGCGGTGGTGGATAATGTCCTGGAGCACGTGCCGGACCCGGATATCTTTTTTTCGGAATGCCGCAGGGTGATCAAGCCGGGCGGGTATCTGTGTATCCGGACCCCGAACGTGTTCAGTTATTTCGGAGTGGCGGCAAAGCTTTTTCGCGGCCGGGCGCATGACAAGGTGCTTAAGGCAGCGCAGAAGGAGCGCTCCCACGAGGATGTCTTTCCTGCCGTATACCGGTGCAATTCACGGGGAAAACTGCGCAGTATGTTGGTCCGCAACGGGTTTGATGCCTGCGTGTACGGATATGAGGCCGAACCGAGCTATTTTTCCTTTTCTTCCCTGGCATATTTTCTGGGGGTGGTTCATCAGCGCTTCTCTCCGCGCGCCTGCCGGATCGTGCTTTTTGCGTTTGCCAGGCGCGGATCATAGCTTACCTATATTCCTTCCGGTTTTGTGATTTGCTTTCCGAAGTATTTATGGTACAATTGTCTGTACTTCTACAGGGTTATGCGAAAATATCTTAATGAATAATCATATAAAAATCTTAGTTGTTATTTTGCTTCTCGGGATATCCGGATGCGCCACGGTGCCTGTGCAGGATACTTTGCCGAAGTACACCTTGCACGGGGTGACGTATTATCCTCTGGCAGAGCTCTGCAGCAAAAAAGGAGTGATCTGGGAGTACGATACGTACAGCCGCACGATCACCCTGCGCAAGAACCAGCAGCGCTCTAGCGTGAGGGTGGGGGATTCCCTGGCGATCTTAAACGGCGCCTCGAAGAAACTCTCCCATCCGGTGGACGTCTACCGGGGGACGATCGTGGTGCCGCAGGCGTTCAAGGATAAGATCATCGATATGATGGCGTATGAGTCCGTCGTCTCGCAGGAGAGGCCTTTTGCGCGTTCGCGGATACGCAAGATCGTGGTGGACGCCGGGCACGGAGGGAAAGACCCGGGCACCGTCGGCAGGACGGGATTGAAGGAAAAGGACGTGAACCTGGACATTTCCCGCCGACTGGCGAAACTTCTGCGGGATGAAGGAGCGGAGGTGGTGCTCACGCGCTCATCCGACGTGTTCATCCCCCTGGGGAAAAGAACGGAGATCGCCAACAATGCCCGGGCCGACCTTTTTGTGAGCGTCCATTCCAACGCCAACCGGGTGCGCAGCTTAAAGGGGTTCGAGGCGTATTATATCTCGACGGCAGCGGGGGACTTGAAGCGCGCGCTTTCCTCCTCCGACCAGATGCCGGAGGTCGATCGGGTATGTTTCAGCGAAACGGTGCCCTCGAGCGTCAAGACCATCCTTTGGGACATGCTCTATACCAGCAACCGCGCCGAGTCGATCGACGTGGCGAAGCATATCTGCCGGACCGTGGGACGCAACCTCAATTCGAAGGTCCTGGGGGTGAAATCCGCGAACTTCCAGGTGCTGCGCGGCACCGAGATGCCCGCGGTGCTGGTGGAGATCGGGTTCCTCTCCAATCCTTCGGAAGAACAGCTGCTCAAGAGCACGCATTACCGCCAGCAGGTGGCGGAAGCATTGGTGGAGGGGGTGCGGGAGTATGCCGCGTCCTATCCTCTGCAGGAGGCAAAACAGTGAGAAAGCCGATCGGAGTGTTCGATTCCGGGGTGGGGGGGTTGACCGTAGCCAAGGAGTTGATCCGCCAGCTGCCTCAGGAGGATATCGTCTATTTCGGGGATACCGCGCGCGTGCCCTACGGCATCCGCTCCCGCGAGACCATCGTGCGTTTTTCCATCGAGGATACGCTGCTTTTGCTGCGCTATGACATCAAGCTCATCTGTGTGGCGTGCAACACCGCCTCCAGTGTGGCGCTGCCGGTGATCCGCAACCATTTCAAGGTGCCCATGCTGGGAGTGCTTTCCCCCGGCGCGCGGGAAGCGGTCTATGCCACCCAGAACAAGCGTATCGGCGTGATCGGCACGCGGGGCACGGTCAAGAGCCGCGCCTATGAACTGGAGATCACGCAGCTGGACCCGCAGATCAAAGTGTACGCCCAGGCGTGCCCGCTCTTCGTGCCTTTCGTTGAGGAGGGGTGGCTGGACGGAAAAGTAGTGCACGAGGTGGCCAGCACGTACCTTAAGCCTCTCAAGGAGGCGAAGGTCGATACCGTGATCCTGGGGTGCACGCACTATCCGTTGCTTAAGAAGGTCATCCGCAAGGTGATGGGGGAGCAGGTGACCCTGATCGATTCCGCGGAGCAGGTGGCGATCGAGGTGAAGAAGATCCTGGTCAGCGAAGGGCTGTGCAATACTTCGGGCAAGGGCACGCACCGTTTCCTGGTCAGCGATAACGCCGAATGGTTCGGGGATATCGCCGAGCGGTTCCTGGGATATCCCATCCGCAAAGTGGAGAAGGTGTCCTGATATGCATACCGTACGCATCGAAGGGACGTTCAGTTCGGCGCATAACCTGCGCGGGTACACCGGCAAATGCGAGGCGTTGCACGGCCATAACTGGAAGGTGATGGTGGAAGCGCGCGCGCGCAAGCTCGATAAATTGGGCATGGTCATCGATTTCACGGTGATGAAGAAGCGCCTGGCAGAGGTGTTGGAGGAGCTCGATCACCGTTACCTGAACGATATCCCCTACTTCAAGAGATACAATCCCACCTCGGAGCATCTGGCGAAATATTTCTATGACCGGTTGCGCAAAGGCATCCCCGGCATATATGCGGTGACGGTCTGGGAGTCGGACCGGGCTTCGGCCACGTATCATGGGTAAAAAAGCGGTAGTGCTGGTTTCCGGCGGCCTGGATTCGGCCGTGGCGCTGTATCTGGCCCGCGCCGCAGGGTATGCCTGCGAGTGCCTGGCCTTCGATTATGGACAGCGCCATGCGCGGGAACTGCGCAGCGCATCTCAAGTGGCGGCGGCGGCCAAGTGCCCGCTGCATTTGGTACGGGTGCCTTTTTTCTGGAAGGGATCGAGCCTGCTGGATACGCGCGTCCCGATGCCTTCGGCAGTGCGCCTGTCGAAACGGGGCAAGACGACGGGGATCCCCAGCACGTATGTTCCGGCGAGGAACCTGGTTTTTCTGAGCCTGGCGGTATCCTTCGCCGAAGCAAGGAAAGCCTCGGCGGTCTTTATCGGAGCGCACGCCCAGGATTACAGCGGGTATCCGGATTGCCGGCCCGGGTTTTTCCGGGCTTTCGAGAGGACGGTGCGCGCGGGCACTAAAGCGGGGGCAGAGGGAAGCGGCATCGAGGTGCAGGCTCCGCTGCTGCGCATGGGGAAAGCCCAGATCATCCGCACCGGGATCAGGCTGGGAGTGCCTTTTCAGCTGACCTGGTCCTGTTACCGCGGAGGGGTAAAGCCGTGCGGCACATGCGAGAGCTGCCTTTACCGCGCCAAAGGTTTTGCGCAGGCAGGCGCGTTGGATCCGATAGTGCGATGAGCCATACTAAATTGCAGGGGAAGATATCAGAGGTTTTTGAGAGCGTCCAGGGGGAAGGGATATACCTCGGGGAGCGCCAGATATTCGTGCGTCTTTACGGGTGCAACCTGGAGTGCTCCTATTGCGATACGAAGATCGATACCTACCGCGAGTACACCCCGCAGGAGCTTTTCGACGAGATCACTCTGCACGGGGGGGAGTTCCATTCGGTCTCCTTTACCGGCGGTGAGCCGCTGATGCAGGTGGAGTTCTTGAGGTCGGTGATGGAGCTGACCCGCAAGGCGGGGTACAAGAACTACCTGGAGACCAACGGGACCCTGGCGCAGGAGTTCACGCAGGTCAAGGGCGTGACGGATGTGGTGGCCATGGATTTCAAGCTGCCTTCATCGACGGGGCTGAGGGATTTCTGGCAGGAGCATAAGTATTTCCTGCAGGCGTGCAAGGATAAGGACGTCTTCATCAAGATGGTGGTGCGCACGGCCACTTCGGAGACGGATGTCCGCGCGGCGCTGGCGGCGATCAAGGAAGTGTGCGGATCGGCGATCGTGGTGCTGCAGCCTGACAGCAACGACCGGAGCGGGCAGATGCAGCAGCGGGTAGAGAGGTTGAGGGATGTGTGCACCGAGGCGCAGGTGGCCGCGTGTATCATCCCGCAGATGCATAAGCTAGTGGGGTTGCGATGAAAAAGCAGAGCGATTCATACGAGGGCAGGCAGACGCACATCCGGGGGATGAAGACGCCCGCGGTAGACGTGTGGGAGAACCAGTACCCGGACAAGGAGTATGCCATCACCCTGGAGGTGCCGGAGTTTACCTGTATCTGCCCTAAGACCGGGCTGCCGGATTTCGCGACCATCACCATCGAGTATTCCCCGCGCAAGTTCTGCCTGGAGTTGAAATCTTTCAAGATGTATACGATCTTTTTCCGGCAGGTGGGGATATTCCACGAGCATCTGATCAACAGGATGCTGGAGGACCTGGTAAAGGCGAGCAAGCCCCGCTGGATGAGGATCAGGGGAGTGTTCAATCCCCGCGGGGGGATCACCACCACCGTCGAAGCTTCTTGGCAAAAATGAGAATTATTACTGCAGAAAAAGTAAGGAAGACCGTGGCGGAACTTTGCCGGAAGGCGAATTTCCATCTGCGGGCTGATGTGCTCTCTGCGCTGCGCAAGGCGGCAGCGGCTGAAGTGAATCCTCGCAGCAAAATGATCATGCGCGCGATCCTGGAGAATGCCTCGCAGGCAAGGCAGAGGTCCCTGGCGATCTGCCAGGATACCGGCATGCCGGTGGTGTTCGTCCGAATCGGCCAGGAAGTGCACCTGAAAGGGAATTTCGCCGCCGCGGTCAATAAAGGCGTTGAGGAGGGGTACCGCAGCGCAAGTTTGCGCAACTCGATCGTCAAGTATCCTTTAGCCCGCGGCAGTTCCGGATTCTCTCCCGCGGTCATACACTCCGAATGCGTGCCCGGCTCTTTCCTGGAGATCACCGTGCTGCCCAAGGGATTCGGGTGCGAGAATAAATCTCAACTTAAAATGTTCATGCCGACCGCGTCCCGGGAACAGGTGATACAATTTATCGTCGAGTGCGTCAAAGCAGCCGGCCCGGATGCCTGCCCGCCGTATGTCGTGGGCGTAGGTATCGGAGGCACGGCCGATCTTGCGTGCACTCTGGCGAAGAAAGCGCTCCTTAAAGATCTTAGCGCTCCGGCAACCGCGCTGGAAAAGGCGCTGCTTTCCCGGATCAATGCCCTTAAGATCGGGCCTATGGGGTTGGGCGGCAGGACCACGGTGCTGGCGGTAAAGGTGCAGGAGTATCCCACGCACATCGCCGGTATGCCGGTTGCCGTCAATATCAGCTGCCATGCGCTGCGCAGCGCAACGGCGAGGGTTTAAGAGATGAAACGTATCCTGACCCCGCTTTCCGCGTCCACCCTGGTTTCTCTTAAGGCCGGTGAGGAGGTGCGTTTCACCGGCACGCTCTATACTGCCCGGGACCAGGCGCATAAACGTCTTTGCGAGGCTTTGCAGCGGGGTAAAAAGCTTCCCCTGGAGTTGCGCGGCCAAGTGATCTATTACTGCGGTCCGACCAACACTCCCCCAGGCCGGGTCATCGGTTCCTGCGGCCCGACGACCAGCAGCCGTATGGACGCATTTACTCCGCAGCTTCTGGAGCGAGGGTTGTCCGCGATGATCGGCAAAGGCGATCGCAGTCCCGAGGTCGCAGCTGCCATCAAAAAACACGGGGCAGTATATTTCCTGGCGCTGGCCGGATGCGGCGCGTTGATATCGTCGTTCGTCACCTCCCGCGAGATCGTCGCGTATCCCGAACTCGGCCCGGAGGCGATCTACAAACTCACAGTCGAAGACCTGCCGCTTATCGTAGGGATAGACTCCCGCGGCAAAAACGTATTCACGCATATACAAGAGAGGTCCTTATGATCCGTACCGACGGCCGCAACAGCGACCAGTTAAGAAAAGTAACCATCACCCGCAATTATCTCAAGTACCCGGAAGGGTCATGTCTGATAGAGTGCGGCAGCACCAAGGTCATTTGCACCGCATCGGTCGAAGAATCCGTTCCGCCGTTCCTGAAAGGGACGGGCCAGGGGTGGGTCACCGCCGAGTACGGAATGCTGCCCCGCTCCTGCGACAAGCGTATCCCCCGGGGTAAGGATTCCGGCCGGACCTTCGAGATCCAGCGGCTGGTAGGCCGCTCCCTGCGCACCGTGACCGACCTGCGGGCGTTCGGCGAGCGTACCGTGTGGCTCGATTGCGACGTGATCCAGGGTGACGGCGGCACGCGCACCGCTTCCATCACGGGATGTTTCGTGGCTTTGGCGGACGCTTTTGCGACCCTCAAGAAAAAAGGGCAGATCGCGCAGATCCCCCTGAAGGACCACGTGGCCGCGATCAGCGTCGGAATCGTCAAGGGCGAACCCGCGCTCGATCTTTGCTACGAAGAGGATTCCAAGGCCGAGGTCGACATGAATATCGTGATGACCGGCAAGGGCGCCTTCATCGAGATCCAGGGTACGGCTGAGCGCGATCCTTTCACCAAGGCGCAGATGGACCAGATGCTCTCATTGGCGAACAAAGGAATCTCCGAACTGGTCGCGCTGCAGAAGTCTGTGCTGGCAGGGGTGCTCTGAAAAGATGCATCTGATGCTGGCTACCACCAATAAGAAGAAGCGGCAGGAGCTTCAGGAGATACTCTCCGGGCTTCCGATCACCTTTCACACCCTGGATGAGCTAAAGAAGGTACCGCGGATCGTGGAGAACGGGAAGTCCTTCCAGGAAAATGCGGTAAAAAAAGCCAAAGGGTATGCCCGGGCCAGCGGAATGCTGACTCTGGGGGAGGATTCCGGCTTGTGCGTGGACGCCCTGGAGGGAGCTCCCGGGATATACTCCGCGCGGTTTGCCGGCCGGGCTAAGGATGACGCGAAGAATAACGCCAAATTGCTGCGGCTGCTTAAGGATGTCAAGGCAAAAGACCGCAAAGCCCATTACGTGTGCGCGGTAGCGCTTGCTGATACCCAGGGGCTGGTGGGAGTGGTGGAGGGCGCCTGTCACGGCCGTATCGCGGAGGCGCCGCAGGGCGAGCAGGGGTTCGGATACGATCCGATCTTCTCTATCCCTAAGTTCGGCAAGACCTTCGGTCAGTTGGGGGAGAGGATCAAGCATACCATGAGCCACCGGTACCGAGCATTGCGCAAGGCGCGGCCGCTGATCCAGAAATATATTGAGAATTCAAAACGCGGTTGATATAATCGAATTCAGAGCGCGTCCCTGGTGATTTGCTGGGGGCAAAGATTTCGTCCCGCCTGATCCGCTTCGCGGATCAAAGATGGCGGGACTCAGATGGAAACAAATTTATAGCTCCATCTTCGGGGCGTGGCTCAGTTTGGCTAGAGCGCTTGCTTTGGGAGCAAGAGGTCACAGGTTCAAGTCCTGTCGCCCCGACTTATTCCGGTTTTCCGGTCAGTGAAAGGGTAGAGCCGAGTGTCATCTGAAGGATCGACTTCTGTGGTCTCGCCGCTGTGGCAGCAGCATCAGGATATCATCGCCTGCCCCAAGTGTGCGGGACAGATGCAGTTATCCCCGGACAGAAATACGCTGGGGTGCCTGCAATGCCGGCAGGAGTATCCTTTCCAGGAGGGCGTCCCACGGCTATTCTGGTCAAACGACTGGAAGGATTCGCGCAAGGACGTGACGGAGACCATGCGCTCCTTTTACGAAAGGACTCCGTTCCCGAATTACGACGATATCGATTCGCGCTGGAGCCTGCGGGAGAAGGCGGGCAAGGGGCTTTTCGCGTCCCTGCTTGACGATCAGATTCCCCATGGCGCGCGCGTGCTGGAAGCCGGCTGCGGCACCGGGAAGCTGAGCAATTTTTTAGGGATGACGCACGGCCGCACGGTGTTTGCCGCCGATATGTGCCTGAACTCTTTGGCGCTGGCGCACGGTTTTAAGTCCGGCAACGGGATCGAGAACACCGCGTTCCTGCAGATGAACCTTTTCCGCCCGGCGTTTCGGCCGGAAAGTTTCGACCTGGTGATCAGTAACGGCGTACTGCATCACACCAGCGACCCGAAGCTCGGGTTCCGGTCGATCGCGAAGCTGGTGAAGAAGGGCGGCTTTATCATCGTGGGGCTGTATAACTCCTTCGGCCGGATCCCGACCTATGCGACCAGGGCGATGCTGGCGCTTACCCGGGACAGGGTGCGCGGGCTCGATCCGAAACTGCGGACGCCGCAGGGGGGAGCCGCGAGGAAGCAGGCCTGGTTCATGGACCAGTATAAGAACCCGCATGAGTCGGCGCATACCATCGGCGAGGTGCTGCGCTGGTTCTCCGAAGAGGGGTTCGAGTTCATGAACAGCGTGCCTAAGTCGAGAATGTTCGAGCACTTTGCGCCGGACGAGCAGCTTTTTACCCCGCATCAGGCGGGAGGCAGGGTGGACCACTTTTTTATCCAGCTCCAGATGCTCTTGAGCGGCGGAGCGGACGGGGGTCTGTTCGTGATGATAGGCAGGAAGAAGGCATGATCTTAGCGGGCGGGAATTCGCGCGGGCAGCAGAGCATAAAAGGAGGAACGCATGCGTAAAGTGGCAGCGGGAGCGTTGTTGGCGGCGTTGGTGTGCGGTACAACCGCGGCGTTTGCCGGGCAGATGGCGGCCTCGGAAGCGGCGAGCTATTTCAAGGAAGGCGTCGAGGCCCAGAAGAAAGAGAAGTTCACCAATGTGATCATGTCCTATCAGAAGACCATGCTGGTCGCTCCGAGCAACCAGACCTTCGAGAAGTCCATTGCCAATAACCTGGGGATCATGTATGCCCAGCAGGGGGATATCGACCGGGCGGAACTCCTTTTTAAGGAAGCCCTTAAGATCGACCCGAATTACCAGGCTGCCCAGTATAATCTCGGCCTTATCCTTGACCGCCGGCCGGACAAGCTCAAGGCGCTGGAGTACTGGCTCAAGGTCCTCAAGATCGACCTGAATGCCCTCAAGCCGAAGAACTTCCAGCTGGAGCAGGAAGGCGAAGCCAAACCGTAAGTGCTGTATCGTCCCTGTAGCTCAGTTGGATAGAGCAACTGCCTTCTAAGCAGTCGGTCGCCTGTTCGAATCAGGCCAGGGACGCCATTTCCCGATGGAGGGAGTCCCCGCCTTTATGCGCTTCGCGTTTTTTCTTTTTATCGCGTTGCTGTGCGTTCCGGTGCAGGGTTCCTGCGCCCGGGTATCCTATCAGGTGACACACCGCTATACGCTGAAGGCATTGGATGATCTTTATACCCTGCAGCTGAAATTCCCGGTCGTGAGAAAGGATTTTCCCGGCCAGACTATCCGCAACTTCACCATCAGCCCTTCGCCCAGCGCTACGGTCAAAGATCCCAGCGGCAACGAGATCGCGGTGTTCTATTTCTCCAATGTCAAGTCAGGCGGGGTAAAGATCGTGCAGATGCAGTATGTGGTGGATAAGGAGCTCCCCGAGGCCGTTGACCCGGGATCGGTGCCGGATGAATATGACGGTTCGATCGCGGCGATGAGCCAGTTCCTGGGAAAGGAAGGGGACGTGGATCCCGACCAGCCGAAGATCCGGGAAGCGGCGCGGGAGATCTGCGGCACGCGCACCAATCCCTACCAGAAAGCCAAGGCCTTATATGATTTCATCGCGGGAAGGTTCACCTATCGCAACGATGAGGACGGAGGTTCGGGCTTGCAGCATCCCTGGGAGACTCTGACGATGCGGCAGGGAAATTGCGCGGATATCACCAAGCTATTCCTGGCGCTGTGCCGGGCCAGCGGCATTCCCTGCCGGCAGGTGGATGGGACGGTGTTCGAGGCGCCAAAGGGAGAGAGGGTGTTCACGGTCGATTGCGGGCATGCGTGGGTGGAGGTTTACCTGCCTGCAGTGGGATGGAGGGAGATCGATCCGACCTTTGCGCTGACCGCGCCGGTGCGCGACGAGTATTTCTGTTTTATTCCCTCCCGGCATATCAAGGAGTATCACGGCCAGCTGGTTGCCCGTTCCCTGGGGACACTGTATAAGGGCAGCACGATCGAGGTGCGTACCATGACGCAGCACCGCAAAGCCCCGGTCAGCCGCGGGCTTTCCATAGAGATCAGGAGGATCGATGTCCCGGTCCCTCTCCCGTAGCCTGCGCTCCTGGGATTTCTGGGGAGTGCTGGTGCTCGTGGTGTTCGCCGGCCTGCAGCTCATCCAATGGGCCTTCCTTCCGCATTTCATGGATATTTATTACCACCTGGTCACCTCCTGGGGGTTTCTGGACGCAGGGGGGTATTCGGCGTGGGATTTCTGGCAGTATGCGCCTATCGGCCGGCCGCATTATTACCCGCCGCTGGTGCACGTCATTTTCGCCGCCGGGCTGGGGGCGGGGATCGCGCCTATCCTGCTGGCCAAGATCGCGGAAGTGGTGATGCCGATCATTTTTTTGGCCGTGCTTTGGCGTTTCTGCCGCAGGCATGCGGGGGATGAGTATGCGTTCTGGGTGCTGGCAGCGGCATCCGCGTCTTTTCAGTTCTATCTTTCACTGGCTAATCATGTGCCGGCGACCCTGGGGCTCGTGTTCGCGTTCTTTGCGGTTGACGCGCTGCTGCGCGGTTTTGCCCGCAGGGCGGCCTGGTGGCTGGCGCTTTGTTTTTATACTCATATCGGGGTGGCCTGGTTCTTTGCGGCGGCGGGAATATGCTTTTATATCCTGCACAGGGAGTCGCGCCGTTCGATTGCAGAGGCGCTTCGGATCGCCGGTCTGTTGGCGCTTCCCATGATCCTGTGGGAGGGGGTGTTGAGCGTGAACCTTGCGTCCGTGGGTTTTGCGCTCAACGAGATATATACTTCGAAATTCAAGGTCTGGGAGTATCTTTTAGCAGCTGCCGGATGTTACTATGCCTGGCGCGCAGGCGCATTTGGCAGGATGCTCTTGAGCATCGCGTGTGCCAGCCTGGTGCTGCTGGTGTATCCTTACCGGTTCTTTTCCGGTGAGGGATATATTGCGGCGGCGCTTCTGGCAGGCTACGGGCTGCTGCGGATGCGGGCATTCTTATTCGCTGTCCGGGGGAAGGCGGCGGCTCGCGCTTTTGGCGCAGGGGTGGCCGTGATGCTATTCCTGGTGACTCCCACGGTCACGCTTGCCCCTAAATCCCAATTCTCCTGGGGAAAGCCTCAGATCGCGTTCGGGGATTCCTCCTTTATGGGGTTGATGTTAAGCCGCGCGGAATCTTTATGGTTCCCGCAGGAGTTCGAGGCGGCGGCAGCGTTAGTCCGGGAGCATGCGCGGCCGGGGGAAACGGTGCTCTCGACCCTGGACCCGGTAGGGCTGGCGCTGGGAGCCATGACCGCAAGGCCGACCGCGAACAGCCTGTTCCCCGAGGCTGCGGCGCTGCGCGTATTTGACGGATTCTCCACTTCCCGGGTGATCGTGTTCACTATCGAGGACCCTCAGGAGGCGGTGGCGCAGATAGTTGAGGAGTACGGACTGCGTTATGTAGGCAGGACCAAAGGTTTCCTGGTGTATGTGAACGACCGCACCTCCATGCCGCTTCCTGCGCACCGGGCCACGTTGCCGTGGTGGGCGATGGGGGCGGCGGCTGCGGCGATCGGGTTCCTGCTGCTTCGGGAAAAACACCCTTTACAGGGGGGTAAAGAGCGGGTATAATTTAGTTCCCTTTCCAATGGTGGCCATAGCTCAATTGGTTAGAGCACTAGACTGTGGCTCTGGGGGTTGCGGGTTCGATTCCCGTTGGCCACCCCA
>CAZAPM010000012.1:0-78316 GCA_964487475.1 uncultured Planctomycetales bacterium
TACTCCTCCTTGACCGCCGCCGCCAGGATCACGCCCACGAACTCGACGGGCACCTGGTTGGTATATCCCATCTCCGACTTCGCGATCTCGAAGATGAACGCGCCGGCATTGTTCTTCTTGGCCACGCGGAACATCGCGCGCGCCAGATCGAAGGTCATGCTGCGCAGATTGATCGCCGGCACGGTGAACCCGCTCCATGCGCCCTTACCGCGGGCGATGTAAAGCTCGTGGATGCTGGCCGGGTATACGCCTTTCTTATACGCTATATCGAGGATCTTCTTATGCAGCTCTTTCTTCGCGGCTGCGTCATCCGTCATGATCAGTTCCATGGCGATCTTTTCAATGTCAGTCGGTCTTCTTCCCATTTCTTCCTCCGTACGTCAGGTTAGTTTTTTGATGAGTCCGTACATCGCTTCGTAATCGAACTGCTTCCTCTCCAACGCCAGCGAAAGGTCCACCAGCGTGATCGTCCCCTTATTATACGCCACCGCCTTGCCCGCGTGGCCTTCCCGCAGCGCTTCCACCGCCGCCGTGCCCAGGATCAGCCCCATGCGCCGGCTGAACGCCGTAGGCCTTCCTCCCCGCTGGATGTGCCCCAGCACCACCGAGCGCGTCTCCAGGCTGGTGAGCTCCGTGATCTGCCGGCAGACATCCTCGGCTTTCCCCGCCCCCTCGGCCAGCACGATGATCCAGCTGATCTTGCCCCGGATATTGCCGTTGACGATATCATGGCACATCTTCTCCATGTGATACGGCATCTCGGGGATGAGCACGTCCTCACACCCGCCTTCCAGCGCCACCTGCAGCGCGATATAACCGCACTCCCGGCCCATCACCTCCACCACGAACACCCGCTCCATGGAAGTGGCGGTATCCCGGATATTATCGATCGCAGTCAGCGCGGTGTTGACCGCGGTATCCGCGCCAATAGTGATATCTACGCCGTTGATATCGTTATCGATGGATGCCGGCACGCCTATCACCGGCACGCCGAATTTCCTGCCGAAATCGTGGCCCGCGGTGAAACTGCCGTTGCCGCCGATGACCACCAGCCCCTCCACGCCGTGCTTGAGGATCGTCGCGTGCGCCCGGCGCTGGCCTTCTTCGGTATGGAACTCGGGACAACGGGCGGTCTTTAAGATCGTACCGCCCTGGTTGATGATACCGGAGACCGACCGGTGGTCGAGGAGCTTCAACTCCTCGTTGATCAGTCCCCACCAGCCCCGGAACACCCCCATCACTTCCAGTTTATGATACGATGCACTGCGCACCACCGCCCGCACCGCCGGGTTCATGCCCGGCGCGTCGCCACCGGCGGTCAGCACCGCGATCCTTTTCATGCCTCGTTACTCCTTCCTGCGGAAGAGCCCGAAAAACCTGCGCAACAGCCACCAGGCTGCGGCCAGCAGTGCCAGCGTCCAGAATATCCTGACCACGGCACTGGCCTGCAGCGCTCCGTACACGTACCAGAAGGTCAGTTGCGGCGTTTCCTTGTCCGTCACCAGAAGCTTGGTGAAGGTCAGCAGCTTTCCCTCCTGAGGGATATCGATCTTGATCGGCAGCACGCCTTTCCCGTAGGATTCGCGCGGCGCCGCGGATTGCACTTCATAGGAAACCAACTGATCGGACATCCGGCTTAAGGCCTGCTTCATCACCATACCGTCGGCGCGCCCGCCCTGCCGGCGGCCCCACGACGCGTCCTTGGAAGGCTTGACCGTGCCTCCGAAATGCAGGTACGCGAACTCCCTCGGCAGGAAGATGCTCCAGCGCAGAGAGCTCGACGGAAGGTCGATGCGCGGCAACTTCAGCGCCCGGCCTCCGAACGCCGCGAATTTCTTGCCCTCGGCCGCATATACCACTTCCACCGGGAAACGGGTCAGGTCCTCGCCGCTTAACTGGGACTTCTCCAGCGGGACCAGGATGCTGCCTTCCTTATTCTTGGCCGGCTTCACCGGCTTACCCGCCACGAACACGCTCCAGAGAGAAGCCCCTTCGGGCAGATCGAGGTGCAGAAACTGTTTGACGTTGTTGCGCACCTGATACACCGCCTTGGTCACGGACTTACCTTCATCCGTCAGCAGGGACATGAACTCCGCGGAGTCCACCGCCGCCACCAGCACCGGGATCTCCTCGTGCTTGGTCACCTCGATATCGATGCCCACGGGCTGCTTGAGATACTTGAACGCCAGCAGGATGGGATTGGTGCTGCTCGACCACACCGACTGCGGCAGTTCCCGCACGTCGATCGCGCTGACGTTCTCGGCCTTGTTCACCGCCAGCTCCACATTGGTGGAGGCGGCGATCCCGTAGAAACCCTTTTCCCTCTCGACATTCAACGCGCGCAGCCAAGGGATCTGCGCCACTCCCGATCCTTCCCCGATCTTACGCTCATAGGAAAGGTTAAGCGCATACGTACCCCGCACCCCGAAATTGAGGTAGACATCGACATACTGGGTACCCTTATCCTGCGATACCTTCCAGTCCCGCAGCTCATTGCCCGAAACGCCCAGCACCGTCACATCCTCCGGCAGCGCCAGACGGAAAGAAGGCACCTCGGACTGCAGGATGGAATAGGTCACCTGGCTCTGGCAGCGGATCACCGCGTCGCCGATAGCGGCGTAGGTGGTGGTATCCGCATACACCTTGGGCTCGAGCTTCACCGGAGCAATGGTCTCCTTGGGGATCGCCTTGGTCCAGCGCACCTGGATGACACTGGTGTTCGGCATGACCGCCCAGGCGACCGTCGCCTTCTGCTCCCGCTTGATCTCGGTCTTGATGGAAGGCTCGATGAACACCTCGACTTCCGTTTCCGGCATGGTCAGCTCGAACTGCGAGATCGGGGCCGGCATCACCTCGAAATTGAAATTCCCCGGCCCGCCTTCGCGCTCGCGATGCGCCTTGATCAGGAACTCGACGTCCAGCGAATACCTGCCCGGACGGTCCACCATCAGGAAATATTTGCCCCCCTGCATGGTCACGAAGGAAGACCCGCGGTTGATCTTGACGTCGATCAGCCCTACGTCCGCGCGCACCAGGGGTATCTGGGTCCATCCGGCGGAGAACACCTCGAAGAGCGCGTTGCCCTTGACGGAGACCACCTCGTCTTCGAGCTCCGCGGTATAATTGGTCCGGTAGATGACATACGGGGCCACCATGGCGCGGGAAGGAGCAGCGACCACCGGCCGGGAAGGCTTCTTGGCGTCCTGCTTCTTTTCGCGGCGGTCGGATTCCTCGTCCTTGACCAGGCCTTCCGCGCCGACCACCATGTCGCTGACCTCGACGTGCCTCTCAATATACTGTTGCACCGGAACAGCCGCGGACTGCTCCACCTGCTGACCGCCCCAGGACTCCTGCATGTAATAAGGCTCGTACTGACGGTTGCGCTCGTTGGTGAACTGCATGTTGCTCGGCGCCGCATTAAGGCGTTTCTGGATCTTTTCCTTGGTGCCTCCCGCGAAGAGCACTGCCGGAGCCGCCATCACGAACATTGCCGCAACCGCCGCGAACAACTTCATGTACCGAGCCATAGTTCCCCCGTCTTTTATTGACGCGCTGAAGCCGCTTTTACGTCTCCATCTCTGAATTCCGGCAGCCTCTGGCGCTTTTGCCGGAATTCATCCCGAGCTATGATCGGGACCAGCTTATGTTCCCATCTCCCAACTTGCCAGGTACTTCTTCTGCTCTGCCGTAAGCGTATCTATCTTCATACCCATGGACTTAAGCTTCAGATACGCGATATTCTTATCGATGGCATCGGGAACCTTGAGCACCACCTTACCCAGCGTATCGTGATGCTGGGCCATGTATTCGGCCGAAAGCGCCTGATTGGCAAAGGACATATCCATCACCTGCGCCGGATGCCCTTCGGCAGCGGCCAGGTTGATCAAACGTCCCTCTCCCAGCAGAAACACCTTCTTGCCCGTAGGCAGGGTGAACTCCTCCACGAACTCGCGGATGGTGCGCACCTTCCTGCTCATTTTCTTCAGGGCCGGGATGTCGATCTCCACGTTGAAATGCCCGGAGTTGCACACGATCGCGCCGTCCTTCATGCTCTTGAAATGCTCCGCGCGCAGCACTCCGATATCCCCGGTCACGGTGATATAGATATCCCCGTAGCGCACCGCTTCCTTCATCGGCATCACTTCGAAACCGTCGCAGGTAGCTTCCAGCGCGCGCAGAGGATCGATCTCGGTGACGATCACGCGCGAGCCCATACCCTTGGCGCGCATGGCCGTGCCTTTCCCGCACCAGCCGTACCCCGCCACCACGACCGTCGCCCCCGCCAGGAGCTTGTTCGTGGCGCGGATGACCCCGTCGAGCGTCGACTGCCCGGTGCCGTAGCGGTTATCGAACATATGCTTGGTGTAGGCATCGTTGACCGCGATGATCGGGTACCGCAGCTTCCCGTCCGCCGCCAGAGCCTTGAGCCGGATCACGCCGGTGGTGGTCTCCTCCGTGCCGCCGATGATATCCGGGAACTCAGCGGGCTTGGCCTGATGGATGTGGCCTACCAGGTCCGCGCCGTCATCCATGGTCATGCAGGGGCTGATCGCCAGGGCGGCTTTCAGATGCGCGTAATACGTCTTGGTGTCCTCCCCCTTGATGGCGAACACCGGGATCTTCAGATGCTTGACCAGGGACGCCGCCACGTCATCCTGCGTCGAGAGCGGATTGGACGCGCACAGCGCCACCTCCGCCCCGCCCGCCACCAGCACCTCCATCAGCACCGCGGTCTCGGTCGTGACGTGCAGGCAGGCTGCCAGCTTGTAGCCGTCCAGCGGCTTTTCCTTCTCGAACCGGTCGCGCACCAGCTTCAATACCGGCATGTTGTTGCGCGCCCACTCGATGCGCAGCGCGCCTTTTTCCGCCAGCTGCATGTTCTTCACGTCATATTTCATCTGCTTCGCTCCTCGCGTAACGGGCCGATCCTGCCGCCCGGCAATGATTATTAAAGGTGTGCCGCCGCTTTCTTCAGCGCCGCCGCCTTATCCGTGCGCTCCCAGGCGAAGGACGATTCGTCCCGGCCGAAGTGCCCGTAGCAGGCGGTCTTAAGATAGACCGGCTTGCGCAATTCCAGGGTAGAGATGATCCCCTTGGGGGTCAGGTCGAAATTCTCCCGGATCAGCGTGACGAACTCGGAGTCGCAGAGCTTGCCCGTGCCGAACGTATCCACGAAGATCGACAACGGATCGGCGTAGCCGATGACGTAGGAAAGCTGCACCATGAACTTGTCCGCCAGCCCCGCGGCCACGATGTTCTTGGCCACGTAACGGCACATATACGCCGCCGAACGGTCGACCTTGGTCGGGTCCTTGCCGGAGAACGCACCGCCGCCGTGAGGAACCACGCCGCCGTAGGTGTCCACGATGATCTTGCGGCCGGTCATACCCGTATCCGACTGCGGTCCGCCGATGACGAACTTGCCCGTCTGGTTCACGTAATACTTGGTCTTTTTATCCACCAGGCGCTTGAGCACCGGCTGGGCGATCACTTCGATCATCTCCTTGCGCGCCTTGTCCGTGATATGCTGGCCGCTCCTGTCCAGGATATCGTCGGTATGCTGGCAGGCCAGCACCACCGAATCCACGCGCACCGCTTTTCCGTCCTCGTACTCCACCGTCACCTGCGATTTGCAGTCGGGGCCGAGGTATTTCAGGGTATTGCTGCGGCGCACGTCCGCCATGCGCTTGACCAGCTTATGGGAAAGCATGATCGGCAGCGGCATCAGCTCTTCCGTCTCGTTGCTGGCGTACCCGAACATGATCCCCTGGTCCCCGGCGCCGCCGGTGTTGACGCCCTGGGCGATGTCGGGTGACTGGGCGTTGATGGTGTTGACGATGGCGCAGGTATTGCAGTCGAACCCGTAGCGGGGATGGGTATACCCGATATCCCGGATGATGCCGCGCGCAAGCTTCTGGATGTCGATGTACGCGTCGGTGGTGATCTCGCCGCCCACGATCAGCAGCCCCATAGTCACGTAAGTCTCGCAGGCAACGCGGGTACGCTCCTTATGGGAATCCCTGCGCAAGACCTCGTCCAAGACCGCATCCGAAATCTGGTCGCAGACTTTATCGGGATGCCCTTCACCAACGGATTCAGAAGTGAAAAAATGCTTGCGTGACGCCATGTCGCTTCCTCCTTGTACGGAATATCACGGGGAGCCGAAGCTCTTCCGTGCCTGGTTGTAATACGCCTTGTGGCCGATATCGAACCAACGGCCGGAAAATGCATATGCATACACCGCTTCCTGGCGGCGCAGCCAATCGATATAGAATCCCGCCGCATCGTGCTTATGGGACGCATCCTGCGCGTAGAGGCTGATCAGCTGCACCTTGCTGCGGGGGAAAAAATAGAGGCACATCGCCACCAGGCTGGAGGCCGGACGGGCGGGCTTTTCCTGGAAATCCGTGACCCGGTTGAGCCGGTTGACCTTGATCACCCCATACTGGGTAGCCAGTGCTTTCCGCTTCATGTCATGGACGCCGATGACCGGGCTGTTCCGCTTTCTCCGGCACATGGCAAGGAACCCCTCCAACCCGCCGTCGAAGATATTATCCCCGCCGATCACCAGCAGGTCGTCCTTGATGCGCATGCGTTCCACGCAGAAATACATGTCTCCGATGGCCCCGCGGCGGTCTTCCAGGGTCGAGGTCAGATCGTCGACCAGCGTGATCTTCTTCGGGCAGCGCAGCCCCTTCTTCCACTGCTGGAAGAGCCGGAAAAAACGGCTGTTGGTGACCACCAGGATCTCGTCCACCTCATCCAGCCCGGAGACCTTGTCGATGATATGCTCGATCATCGGCCTGCCGCCCACTTCCAGGAGCGGCTTCGGGAAATTCTTCGTGAGCGGATAGAGCCTCGTAGCATAACCGGCAGCCAAGATGAGCACTTTCATAAGGAACGCTTATATCCCCAGTATCTGCTTCAGTTTTTCCTGACTGAACTCTTCGACCTGCTTGCCGGTGGAAAGGGTCAGCGCCTGAGCGGCGATCTCCTGCACCTGCGGCACGGTGACGGAGCGCACCAGGTATTTGACCTTCGGGATCACCAATGCCGGCATGGACAATTCGTCGATGCCCAGCCCCAGAAGGATAAGCACCAGGGCCGGCTCTCCCGCCATTTCCCCGCACATCCCCACCCAGATCCCCGCCTGATGCGCGGAATCGATGATATTCTTGATCAGCCGCAGCACCGCCGGATGGGCCGGTTCGTAGAGATACGCCACTTTTTCGTTCGCGCGGTCCACCGCCAGGGAATACTGGATCAGGTCATTGGTGCCGATGCTGAAAAAATCCGCTTCCCGCGCCAGCAGATCCGCGGTCATGGCCGCCGAAGGGACCTCGATCATCGCCCCGATCTCGATATCCTCCTTGTACGGCACCCCCTCCCGGCGCAGCTCCTCCATCGCCTCCCGGAGGATGGCGTTGGCCTGCTGCATCTCCTCGATCCCCGAGATCATCGGGTACATCAACTTGAGGTTGCCGTGCACGGCGGCCCGCAGGATACCCCGCAGCTGCACCTTGAAGATATCCGGCCGCGCCAGGCAGAAACGTATCGCGCGCCACCCCAGAAAAGGCTGCATCTCCTGGGGAAGCTGGAACTGCGAAAGGAACTTATCGCCGCCTAAGTCCAGGGTGCGGATGATCACCGGATGCGGATTCATCTCCTCGGCCACGTATTTGTAGGCCTGGTAATGCTCCTCTTCGGTGGGGTAATCCTTACGGTTCATGTAAAAGAACTCGGTACGGTACAGGCCGATGCCTAAGCCTCCGTGCTGTTTCACCGAAGGCACCTCGTCCGGGAACTCGATGTTTCCCACCAGCTCGATGGCACGGTTGTCCCTGGTCACCGCCGGCAGGTCCTTGACCTGCAGGAACTGCTCGGAGATGCCGATCAGGTTCAGGGCTTCCCGGCGGTACTCCTCCAGGGTCGCTTCGTCAGGATTGGCGATCACCACGCCGTGCATACCGTCCACGATCAGCATATCCCCCGCCCGGATCTTGTTCAGCGCCTCTCCCGCGCCCACCACAGCCGGGATCTCCAGGGATTTCGCCATGATGGCGGTATGCGAGGTCTTGCCTCCGATATCCGTAACGAACGCGCAGACGTTCTGGCGGTGCATCGCTGCCGTGTCCGAAGGGGAAAGGTCATGCGCCACCACCACCACCTTCTCCTTGAGGTCCTCCAGACCCCGGCGCTCCTTGCCCAGCAGGTTGCGCAGGATGCGTTTGCCCACGTCGTTGATATCCGCGGTGCGCTCCTTGAGGTATTCGTCCTCGATCCTCGAGAAGATATCCACGTATTTCTTGAGCACTTCCGAAAAGATGAACGCGACGCTGACCCGCTCCTTCTTGAGGCGCGAGATCACCTCCTCGATGATCATGCGGTCCTCGAGCACCAGGATATGCGCGTCGAAGATCTGCGCCTCCTCCTGGCCCATCTCGGTGGCGATGCGCTTCTGCAGCTCGATGATCTCCTTGCGGGTCTGGATCAGCGCTTCCTCAAAGAGCTGGATCTGCAGGGGGATATCCTCCTGCCTGATCTCCTCGCGCGGGACGGCAAACTCCTCCTTGCCCAGCTTGTAGGCCGGAGCAATGGCGATACCGCCTGCCGCCGCGATCCCTTTTATCTGAAACATCGTCTGTCCCATCGCTCCCCGCTATTCCTCGCTTAACACCAGCCGCTCGAGCTCATCCAAAGCCGCCTGGGCATCCGCACCCTCCGCTTCGATGACGATCTCGCTGTCCTTCTCCGCGCCGAGCATGAGAATACCCATGATGGACTTGCCGTTGACCTCCTCGCCGTCACGGCGCACCGTGACCCGGGCGTCGAACTTGTTCGCCACCTGCACGAAAAGCGCCGCCGGACGGGCATGCAAGCCCTGCTTATTCTTCACTATGACTGTTTTACTCAATACCGCCATGGCTGTTCCCCTTACGGGGCCTTAAAATTCCTCTAATATCCCGAAAATGACCCTGGCCAGCTTGGCCGGATCATGCCGGACGACCGCGCCGTCCACGAACACCGTGTCATCCTCCAACACCCGGTATCCGAGGGTGCGGACCCGCTTTATATCGCTCAAAACCTGCCCCGACCCCTCACTCTCGTAACGCTTGAGGATCTGTTCGGGGATATGCCCGCCGTTGACGATGCAGTAATCGAATATCCGCTGATGGGAATGCGCCACCAGCGCCTTGATATGGTCAGAGACCGAAAACCCGTCCGTTTCCCCCGGCTGGGTCATGATATTGCACACATACACCTTGATGGCGTCCGATGCGACGATGGCATCCGTGATCTCCCCGATCAGCAGATTGGGGATGATGCTGGTATACAGGGATCCCGGCCCCAGGACGATGATCTCCGCGTCCTTGATCGCCTCCACCGCCTCGGGCGTCGCCGTCGGCTGGTCGGGCTTCAGGGACACCCGGGTCACCGGCACCCCGGACTTAGGGATCAGGTGCTCTCCCTCCGTGACCGTACCGTCCTTATGCTGGGCCACCAGCACCACGTTATTGAGCGTCGACGGGACCACCTTGCCGCGCAACGCCAGGACCTTGCTCGTTTCCTTCAGCGCCTTCTCGAAATCCCCGGTCACCCGCGTCATGGCGGTGATGAAGAGGTTCCCGAAAGAATGGCCGGAAAGCTCGGAACCGCCCTCGAATCTGAACTGAAAAAGGTCGCGCATCAGGGTCGAGGCGTCCGCCAGCGCCACCAGGCAGTTGCGGATATCGCCCGGAGGCAGGATATCGAACTGCTGCCGCAGGCGCCCCGATGACCCGCCGTCGTCGGCCACGGTCACGATCGCGGTGATATTGGAGGTGTACTCCTTGAGGCCTGAGAGCAAGGCCGAAAGCCCCGTGCCCCCGCCCACCGCCACGATCTTGGGCCCTTTTCCCAGCTGCTTCCTCTGATAGAGAATATCCACCAGCCCCGTCTCGCGCGACGCGGGACTTACCGCCGCCAGGAATGAGCGGATCATCCGGTTGACCCCCAGCACCAGGATGATGATGCCGGAGACGATGACCGTCAGATCCAGAAATTGAATGATCCAGAATTCTTCGCTGCGCAAATGCGCGGAGCCGATCACCACCAGCACCACGCCGAAACTGCCCAGCACTATCCAGCGCTTGACCCCTATGCCCGGATAGAGCCACTTGAATATCCCTGCCACTTTGAAACCGGAGTGAGAGGCGTTAAATCTTTTTTTCATCTTCCTGCGAGATGATATTGATCACGGCCTGGGGAGCGTCACAGTGCCGCAGGGAATCGCGGAAGTATTTATCCTTCAGCAGCCGGGAGATACGCGCCAGCGCTTTCAAGTGCGGACCGGCGGAATCCTGGGGCGCGACGAGAAGGAAGAAAATATAGACCGGCTCACCGTCGAGCGAATCGAAATCGATGCCCCGGCGGGAAAGCGCGAAGGCCGCCACCAGCTTATCTACGCAATCGCACTTAGCGTGCGGGATGGCCACGCCCTGCCCGATGGCCGTCGAGCCGAGCGATTCCCTGGCCATCAGCGAATCGATGAGCCGGGTGCGGTTCTTCTTGTCGATCTCCTCGGCGGAGATCAGGGCGTCCACCAGCTCTTTGATCACGTCGTCCTTTTTCTCGGACTTGATATCCATGACCAGAGCCTTCGTTGAGAGAAAATCCATTATCTTCATGCGGTCGATCTCCTTACTGGTTACTTATTACAAAAGCACCAGCCACTTGCCACTTCCTTGAGAAAAAAGTGAACATGCACTGGTGCTCTTGTCTTTGCGATTAAAAGTGGAGCGGGAGACGGGATTTGAACCCGCGACATCAACCTTGGCAAGGTTGCGCTCTAGCCAGCTGAGCTACTCCCGCATAAGCCTGATTGTCATTTGCTGCCTGATCCGCTGCTGCCTGTACCGCCGCACTGGATCAATGCGGACGGAGGGATTTGAACCCCCAAGGGTCACCCCAATAGCTCCTAAGGCTATCGCGTATGCCAGTTCCGCCACGTCCGCTTAGCAAAAGCGCACCCCCCAGCAAGGGGGTACTGGCGCAATACCGCTAAGCGCCAGGTACCGCGCGTGGGGAAAAACTCAATGAGCCTCTCCCTCGCATAATCGACCCTTCGATTCCTCCGGAATCTTCGGGTCATGCTTCGGGACACGGCGTCAACCAACCAGATCAATGAGCCTCCCGCGACTCGAACGCGGCACAGCCACCTTAAAAGGGTGGTGCTCTACCAGATGAGCTAGAGGCCCGAACTTAACACCTGCCTCTGGAACCTTGCACCCGATCTTATCGGATGGATCGGTGTCCCGCCTTCTGCGGGAAGCTAGAGGCCCGAAAACACTATACCTCGGTGACCTCTTTTTCCTTGAGCTTCAGGAGGTCGTCCACCTTGGCAATATATTTGTCGACCATCTTCTGGAGATCGTCGATCCCGCGGAACTTATCGTCCTCGGTCACGACCTTGTCCTTCTCCAGTTTCTCGATCGCTTCCTTCGCGTCCCGGCGGATGGTGCGCAGCGATACCCGGCCCTCTTCGGCCATGCCGTGTATCTGCTTGACCATCTCCCCGCGGCGGTCCTTGGAAAGCTGCGGGACCGAAAGCCTCACCACTTTGCCGTCGTTGGAAGGCATGATCCCCAGATTCGACTTATTGATCGCCTTCTCGATCTCCGGGATCACGGACACGTCCCAGGGCTGGATGGTGATCAGATGCGCATCCGGCACGGCGATCTGCGCCAGCTGCTTCAAAAGCGTGGGCGTGCCGTAATAATCGATGTGCAGCCCCTCCACCAGATGGGGGCTGGCCCTGCCGGTACGCACCTCGGAGAATTCGCGGACCACCGAATCGTACGATTTCTTGAACTTCTCTTCCGTATGATGGAGGATCTCTCTGACTGTCATGGCGACCACCTCACTTCACTATCGTTCCGATCTTTTCGCCGGTAACTACCCGTGTGATGTTGCCTTCCTTGGTCAGGTTGAACACCACGATGGGAAGCGAATTATCCATGCATAAGGAAACCGCCGTGGCATCCATGACCTTGAGCTTCTTGTTCAATACCTCTATATATTCGAGCTGCGAATATTTCTTGGCGCGGGCATCCTTGACCGGGTCCGCGGAATATACTCCGTCGACCTTGGTGGCCTTCAGAATGGCGTCCGCGTGGATCTCCATGGCCCGCAGCGCCGCCGCGGTGTCCGTGGTGAAATACGGGTTGCCCGTCCCGGCAACGAATATCACCACCCGGCCTTTTTCCAGATGCCGCACCGCCCGGCGCCGGATGTACGGCTCGGCGATACGCTGCATCTCGATGGCCGTCATGACGCGGGTAGGGATCCCCCGCTTTTCCAGGGCGTTCTGCATGGCCAGGCCGTTGATCACGGTCGCGAGCATCCCCATGTAGTCCGCCACGGAACGGTCCATGTCCAGGCCCCGGGAAGCGGTGTTCTCCTGGCCGCGGAAGATATTGCCTCCGCCCAGGACGATCGCCACCTCCACCCCCAGATCACGGACGGCCTTGATCTGGACGGATATCGCATCCAGCACCCGGTTATCGATGCCGTGCGACTGTCCGCCCATCAACGCCTCGCCGCTCAACTTCAGGACTATCCTTCTGTACGCGGCTTTCTTCTTCATCCCTTAGGCCCCGATCTTGTACCGGACGAAACGGCGCACCACGATATTCTCGCTGAACTTCGCCAGAAGCCCGCCCAGCAGGTCCTTGATCTGCAGGCCGGCATCCTTGACGAAGGCCTGTTCCATGAGCACGTACCCCTTGATGAACTGCTCGGCGTCCTTTTCCTGCTCCAGGACTTCCGCCGGAACATCCTCACGCTTGATGTACAGCGGGTTCATGGCGGCGATATGCATGGCCACGTCCCTGCAAAAGGTCACGAACTCTTCGTTGCGGGCCACGAAATCGGTCTCGCAATCGACCTCCAGGAGCACCCCCAGCTTGCTGCCGTGATGGATGTACGCTTCGACCCGGCCCTCTTTGGCCACGCGGTCGGTCTTCTTTGCCGCTATCTCCAGGCCGCGCTTGCGCAGGATGCCGGCGGCCTTATCCATATCCCCGCCCGCCTCATGCAGCGCTTCCTTGCAATGCGCCACGCTGGCCAATGTCAGATCCCTCAGTTTCTTGATCGCTTCTATGCTCACTGCCATGATGCTTACCCTTTCTTCCTCAACTTAGCCGCGTCCTCCGCCGCCTTGGCTTTGCTCTTGCGGGCAGCCTTGGCCTCGGGGGTCTCGCCTTCCACGATCTCCTCGATCTCTTTGATTTTCTCCTCTTCCTCGGGCAGCACGCCGGCAGCCGGCGCTTCGTCGCTCAACTTCTTGGCGACCCCCTCCTGCGAAAGGTACGACAGGAACCGCTTGCGGCCTTCGATGATGGCGTCCGTCAGGGCGGTGATCACCAGACGGATGGATTTGGTCGCGTCATCGTTGCCGGGAACGGGATAATGCACCAGGTCGGGATTGGAGTTGGTGTCGATGAGCGCCACCACGGTGATCCCCAGACGGCGCGCTTCCTGCACGGCGGTCTCTTCCTTCTTGGTGTCCACTACCACCACCGCCTTGGGCATACGCTCCATCTGCACGATACCGGCAAAGTTCTTGTTCAGCTTCGCCAGTTCCTTTTCCAGGCGGGCGATCTCCTTCTTGGTGATTTTCTCGAAGGTCCCGTCCTGACGCATCTTTTCGATGTCCTTCAAACGGTTGATGCTCTTCTTGGCAGTGGCGAAATTCGTCAACATCCCGCCCGGCCAGCGCTCCGTCACGTAGAACATGCCCGCGCGGATCGCTTCCTGCTTGACCACGTCCTGGGCCTGCTTCTTGGTGCCCACGAAAAGCACGGTCTCGCCCTTGGAGGCGATATCTAAGAGGTAATCCCTGGCCTTGGTCAGGCATTCCTCGGTCTTCTCAAGGTCAATGATGTAGATCCCGCTGCGTTCCCCGAAAATGAACTTCTTCATCTTGGGATTCCAACGAGATGTCTTATGGCCGAAATGCACCCCTGATTCCAACAACTGAGTAATCAATTCTGATGGCACACTAACTCTCCTTTCAACAACGGTTATTTGCATGAACAGCTGGGGCTCGACGCTGTCAAGCCGCGGGGCCGCATGCGTGCACAAACGTGCACATCTGGTTTTTCACGTCCGAATTACAAAGAGTTCTTAAATATAACACCGTTTAATCGAAAAATCAACCATTTTTTTGGACCTGGCAGAGGTTCTGATACAACTCGCAGGTATCGAGCAATTCACCGTGCGTGCCGCACGCCACGATCCGGCCGTGCTCCAGCACCACGATCTTATGCGCATTGCGCACGGTGGAAAGCCGGTGCGCCACCACGAACACGGTCCGGCCCACGATCAGCTTGTTGAGCGCCTCCTGCACCAGCCGCTCCGACTGGGTGTCCAGCTGGGAAGTGGCCTCGTCCAGGATCAGGATCGGCGGGTTCTTCAGCAGCGCCCGGGCGATGGCGATCCTCTGGCGTTCCCCTCCGGAAAGTTTCGCTCCCCGGTCGCCGATCACCGTATCGTACCTGTCCGGAAGCTGCGCGATGAACTGGTGGATGTTCGCCTGCCGGGCCGCTTCCTCGATCTCCTGCTGCGAAGCCTCCCGCCTGCCGTAGGCGATGTTCCCCCTGATGGTATCGTTGAAGAGGATCGTTTCCTGGGTAACGATACCTATCTGCCGGCGCAGCGACGCAAACGTGACCTCGCGCACATCCGTCCCGTCGATAAGCACCCGGCCGCGGGAAGGGTCATGGAACCTCGCCACCAGGTCCACCAGCGTGCTCTTACCCGAACCGCTGGGCCCCACGATCGCCAGCATCTGGCCTTTTGCGACCGTAAGATCGACCCCGGAAAGCACCTCCGTAGGCCCGTAGGAAAAGGAAACGCCCTCAAACACCACCGCCGAAGAAAACGGCGCCAGTTCCCCTGCCCCGGGCTTCTCCACCACCGTAGGCTTGGTCTCCAGCACCTCGTGGATCCGCTCGCTTGCCGCCATTGCCTGCTGGTTCAGGGCATTGACCGCGCTGAGCTTCTTGAAAGGACGGATCATGGAAAGGAAGGAGCCGAGAAAAAGCCCGAATACCCCGAAGGAAAGCGCGCCGTTGATCACTTCGCGGCCGAGGAAGAAGAACATCCCCACCCCGGCGACGCATCCCATCAGTTCGGTCACGGGCTGCAGGAGCTGGGTGCGCTTGATCGATTTCATGGTGAGCTTGTAATACTCCTGGTTCACCCGGTCGAACCGCGAGATCTCGTGCGTTTCGGCGTTGAAGGCCTTGACGATGCGCGCGCCGACGATGGTCTCATGAAGCAGGGAATTGGTGTCCGCCATCTTCTCCTGCGACCTCTTGGAGAGCTTGCGCAGGGCTTTGCCCACCCGGACGATAGGATAGGCGATCACCGCCGCCAGCAGGATGGAGAACAACGCCATCCGGAAATAGATCGCCAGGGTGATGGAAAGGAACACCGCCACCTGCAGGGTCTGGTACACCAGGTCGCTGGACCCGTAAGAGACGGCGTTTTCCACCAGTTTGACGTCATTGGTGATACGGGAAATAAGCTCCCCTCCCCGCTTATGGGTGAAAAAATCAAGGGAAAGGGACTGGAATTTCGCGTAAAGCTTCGCTTTGATGTCCCGCACCACCATTTGGCCGATATCGGACATCAAATAACTCTGCATGAAGTAAAAAAGTCCCTTAAGGAAGAAAAGCAGGGGTATGGCGACCACCATATACTTCATCAGCTGAATGGGCTCGGTACTGTTCAACGCCGCGATGAACTGCTCGGCAGCCGCAGGCAGCTTGGAGGGAACCACGATCTGCTTGTTATTGAAGACCTTATCCGCAAGGGGCACCATCATGGCCAGGGTCAGGCCGTCAAATATAGCCGATACCCCCATGCAGGCACAGGCGGCCGTGAATTTGAGCCAATAAGGACGGACAAATTTCAGTAATTTGAGATATTCCCGCATCTTGCACTCCTCATAAATTGGTGTATTTTAGCACACCGCAGGGTGCTTGTCGAGATATCTTTTACTTATATAGGTATAGGGAAAATAGTAGTTGCGCGGGGGTATGCGCTCTGCTATCATTGCTCCTATGGAAAAGATCCGCGTTGCGGTCATAGGAGTCGGTCATCTGGGACATATCCATGCCAAGATATACTCCCAACTCGCCGGATGCTCCCTGGAAGGGGTCTGCGACATCAATCGCGCGAAACTGGCGCAGGTCTCCCAGGAACTGGGGGTCCCGGCGTACGAGGATCACAAGGACCTCTTCGGCAAGGTGGATGCGGTAAGCATCTGCGTGCCCACGGCCCAGCATTACGAAGTGGCCGCGGATTTCCTCATGAACAACATCGATACCCTGGTGGAAAAACCCTTCACCTCCACCATGGAACAGGCGCAGGCGATCCTCAAGATCGCCAAATCCAACAAGCGCATCCTGCAGGTCGGCCATGTGGAGCGTTTCAACAGCGCGTTCACCGCGACGGTAAAACTGATCCAAAACCCCAAATTCATCGAGTGCCACCGCTTGAGCCCCTTCCCCCACCGCTCCCTCGACGTAGGCGCGGTGCTGGATATCATGATCCATGATATCGACATCATCCTCGGGCTGGTCCCCTCCCGGATCAAGCGGATCGAATCGGTGGGGATCAACGTCCTGACCCCCTTCGAGGATATCGCCAACGCCCGGCTGGTCTTCGAGAACGGATGCGTGGCCAACCTGACCGCCAGCCGGATCTCCGACGATACGGTGCGCAAGATCCGCATCTTCCAGGAGCACACCTACATCTCCCTCGACTATAAAGACGCCAAAGCGACCCTTTACCGCAAAGCCGGGCAGGCGATCACCAAGGAAGACCTGCCCATCGAAAAAGAACAGCCTCTGCAAAAAGAGCTCGAGCACTTCCTCTCCTGCGTCCGCACCCATACCCAGCCGATGGTCTCGGGAGAGGTCGCGGCAGAAGCCCTGCGCGTGGCCCTCGAGATCCAGCACCAGATATGGCCGCACACCCGAAAATCCTGATCGTTTGCGGGGAACCTTCGGGTGACCTGCACGCCAGCCTGCTTTGCCGCGCCCTTCTGGCGGAAGACCCCTCGCTTTCCATCCGCGCGGTAGGAGGCCCTTTACTCAAGGCTGCCGGCGCGCAGATCATCCGCGGTATCGAAGAACTTTCGGTGATGGGCGTCTTTGACGTACTTAAGAAGCTCCCTCTTTTCTTCTCCCTGCAGGATGCCATCCTTAAGGAGATCGAAGAGAGGCCCCCCTCCTGCCTGATCCTGGTGGATTTTTCCGGATTCAACCTGCGGCTGGCGAAGAAGATCGACCGCCGCATCCCGGTATTCTACTACGTCAGCCCCCAGGTGTGGGCATCGCGGGCAAGGCGTGTCGAACGCATCAGGAAATACGTCTCGCGGATGATCGTGCTCTTCGATTTTGAAAAGGAATTCTACTCCCGGCACGGGATATCCGCGGATTTCGTCGGGCATCCCCTCGTCGAAACCGCTCGCCCGGCGCAGGAAAAACCGGCGTTCTTCGCGCGCCTGGGGCTTTCCCCGTCGCGCAACACGGTGACGCTGCTGCCCGGCTCAAGGCCTTCGGAGATCGCGCGCATACTTCCGGTCATGGCAGAAGCATGCACCCTGCTGAAAAAGTCGAATCCCGGAGTGCAATTCCTCCTGTGCCGGCCGCCGCACCTTCCGGAACATCTCTACTCCGGGATACTGCAGCGCTATGGGATCCACGCGGCGATCGCCGAGAACGCGGTGTACGACTGCCTGGCGCATGCGGACGCCGGCATGATCTGCTCCGGCACCGCGACCCTGGAAGCCGCGCTGATCGGCACCCCCTTCGTGCTGGTGTACAGGACCAGCACCCTCAATTACCTCCTCTATAAACCGCAGGTGAAAATACCCTGGATCGGGATGGCCAATATCGTAGCCGGGGAAAAAGTGGTGGAAGAGTTCATCCAGGGACGGGCGCAGCCGCGGGATATCGCACGGGCCGTGGGAGCGTTGCTGAACGATATTCCGGCGCGCACGCGCATGCAGGAAGCCTTCGGCAGGATCAGGAAAAAACTGGGGCCTCCCGGCGCAACCGGCCGGGCGGCAAAGATCATTTTGGAAGCGATATCCGCCGAGTAGCCGCCGCGATCCGTTCTGACGCGGGCGGATGGCTGAAGAAGAATATCTTGGCCAGAAGTGACGGCGCGGGATCGGAAAGGTTCTGCCGCGAGAGTTTCTGCATCATGGCGATGAACGCTTCGGGGTTCCCGGTCGCCTCCAGCGCCAGACGGTCGGCTTCCCGTTCGAACGTACGGCTTAAAAGATTCGCCAGAGGCTGCGTCAGGATACCCCACGCCGAAACACAGAGGAATACGACCGGCAGGAACGCTGCCTCCCCTACCGTCCCGGCCTGCGACCAGCGCAGCAGCCACCCGCTCGAGGAATACATCAGATAACAGACCAGCAGCGTCTCTCCGGCGTGATACAGCAGGAGCTTGGCCAGATGGCCCCGTTTGAAATGGGCCAGCTCGTGCGCCATCACCGCCTCGACCTCGTCGTGCGAATACGCCGAAAGCAGCGTATCCGCCAGCACCACCCTCCTGGTCGCGCCCCATCCCAGGAACGCGGCATTGGCCTTGACCGTCTTCTTCCCGAAATCTATCTGATAACACTCCAGAAGTGCGACCCGCATGCGCCGGGCCAGATGCAGCAGCCGCTCGCGCAGCCCGGGATCAGGCAACGGGGAATACTTGAAGAAAAGGGGGACGAGCACCAGAGGCGCGACCCGTGCCAGAACCACGCTGGCCAGATACCATCCCGCCGCCACGGTCAACCACCACCAGTCGCCGGATATGCGCACCAGCATGGCCCAGCCCGCGGCCGCAGCCACGGTCAGGACCGCCGACACTGCCCATCCTTTTGCCTGGTCAGCCAGCCATTGCCGGATATTCTGCCGGGATAAGCCGAAGGCGTGCTCCAGGACGAATCCCCGGTAATACGCGGAAGGCAGCATCAGCAGCTGATAGGCTGCGCCGCAGATGAGCACGTACGCGGGAAGCACGGCCCAAAGGGATGCGCCCGCATGCGCGCGCAACCACTGCGCCAGTACCAGGGATGCGCCGGACCAGATGAAATACCAGGAGAGGAAAAGGGAGAAAAGAATATCGGCCAGCGCCAGGCGGTAACGGATACGGCTGTACTGCCCGGCCGGCTGGCCGTCGATGCGGTTATGCAAGGGGCTTGACGTTGATGTAGGTCATGGTCTTGCCTGCAGGGGTCTTCTTTTTGGTGAAATACACCGTGCCGGGACATGCCGCCTGCAGCGTGCCTAATCCCCTGACGTTGATCCCCGGCTTATAGCGGTTGACGCCGCGCACCAGGATCTGGCTGGTCTTGACCGCCTGCCCGCCGCTGATCTTTAATTCTTCATCCTTCTTGGGTGTTGAAAATCCGCCTGCCATCTCTAAAAACCTCCTCATTACTGCTTCTTGCCTGTTTTACAAAGGAATTCATATTACCACAGGAGGGCACTGCGCGCAACATAAAGTTACGTCAGCACCACCTCTTCGCTCTTATGGGGCACGTAGGCGTTGATCCCCCGCTGGGTCAGCTCCTCCTGGAACCGCAGGGATTCCTCCTCCTCCCCGTGCACCAGGAAGACCCGGGTCAGGGGCAGGCAGCGGGAGGCGAAGTCCACCAGCTCGTTCTTGTCCGCATGGCAGGAAAAGGAATTGATGACCACGACCTCGGCGTTGAGCTCGTACTCCACGCCGAATATGCGCACCAGGCGGTGCTTCTCCACGATCTTGCGGCCGAGGGTATCCTTGGCCATGTAGCCGACCACCAGCACGGTATTGCGGGAATCGGGGATGTTGTTCTTGAGGTGGTGCAGCACCCGGCCGGATTCGCACATCCCGGAACCGGCGATGATGATCATGGGCCGCTTATCGTCGTTAAGGCGCTTGGATTCCTCCTGGTCCCGCACGAAACGCAGGTTGATGGATTCGAACGGGGAATCCTTGCTTAAAATAGCCTGCCGGGTCTGGAGGTTGAGGAAGCTCAAGTGGTGCGAGAAAAGATCGGTGATCTCGGTGGCCAGCGGGCTGTCCACGTAAATAGGGATGAACGGGATAGCCTTCTCCTTAAGCAGCTCATTGAGGAAAAAAAGCACCTCCTGGGTGCGCTCCAGGGAGAACGCCGGGATGATCACCTTTCCCTTGCGGGAGACGGTGCGGTTGACCACCTCCTGGAGCCTCACCTTCGCCTCCTCGATCGGCGCATGCGTCCGGCCGCCATAGGTGGTCTCGAGGATGAGGTAATCCAGTCCGGCCGGCACCCGGGGATCGCTGATCAGGGGAAGGTTCTTGCGCCCCAGGTCCACGGCATACCCCACGCGCAGCACGCGCGATTCCTCCTTGATATCCAGCACCACGATCGCCGAGCCGAGGATATGCCCCGCATCGTAAAGCGTGACATACGTATCCTTGGTGATGCAGAAACGCTGTCCGTAGGAAAGAGCCCGGAAGATCTTGGTGGCGCGGGAGGCTTCCTTCTGCGTATACAGCGGCTCGCGCAAAGGAAGACCCAGGCGGCGGTTGATCTTGTTCAGATAACGGATATCCTCTTCCTGGATCTTTCCGGAATCGTCGAGCATCAGCTTGGCGATATCCTTGGTAGCGGACGTGGTGTACACCTTGCAGCGCATCCCCTTCTTGATGAGGCTGGGGATATTGCCGCAATGGTCGATGTGGGCGTGGGAAAGGACCACCGCATCCAGCTGGCGGGGATTGAAATCGAAGCTGGTGTTGATGTTGTAGAACTGCTCGCGGCGCCCCTGGAAGAGACCGGCGTCGAGGAGGATATTGGACTTATCGGTGGTGACCAGGTGGCTCGATCCGGTGACGGTGCGCACCCCGCCCAAGAACTTGACCTTAACCGACATCACGCACCCCCTTATTGGTCGTACGTCGAGTAGTAATACGGCGTGAACGCCTTGAACTCCGCGGCACAGGTGTCCACCAGCTTGAACACCGTGGTCAATCCCAGACGGCTGCGCAATGCGGCGACGTCCTCCTCTTTCTGGCCCCAGAGCTTGGCCAGCTGCCGGTCGGAGAACCCGTACTCTTTCGCCTGGCGCAACCTCTCCCGGGAGATCCCCGGCCCCTGGGCGGCCAGTTCCTTTTCCAGGTCGATGATCTGTTTGATGTTATGCAGGAACCAGGGGTCGATGCCGGTCAGTTCCCGGACCTTATCGACGGTCATGCCCGCGCGCAGGGCATCCCCCACATAAAAGATCCGCTCGGCATTGGGCACGCGCAGGTACCCGATCAGGCTTTCGGCGGCATGGGCATCCAGGGAAGCGTTGCGGATATCGGAGAAAAGCAGGCTTTCCAGCCCGTACTTCTTTATCTCCAGCGACCGCAGCCCCTTCTGCAGGGCCTCCTTGAACGTCCGGCCGATCGACATCGCCTCGCCCACGGACTTCATGGAAACGGTAAGCGCCCAGTCGGCAGACGCGAACTTCTCGAAGGTGAAACGCGGGATCTTCACCACGCAGTAATCGATCGAAGGCTCGAAACAGGCCGGGGTCTCCTTGGTGATATCGTTGGAGATCTCGTCCAGGGTAAATCCTACCGCCAGCTTGGCGGCGATCTTGGCGATGGGGAATCCCGTGGCCTTGGAGGCCAGCGCGGAACTGCGGGACACGCGCGGGTTCATCTCGATGACCACCATACGTCCGTTCGCGGGATTGACCGCGAACTGGATGTTCGACCCTCCGGTCTCGACGCCGATCTCCCGGATGCAGGCAATGGCCGCGTCCCGCATCTTCTGATATTCCACGTCGGTCAGGGTCTGGGCCGGCGCGACCGTGATACTGTCCCCGGTGTGCACTCCCATGGGATCGAAGTTCTCGATGGAGCAGATGATGACCACGTTATCCTTGATATCCCGCATCACTTCGAGCTCGTACTCCTTCCAGCCCGCCACGGACTCCTCGATCAGGATCTCGCTGATCATGCTCGATTCCAGGCCTTTCTTGGCCAGCTCGCGGAACTCCTCGGCGTTATACGCGACGCTTCCGCCGGTGCCGCCCAGGGTGAAGGAAGGCCGGATGATCAAGGGGAACCCGATATCCTTCGCGATCGCGGCCGCCTGCTCCAGGGTATACGCCTGGCCGCTCTTCGGCACGTCCAGCCCGATCTTAAGCATCGCCTGCTTGAAGAGCTTGCGGTCCTCCCCCTTCTTGATCGCCTTGATGTTGGCGCCGATAAGCTCGACGTGATACTTCTTGAGCACCCCCTGCTCGTGCAGGGCGACGGTAGTATTCAGCGCGGTCTGCCCGCCTAAGGTCGGCAGCAGCGCGTCGGGTTTCTCCTTGGCGATGATCTTGGCCACCATCTCGGGGGTGATCGGCTCGACGTAGGTGCGATCCGCCAGTTCCGGATCGGTCATGATGGTCGCCGGATTGGAGTTGACCAGCACCACTTTATACCCTTCCTGCCGCAGGACCTTGCAGGCCTGGGAACCGGAATAATCGAATTCGCACGCCTGGCCGATCACAATGGGGCCGGCGCCGATGATCATGATCTTCTTCAAATCCTTGCGTTTTGGCATATGCGGTTACTTTTTCTTCACCTGCTGCATGAACTCGTCGAACATATACGCCGCGTCGTGCGGCCCGGGTGCGGCTTCGGGATGGAACTGCAGGGAAAAAAGGCGGTGTTTCTTATGCCGGATGCCTTCCAGCGTCCGGTCGTTCAGGTTCAGATGGGTGATCTCCAGGTCCTTCTTGGGAAGGGAATCCATATCCACGCAAAACCCGTGGTTCTGCACGGTGATGTACACCTTGCCGGTCTTCAGATCCTTGACCGGATGATTCCCCCCGTGATGCCCGAACTTCAATTTGAAGGTCTTGCCCCCCAGCGCCTGCCCGAGCATCTGCTGGCCGAGACAGATACCGAAGATCGGCACTTCCCCGATAAGTTCGCGCACCGTCTCCACCACATAGGGCACGGCCGAAGGGTCCCCCGGCCCGTTGGAAAGCAGGATGCCCTGCGGCCTTAACGACCTGATCCGGGAAGCGGAAGTCGAGGCCGGCACCACCACCACCCGGCATCCCCGCTGCGCCAGCAGGCGTAATGAATTGAACTTGATCCCGCAATCCAGCACCACCACCGTATGCCGGCCTTCCGCCGACCACTCATAGGTCTCGGCGCAGGTGACCTCTTTGACCAGATCGCGTCCCAGCAGGCCCGGCGCCTGTTTCGCTTTGCGCGCGAGGCTCCCCTCGTCAAGATCGACGGTGGAAAGTACGGCGTTCATCGCCCCCGCCTCGCGGATGTGCAGGGTCAGCGCCCGGGTATCGATCCCTTCGATCCCCAGGATACCGTGCTCACGCAGATATTCGCCCAGGGACTTGGTCGCCCGCCAATTGGAGACCACCCGGCTGTATTCTTTGACCACGAACCCCTCCACCCACGGCCGGCAGCTTTCCACATCCTCGGCGTTGACCCCGTAATTGCCGATCAACGGATAAGTCATGGTCACGATCTGGCCCTTATAGGAAGGATCGGTGATGATCTCCTGATACCCGGTCATGGAGGTGTTGAACACCACCTCCCCGTACTTTTCCCCGTCAGCGCCGAAGGAGGTACCGCGGAACACCGTACCGTCTTCAAGCACCAGCAGGGCTTTCTTGCCTTCGTTCATCCGGACTTACCCCGTTATAAAGTTACTGGATCACGTTTCGAAGAAATTCTGCGACGCGAATGCGCCGTCAGTGGTCAGGTTCACCCCCAGGCGCTTCAGCCCCACCTCATCGCCGGGAGTGGGCAGGTGCGTCATATGCATCTCGCACCCCTTCAGTGCGGAGAGTTTTTTCATCGCCAGTTCCGCCGTATGGCTCGCGGTCGCGCTGATGGAAAGCGCGATCAAGGTCTCTTCCAGGTCCAGGCTCTCGGAATCCTCGTCGAAGATACCCTTTTTCAACGCCGAGATCTGCCCGATCACCTGCGGGGAGAGCAGCAGTATCTCATCGGGTATCCTGGCCAGCTGTTTGAGGGTGTTAAGCACCAGGCTCGAGGCGGCATGCAGCAGGGGCGAATTCTTTCCCGTCACCACCGTCCCGTCGGACAACTCGAGCGCCGCGCCGCAGAAGACCCCCGCGTGACCTTTCCCCTGGGACTGCGCCTCCCCGGCCGCCTCCCTGGCCGCCGCCACCACCGGACGGTCCGCGAACTTCACCCCCAGCTCTTCCATCAGCAGGGACGCGCGCGAAACCGTCTCTTTCTTTTCGATGCCCCGGATATACTCGGTGTGGTAGCGGAAGAACCGGCGGATAAGCTCCTGCTTGGCCGCCTCCTGTACCGCACCGTCATCCACGATGCCGAATCCCGCGCGGTTGACCCCCATGTCGGTGGGAGAATTGTACATGGGCCCGTTGGCCTCATGCTCGGTGATCCTTTTCAGGATCATTTTCAATATCGGGAAACTTTCCACGTCCCGGTTGTAATTGATGGTCACCTGGTTATACGTGCTCAGATGGAACGGATCGACCAGGTTAAAATCCTGGATATCGGCGGTCGCCGCCTCATACGCCACGTTGACCGGATGCTTCAACGGCAGGTTCCAGATAGGGAACGTCTCGAACTTGGCATACCCGGACTTGAGGCCCTTCCGGTGGTCCTGATAGAGCTGCGAAAGGCACGTCGCAAGCTTGCCGCTGTTGGGCCCGGGGCCGGTCACCACCACGATCGGCTTCCCGGTCGGCACATACTCGTTCTTACCGAACCCGGCGTCGGACACCACCACGTCCACGTCCGCGGGATAATTCTCGATGGGGTAATGGTAAAAGACCTTCACCCCCCGCCGCTCCAGCTTGTGGCGGAACTTCTCCGCGGCCGACTGCCCGGAGAAACGGGTGATCACTACGGCGCAAAGGTCCAGGCCCCATTTCCTGAGGTCGTCGATCTGTTTTAAGGCCGCCGCATCATACGTGATGCCCAGGTCGCCCCGCATCCGCCCTTTTTCGATATCCCCGGCATAGATGCACAGGACGATCTCGGAATCGCCTTTGAGCTGCTGCAGGAGCCGCACCTTCACGTCCGGATCATACCCGGGGAGCACCCGCGCGGCATGGAAATCCCCGCAAAGCTTGCCCCCGAACTCGAGATAAAGCTTGTTGTTGAACTTACGCACCCGCTCCAGGATCGCGGCCGTCTGTTCTTTGAGGTATTTCTCGTTGTCAAAACCGGTTCTTTTCATGGATAACAGTAGGGGGGGTATGCAAAATTCTGATTATTATAATATACAAACCCGGGGTTGTAAACAGATTTAGCCGCCGTTATTTCCTCTCCAGCGCCGCCTGCACGAAACCGCGGAAGAGCGGATGCGCGCGGTCAGGCTTGGATTTGAACTCCGGATGGAACTGCACCGCGATGAAATACGGATGCCCTTTCAGCTCGACGATCTCTACCAGGTCCTTCTGGGGATTTATCCCGGAAAAGACCAGCCCTTTGGCTTCCAGCCTCCCGCGGTACGCGTTGTTGAACTCATAGCGGTGGCGGTGCCGCTCCTGCACCAGGGAAGCTCCGTAAAGGCGCGCCGCCAGCGTCTTAGGCTTGATCTTGCAGGCAAAAGCCCCCAGCCGCATGGTCCCGCCCATATCCTTGACCTTATGCTGCTCGGCCAGAAGGCTGATCACGGGATGCTTCGTCTTGGGCATGAACTCGGTCGAATTGGCGCCCTTCAACCCGCAGCAGTTCCGGGCGAACTCGATGACCGCGCACTGCATTCCTAAACACAACCCCAAAAACGGTATGCCCTCTTCGCGCGCATACCCGATCGCGGCGATCTTGCCTTCGATGCCGCGGTATCCGAACCCACCGGGGACCAGCACTCCCTGCACCCCCTCCAGCAACTGCGCAGCGCCGGATTTCTCGATATCCTCGGAATCCACCTTACGCAACTCCACCTTGCAATCGTTGGCGATGCCGCCGTGCACCAGCGCCTCGTTGACCGATTTATAGGCATCGGCCAGCGCCAGATATTTACCGACGAAGGCAACCGTGACCTTATACTTGGGGTAACGGACCCTGTCCACCACCTCGCGCTCCCACGTCCCCAGCTCCGACATTTTGGAGATGAGCTTGAAATGGGAAAGGATGATCTCGTCAAGCACCTGCTGCTTGAACTCCAGCGGCACCTGATAGATCGATTCCACGTCCCGGCATTCGATGACCGCTTCCTTGACCACGTTGCAGAAAAGCGAGATCTTCTCCTTCACTTCCCCCGAAAGCGGCTTTTCCGTCCGGCAGATCAGCACGTCGGGCTGGATCCCGATCTCCCGCAGCGTGCCCACGGAATGCTGGGTCGGCTTGGTCTTGATCTCCTCGGCGCAACGGATGTACGGCACCAGCGTCACATGCACGTACAACACGTGGTCCCGCCCCATCTCCAGGCCGAACTGGCGCGCCGCCTCCAGGAAAGGCAGGCTCTCGATGTCCCCCACCGTGCCGCCTATCTCCACGATCACCACATCCGCCTTGGATACCTCCCCCACCTTCTTGACCCGGTCCTTGATCTCATTGGTGATATGCGGGATCACCTGGATGGTCTTACCCAGATAGTCGCCGCGGCGTTCCCGGGAGATCACGGCGTGATACACCTGCCCGGAGGTCACGTTATTGAACTTCGTGGCCTGCGTCGAGGTGAAACGCTCGTAGTGCCCCAGGTCCAGATCGGTCTCCGCGCCGTCGTCGGTGACGTAGACCTCCCCGTGCTGAAAAGGGTTCATCGTCCCCGGATCGACGTTGAGGTACGGATCGAACTTCATCATGGAGACCTTCAGGCCCCGCGACTCCAGGATCTTGCCGATGGAAGCCGAAGTGATGCCTTTGCCGAGACTCGAGATCACGCCGCCGGAAACAAAAATATAGTTGGCCATAGGGATTGGGGGTTAGGTGTTGAATTTTCCTGTATACATTATGCTGGGGTTGTATGCGACCGCTGAACCACACCCCTGCGCTTATCGCACCCCGTCTATATCGGATCGACGGGTGCCCCGCTTTTGCGGGGGATTGCCGGGTGTGTTGGGTTAAAATTCACACCCCGCCTTATCGGATCGGCGGGTGTGTTGTCCTCCTACAACAAAAAAGGCGTTTTTTTTTATGCGGCTTTCCGGTACTCCGGAAGGCAGTCACAAAAAAAACGCCTTAACGTTAAGTTAACCCCGTTGTTAACCTTAGTGTTAGTATACCATGGAAGAAAGCTATGTCAATCCTTTATGCTCGGATTTCCGGAACAATCCGGCAAGATGATACCCCCGGCCCAAAAACGCCCGGATGCGGCTTCGCAGTACCCGCACACGGCCGAGGACCTGCGCGGAATGCAGGTCCTCCTCGAAGAGCTCCGGCAGGGAGAGGATCACCCGGGCCTCGAACCCGCATCGGGCCAGGGCGCTGCGCAAAGTGCGGCGGTCGAAGAACCAGTAATGCTGCCCGGGAAAGAAGATCTGCGCATGGGTCCCCCCGGGCCCAAGGAAGTTCGGCACCGCCACGAACAAATACCCCCCCGGCGCCAGATACCGGGCGACCTGCTCCAACGCCAGGCGCAGATCGGGGAAATGCTCCAGCACGTGCACCATACAGATCAAGTCGAAGCTCTCCCCCTGCGGCATATCCTGTGGGAACGCCCCGCACCTGCCCTCGATCCCCTGCGCGTGCGCCCAGCGCACGTACTCTGCGTTAGCTTCGATCCCCTGCGCCTGCCACCCGCGGGAAGCCAGCCATTTCAGGAACATCCCCTGGCCAAACCCTATCTCCAGCGCCCGGCCGCGCCGCATTATCCGCGACTCGATCACCCGGCCCATCAACTCAGCCTGCAGCATCTGGTGCCGGGCAGACTTCTCGCAGGGCGCGGGATACACCCCCTCCTCATCCCGGTAGAGATAATCCAGGGGAGGATACTCTTTCCCGTCCCGGTACAAGCCGCATCGGGCGCACTCCGAGATCACCATCGACCACTTCCGGTAGGTGCGCGTGTGGCTCTGCCTGATCCTGGATTCACCGCATACGCAAGGCCTCATGGTCGGTATTGTAGCAGTCTCCGCCCCTAAACGCCACAAAAAAAACGCGCCCCTCCGAAGGAAGGGCGCGTTTCATTACCCGGACGCGGACTTATTTCCCGTTCAGTATCTTTTCCGCCTCCTTGCGATACGCATCCATGACGTAGGGGATACCGCTTATCTCCTCCGCCTCTCTCGTCAGGGTCATCAGGTCCCGGCGGGAGATGGTGGTTAGATTGAAGTTGCGGGACCCGGCCATCAACTGCTGCAGCCCGACCTTGATGCGCTGGCTGAAGGTGTAAATACCGATGGCTCCCATGGGCATGGTCTCTATCTCTTTGCCGTACTTCTCCGCCAGCTCTTCATAGCAGACGAAGATCTCCTCGGGCTTCACGCCGTATTCGGCGATCTGCGGCGGGAGGTTGTTGTTCTTGATCCACTCGCCTATGTTCTTGCCCACGAAGCCCGGGATCATCAACGCCCGGCCCATGCACACCGCCTTGACGTACGGTGCGCCCATGGCGATCGCCTTGAAGATATGGTCCTCGAGCGCGAAACCGCCGGCGATGGCGATATCCGGGACGCGGACCTTCTTGGCGCGCAGCTTCTCGCAGAATTCGTAGGTGAGCGCCTGCAGATAGAACGTAGGCGTGCCCCACTCCTGCATCATCCTCCACGGGCTCATGCCGGTGCCGCCCGGAGCTCCGTCGATGGTCAGCAGGTCGACTTTGGCCTCGGCGGAGAACCGCAGGGCCTGCGCCAGCTCCACCATCGAATACGCGCCGGTCTTCAGGGTGATGCGCTTGAACCCGAGATCGCGCAGCCGCTTGATCTCCTTCATGAACCCGTCCTCAGAGACGAAGCCTAACCGGGAGTGGCGCTCGAATTCCTTGATGGCGCCGGCCTTATACGCCTCCTGGTTCGCTTTCAGGGTGGGATCGGGAGTGACGATGTACCCGCGCTTCTTGAGTTCCAGCGCGCGGTCCAGGGTCTTGACCTTGATCTCGCCGCCGATGCACTTGGCGCCCTGGCCCCACTTCAGTTCGATGGTATCCAGTTTATGCTTCTTGCGCACGTACTCCGCCACGCCTAAACGGGTATCCTCTACGTTCATCTGCACCAGGATCTCGCCGTAGCCGTCGTGATAGCGCTTGTAGACCTCGATGCGGCGGTCCATATCCGGGGCATTGACGATCTTGCCCTTGGCATCGAGCTCGAGCTTGGGATCGATACCGCAGACGTTCTCGCCGCAGACCAGGGTGATGCCGGAGATCGCCGTACCCACCGCAAAATGCTCCCAGTTCTTGCGGGCGATCTCGGTCGACCCCAGGGCGCCTGTGAACATAGGCACCTTCATCTTGACCTTCTTATCCCACCCGTACTCGGTCTCGGTGTTCACCGCGGGGAAGATCGCGGTATCCGGCCCGCCCTCCACACCCTTAGGCAGCCCTTTGGCCCCGGCCGCATATCCCTGGATGTTCAGGTGGGAATAATCGACCGGATAATCCTTGTCCGCGCCGGCGGTCATTTCGCCGAAGGGGCCGGGATAGATCACCTCCCTGCCTCTGAAGGAAGACTTGAACACCTCGCAGTTTCCCCGGCAGCTTTCCAGACAGCGGGAACAAAGACCGGAACAAGGGACGACGTTTTTCGACCTGTTGAAGGTCCGGCTGGCATCGTTGCCGCCCGGTGAGCGCAAATTCATACCACTCCTCCTTTGTTGGTTGGTGCTTATTTATACATACTATGCATGTATTTTAGGCAGGAAAGAGCAAAAAAAAAGACAAAAACGACCCAGCCCACAGGGACGTCTTTGTCCAAATCGGTAATTTTCAGCATAACACAAAGCCTTACGCTGTCAAACAAAAAAAGCCGTGCTAAAAATTGAATTCCCCGGACACCTGCACATATACGCCGCTCTTGGGCTTGGCTTTTCCCAGGTCGTCGCCATATTTGAAACTCCTGTTCCAAGCATACCCCCCGGAAAGCGACACACGCGCAAAAGAAGAGGCTTTCAGACGGATCCCTCCTCCCGCGGCGGACTGGCTGTAACGCAAGGGCACCCCTTTTTGTCCGTTACGGGTAACCTCGAACTCCCCCCTCGTGAAATCAGCGTTCAGGAAAGTCTCCCAGGAACGCGTCATGGCATAAGATACCTCGGGCCGGGGAGGAAGCAAACTCACGGTCAACCGGTCATTAGGCTTATATTTAAAGCCCGCGAAAGGCACCACCTCGCTCCCGAAATAATGATCCGGGTACACTCCGAATCCGAGGATATAGACCCATCGGTCGTCGGGTGTGAAGATCGCATACGCCTGCACGGGAAAACGCATCGCCGAAGAATGCAGCTGCCAGTCATCGGTATTGCACAGCGCCGCAACTTTTACCCGCAGATACGCGTTCTGCAGGGCAAAGAACGGCGCGGTCGCCTGCGCGCTGGCGTGCATTCCGGTCAGCTGCGCCGGAAGTCCGGTGGCCGAGGAGTCATCCAAGGCATAATGGTTCACCCCTAGGGCGAAAGTCACGGGAAGCTCCTCCAGGACCTTGGTGTTGAGGGCCACCTCGGCCTGCGAACCGGCCACCGAGATCTTCCCGGTCTCGCCTTTCAGGGAACGCACCGGGATATAGAAGGAGGAAACGCTGGCCTGGACCCGGGGTTTCTCCCGTTCCTTGTCCCGTGCCGCCTCATCCTGCGCACCCGAAGATCCCGGATGCATGAACACCGCCAGTGCCACTGCCGCCGCACACCTGATGTACCCCGTGCTCATGAGCCCCTCCCTCATTCGCGGATGATCGCGACCACTTTATAGCGCAATACGCCCGCCGGTATCTTTATCTCCACCAGATCCCCGACCTTATGGTTCAGCAGCGCGCTTCCCACCGGGGAGGTCACCGAGATCTTCCCGGAATCATAATCCGCCTCTACCTCGGAGACCAGCGTATACGCCACTTCCTCCTCCGTATCCTCATCCTTAAGCGTCACCTTAGCCCCGATCAGCACCTCATCCGAAGGGATATCGTCGTCGATGATCCGGGCATGGGCTAATTTCTCCTCCAGCTCCGCGATCTTCTTCTCGTTCATCCCCTGCGCATCCTTGGCCGCGTCATATTCGGCATTCTCGGAGATATCCCCGTGCGCCCTGGCCTCTCCCACCGCCTTGGATAACTGCCTGCGCTTCGTGGTCTTGAGGTACTGCAGCTCTTCCGAAAGTTTCTGATATCCTTTATGGGTCAAATACAGGTCAGCCATCGACTTACTCTCCTTTTTCCTTCCCTGCGACCGCCGGCTGCGGAAGCAGGACACGAGTCCCCAGCAATACCAGGGGGATCACGATCCAGTATGCATACATCAAACCCCGGCCGTACGCTCCGATCACAAAAAGGTCGAAGAGCCACAACGCGACGATCAGGGGGATCCAGCAGCGCAAAGGCTCTTCAGGGTTTCCCTTCATTGCCCCGGCCGCCGCCAGGAACCACAGCGCACCGAATGAAGATGCCCAATCCAGGAACCGGTGCACGCGCAATCCGTCCGTAAAATAACGCAACGCCCGCTGCAGCCCCGCTCCCTGCAGCACATCCCCCGAAACCTGCCATCCCGCCCAACGCAATAAGGCATAGCCGCAGAACGCGGGCAGCATCCACGCCAGCAGTTTCACCCGGGGCACGCGGCGGTACAACAGCACCGCAGGCATCATCAGCACCAGGGATTCCTTGCAGAATATCCCCAGGGAAAATCCCGCCACGAAAAGGATGAAACGCCGCGTCAGCAGCGCGTACACGCACCACGAAAGGAAAAAATAACCCGCGGCATCGAGCAGCGGCAGCCCGGCGGAGTGCACGACGGGGCGGGAAAGGAAAAAGAACGCCTCTCCCGCGAGCGCTTCCCACGCCGAGAACCCGAGCCGGACAAGCACCCCCCAGAACAGCACTCCGGTGGCGGCCAGGAAGAAAAAATTGACCAGGAGGAACTTCGCCGCGGTCTCCATGAAGGGATCGAAGGTCCGGGCCGGGGAAAACCATCCGCGGGGCACCGGCGGGATGCTCCCGACCAGCCGGCAGATGAGCTGGCGGCTGTGGAACTGCGCATGCCCTTCCTCTCCGGAGACCATACGGACATAGACGTTGACGTCGGGGTTATTGCGGTTGCATCCCGGAGAAAGCGTGGACCAGGAGGAGTAGACGATGCTGAACGCCGCGGTAAGCGCCACCAGCAACGGCACCAGCCAGGCGCGTAACCGCAGTGCGGGTTCAGGTAAGCTCGGCTTCAAGCTTGCTGATGACACTGTGAATATCCTTAAGCAGCGCCGCGGGCAGCAATTTATCCCCCTCCGCTTCCTGCTTCAGGGACTTAAGCACTCCCATCAGGCGCTTGACGGTAGCGGCTTTTTTCTTCTCCCAGACCTCTTCGGGCTCGAGCTCCTGGCGCTGCCGGATAAGGGCGGTCAGGTCCTTCTTCACCTGTACCGCATCGCGTCCTTTTTCGAACACCTGTTTTTTCAGGTCGGAATAATCCTTTTCGTCCAGCACCTTCTTGGTCTTGGCCTGACGCAGCACGTCCACGGATTCGAAGCTGGGGACCTCGGTAGCGGAAGCCTGCTGCAGATACTCTTCCTTCAGGTACTGCGGCTCCTCCTTCTCCAGGAAGAAATAGGAACGCAGCAGTTTAAGCGCCGTTTGCTTACGGATGCCGATCTCCTGCACGGTGTAGATATCGAAGGAGCCGTATCCCCACTCCTTGTATAATTTATCCTTATACACGGTGTACAGAGACCTTCCCAGGTCCACCCAGGAGGATTTGAAGGACTTGGCGCTATGCAGGATCTGATACCGCAGCGAGGACTCATCGAGGGAAGCCATGCGCTCCTCGAGCTGCTGCAATGATTTTGGCTTGTGCGGTTCCATGGATTCCTTACTGTGCGTTCTTGCGCGCAGCTTCCTGCATTGCCGCATCGAACGCGGCTTCCTTGGGAGTCCTTACTGCCTGAGGGACATCCTCAAAAGAGGGGATCTGCGGAAGCAGCGACGCGTCGGCTCCCTCCTGGCTGTCGGGGACCGGCATCTCCTGCTCCTCGAGCTGTCCTTCCTCTACGGGCAGGGGATCGATCTCCAGCTCGATGCTTTCGCTGCGCACAGGCATCTTGATCGGAGCGGGGACGGGGACAGGTACGGGTGCGGGGACGGGTGTAGGGACGGGTTCCGGAGCTGCCTCAACCTCCTCGGGGATCTGCGGGACGGGAGGCGCCATGCGCGCGGCTTCCAGCTCCTGCTGCAATTGCTTCACCAGCGATTCCTTACGCTCGATCTCCTTCAATAACTGCCGGCGTTCCTCCTCATGGCGGCGCTTGGCCTGCGCCAACTCCGACGCCTTTTCATTGACCAGACGGGATTGCTCGACCTGCGAATGCTCGGCTTTACGCGCCTGCTGTTCCTTTTCCTCCACTGCTTTGGTCAGGTCCTGGATCCGCCTATCGAGCTCCATGATCCGGGAGGACGTGGCCGCCGCCGGAGAAGGAGGTTCCTTGATCTGCGCGGGCGCAGCCGTCTCCTTCGGAGACTTCGGCTGCACCGCTACCGGAGCCGCCGGACGCGCCGCGGGAACCGCGACCGGAGCGTTCGGGGAACGGGAGTCTATCTTTTTAATAAGCTCCAGGGCAGCGGAATTTCCCGGATTGAGCATCAGGGCTTTCTTGAGCTCTCCCCTGGCTTCGGCATAATTGCCCTGCTTATAAAGCTTAGTCGCATACTCCACCAGGAAATCGCTCACCTTATCCGAAGGCGCCGGGTTTTTCGCCCACGCGGCAGAGCCGCATCCGAACGCCGCGGTCATCATCAAAGCGCAAAGCATCATCTGGCATGCTCTGTTCATAGTGAACCTCCGGTCTCATTGAATTTCTTCATTTCAGGGAATTTCTCTTCAAAACCGGCCTCGGCCGGCACCAGTTTCGCAGGCTTGATGACCTGCTGCGGCCCGGGGATCTTCTGCATCTGCAGATCCGCAGCCAGGGGAAGCGTCGGCACGATATTCCCGGTCGCGCCGTACTGACGGCCGGGGGTCAAACCCGCGGCAGGCAGCCGGGGCGCATCCGCATACGCCGACGGTGCACGCAGGGAGATCGCCGGCCCCATCGTCGCGATGGCATTATACGTCTCCAGGGACGTGCGCCCTACCCAGGTGGAATAGAACGCCGGAGACGTCCCGAATACCGTGGTATACAGCTCACCCCGGGAATAATCATCGTCGGCAGAACATATCCCTGCACACGAGAGCGCCGCGATACATACAATCAGACTCTTCAAGTGCCCCCCTCTCCCCAAAAAAAAGGGACGATCCTATTGTAGCAGAACCGTCCCTATTTGCAAGATATTGCACAACTTCGCGTTACATTGAAGGCAGATCGCTTCTCCCCATCAGGTGCTCGTCAATGGCCCGTGCGGCTTTACGCCCTTCGGAGACCGCCCACACGATCAGCGACTGGCCGCGCCGCATATCCCCGGCACAGAATACGCCTTTCTTCGACGTCATATACCGGGCGTCGGTCTTGACATTACCCCGGGGGTCAAGCTCCAGGCCCAGGTCCTTCAGCAGCCCGTCATGTTCGGGATGCACGAACCCTACCGCCAGGACCGCCATATCGCATTCGATCTCGAATTCGCTTCCGGACATCTCCCGCATCAGGGCACACCCCTTGGCATCCTTCTGGGAAAAATCGACCTCCACGCACTCGATCTTCGACAGCCTCCCCTGCTCCCCGATGAAACGCTTGGTCAGGACCGCCCACTTACGCTCGGCGCCTTCTTCATGGCTGGTGGAGGTCTTCAAAAGCATCGGGTATTTCGGCCAGGGCTGGTCGCATGTCCGCTGATCGGCCGGCCGGGGCATCACCTCGATCTGCACCACGCACGCCGCCCCCTGTCGGTTGGCAGTACCCACGCAATCGGCGCCGGTATCCCCGCCTCCGATCACCAGGACCTTCTTGCCCTTCGCATCGATACGGGTATCCGCGCTTATGCGCGCTCCGGAAACCAGACGATTGGACTGCATCAGATAATCCATGGCGAAATATATCCCCTGCAGCTCGCGGCCTTCGATGTTCAGGTCGCGGGCAGCGCGGGCACCGCCGGCAAGACAGACCGCGTCAAAATCCTTGAGCAGCTTTTCCGCGGCATACCCTTTGCCCACGTGGGTCGAGGTGGCGAACACGATGCCCTCCTCCTCGAGGATCTTGAGCCTGCGGTCGATCACGCTCTTTTCCAGCTTGAAGTCGGGAATGCCGAAACGCAGTATCCCTCCCGCTTTCTCGTCACGCTCGAAGACCGTCACCGTATGCCCGGCCTTATTGAGCTGATCGGCGCAGGAAAGCCCCGCCGGCCCGCTGCCGACCACCGCCACCTTCTTGCCGGTGCGCGTCGCCGGAGGGTTCGCCTTCACCAGCCCGCGCGCGAACGCCTCCTCGATGATATCCCGCTCATTCTCCCGGATGGTCACCGCGTCATCGTTGATCCCCAGCACGCAGGCGTATTCGCACAGCGCCGGACAAAGCCTGCCGGTGATCTCCGGCAGGTTGTTCGCCGCCTGCAGCAGGGCGAACGCCTTCTGCCATTTTCCGTGGTAGACGGCATCGTTCCACTCGGGGATATAATTCCCTACCGGGCAGGCCCAATGGCAGAACGGCGTGCCGCAATCCATGCACCGCGAAGCCTGCGCCCGGGACTCCTCCCCCTCGCGCGGCTGCGTGACATCCCGGTAATCCTTGACACGCTCGCATACCGGGCGGTAATGCGCCTTTTGCCGCTTGACCTTCAGGAAACCTTTCACGTCGCCCATAGCTTATTCCAGGTTCTCCGCCAGGCCCATCTTCTCCTCCTGCTTCTTGGCTTCCAGGATCCGCTTGTACTCCAGCGGCATGACCTTGACGAAATGGTTGAGTTCATGATTGAAATGCGCGAGAAGCTTTTCCGCTGCCGCGCTTGCCGTATATTTGAAATGGCTGCGGATAAGGTCGTGCATCACCGCCTCATCCTCCCCGTCCGGCTCCTGCAGCTCGATCATCTCCAGGTTGCAGCGGGATTTGAATTTTCTCTGCGGGTCGTAGACATAGGCGATCCCTCCGGACATCCCGGCGCCGAAGTTCCTGCCGGTCTCTCCCAGGATCACCAGGCGTCCTCCGGTCATATATTCGCAGCCGTGGTCCCCCACGCCTTCCACTACCCCGTAAAGGCCGGAGTTGCGGATACAGAACCGTTCCCCGGCCATGCCCCGGATATACGCCTCCCCGGTGATGGCGCCGTAGAACGTGGTATTGCCGATGATGATGTTCTGCGAGGAATCGAAGCGGGCTTTTTTGTCGGGATAGATGATGATCTTTCCGCCGGAGATGCCTTTTCCGACGTAGTCGTTGGCCATGCCCTCCAGCTCGAAGGTAACACCCTTTGCCAGCCAGGCCCCGAAGCTCTGCCCGGCCACCCCGAGGAATTTGCAGGTGATGGTATCCTCCGCCAGGCCGTCCTCCCCGAAATTCCGGCACACCTGGCCGGAAAGCATCGCGCCCGTGGTACGGTTATAATTTCGGATCGGCAGCTCGATCTTCACCGGGGTCTGCGCCTGCAACGCGGCGGACGCCTTCTCGATCAGGGTACGGTCGAGCACCTTATCGATACCGTGGTCCTGGGAAATGGTGCAGCGGGTCTTGACGGACGCGGGCACCTCCGGCTTATACAGCAGCCGGGAGAAATCGATGGCCTTCGCCTTCCAGGGGATGATCCCGGTATTCGCCTCCAGCAGGTCGGTGCGGCCGACCAGCTCCTCCAGGGTCAGGATACCCAGGCTCGCCATGATCTCGCGCAGCTCTTCGGCCACGAAACGCAGGTAGTTCTCCACGTATTCCGGCTTGCCGCGGAAACGCTTGCGCAGGATCTCGTCCTGAGTGGCCACTCCCACGGAACAATTGTTGAGATTACAGTGGCGCAGCATCACGCAGCCGAGCGTGATCAGCGCGGCGGTACAGAACCCGTACTCCTCGGCCCCCAGCATGGCGGCGATAGCCACGTCGCGGCCGGTGCGCATCTGGCCGTCGGTCTGCAGCCGCACGCGGCTGCGCAGGTCGTTCAAGACCAGCGTCTGGTGGGTCTCGGAAAGCCCCAGTTCCCAGGGAAGGCCGGCGTGCTTGATCGAGCTCAAAGGGGACGCCCCGGTGCCGCCGTCGAAGCCGGAGATGAGGATCATGTCCGCGTGGCCCTTGGCCACGCCTGCCGCGACCGTCCCCACGCCGATCTCGGAGACCAGCTTGACGCTGATGCGCGCGCCGGGATTGGTGTTCTTCAGGTCGAATATCAGCTGCGCCAGGTCCTCGATGGAATAGATATCGTGGTGCGGCGGCGGGGAGATCAGGGTCACTCCCGGAGTGGTATACCGGGTCTTGGCGATGGTGACGCTCACTTTATGCCCGGGCAGCTGCCCGCCTTCTCCGGGCTTGGCGCCCTGGGCGATCTTGATCTGCAGCTCATCACCGTTGACCAGATAATTGGTGGTCACCCCGAAGCGGCCGGAAGCCACCTGCTTGACCGCGCTGCGCAGGGAATCCCCGTTCGGCAGGGGCCGGAAACGCATGGGATCCTCTCCGCCCTCCCCGGTATTGGACTTTCCCTTGAGCCGGTTCATGGCGACGGCCAGCGCCTCATGCGCCTCTTTGCTGATGGAGCCGAAACTCATGGCTCCGGTGACAAAGCGGGTCACGATGGAAGACACCGGCTCGACCTTCTCCAGAGACACCGGAGTGCCGGATTTGAATTTCAAAAGACTGCGCAACGTCGCCGGCTGCGCCGATTGGTCGTTGATCAGTCCGGCGAACTGACGGTACTTCTTCTGGTCCCCGCTCCACGCGGCATCCTGCAGCGCGGCGATGGATTCCGGGTTCCAGAGATGGAACTCCCCGTCCTTCTTCCATTGGTACACCCCTCCGGTGGAAAGCATCGGGGGCTGCTGTACCGTCGCGTACGCCTGCGCATGCCGCAAGAGCGTCTCCTGCGCGATCACCCCTAAGTCCGCGCCTCCGATACGGGAAACGGTCCCGGGGAAACACTGTTCTATCACATCCGAATTCAGGCCAAGGGCCTCGAAGATCTGGGCGCCGCGGTAACTCTGCAAGGTCGAGATCCCCATTTTCGAGAGCACCTTCAGGATCCCCTTTTCCACCGCCTTGATGTAATGATACTGCGCTTTTTCCGCGAGCTTAGGCTCGATCTCCCCCTCTTCGATCATGGAAGAGATAGCCTCGTACGCCAGGTAAGGATTGACGCAATCCACGCCGTAGCCGAAAAGCAGGGCGAAATGATGCACTTCCCGCGGCTCGCCGCTTTCCACGATGATGCTGATCTGGGAACGCAGCGACCTCTTGACCAGGTGATGATGCACCGCCCCTGCCGCCAGGAGCGCCGGAAGCGCCGCCTTCTGCGGAGATACCCCCCGGTCGCTTAAGATGATGAAGGTATACCCTTCGCTGATCGCCGCCTCGGCTTCCCGGCGGATCCGCTCCAGGGTCAACGCAAAGTCCTCTTTTTTCCCGGCATCGAAGAGCACGGAGATGGTCTTGGTCCTGAACCCGCCCTCGCGTATGGAAGAAAGCTTGGCCAGCTCGGCGTTGGAAAGGATGGGATGTTTGACCCGGACCTTATGCGCGTGCGCCGCGGTCTCCTCCAGGGTGTTCTTATCGGGGCCGAGGTATGTCTCCAGGCTCATGACCAGCTCTTCCCTGATGGGATCGATGGCCGGATTGGTGACCTGGGCGAAAAGCTGCTTGAAATACCCGTACAGCACCTGCGGCCCCTTGGAGAGCACCGCGTGAGGCGTATCGCTGCCCATGGCGCCCACCGGCTCCTGGCCGGTCTCGGCCATGGGTTTGATCACCGTGCGCAGGTCTTCCCGGGTGTACCCGAACGCCTTAAGCTGCGCGAGCGCCTCGGGACCATACCCCTTGGCTGCCTTACCCGGCGCCACGGAATCCAACTCGACCATGTGCTGCGAGATCCACTGGCCGTACGGCTGGCGGCCGGAGATCTGGCGCTTGACCTCCTCATCCTCGATGATGCGCCCTTCCTCGGTATCGATGTAAAAGATCTTGCCCGGCTCGAGCCGTCCGGATCTGACGATATCCGCGGGCTTGATATCCAGCACCCCCATCTCGGAGGCCATGACCACGAAATCATCCTTGGTCACCAGATAGCGCGCCGGACGCAAACCGTTGCGGTCCAGCAGCGCGCCGATACGGGTGCCGTCGGTAAAGGCCATGGCCGCCGGGCCGTCCCAGGGCTCCATCAGGCAGGCGTGGTACTTGTAAAAATCCACCAGCCCCGGGTCCATCTGCGAGTGCTGCTGCCAGGCTCCGGGGATGAGCATCATCATGGCGTGCGGTAAAGACCTGCCGGAGAGCACCAGGAGTTCCAGGGCGTTGTCGATGGCCGCGGAATCGCTGCCTCCGGGCACGATGACCGGATAGATATCCTTGAGCTCGCGGCCGAATTCCCGGCTTTTCAGCAGCCCCTCCCTGGCGCGCATCCAGTTGATGTTCCCGCGCAACGTGTTGATCTCGCCGTTATGCGCCAGGAAACGGAAAGGCTGCGCCAGGTCCCAGGTCGGGAAGGTGTTGGTACTGTAACGGGAATGGACCAGGCACAGGGCGCTTTGCAGCGTATGGTCCTGCAGATCGACGAAGAAGCTCTCCACCTGCTCCGGCATCAGAAGACCCTTGAAGGAGAAGGTGCGGCTGGAAAGGTTGGTGATATAGAAAGACTGTTTCTGCGCAAGGTTCGATCCGCGCACGGCGTTCTCCACCGTCTTACGGATCACGTACAGCGCCCGCTCGAACGCCAGGACATCCGTCAGGGAGTGCGCCCGGCCCACGATGATCTGCTCGATCACGGGAGCGGTCTCCTTGGCGGTGACGCCGATATCGCTGTCATCCACCGGGACCTTGCGCCATCCCAGGAGCTCCTGACCCTCTTTTTTCACCGCTGCGGCGAACGCATCCTTGCAGAACTGGCGCTCTTTCGCATTTTGCGGCAGGAACACCAGACCGCTGGCATAGGCGCCCTGCGCGGGAAGCGCGACCTTCGCCTCCTCCGCCGCTTTCGCCATGAAGGCATGCGGCATCTGGATGAGGATGCCGGCGCCGTCCCCGGTCTTGGGGTCCGCGCCCGTGGCGCCGCGATGGGAAAGCCGCACCAGGATCTCCAGGCCCTGCCTGATGATATGATGGGTCCTGGCGCCTTTGATATCGCAGACGAACCCTACCCCGCAGGCGTCATGCTCGAAACGCGGGTCATACAGACCGAAATGTGAGAGTCTCTCTCGTGCGTTCATATACGGAACCTGTGCTTCGGTTACACTTTGAATGAGTCCGGATCGATCCCCAGCTTCTTGATTTTTGCGCGGATGGTATTGCGGTTTAACCCAAGGATTTTAGCGGCTTTAAGCTGGTTTCCCTCGGTACGCTCCAGCACAGACTCAATAATGGGTTTTTCCAGTATCTCTAAAAGAGATTTATATAATACACCCTTTTTTTCATCGTACAAGTTATTTTCCAGCTCGCGGATGGATCGGGAAATGCTGCCGCCCGCGTCAGCGGAGGGCTTCTTCATCACATGCACGACGCCTTCCTGGCGGGCATCCTCCTGCATGCAGAACCCCTGCCGCTCCAGCACCTGCGCGATGATCTCTTTGACCCGCCTGTCCTCTTCCGTGATCCGCAATGTCACCATCGTGATTAATTTTTATGCAACGCACCGTTAAAAAAAAGCGCCCAAGAAAAGGCCTCTCCCCTTGAACGCCGGCGTTCATGCAACCAATCACGCGGTACGGCACTGTACCCCGCCATATATACAAGTAAAAAAAAGCCGCGGGTGGTAACACCTAAGTGTTACTACCCGCGGCTTGAGGTACCGCGCGGATTACTTGATAAAAAGCATCTCCCGGTACTTCGGCAGATCCCAATGCTCGTCGGAGACCACGGCCTCGAGCGCATCCACGTGCTTGCGGATGTGCGCCATCAGAGGCTTGAGCTCCTCAAAATAGAGCATCGCCCGCTCCTCGCCTTCCATCTTGGCCGCCTTTTCCAGGAGCTTGACCATCTCCTTGGCGTTACGGCGGACGTAGAAGACCATGGAGACCACCTCGCTCAAGTGGTTCTTCAGGTCCTCGAAGGCCTTGGTATCCACCTTGACCGCCGATTTCTTGAGCGCGGCGATCGCGCCCACGTTATCCGCCAGCATCTTCTGGTATTCCAGGCCGGCCGGAACCACGCTGGCGTTGACCATCTCGTGCAGGGTATTGGCCTCGATCTCGAGCAGGAGGCAGTACGTATGCACCCAGATATGGAAACGCGCCAGCACCTCCTCCTTGGTGAACACCTTATATTTCTCGAAGAGCGCGACGTTCGCCGGCTTCTTCAGGGCCTCGAGCGCTTCCACGGCGGAGGCGACGTTCGGCAGCCCCCGTTTCTTGGCTTCTTTAACCCACTCTTCCGAATAGTTATTGCCCTCGAAACGGATCGCCTTGTGCTCCTTGTAGAGCCTGGCCACCACCTTGAGCACCGCGGCGTTGAAATCCCCCTTCGCCGCCTCTTTTTTGATCTCGGAGGCCACGTAATCCAGGGATTCCGCGATGATGGTATTGATCACGGTCAGAGGTGTAGCGATGTTCTGGGAGGACCCCACGGCGCGGAACTCGAACTTGTTGCCGGTAAAGGCAAACGGCGAAGTGCGGTTGCGGTCGGTGGTATCCTTATTGAATTTCGGCAGCCGGCCTACGCCCACGTCATACACTTCCTGGCCGGACATCTTCTCTTTCACGCCCTTCTCGATGGCATCCACGATCTTGACCAGCTGATCGCCCAGGAAGACGCTTACGATCGCCGGAGGCGCTTCGTTGGCGCCCAGGCGGTGCTCGTTGCCGGCGGTCGCCACGGCCGCGCGCAACAGGTCCGCATGCAGGTGCACGGCACGCAGCACCGCTGCCAGCACTGCCAGGAACTGCAGGTTATCCGCGGGAGTTTCCCCGGGATTAAGCAGGTTATTGCCCTTATCGTCCGCCATGGCCCAGTTCACGTGCTTGCCGCTTCCGTTGATCCCGGCAAAGGGCTTCTCGTGCAGCAGGCAGACCAGGTTATGGCGCAACGCCACCTTCTTCATGATCTCCATGAGCATCTGGTTATGGTCGGTGGCCAGGTTCGACTCCTCGAAGATCGGCGCGAACTCATACTGGTGCGGCGCCACTTCGTTATGCCGGGTCACTACCGGGATCCCCAGCTTATACGCTTCTTCCGCCACTTCGAACATATAATTGAGCACCCGCTCCTTGATGGACCCGAAATACTGGTCTTCCATCTGCTGGCCCTTAGGGGACGGAGCACCCACGAGGGTGCGGCCGGCCATCACCAGGTCCTGGCGCAGGTTGTAATAGTTCTTATCGATCAGGAAATACTCCTGTTCCGGGCCGCAGGTAGAGATGACCTTTTTCACGTCATGCCCGAACATCCTGAGCAGATTGCACGCCGCCTTGCTCACCGCTTCGTCGGAACGCAGCAAAGGCAGTTTCTGGTCCAGCGCCTCGCCGTGATAGGCGATGAAGATGGTGGGGATACAAAGGGTCTTGCCCAGCTTGGCCTCGGTGATGAACGCGGGGCTGGAAGGGTCCCACGCCGTATACCCGCGGGCTTCGAAGGTCGCGCGGATACCGCCCGAAGGGAAAGAGCTGGCATCGGGCTCGCCCTGGATGAGCTTCGATCCGGAGAACTTCTCGATGACCTTGCCCGGGCCGGTGATGGAGATGAACCCGTCGTGCTTCTCGGCGGTCAAGCCGGTCATGGGCTGGAACCAGTGGGTATAAAAAGTGGCTCCCTTGGCCATCGCCCATTCCTTCATGGCATTGGCGATCTCGTTCGCCTGTTCCAGGGAGATGGTCTTGCCTTCGTTGAGCCACATCTTAAAGGCTTCAAAGGTCTCCTTGGAGATATGCTTTTGCATGGTCTCCATGCTGAAGGTGTTCTCCCCGAAATAGGAAGAGACCTTTTTGGGAGACTCGACTTTCTTCAGATCGACACTATTGATCTTGAACAACGCTTCATGACGGATACCCATTGCTTCCTCCTTGACTGGTTTCTCTAATTGGACCATTTTACCACATCCCGGAACCGGCGCACACAAAAAAAAGACGTCCGCAGGCAAAACCGCTCTGCCTCGAACGCCGCTGTTCGCTGCTAAATCACGCACCCCTCAGTGCCTAAAAATCGACCACCCACATAAAGTACAAGTAAAACTGCAGACTTATTGGTAACCCGGAAAGAACTTCACCCGGCATCCCGATAAGCCGAGGTGAAACTATCCAATAGCCTGCGAACCCCGCTCTTCGGTACGGATACGCACGCACTCCTTCAAGTCCAGGATGAATATCTTCCCGTCCCCGGTCTCCCCGGTCTTGGCGCCCTTGATGATCGCCTTGACCGTCGGCTCCACGAAGTTATCGTTGACCGCGATCTCGAGCCTGACCTTGCGCAGCAGATTCCCGGATTCCCGGGCCCCGCGGTACACTTCGGTCACTCCCTTCTGCCGGCCGTGCCCCAGCACCTCGGAGACGGTGATCAGATGCACATCCGCCTTATACAACTCCTCTTTGACCTCTTCCAGCTTGTACGGCTGGATTATCGCGATGATCAGCTTCATAGTGTCCCCTTTCGCAAATGCAGGATCATTCCACCAGGGTATACGCCCGCTCCCGGTGCTGGGTCAGGTCCAACCCCATCAGCTCGTCCTTGACGCTGATGCGCACCTTCATGAACACATCCACCAGCTTGTAAAGGATATAGGTGACCGCCATGGTATAGAGGCCGCATACCGCCACGGCAAAAAGCTGCACCAGCAGCAATTTGGGGTTTCCTGACAACAACCCGTCCGCTCCGGCAGCATTCACGGCCTTGGTCGCAAAGAGCCCCGTCAGAAGCGTTCCCAGTACGCCGCCGACACCGTGCACGCCGAAGGCGTCCAGGGAATCGTCATATCCGAATTTTGGCTTGATCAGCGCCACGGCGATAAAACAAAGCACGCTGGCGATGATCCCGATCACGATGGCGGAAAAAGGCGTCACGAACCCTGCGCCCGGAGTGATCGTAGCCAGGCCCGCGATACAGCCCGTGGCCGTGCCGAACATGGTCGGCTTGCCGTTTCTGATCCACTCCAGAAGCGCCCAGGACAAACCGGCTGCGGCAGCCGCAGTATTGGTGGTCATGAACGCGTTCGCCGCGACGCCGTTGGCAGCCAAGGCGCTTCCGGCATTGAACCCGAACCACCCGAACCACAACAGGCCGGTGCCCAACACCACCAGCGGAAGGTTATGCGGAGAAGGAACGTTATGTTCGATGTTCTTCCTCTTGCCGATCACCACGGTCGTGACCAGCGCCGCGATACCCGCGGTAGTATGCACCACCAACCCGCCGGCAAAATCCAGCACTCCCAACTTACGCAGCCATCCGCCCATTCCCCACACCCAGTGGCATACCGGAGCGTAGACGAACGTCACCCACAAAAGCGTGAACACCAGGAACGCGGAGAACTTCATCCGCTCCGCGAACGCGCCGATGATCAATGCGGGGGTGATCACCGCGAACATCGCCTGGAACATGATGAACGCCTGGTGCGGGATACCCGGCGCATAATCCGCGTAAGGCTCCAAACCGATGCCGCGCATCCCCACCCAGGAAAACCCTCCCCAGAACCCCTCGCCGGGGGCAAAAGCCAGGCTGTAACCGAACACCACCCAGCAGACGCTGACCAGGCACATGGCCACAAAACACTGCATCAGCACGTTGAGGATATTCTTGCGCCGCACCATACCCCCGTAAAAGAACGCCAGACCCGGGGTCATCAGCATGACCATCGCTGCAGACATCAATACAAACGCCGTATCGCCCGCGCTTATACCTATATTCTCCATTCCCGCCTCCCTTACTTGCTTTCTGCACACACCCCGGCTTAAAGCACCCCGTCTTAATCGGATTGACGGGTACCCCGCATGTGCGGGGGTCTGCCGGGTGTGTTGCTTGCTGCAACAAAAAACGTTCATCCCCCCCGGATGGTCCGGAGAGGATGAACGCCATTGTTCTTTTAGTACAAGTAAATCGGAGGAGCGTTTGGTAACCCAGCAAGGGTTACACTCGGCATTAGTACTTCAGCTTATAGCACCCGGCCTAATCGGATCGGCCGGTGCTAAGCCCTCCTGCTTAGCCGATCGCCGTGCTACCGGTCTCCTCGGTACGGATGCGCACGCACTCCTTTAGATCCAGGATGAAGATCTTCCCGTCGCCGGTCTCCCCGGTCTTGGCGCCGCGGATGATCGCCTTGACCGTCGGCTCCACGAAGTTGTCGTTGACCGCGATCTCGAGCCTGACCTTGCGCAGCAGGTTGCCGGATTCCCGGGCCCCGCGGTACACTTCGGTCACTCCCTTCTGCCGGCCGTGCCCCAGCACCTCGGAGACCGTGATCAGGTTGACTTCCGACTTGTACAGCTCCTCTTTTACCTCTTCCAGCTTATACGGCTGGATTATCGCGATGATAAGTTTCATGAGTATCCTCCTTATTATTCCAGCAGGGTGTATGAACGTTCGTGGTGCTGCGTCAAATCCAGGCCCATGAGCTCCTCTTTCTCGCTCACGCGCGCGCCCAGGACCAGATCCACCACCTTATAGATCACGAAGGTGACCACGCCCGCGTACACCGCGGTGATCCCCACTGCCGCCGCCTGGATCAGGAGCTGCTGCGGATTGCCGAAGAAAAGGCCGTCCGCGCCCGCGGCGTTCACCGCTTTCGAAGCGAAGAGGCCGGTCGCCAGCGCGCCCCAGATGCCGCCGACGCAGTGCACGCCAAAAGCGTCCAAAGCATCGTCATACCCGAACTTGGGCTTGAGGTAGCTTACCGCAAAGTAGCAGAGGAAGCTGACCGCGAACCCGATGATGACCGCCGGGACGACACTCACAAATCCCGCCGCAGGAGTGATCGCGACCAACCCGGCCACCACACCCGAGACCACGCCGAAAAGCGTAGGCTTGCCGTTCTTGATCCATTCGATCAGCGCCCAGCTCAAGCCTGCCGCTGCGGCCGCGGTATTGGTCACCACGAACGCATTGACCGCCAGGCCGTTCGCGGAAAGCGAGCTTCCGGCGTTAAAGCCGAACCACCCGAACCACAACAACGCGGTTCCCAGCGCCACAAAGGGAAGGTTATGCGGAGCGGGAACGTTCTTATCGAGATTCTTCCTCTTTCCGATCACGATCGCCGTCACCAGCGCCGCGATACCGGCATTGATATGCACCACGGTCCCTCCGGCAAAATCCAGCGCGCCCATCTTACGCAGGAATCCGCCGACCGCCCATACCCAGTGGCACACCGGAGAGTACACGAAGGTCGCCCAGAGCAAGGTGAACACCAAAAACGAAGAAAATTTCATCCTCTCCGCGAACGCGCCGATGATCAACGCCGGCGTGATGATCGCGAACATCGCCTGGAAGATCATGAACGCCTGATGCGGGACAGTCGCGGAGTAATCGGCGTACGGCTCAAGGCCAACACCGTTCAGACCCGCCCACCCCAACCCTCCCCAGAAACCGTCTCCCGGCTTAAAGGAAAGGCTGTACCCGAAAAGCACCCAGAACACGCTCATCACGCACAGGATGATAAAACACTGCATCAGGACGCTTAACATGTTCTTCTTTCGCACCATGCCTCCGTAAAAGAACGCCAGACCCGGGGTCATGATCATGACCAACGCCGAGGAGATCAGGACCCAGGCCGTATCCCCGGTATCCGCCACGGGCGCTGCCGCGACATCCTGCGCCCACGCCGGAACCACCAGTGCCATCACTCCCAGCAAGAGCAGAAGCCCTGCCGGTACTGCTTTACGCAACCACGTGCTCATTGTTTCCTCCTTTTGTATATCCCCGTCAACAAAAAAGACGCCTTCCATCCTCTCTCTGAGGATCAAAGACGTCTGCGTCTTTCTGCCTAAAACAAAATGGGCGCCCGCTGCTATCGCGAACGCCTTTGTATTCTTTGCACACATCCCCGTGTGCCGTGCTGCCTGCTACAGTACTACAAGTAAATTACGGACAACCCTGGTAACACCCCGCATCCAAATGGGTGCGGCACTTCTCCTGCATGGTCTTGCGCAGCTTCACCACCCGCACGTGGGAGACCCCCAGACGGCTTCCGATCTCCCGCACGGTCAGTCCGGAAAGGCTTAAACGGAACACCTGCTTCTCCCTGTCCGTAAGGCCGTTATTATTGATCGCCTCGATGATCAGGGACGCATTCACCGTATCGAATGCGCTGGGGACGGTCTTCTCGGAAAGTATATCCTCCAGGGAGCACTCCGTATCGCCGCTTCCGACACACGCTTCCAGGCTGGTCAGGGAAGCTTTGTCCATATGCGTGCGCAGAAAATTCTTCAGATGAAAATAGCACCCCTGCAGGATATAGCTCCTGGTCTTGTGCTCCCAGGCGCCCTGCATATACCTGTTCCAGAGGAAAAGTACCGCCTCCTGATAGAGGTCCTCGGCCTGCAGCGCAGGCGAACGCGCCTGCATCCCCGCCCGGTAGGAGATCCTCCTGAGGGTCACCGACACGTCCTTGAGTAAAGTTTCGAATGTGTTCTTCATAATCAAATAAAAAACGCCCTTCCTCCCGCTGCGCGGGAAAAAGGACGCCGTAGTCCTTACTTAACAAAAAAGGCCCTCCGCAGGCTAAACCTTACATTCGCCCTTGGAAGACCTCATAGTCTTCGCTGATTACAACCCTGTAATCACTCTAGATTATAGCATCCCTGGAGAGGATGTCAAGCCTTTTTCGCGCCTTTGCCGTAATGGTTGGTGATGGGCATGCGCCGGTCGCGGCCGAACGCCTTGGGCGTGATCTTCACTCCCGGCGGGGCCTGACGCCGCTTATACTCGCTGACATCGACCATCCGCGCCACGCGCCGCACCACCTCCCGGTCGAAACCCCGGGCCGCCACCTGCGCGACATCCTTATCCTCCTCCACATACGCCTTGAGGATCGGGTCGAGCACGGGATACTCCGGCAGCGTATCGCTGTCCTTCTGGCCGTACCGCAGCTCGGCGGTCGGCGCCTTCTTCAATACATTCTCCGGGATCAGAGGCCCTGCGGCACTTTGGCTGTTACGCCAGAGGCAAAGGTCATACACCAGCATCTTGGGCACGTCCTTGATCACGGCAAAACCGCCGGCCATGTCCCCGTAGAGCGTGGCATAGCCGGTGCTCATCTCGGACTTATTCCCCGTGGTGAGGACCAGCCAGTTGAATTTGTTGGAGAAGGCCATCAGCATGGTGCCGCGGATACGCGCCTGCAGGTTTTCTTCGGCGATATTACGGGCCGCGCCGGCAAAATGCGCCTCCAGGGTCAGCAGGAACACCTTGTAGATATGGTCGATGGGGATCTCTTTCCATCCGATCCCGAGATTACGGGCCAGTTCCTGCGCATCCCGGCGCGATTCCTGCGAAGAATACCGGGAAGGCATGAAGATCCCCGTCACCTGCTGCGGGCCTAACGCATCAGCCGCCAGGGCCGCTACCAGCGCGGAATCCACCCCGCCGCTTAAGCCTACCACCACTTTTTCGAAACCGTTCTTGCGCACATAATCCTTCAGCCCCAGCACCAGGGCCCCGTAGGCTTCGGCCTCGGGCGCAAGTTCCTGCGCGCGCGATGATCCCGCAGGGTTTGCCAGGTCCACCAGCAGCAGCTCCTCTTCGAACGCCCGGGCTAACGCGACCACTTTGCCGGACGCATCCACCACCATGCTCTGGCCGTCGAAGACCAGCTCGTCCTGGCCGCCGACCATGTTCACATACGCAACCGTCACCTTGTGCTTCCTGGCCTGCCGCCGGATGATCTCCTGTCTCTGCGCGAACTTCCCCAGGTGATACGGGGAGGCGTTAAGCGCCAGGATGACCCGGCACCCCTTCATCGCCTGCATGCGCAGCGGCCCTTCCCCGGACCAGATATCCTCGCAGATGTTCACGCCCAGAAGCGTTCCCCCCACGCGGAGGGTCTGCGCCTTCGAGGCCGGAGTGAAATATCTTTTTTCGTCGAATACCCCGTAATTAGGCAGGAGCATCTTATGCGTCACGCTGCGGATGCGGCCCTCCGCGATCAGCGCGGCGGCATTATAGAGCTTGCCCTCCCGGCGGTCGACGAATCCCACCAGCGCAGACGTGCCCTTGATGCGGGGCGCCAGCGCTTTCAACGCGGCGAGATTGTCGCGAATGAACGCATCCTTGCACAACAGGTCTTCGGGAGGGTAACCGGTCACCGTCAATTCGGGGAAGATCACCGCGTCCGCCTGCGCCTCCGCTGCCCTGGCGGCATACTCCGCGATCAACGCGCAGTTGCCTTCCAGGTCGCCGACGGTACAATTGATCTGGGCCAGCGCCAGGCGCAGCGCGTTACGGGAAGAAGCGGTCTTATGCCTGCTCATCGAGATCCTCTCGCAGAAGCAAAGTCACGGCGTTGTGCCGCACCTGCATGAAACCTTTCGCGGTGAGGCGTATCGACCGGGTAACGGCATCCGGCAGGGTCAGGGAGAGCGTTCCCGGCACGACATTGGCCATCAGCGCCGCATGGTCCGCCAGCACCTCCAGGTACCCCGACTCGCAGGGGACCTTCAGGGAGACCGCGCCTCCGTCAAAAAGGATGCGCTGGGGGCCGAGGATGGAAACGGCGAACTCCTTCATCAGGCAAGCTCCTTGGCTTTCTCGATCGCCTCTTCGATGCCGCCGACCATGAAAAACGCCTGCTCCGGCAGCGCATCCAGCTCCCCGCTCAAGATTCGCTTGAACCCCTGGATCGTATCTTTAAGGCGGACATAGCGGCCCTTCAATCCGGTGAAATTCTCCGCCACGAAGAACGGCTGAGAGAAGAATTTCTGGATCTTGCGCGCCCGGGCCACGATGAGCTTATCCTCATCGGTGAGCTCGTCCAGACCCAGTATGGATATGATATCACGCAAATCCTTATACCGCTGCAGGATTTTTTGCACCGCCAGCGCGACCGTAAAGTGCTCCTCCCCCACCAGTTTGGGGTCCATGATCCTCGAGGAGGAATCCAGGGGATCGACCGCCGGATAGATACCCAGTTCCGCGATCTGGCGGGAAAGCACGATCTTGGCGTCCAGATGGGCGAAGGTGGTCACGACCGCCGGATCGGTCAAATCGTCCGCCGGCACATACACCGCCTGCACGGAAGTGATGGCGCCGTTACGGGTGGAGGCGATCCGCTCCTCGAGCTGCGCGAGCTCGGTGGCCAGGTTAGGCTGATACCCCACGGCCGAAGGCATGCGGCCGAGAAGCGTCGAGACCTCGGAGCCGGCCTGCACGTAACGGTAGATATTATCCACGAAAAGCAGCACGTCCTTGCGTTCTTTATCCCGGAAATACTCCGCCATGGTCAGCGCGGTCAACCCGACCCGCAGCCGGGCGCCGGGAGGCTCGTTCATCTGGCCGAAGACCAGCGCGGTCTTCTCCGCCACCCCGGAGGCGTTAAGCTCAAGCCAGAGCTCGTTGCCTTCCCGGGTGCGCTCGCCGATACCCGCGAACACCGAAACCCCCTGCATCTCCTGGGCGATGTTGCGGATGAGCTCCATCACCACCACGGTCTTGCCCACCCCCGCCCCTCCGAAAAGCCCGATCTTGCCTCCCCGGGGGAACGGCGCCAGAAGATCGATCACTTTAAGGCCGGTCTCCAGCAGGGTCGATATCGGCAGCTGCTCCCGGAAATTGGGGGAATCCCGGTGGATCTGGAAGGTATCGTCCGGATGGGCGACCCCGGACTTTCCGTCGATGGTCTCCCCCAGGACGTTGAAGATCCTGCCCAAGGTCTGCTCCCCCACCGGGACCATGATCGGCACTCCCGCATCCCTCGCCTTCATGCCGCGGGAGAGGCCGTCCGTCGAAGATAACGCGATACAGCGCACCGTATTGTTCCCGATGATCTGCGCCACCTCCAGGGTCACGTTGATGTTCCTCTGGAAATCCTCGACCTTCACCGCATTGAGCAGCTGAGGCACCTCATGTTCGGGGAACCGCACATCCACGCTCGGCCCGATGACCTGCACGATCTCGCCATACGCCATTGCACACCCCTATCCTTTCAATGCTTCAGCCGAAGAGACGATCTCGATGATCTCCCGGGTGATATTCGCCTGCCGGATCTTATTGCGGGTCAGGATCAGCTTCTCCAGAAGCTCGACCGCGTTCTTGGTCGCTTCGCCCATGGCCATAGCCCGGGACTGATGCTCGGCGCAGAACGCCTCAAGGAGCAGCATCCTGATCCGGCTCTCCAGATACAAGGGCAGCAGCCCCTCCAGTATTTCGCTCAAGGAAGATTCCGGGATATGCTCCTGCGCTGCGCCCGGCGCGCACTCCAGAGGCAATATCCGCTCGCATACGACGGAAACCCGGGCGCCGCTTTCGGAGCGGGCGTACACCGCGTGCACTTCTCCGGTTTGCCCCTGCGTCAAAAGCTCCTCCAGCGCACGGCTTAACGACTGGCCGACCGCCGAAGTATAGCGTCCGTTCAACCCCAGAAAAGACCGCGCTACCCGGTATCCGCGGCTTTTCAAGGAAGCGAACCCCCTTTTGCCCACCACGATAAGCTCGGTCTCCTCCGCAGTATGTGCTGCCAGCCACTGCTCGGCTGCCCTCACTACGGATACGGTGTAGGACCCGCAAAGGCCCGCATCAGAGGTCACCACCAGCAGCGCCTTGCGGCGTCCCGACGGCGCCGGGGAAAAAAGCGGGTGCGAAATATCCTCGCCGCAGGTCGCCAGCGCAGCCAGCATGCTCCGGGCACTGGAAAAATACCGCTGGGCCGCCTCCCGCATCTTCTGCGTGCGCTTAAGCTTGGAGGAAGAGACCATCTCCATGGCGCGGGTAAGTTTGCGCGTGCTCTCCACTCCCTTGATCCTGGATTTTATGTGGCGCAGCGACATCACCGCCATGGCATCACTCCCGGTCTCCCGCAAACTCCGCGCCGAACTGCCGCAGAGCTTCGTCCAGTTCCCGGGTCACCTCCGCATCCAGCGCCTGTTTCTTCTCGATGGAGCGCTCCAGCGCCGGAAACTTCGCGTCGGCGAACGCCAGGAACTTCTCCTCGAACTCCCTCACCCGGGAGACCGGCAATTCATCCAGCGCGCCGTGCGTGCCCGCGTACAAGAGCATCACCTGCCGGGCCATAGGCATGGGTTTGAACTGATCCTGCTTCAAAAGCTCTACCATGCGCTCGCCCCGGGTCAGCTGCGCCTGGGTGGTCTTCTCGATCTCTGAACCGAACTGCGCGAAGGTGACCAGCTCCCGGTACTGCGCCAGGTCGATGCGCAGTTTGCCGGACACCTGCCGCATAGCCTTAGCCTGGGCTTTGCCTCCGACGCGGGAGACGGAAAGGCCGACATTCACCGCCGGCCTGATCCCCGAATAGAACAGGTCGCTTTCGAGATAGATCTGCCCGTCGGTGATCGAGATCACGTTCGTCGGGATATAACTGGTGATGTCCCCGGCCTGGGTCTCGATGATGGGAAGCGCGGTCAGGGAGCCTCCCCCTAAGGAATCGTGCAGCTTGGCCGCCCGCTCCAGCAGGCGCGAATGCAGATAGAAGATATCCCCCGGATACGCCTCGCGTCCCGGCGGACGGCGCAGCAGAAGCGAGATCTGTCGGTACGCCTGCGCATGCCGGGAAAGGTCGTCGTAGATCACCAGGCAATGCTTTCCGGAATACATGAACTCTTCCCCGATGGCACAGCCGGCATACGGCGCCAGGTACTGCAGGGATGCGGACGCGCGGGAAGAGGCGCTCACAATCGTGGTATACTCCATCGCCCCGTACTTTTCCAAAGTCTCCGCCACCGCCACCACACTCGAGATCTTCTGGCCGATGGCCACATATACGCAATATACCCCCTTGCCCTTCTGATTGATGATGGTGTCCATCGCCAAAGCGGTCTTACCCGTCTGGCGGTCGCCGATCACCAGTTCGCGCTGGCCGCGGCCGATGGGGATCATGGAATCGACGGCCTTGATCCCGGTCTGCAGCGGCTCGGTCACGGGCTGGCGCTGCACCACGCTGGGGGAAGGGGCTTCCAGGGGCCGCGACCTGTTCGTCGCGATGGCTCCCTTGCCGTCGATAGGATTGCCGAGCGCGTTGACCACCCTTCCTAAAAGCGCCTCGCCCACCGGCACCTGCGCGATCTTCCCGGTGCGCTTGACCACATCCCCTTCCTTGATGTTGCGGTCGGGATTATCCGGCCCGAAGATGACCGCGCCGACGGAATCCTCTTCCAGGTTCAGGACCATCCCCATCACGTCGTTGGGGAATTCGATGAGCTCGCCCATCATCACGTCGTCGAGACCGTAAATGCGCGCGATGGCATCCCCCACCTGGATGACATTACCGACGGATTCCATGCGCAGGCGGGTGCGGTACTTCTCCAGTTCCTTCCTGATGATCGAGGTAACCTCTTCGGGCCTTATCTCCATGGATCACTCCACCTCTGCGGTCATAAGTTTCTCTTTCAATTCTGCCAGACGCCGCTGCACGGAACCGTCGATGACCGTATTACCGACGCGCACCTGCACTCCCCCCAGCAGATCGGGATCGAGCTCGATGTATAAGTTCAGCTTCTTGTGCAGCCGGCGTTCCAGGGCGTCTTTAAGCTCCCGGATCGTCTCCGTTTCCAGCGGATAGGAGGTCTTCAGCAGCGCCTCCGTCGCGCCCTCGTGCTCGAAGGTCACGCGCACGTATTCGCAGATCTCCTCCAGGTACTCGATGCGGTTCTTTTCGATGAGCAGCTTGACGAAATCCCTGGTCTCGAAGGCGAAATACCCGTAGCGCAGCACCTTGTCGATGACCCCGCACTTCTCCTTGAAACCGAACTCCGGATTGACCAGGAAACGGCCGAACTCCGGATTGTTCTGCAGCACGTGGCGCAGATTATGCAGATCCTCCAGCCCCCGGGCCTTCCCGATGGTCATACGGACGTACGAAAGATAGGCATCGGCGTACCGGCGCACGATGATCGGGCTTTTCATTCCTTCTCCACGGTATCCAGCTTGTCCAGGAACTCTTTGACCAGCGCTTTATCCTGGGATTCGGTCAGCTTTTCCTGCACCAGATGCTGCGCCGCCTGCAGGGAAAGATCGATGATCTCTTTTTTCAGCTCGCGCTTTGCCTGGCCCATCTCGTATTTGATATCTTCGCGGGCCTTTTCGATGATCTGCTGGGCATCGACATGCGCCTGCCGGCGGATCTCGTCCCTGGCCTTCTTGCCTTCATCCACCGCCTCGTTGACCGTACGGCGGGCCATCTCCTGCGCCTGGGAAAGCTGCTGCTGATAACTTTCCTTAAGCCGGGAGATCTCCTGCTTGGAAGTTTCGATCGCGGCGAACTCTCCGGCGATACGCTCCCGCCTGGCGTCGAGCATCGCCAGCAGCCTCTTCCAGGCGAACGCCTTCAGCAGGAAGAAAAGGATGAGAAAACTGACCAGCTGCGCGAAGACTTCGCTGGCGCTTATAAGCTTCAGCAGTTCCATACCCGCTCCTTCAGAACTTGCCCATCAGGATGAAACTGAACACCAGCGCGTAGATCGCGATCGACTCGATGAACGCGCAGCCGATGGTCATGTTGATCAGCAGCTTGTTCGACGCTTCCGGCTGCCTCCCCATCGCCTCCATGGCGCGGGAAACGGCCATACCCAGCCCTAAGCCGCACCCGAGCGCGGCCATGCCTAAGCCGATAGGCAGACTTATCGCCAATGCAAACTTGTAATCCATTTCATTCCTCCTTTTAATGATGCGATTCTTGAGCGTTCAAGAATATCGCGAAATACACCGTACTCAACAGACTGAACACCAGCGCCTGGATCAGCGCCGCCAGCAGCCCCATGCCCAGCGCAAAGACCGTGAACGGCAGCCCCAGGATGCCGAAGTTCGCGAAGGTCGCCAGCAGCAGCTCGTCCCCCCAGATATTGCTGCGCAAACGCAGCGCCAGGGACAACGGCTTGAGCAATTCGGTGAGCAAATGCAGGGACAGCATGAACACCGGCAGGATCAGCGTCCAGGCCATGGCGCCGCGGGGGCTTCCCGCAAGGTGATCGACGTACTTCCTGATCCCCAGGGTCCTGATAGCCATATACTGCACATAGGCGAACACGCACAGGGACAACGCGAAGGTCGCGGAGAGGCTGGCCGTGGCCGCTTTCATGAAAGGCAGGAGACCCAGCAGGTTCATGGAGAATATATAGATGAAAAGGGTGCCGATGAAAGGGGTGAATCTCCGGCCCTGGGGGCCGAGGATCCCGCAGACGAAGGAATCCAGCCCTTCCACCACGGATTCCGCGGCATTCTGCAGTTTTCCCGGGATGAAGGACGGCGCCCGGGAAGCCGCGAAGGCCAGGACGCTTAAGAGGCCCGCGGCGATCCCCGCGAACGCCACGAACTCCCAATGGCGCAACACTGCTGCCGCCGGCAGATGCGGAAAGGCATCGGCCAGCAGCGAGAACACATCGGGTAACTCCGGCAAAACCCCTGCCGCGTGCGACTCGGACACGTTTCCCCCTAAAGCAAAAAAGCGTACCTTATCCTCGTTTCAAGAATAGGGACGCCGTTATCCTTTAACAAAAAAACGCTCGCGCATTTCGAGCGAACGTCGTCATTGCCGCATTACCACTTTGTAATTATTTCAAGTATAGCGCAATTCTCCCGTTTGTCAAGGAATGAATGCGCTTAATGCCGCTTGCCCTTGATCTCGCGGGCCATGATCACCGCTTCCGCCACCTCGCGCATGGTCTTGCGGGAATCCATGCTCTGCTTCTGGATGAGACGGAACGCCTCCGCGGAGGAGACATTGGCATCCTGCGAGAGTATGTCCTTGGCGCGTTCCACGAGCTTGCGGGTCTCCAGCGCTTCCTCGGCGCTTTGGGCGCGCAGGGAAAGCTCGGCGTTCTCGATGGCGATCGCGGCCTGGTTGGCCACGGCGGTCAGGATCCCCAGCTCGGGCTTGGTGAACTCCCTTTTCTTCGAAGTATAACAGTTCAGCACCCCGATCACCCGGCCCTTGACGGACAGAGGCACGCAGGCCAAAGACACCAGCCCTTCCTTCGCGGCGATATCCTGGTTCAGATAACGCGCATCCTTGCGCACATCCGGCACGCAGATAGCCTTGTTCTCTTTCGCCACCAGACCGGCGATCCCCTCGCCGAGCGGGATATTGGGCTTCTTGTTGTAACGCTCCGAGATCGACTGCGTGGATTTAACCACCAGCTCCTTGCGCTCCGGGTCCAGCAGCATCAGGGAGCAGATGTTGGAGTTCATGATCTCGGCGGTGATGTGCACCACCAGCCGCAGCAGCTCCTCCAGGTACAACCCCGAAGTGATGAGGTTGGCGACCTTGGAAAGGGCCTCGATCTGCTTAAAGTAGATCTGATAATGCTTGGTCTGCGCAGGCATACGTTATTTCCTTTTCGAAGAGTTAAGGAACGACTCCATGCGGCTCAGTGCTTCCTTGAGATTCTCCAGGCTCGACGCATAGGAGATGCGCACGTACCCTTCTCCGCAGGTGCCGAACGCCGTGCCCGGCACCACTGCCACCTTCTGCTCCTTCAGCAGCCCCTGAGAGAACTCCATGGAGGAAAGCCCCGAGCTTTTGATCGAAGGGAACGCGTAGAACGCTCCCTGCGGCATATGGCAGGTCAGGCCGATGCGGTTGAGCTCCTTCGCCACGAACTCCCGCCGGCGGCGGTACTCGCGCTTCATCTCCTCCACCTGGCTGCGGCATGAGGTCACCGCCTCCGCTGCCGCCATCTGGCTGGTGATGGAAACGCACATGATGGTGTACTGGTGGATCTTGGTCATGCCCGCGATGATATCCTTAGGACCGCAGGCATACCCCACTCTCCAGCCGGTCATGGCGTAACCTTTGGAGAAGCCGTTAAGGTAGACGGTGCGCTCCTTCATCCCCGGCAACGTCGCCAGGGGCGTATGGGTGAAATCATAGGTCAGGTCGTCATAGACCTCATCCGAAAGGCAGATCAGGTCATGCGTGACGATGATCTTCGCAAGCTCCTTGAGCTCCTTCGCGGTATAGGACATACCCGTCGGGTTGGAGGGATAATTCAGCACGATCCCCTTGGTCTTCTTGTCGATCGCCTTTTCCAGCGCCTTGGGAGTAAGCTTAAAGCCCGTGGATTCGGTCTCCAGGGGGACTGCCGTGCCTCCCGCCAGTTCGACCACCGGGCAGTATGACACATAGCTGGGTACGGGAACGATGAATTTGTCGCCGGGGCTGGCCACGGTACGCGCCGCCAGGTCCACGCCTTCGCTCACGCCCACGGTAATGAGCATCTCCTCGTCCGGCGAATACTCCAGGCCGAAGCGGTGCTTCAGGTCGCGGGCGATGGATAAGCGCAGCTTGTAAAGGCCCTTGTTGGAGGTATAGGACGTGAACCCCTTTTCGAGGGAGAATATCCCCGCCTCGCGGATCTGCCAGGGGGTGACGAAATCCGGTTCGCCTACGCCAAGGGAGATGACGTCCTTCATCCCCAGCACCAGGTCGAAGAAGACCCGGATGCCGGAAGGCTGCATCTTCTGTACTTTCTCACACACCGCACACTTCATCAGGGACGCTCCTAAAGGGGACGCCCCTAAAGGGGACACCCCTTGGTAGAAAACCAAGCACCGGCCACATCCTCTTGGGCCGGATACCACTCAAATCAACTCAATAAGAGATCGGTATTCTCTTATTATCCTCTTTTTGCTTCAAAATCACCCCATCCTCCTTATACTTCCTCAGGAGGAAATGGGTCACCACGCCCTTCACATTCTCCATCGGAGAAAGCTTCTCCGAAACGAACCTGGCCACGGTATGAAGGTCCTTTCCCTCCACAATCAGCAAGAGGTCATACGTTCCCGAGATCAAATAGCAGCTGGTAACCTCGGAGAACGCATAAATACGCTCCGCGACCTTATCAAAACCAAGATCCTTCTGAGGGGTGATATTGACTTCGATCAGCGCCCGCACCGCCGCACCGTTATGCTTGACCATCTCGGAATTAATAACCGCCTTATATCCGAGAATGACCCCCTCTTTTTCCAATTTTTTGATGGCACTCTTCACAGCTTCGGGCTTGGAACGGGTCATTTTCGCGATATCTTCAGCCGTTGCCCTGCCGTGCTTTGCCAGTATCTCCAGGATCTCATCCATGCCAGCCTCCCGTACAGTAGGAACAGGTCTCTCAGTAAATATAGGTAACTATAACAGAAACAACCGACAAAATCAAGGGACGCCCCTAAAAGGGACACCTCTAGAACCACGCCAAGGGTGTCCCCCTCAAGGGCGTCCCCTTTAGGGGCGTCCCTAAGGTTCGAGGATGGCGAGAAAGGCTTTGACGACTTCGGGATTGAATTGCGTACCGGCGTTCTTTTTCAGCTCCACCACCGCCGCATCCCGGCTCATGGCCGGACGGTAAGAACGCGGAGAGGTCATGGCATCGAACGCATCCGCCACGGAGATGATCTGCGCGAACATATCGATATGGTCCCCCCGCATGCTGTCGGGATACCCTTTCCCGTCGTAACGCTCATGATGGGCGCGCACCACCGCCAGCAACGCCTCGTCCACCAGCACGGGCTTGAGCACTTCCTCCCCAATCACGGGATGCTCGCGTATGATCTTCCACTCCTCATCCGAAAGCTTGCCCGGTTTATTGAGAATGCTTTCATGGATCACCAGCTTGCCGATATCGTGCAGTTCCGCGGCCTTCTCCAGCAGATCGACCCTTTGCGGAGAGAATCCCAGCTGGATGCCGATCCGGCGCGAATATTCCGCCACCCTCTCGGAATGCCCCTTGGTGTACGCATCCTTGGCTTCCAAAATACGCACCAGGGACTGCACCGCCCGGTAAAAATACTCGTGCAGCCGCTTGCGGGAACGGGAAAGGCTTGAGGCCATGTAATTGAAGGAGCCGGCAAGTTCGCTGATCTCGTCATGACCTTTGACATCCACCTTCACGTCCAGATCGTCCGCCGCGATACGCCGGGTAGCCTGCACCAGCTTCTCGAGCCGGCTCGTAAGCCGGTAGGAGATCGCCACCCCCAGCACCACCGCCCCCACCAGGCCGATCATCAGCACCAGGAGCATCCGCTGGCCCACCTGCCGCTGCAGCACCCTCACGTCATCCGCCAGCATATCCACACCCAGGATCGCCACCACCTTGCCGGAGGAATCCCGCAAAGGCGCATACCCGGAAAGCGTAGCTCCCCATTCATCCACCATGATCTGCTGGTCGGCCGCAGGCCCGGAAAACCCCCTGAGCATCTCGGGGAAACGCGACGCATTGTACGGATCCCCGGGATAGGAACTGGGACTGCGCAGGCGGCCCTTCCCCGACGATGGTTCGGGATCCACGATAAACTGAAGCTGCCCCTTGGTCCGGGTCGGCCCTAATGTATACACATATTTGATCGAAGGCGCGGCGCGCTTGACCTTCAAAAGCTGCTCCGCCACCTTCCTGTATTCTGGAGTACCCACTCCCGCACGCTGCAGGGGAACCTGCGCCAGCGCATCCACATCCACGGAAACCGCCGCAGTCTGCGCGATCGCCATCAGGCGTTCGCGCAGCTGCAGCATCTGAGCCTGCAGGGAAAAACGGTAGATCAGCAGGTTGCTCAAACCCACCATGGCCAAAAGCGCCAGCACCAGCACCACGGTCACCCGGATGCGGAAACTGCCCAGCAGATTGGCCGCCCTTTTCCCTTTTTTCATATTAGAACTTGATCATGCATTCGGTACGCAGGAAGATCGCGTGATCCTGGTCCTGATAAAAATTCCCCGGGATCAGATAATCCGCCAGAAAATATGTGGAGATGTTCTTGGTCAGCGCATACTCCACTTTCGACTGCAGCAGGTGCCCGCGGTTCTTGCCCTTGCCCGAAAAGACCGCGCTGGGCGCGACCTGCTCATTGGCCCACAGATAATTGTAATACCCGGATACCTTCAGTTTCTCGGTGAGGGCCGCCGCCGCTCCGGTACGCGCCATCTGCAGGTTGGTCCAATACCCGATGATCCCGGTCTCCGAAGCCATGCTCAGGTTATACAGCTCCGAGAGCCACGGGGAACGGTTGAACAGCGGATTGAACGCCTCCATCCTGTCGGTACGCCTGCGGTCTCCGGAAAGATAGACGTACCCTAAGGTAGCCTTCGGCTTTCCCTTGAGGTCCGCAAAATCCTTATCCACGAACCCGTATCCTCCCACACCCTGACGGTCGGCATCCCCGTAATCCCCGAACTGGCCGGCCAACTGACCGCGCAGCGTCCAGGCGCCCCAGGCATATTTGGCGAAGGACCCGATGGTGTTGATCTGCCCCTGACGCGCCTGCAGACCGGTACCGCCCTCCTCCGCTTCCACCTTATAGATATAGTAGGCTTCGAGCGCGAGGTCCTCGATCAACCCCTTATTCTTCCAATATAATACCGCCGCTTCCTCATCGGTGGTATTAAGCGACTGAACGACCTTGTTGGTGTTGCGGTTACTGTAGTTGACCAGCCGGGTACGGTTGATCACCGGCAGCATCTCTTCGTCGCGCGGATTGTTGATGTAAAGGACGTCCAGCGTATTCTCCTCGTTGACGCGCCAGCTCGCCTTCGCCGCGTTGAAATAGAAGGTGCGGGATCCGTCGCCGGGAGTTCCGTCGCAGATCAGGAAGTTCTCCCCGTACATGTTCAACAGGTCCTGACGGCCGAGCCGGATGTCCACCGGCCGGTCCAGCACATCCTTCACTTCCGCATACAGGTTATCAAAGACCACCTCGTTGATATCGAAATGGTATCCTTTTTTTGCCGCGCTCTTGTCCGTGGTCGTACCCCCGAAATACGTATAGGCCTTGAACTCGTTCGTCAGTTTCGCATACACACTGGCTTTCTTCTCGTATGCCAGCTGGCCCCAAAGCGAGGATTTCACGCGGAAGTAGTTGCGCACGTCGGACTGGTCATTGTCCATATCCTTCCAGTTCTTCCAATACTCGTGGCGCATACGCACCGCACCGCCGCCGGTAGGAGTGATCTCTGCCGATGCCCCTGACGCGCACAGCAACACTGCCGCCAACGCAACCGCTAACTTCTTCATATCCATCCTCCTTTATTTAAAAGCTTTCTCCAGCACCGCCTTAGAGGGCGGCTTGGTCACCGCGCTCACCAGCGGCACGACCAGAAACGGCACCAGCATGGCCAATGAGGCGGCCAAAGGCGCTTTATCCTGCCCCCAGGAGAAGAAAAGCACGGCGGCGGTCACGATCCCGCTCACCATCCCCGCCTTCACCCCGAGCAGCGTGGTGCGCTTCCAGAACAGGCCGTACACATAGGGCGCCATGAACGTCCCGGCCACCACTCCCCAGGAAAGGGACATCAAAGTCACGATAAAACTGATCTCGTAGCGCGCGATGAAATAAGAAAGCACCACGAATATCCCGCTCATGAAACGGATCATCGCCAGAGAGCCCTTTCCCGAGATTTTGGGATTGATGTGCCCCTTGTAAAGGTCGATCGACACCGCCGAGGCCGAGACCAGGATCAGCGAGGATAGCGTCGACATGGAAGCGGAAAGCACCAGAAGCAGGATCAGCCCCATCAGCCACTCCGGAAGCTGGGCGGTCAACAGCATCGGGATGATGCGGTCGAAGGCCGGCTTGCCGTTGACCATGGGCAACTGATCGAAGAACAGGTGCGCCATGGCGCCTACCAGATAGGCGGTCACGGAGATCACGGTCGCGAAAATGAGCGTCGCTACCGCAGCCTTGGGGATCACCTTCTCATCCCTGACCGCATAGAACTTCTGCACCATCTGCGGCATGCCCCACACCCCGAAGGAGGTCATGAACACGAGCGCCGCCAGCGTCCAATTGTCCGGCTGCTTGGCCAGAGGCACGTGCTGCGCGTATCTCTCCATGATCTGCGGGAGGAGCGAAGATGCCCCGCCGGCTTTCGAGACCAGGACCCCGACCATAATGACGCTTCCCACCAGCATGATCAATCCCTGGATGAAATCCGTCAGGGTGATGGCAAAATACCCGCCCAGGATAAGATATAACCCGGTGATCCCCACCATCACCAGCAGCGCCACGTCATACGGCATGTTGAAATTGGCTTCGAAGAGATGGCTCAAGCCCTTGAACACCGAGGCGGAATACGGCAGCAGGAACATGAAGATGACGGTCGCCGCGAACATCTTGAGGAACCTTCCCCCGTACCGCTCCTGCAGGAACTCCGGCATGGTCATGACCTCCAGGTTCTTGGTCATGCGCCGCGTCCGCGCGCCCAGCACCATCCACGCCAGAAAAGACCCGATAAGGGCGTTGCCGGCGGCGATCCACAGGCCCCGCAGGCCGAACCCCCAACCGATCTTGCCCGCGAACCCGATAAAGACGACCGCGGAAAAATACGTGGTGCCGTAGGCGAACGCCGAGATCCACGGCCCGATGCTGCGGCCGCCCAGGAAAAAATCGTTGAGGCTGGTGGTCTTCTTCATCCCCCAAAGCCCTATCCCCACCATGCCGCACAGGAATACCGCAAGTAGAATAGCTGAGAACACTCTTCTCCTCCTGTATGCGCGTACCTATTAATAAAGAACGCCTGTTCCCGCGTTCGCGTACACTACACGATCTTCAAGAGCGCTGCCGCATTATCGTAAAAGATCATTTCCTTGAGTTCCCGGGAGATGTCCAGCTTCTCCAGGAACGCGATATCCGCGGCCGGATCCGCCAGGGGAAAATCAGAACCGAAAAGCAGCCGGTCGGGCTTATGATGCTCCAGAAGCTCCTTTACCTGCGCCGCAGGCAGAAAATTGAAGAAATACGAGGTGTCCAGGTACACGTCCTCCCCCAGCAGGAACTCCCGCGTCTCCTCCCAGTGCTTGAACCCGCCGAAATGGGCGGCGATGATCTTCAATTGAGGGAACCTGCGGTGCACGGCCAGTATCCTCTTGGGATTGGAACGCACCTGCATGGTGCCGGAAAGTTCCTCCCCGCAGTGGAAGAGCACCGGCAGGCCCAGCCGCATGATCTCCTCGTACATGGGGAACATCTGCTCGTCATCGACGAAAAAATCCTGGAACTCCGGCTGGAACTTTATCCCGTCGCCCTGGGCCTTGATGCGGAGAAGCTCCTTCCGCCACTCCGGGTAGCGCGGATGCATGGCGCAAAAGACCCGGAACTGCCCGCCTCGCACCACGAACATCCAGTCATTGATCGAAGGCACCTGCTCCGGCTTGGTGGCCACCGCGCAGATGACGCTGGCTTCGATGTGCAGCCGCCGCATGGACTCCGCCAGGGAATCCAGGGTAGGGGCCGCCGCAAAGGTGATCTTGAAAAGGGATTCCAGGTTCTCCCTGGCGCGGGACGCGACCTTCTCCGGCCAGGCATGCGTATGGCAATCGATGATCTTAAAATTCATACAGCTCTTCTTCCAGGAGCGTGAAACCTTCCTGGGCCAGGAGCGCCTTCGTACCGGGGATGTCCTTGACTTCGACGCAGAAGACGGCGTTCTTGTTGGATTCGATCACAAATCCGTACGCGTCGACGATGTTGATGGAGTGCTTGTTGAGCGCGTCCGCAAGCTTCAGGAAACTTCCCGGCTTATCGTCGATCAGGATGGCCAGGATATCCTTGAGCGCGCAGGCAAACCCCTTTTCGGAGAGCGCCAGGTGCGCTTCCACGGGCTTGTTCACGATGATCTTCATCAGGCCGAACTCGGTGCGGTCCTGCAGGGTCATGGTACGCACGTTGATCTTATGCTCGGCCAACACCTCGGCGACGGAGCGCAGCCGGCCGGGTCGGTTATCGAGAAATACGTTCACTTCCTTTGCCATGCTCGCACCTCGCAGTTAAAGTTTGGGACGCAGGTCCACCACCCGCTTGGCCTTACCCTCGGACACCGGAAGGCTCCCGGGCTCGTGCAATTCGACCAGAGGATTGATGATGATGGACGTACGCAGGTCATCCTTGATCCGGTGCTTCAACCGGTCCAGTTCGGCCACGTCCCCTCTGAAAAGCTTGGAATAGATCTCCACCTTGACCGTCAGTTTGTCCAGCGCCCCGTCCTTGTCCAGGCAGACCACATAATTGGTCCCCACCTCGGGGATGCGCATGATCACTTCCTCGATCTGGGAGGGGAACACGTTGACCCCGTTGATGATGAGCATATCGTCGCTGCGGCCGGTGATACGCGAGATCCGCCGGTGCGTGCGTCCGCACTTGCAGGGCGCTTTCAGGACGCGGCTCAAGTCGCGGGTGCGGTAACGGAGCAGCGGGGTGGCCTGCCGGCAGAGGGTCGTGAACACCAGCTCCCCCTCCTCATCCTCCCGGCGCATCTCTCCCGTCGCAGGGTCGATGACCTCCATGAAGAAGGCATCCTCCCAGGTGTGCATCGCGTCCTTGTAGACGCACTCGAAGCTCACCCCGGGGCCGTTCATCTCGCTTAACCCGTAGGAATTATACGCGTCGATCCCGAAGAGCTCCTCGATCTTGCGGCGGGCGTTCTCCGAATACGGCTCCGCGCCCAGGAACGCTTTCTTGAGCGCCAGGTCCTTAGGGGTAACCCCGCACTCGGCAAGCTGGGAGACGATGTGCAGGGCATAACTGGGGGTGGCATGGATCACGGTAGTGCGGAAATCCTTCATCAGCTGCACCTGCCTGCGGGTATTGCCGCTGGCAGCCGGGATCACGGTCATCCCCACCCGCTCCGCGCCGTAGTGCAGGCCTAAGCCTCCGGTAAAAAGCCCGTAGCCGGTCATGTTCTGGAACACGTCCTTCTTCGAGGCGCCGGTAGCGACGATGCAGCGGGCCACCAGCTCCGTCCAGTTCTCCAGGTCGGCCCTGGTGTGATAGATGACGGTAGGGATACCGGTGGTGCCGGAAGAGGTGTGCAGGCGCACCACCTCGTCCATGTCCACCGCCAGCAATCCCTTAGGATAGGCCTCCCGCAGGTCGTCTTTCGTGGTAAAAGGGATGCGGCGGATATCGTCGAGGGAACGGATGTCCCCGCCGGAGGAGATCCCGCATTTCTTGAGCCGTCGCTGATACAGCGGAGTGCGCAGCGCCAGCTCAACGGAACCCCTAAGCCGGGAAAGCTGCAACGCTTCCAGATCCGGCCGGGAGATGGTCTCCGCGGCTTTATCAAAATAGGTGATCGGCTCTTTCATGCTCCCTTATTTCGCTGCGATACGGTCGTTCCTGACGATCTTGACCTTAGCCTTGGCCAATGCCGCCAGCGCCTTGTCCGGATCATCGAAACGGAAGACCATCAGCGCCTTGCCCGAACGCTTTTCGACGAACCCGTACATATACTCCACGTTGATCTTTTTCGCGTCCAATGTCTTGAGGATATACGCCAGGCCGCCGGGCTTATCATCCACCTCCACGGCCACGATCTCGGAAAAACTGGCCACGAAACCGCTGCTCTTAAGGAGCGTCAGCGCTTCCTGGGGCCTGTCCACCACCAGCCGCAGCACCCCGAAATCCTGCGTTTCGGCGACGGTCAAAGCGCGGATATTGATCTTCTGCGCCCCCAGCAGGGCGCACACGTCGTGCAATCGACCTTTACGGTTCTCCAGGAACACCGAAATCTGATTGATCTTCATAGGCCCGTCCTTTATAAGGTTCTTTTATCCACTACCCGCTTGGCCTTGCCTTCGCTGCGCTCGATCGTGCGCGGCTCGACCAGCCGCACCCGGGCGCCGATACCTAAGACCGACTCGATCTCTTTGCAGATACGCTCCTCCAGGGCGGAAAGCTTTTTCAGCTCGTCGGAGAATATCTTCTCCTCCACCTCGACCAGGATCTCGATCTCATCCAGGTACCCGCCCTTGCGGTCGACGATAAGCTGATAATGCGGCTGCGTGCCCTCGATACCCAGCAGCACATGTTCGATCTGGGAAGGGAAGACGTTGATGCCGCGCACGATGATCATGTCATCGGTACGTCCGGAGATCTTGCTGATGCGCGGCGCGGTACGGCCGCACTTGCACTTCTCGTACGAGATGCTCACCACGTCGCGGGTGCGGTAACGCAACAGCGGTATCCCCCGCTTGGTAAGCGTGGTGATGACCAGCTCTCCCTGCTCCCCTTCTTTGACCGGCGCCCCGGTCTTGGAATCGATGACCTCAGGGTAGAAGACATCCCACCAGATGTGCAGCCCTTTCTTATGCGGGCACTCCTGGGCGACCCCGGGGCCGATGATCTCGGAAAGGCCGTAGACGTCGGTGGCCAGCATGCTCCAGCGCGATTCGATCTCCCGCCGCATATGCTCGCTCCAAGGCTCGGCGCCGAAGATCCCCACCTGCCAGCTCGATTCCTTGGGGTTAAGCCCCATCTCCCTGGCCTCTTCGACCATATAAAGACAGTAACTGGGGGTGCACGCCAGGATGCGCGGCTTGAAATCATGCATGAGCTTCAATTGCCGCTTGGTCTGGCCGGAGGACATGGGAAGCACCGTCAACCCCAGGGTATGGGCGCCGTAATGGAACCCCAGCCCTCCGGTGAACAACCCGTACCCGTACGCGATCTGGATCATATCCCCAGGCTCTCCTCCGGCGCAAGCGATGGTACGCGCCATGACCTCCCCCCAGAGCTTGACATCCTCCCGGGTATACCCGACCACGGTGGGATTACCGGTGGTGCCGCTGGACACATGGATCTCGGCGATCTTAGGGAGCGGCTGCGAAAAAAGGGAAAAGGGGTAATTATCCCGCATGTCCTCTTTGGTGGTAAAGGGGAGCTTGACGATATCGTCGATGGTGCGGATATCCTTCGGGGAGATGCCCCAGGCCGCGAGTTTTTTCGCGAACACCGGATTATGCCTGGACACATAGCGCACCACCTCACGGAGCCGCTCGGATTGCAGGTTCCTGATGTTGCGGCCCGCCATGCACTCCATCTTCTCGTTCCAGATCATACTGCCTCCTAAATGAACTCGTCCCGGGTCTTGGGATGCTGCAGGTAATAGATGGTGATGACTCCCACCAGAATGGAAAGGAATTTAAAAAGCACGAAGGGGCGCGTGGCCGGCTGCTGACCGAACAGCCAGAAGATCTCCAGGGAGATGAGCACTCCCAGGTACACCATCATCCCCACCCGCACCCATCTCTGCCGGAAAAGCAGCCCGAAGGCCAGGGCCAGCTGGACGATGCTCACCGCCAGCCAGCGGGATCCCAGAAAAAAACGGAGCTTTTCCTCCAGGAAGGAATCCAGTTCATCGACGGTATCGATCCCGCGGACCTGGAACTTGTGCAGCTCGACGATCAGCGCCTTCTTCTCATCGGGAAGTTTCTTCAACACCGCCGTCCCCAACACCAGCGTATACGCACACACCACCGGAAGCACCAGCGCCGCAAACACCAGCTTAAGCCCAAAAGGGAAATACCTCATTGGCTACTCCTTCATGCCTAAAGCCCTGCCCTGTTGGAACACCCGTACGTTCTCCTCCGGCTTCTTCCCGGAAAAGACCGTGTCGATCGCCTTACCCCAATGCGCCTCCCCGAGAGGCAGGGACGAAGAAAGCACTCCCAGGAGGAAGATATTGACGAAGCGCTTATCCGCCACCGTCCGTTCCGCCTGCGCCAGCGCATACAAAAGGTCCTTGCCGCCGGGACGCAAGAACTCCTTCATCCTGGCCTGCTCATCGGGATGGAAGGATACCAGGAAATCCGCCTGCCCCTTGGGGATGAGCGGAGAGAACACCTCTTTCCCGAACCGCAGATGGGATTCCACCGACCCTCCCCGCTGGGCCATGCCGTGCACCTCGGATTTCTTCACGTGGTAACCCGCATACAGGGCTGCCCATCCGCACACCTCGGCCGCAGCCAGGACCCCCTGGCCTCCGGTGCCGCAGAACAGAATGTTACACACGCTCCCCTTATTCCTTTTGACTGGTTTACGCATTTGGTTTTTCCAACGCCTGAAAAGGACACGCCGATACGCACAAGGCGCACCCCGTGCACATCTGCGGATTGATCTCGATGTATTTATCCGGCAGCGCGGTCAACGCCGGACAGCTGATCTGCAGGCACACGCCGCACTTTTTGCATGCCTGCCGGTTATACCGCGGCATGGGATCGCGCCTTCGCTCCAGAAGCCGGCAGGGAAAACGCGCAATGATCACGGATAATGCATCCTCGCTCATCCTAAGTTTCACTAACGCTTCGAACTCCTTCGCCTGCAAAGGATTGGCCACGTCCACATGATCGGCGCCCGCCACCCGGCAGACCTCCTCTAAGTTAAGCGTCTTGGTAGGCATCCCCTTGATGGTAACCCCGGTGCCGGGATGCGGCTGGTTCCCGGTCATGGCGGTAGTGGCGTTATCCATGATGATGATAAGGCCCTTGGTATGGTTGTATGCGGCGTTGATCAATCCGGTGATCCCGGAATGCACAAAAGTGGAATCCCCGATGACGCCGACCACGTCCTTCACCCCGGCCTTTGCGAACCCCTCGAAAAAGGTGATCCCGGTGCCCATGCACAGACAGGTATGCAGACTGCTCAACGGCTGCAGGGCGCCTAAGGTATAACATCCGATATCCCCTGTCACCACGGCTTTGAGCTTCTTTAACGCCCAGAACGCGGGGCGGTGGGGGCATCCCGGGCACATCACGGGTTTGCGGCTCGTAGGAGGAAGCTCTTCCTTCTCCTTCTTCCTGACGATGTTAGGGATAAGCTCCGGCCGGAGTTCGCCGATACGGTAACTGGGGTGCTTGGCCTTATGCGGTATCCCCAGCCTGGAGAGCTCCTCCTCCAGAAATGGCTCCAGCTCCTCCAGCACGAACACTTCCTTCACCTTCCGAGAGAACTCGCGGATCTTCGCCTCGGGGAAGGGATAGCTCATCCCTAATTTAAGGAAAGACGCATCCGGGAACATCTCCTTCGCATAAAGGTACGCGACGCTGCCGGTGATGAAACCGATCTTGCGGCTGTTAAGCTCCATGCGGTTAAGGGGCGTCTTCTCGGAAAAAGCCTTGAGCCTCAGCATCCGGCGCTCCAGCTCGATGTGGCGCAGGTACGCATTCCGCGGCACCATGACATATTTCGGGATATTGATCTCGAAAGCCTTCTCCGGCGCCGGAAGGCGGTCGCCTACGGCCACGTTCTCCTTGGTGTGGGAGATACGCGTGGTCAGGCGGATCAACACGGGAGTATCGTACGTTTCGCTGAGGGAATATGCGGATGCCACGAACGCTTTTGACTCCGCCGGGCTGGAAGGCTCCAGCAAGGGTAGGTGCGCCACCCTCGCAAAAAGCCGGTTATCCTGTTCGTTCTGGGAGGAGTGGATCCCGGGATCATCCGCGGTAACGATGATGAACCCGGCGTTGGCCCCCACATACGCCGAGGTCATCAACGGGTCCATGGCCACGTTGACCCCCACATGCTTGGCGCTGAAAAGGGACCTGGCTCCGGCAACGGATGCGCCGTACGCTACCTCAAAGGCGACCTTTTCATTGGCCGACCACTGGGCGTTTACCTCGGGATAGCGGGCGAGGCACTCCATGATCTCGGTCGCCGGTGTTCCGGGATAGGAAGCCGCGACCCTGATGCCGTTCTCGAACGCTCCCCGGGCAAGAGCTTCGTCACCCGAAAGCAGTTGTACGTCTAAAGAGGGGCTTTTTCGCATAGCTCTTTTATTATATCCATTTTTTTTGATTTATCAACCATTCAATAGGCCTCTTTTAACCGAGTAATTTGCCTTGCCACAGGGATGAAAATGTAATAGAATTAATGGGTAAAGAATACCTCCCCCTTTATTCCTCCGCACCAGGAAACCTGAAGGGATTATTCCTCTGTAGAAAGGAAATTGCCGTGCGTGCCGCAATCATTGATATCGGTTCCCGCTCTACCAAACTGCTTATCGGAGAGACCGCGAAGGAGGATATCGCGCTCATCGAATCCCTTAAGAACACCACCCCTATCGCCCATGACACCTTCCTCAAGGAGCGGATATCCCAGGAGACCATCACCCAGACCGTAGCCATCCTGGAAAAGTACAAAAAAGTGCTCAAGGACTACGAGATCAGCGAGGTCAAGGTCTTCGCCACCACGGCAGTGCGCGAAGCCAGGAACCGGGACATATTCGTGGATGCGGTGCTGCGCAAGACCGGCCTGGAGATCGAGATATTGACCGTAGGCGACATCGTCTATTATATCGACGCCTACCTTTCCCATAAGCTCAAGGATTCCTACCCTATCCATGAAAAGAACCTGCTCATCGCGGAGCTCGGCTCGGGGAGCCTGGACATCTCGGTGATGGAGCAGGGCTTTACCTTGATGAACCTAGGGTTGCCGATAGGGACGCTGCGCCTTAAACAGACCATCTCCCGCTTTAACGGCAGCCTGGAAGAGGTGTTCCAGGCCACCCAGGAGTACCTCGCCAACGAATTCTCCTATGTGCAGCGCATGCTTCCCAACATCATCATCGACGATATCATGCTTATCGACGAGAATTACTCCTCCTTCCTGCCCAACATCATCGGCTCCAAGAAGACCGAAGGGCACCTTTTCACCCTGACCCTGGAGGACACGAAAAAACTGCTGGAGACCCTGGCCGGGCGCACTCCGGAGGAGATCTCCCGCTCTTTCAGGATCCCTCTTGATGCGGCGGAGACCATCACCGGATATGCGGTCATGCTCAACCTCTTCTGCACCCTGGCCCGCAACCAGCAAATATACACCCTGGAGACCTCTTTAGCGGAAGCAGTGCTGGCGCACACCCTGCTGGAGCTGGAAACCTCAAAAAAATACAACAAGACCAACCAGCTGATATCGGTCGCCCGCAACATATGCCGCAAATACAACATGGACCTGGCCCACTCCCAGTACGTCGCGGGGATCAGCGAAACCCTCTTCTCTTCACTCAAGGAACACCTGGGCCTCAAAAAAGACGCCCTGCTCTACCTTTTGCTGGCATCCTACCTGCACGATATCGGGATGTTCATCCACAACCGGGCGCACCACAAACACAGCGAATACATCATCAGCTCCCTCAACCTCTTCCGCCTGACCGATCTGGAGATCAAGATCATCGCCGCCATCGCGCGGTATCACCGCAAAGCGCCTCCGTCCGAGATGCACCTCATCTACGGCTCTCTTCCCACGGATAAGCAGATACTGGTGCAGAAGTTAAGCGCCCTGCTGCGCATCGCCAACTCCCTCGACCATTCGCACGCCCAGAAAGTGACCAAACTCGAGGTCAAGATCAACCAAAACCAGAGCATCCTCTTGACCGCCTACTCCCAGGGAAACTGCATCCTGGAGCAGGATGATTTCCAGGACAAAAAAGCGCTTTTCGAGGAGATCACCGGCAGTAAGATCAGCCTCGTGCTTAAAGGAGCATGATCCCCATGGACCAAAAAACCCTCTCTCCGAAAGAAAAATACATCCACCGGGACTTAAGCTGGCTGGCCTTTAACGGCCGGGTGCTGGAGGAGGCGTTGGACCAGGATAACCCCCTGCTGGAGCGATGCCGGTTCCTGGCGATCTTCTGCAACAATCTCGACGAGTTCTTCATGGTGCGGGTGGCGGGCTTAAAGCGCCTGATCGATTCCGGATACAATAAACCCGACGCCTTCGGGTACGACCCCCAGGAGCTTTATTCCGCGCTCAAGGAAAGGATCGTGGGACTGGAGGCCACCCTTTCGGAAACCTACTCCTCGAAGATCCGCAAAGAGCTGGAGAAACAGAAGATCGTCTTCCTCAAAAGCGAGGAGCTCACTCCCGAGCAGAAGAAATTCTGCAATAAATATTTCGATACCAGCCTTTTTCCCATCATCACCCCCATGGCCGTGGACCAGGGGCACCCCTTTCCGGTGCTCCCCTCCCGGACCATCGCCTTTGCGGTAAGCCTCACCCGCTACGAAAAGGCCTACCGGGCAGTGATACCCGTGCCTAAGCACATGCCCCGGCTGCTGCGGCTTCCCTCGGAAAAAGAGGAGACCCCCTTCATCCTGGCGGAAGATATCATCCGCATCTATCTGGAAGATTTTTTCAAGGGGTACAAAGTCGCCGGCGCCTTCCTTTTCCGGGTGGTGCGCGACAGCGAGCTTTCGGTGGACGAGGAGTTCACTTCGGACCTGCTCAAAGCCATCGAGACCGAGGTCAAAAAGAGGCCCAAAGCCAAGATCACCCGGCTCGAGATCGAGCCCTCCTTTCCCAAGGAGATGCTGGAAACCCTCTGCCTGGACCTGGATTTCCCCCAGGAAGAGGCCACCGTCCAAAAAGGGGATTTCGACCTGACCTACCTCTTCGAGCTCATCCCGCAGGCAGCCAAGCCCGCGCTCTGTTACCCGAGCATGACCCCGGCAAAGCTCTCTTACGAGAACATATTCGCCCGGATAAACGAAGGGGATTTCCTGCTGCACCTGCCCTTCCAGTCCTTCGAGCCGACCGTCGACCTGCTGCAGCAGGCTGCCCGGGACCCCGACGTGCTGGGGATCAAGATGACCCTGTACCGGGCGGATGAGGATTCCCGCATCATCAAGGCCCTGAAAGAAGCGGCCAAGAACAAGAAACAGGTCACGGTGCTGGTGGAGATCAAGGCCCGGTTCGACGAAGAGAAGAACATCCTGCGGGCCAGAGAGCTCGAGGAAGCCGGATGCCACGTCATCTACGGGATGCCGGGGATGAAGATCCACTCCAAGATGACCCTGGTGGTGCGCAAGGAGGAAGGCCGCATCCGCCGCTACGTCCACCTTTCCACCGGCAATTACAACGAGAACACCTCCCGGGTCTACACGGACCTCGGGTACTTTACCGCCAACGACGATTTCGCCAAGGATATCTCGGACGTGTTCAACGTCATCACCGGATACTCCATGCCCTCCCGCTGGAAACGCATCGTCTCCTCCCCGCACGACCTGCGCCAGTACTTCTTCGAGGCCATCGACCGGGAGATGGAAAACCACAAAAAGAACAAGAACGGCCTGGTCTTCGCCAAGATGAACTCCCTGGAAGACGTCCAGATGATCGAAAAGCTCTACGAAGCCTCGAACGCCGGGGTCAAGATCCGGCTGCTGGTGCGCGGGATCTGCTGCCTCATCCCCGGGGTCAAGGACTTAAGCGAGAACATCAAGGTCAGGAGCATCGTGGGACGGTTCCTGGAACACTCCCGCATCTATCTTTTCAACAACAACGGCTCCCCCCAGGTCTTCCTCTCCTCCGCGGACTGGATGACCCGCAACCTCGACCGCCGCATCGAGCTGCTCTTCGAAGTGTACAAGGACGACCTTAAAGAGCATCTACGGCAGGTGATGGACATCTACTGGAAGGATACGGCCAAAGCCCGCCTCCTTTCCTCCGACAAGACCTACTCCAAGCCGAAGGACCCGGAAGAGCTCAACAACGCGCAGGAGACCCTCATCCGGCTCTATACCGCATGACCTCCCCTGCCGCCTCCTTACGCCTCGCCGCGCGCCGGGCGCTCTGCGCGCACCTGAAGGAACTCACCGGACAGAAAAAAGGGGTCCTGGAGGCAAAAGATGCGGAAAGGCTGCACCGGATGCGCGTGGCTTCCCGCCGCATGCGCACCTGCCTGTGGCTCTTCAAAGGTCTCTTCCCGAAGAAAAAATACCGGACGCTCCAGAAGCAGATGCGCCGCCTGACCAGGATACTGGGCCGCGCCCGCGACCTGGATACGCAGCTGATCTTCCTGCGCACCCTTCCCGAAAAACCGGAAGGCGTACGCATGCTCATCGCCGTGCGCCGGGAACAACGGCACGCCCTGCAAAAAGAGATCGCGGAGGCGGTGACCGAGGTACTGCACGCTGACCTGGTCAACCGGGCCTTATCCGCAGTGGGACGCGCTTCCCGCACCAAAAATGATCCCGTATCCCTCCTGGCCAAAAGGACCCGCCGCAGGCTTAAAGAGTTCCTGTCCTGGGATAAAGCAGGCAGCCGTATCGATACCTGCCGGGATACAAAAAAGCTGCATGCCCTGCGTATCGCCGCCAAACACCTGCGCTACAGCCTGGAACATCTCGAAGCCAACGCGAAAGGGGCGTTCTCGCCCTTCGTCCTGGAAGCGAAACGGGTGCAGGACATACTCGGGGACGTGCAGAACCTTCAAGTGTGGCACGATTCCTCCCTGGCGCTGCGGCGCAAGCAGCCTCCGCGCTCAGTATACCTTTCCGGGCTGCAGGAGGTCATACGGGTATGCCTGCGCGACCGGGAAAAAGCCCTCAGGGATTTTGCCTTGCTTTGGAAGGACCAGCGGAAACGTAACGTATGGAAAAAACTGAACGCGGCGCTCAAAACGCTGCAAAGATAGCCCCGGAGCGGCTGCGCATAGGGCTGCTCTCGGATATCCATGCCAACCTCCCGGCGCTGGAAGCGGTGCTGAGACATGCCGCACGCCACGGCTGCCAAGAGCTCTGGAACGCGGGGGACTCGACCGGATACAGCCCTTACCCCGAAGAAACGGTCTCCCTCCTTGAAAAGGCCGGGGTCATCTCCGTTTCCGGCAACTACGACCTGAAGGTACTGGATTTCCCGAAGCACCGATCCCGGTGGCGGAAAGAAAAACATCCGGCAAAATATTTTTCCTTTGCCTGGACCCACGCGCATCTTTCCTCCCGCGCAAAACGGGCGCTGGCAAAGCTTCCTGCCCGCCGCCTCCTGAAACGGCAGGGACTGGCCTTCTTCATCACCCACGGCACGGTCGATTCCAATGAAGAGGGACTGCACGAGGAAACCCCGGTGGCGCGGCTTAAGGAACTGGCCTCCCGGATCAAGGCTGACGTGTTCATCAGCGGGCACTCGCACTACGCGTTCAGCCGCTCGGTGAAGCGCCAGGGCCGCCGGGTGCTCTTCGTGAACCCCGGCAGCGTGGGCCGGCCTCCGGAGGCGACACCACTTGCCTCATATGCCATACTGGAAATTTGCCGCGGCAGGATAAAGGTCCGCCGCTTCAGGGTAAGATACGATCCAAAGGGACTATTGCAGAGAATGGAACGGGAGAGATTCCCCCGGTACCTCAGGGACTCTGTGGTAGGAAACCGCTAAAAACACATCGCCGCCGCGCCTAACATCACGGCGTCATCCTCGAGCTCGGCCAGCACGATCCGGCACTTTCCGAATCTGTTGAAGAAGGGGTCCTTTTCCACCTCGGCCGAGATCCAGGGAAGCATATATTTGCCGCACGCCTCCATCACCCCTCCTCCGAGCACGATCACTTCCGGGTCGAGAATATGCCGTAACGATACGCATCCGGCGGCTATGGCGCGGGCGGCATCATGCATCACCTCGGTCACCAGCGGGTCATGCTTCTCCAACGCCTGCTTTAAAGCCTTGCTCTTGATAGGGCGCCCCCGGCCGGAGATCTTCTCGATCGCCGAAGCCCTTCCCTCCTGCATGGCTTTGCGGATACGCCGCTCGATGGCCCATCTTCCGGCGAACGCTTCCAGGCACCCCTTGTTGCCGCAGGAACACTTCGGGCCTTCCCGCTCGAGGGGGATATGCCCGATCTCCGCTGCCGCGCCGTGCGCGCCCAGCATGAGCGTGCCGGAGGTCACGATGCCGCCGCCGACTCCCGTGCCGCAAAAGATACCCACAACCTCACGGCATCCCCTGGCAGCCCCGAAAAGCCGCTCGGCGACGGTGCCTACGTTGGCATCGTTACCGATCTTCACCGGAATTTTAAGCCTGTTTCGCAGAAGCGCCGCAAGCGGAGAACGCACCAGGCCGAGATTCGGAGTGTTGAGCACGGTGCCGGTGGCGTGGTTCACCAGCCCGGGGACCCCGACTCCTATACCTTTGATCTGCCGTCGCGGGACTTTCGCTTCCTTAAGCAAGGTGTTGACCAGCTGCAGGAGGCAATACACCATGCGGGATGAGGTGGGATCTTTCGGTGCGGGTATCTTGACGCGCTCCTTGACCTTGCCCTTAGGGGTAATCAGCCCCGCGGAGATCTTGGTGCCGCCGATATCTATTCCGATATAATACGATTTTGCCATTAGCCGTATTATACCATAGGCGCATTATAATCCGTTAGAGAGTTTTTCCGGATGGTGTTTGATGACCTTCGCCTGAACCATGTACACCACATCCTCCGCGATGTTGGTCGAATGGTCGCAGATACGCTCAAGATACCGCGCGATAAGCAGCAGCGGCACGGCACGGGACGCGGTAGAAGCGTCCTTCGCCATATAATCGTTGATCAGTTCGTCCTGGATGAGATTGCGCAACGCATCAGCCTGCGCGTCCTCCAGCACCACTTTCTTCGCCAGCCCGACATCCTTGTTCACGAAGGCATCGATGGCTTCCTTGACCATGGACTGGGCCACTTCCGAAAGTTTAGGGATATCGATCAAAGGTTTGAGCAAAGGCTTATCCGCCAGTTCCAGCACCCGCTGCGCGATATCCACCGCCAGATCTGCGATGCGCTCCAGCTCGGCGTTCACCTTCATTCCCGTGGCCAGAAAACGCAGGTCCCCGGCCATGGGCTGATGCCGGGCGATCAGATCGATGCAACGCTCGTCGATCCCCAGCTCGGCCTCGTCGATCAGGGTATCCGCCTCGATCACCTCCCTGGCCTTGGCGGCGTCCCGGTGCTTCAGCGCCTCCACGGACTTGAAGATCGCCTCCTGGGTCAGCATCGCCATACGCAGGATCTCCTGCTGCAGCCATTTCAGTTCTTCGTCAAAGTGCCTTTCCATATCCTGCCTCCTATCCGTACCTTCCGGTGATATATTCTTCCGTGCGTTTATCCTTGGGGCTGGTGAACACCTGATCGGTGTTCCCGAACTCGACCAGCTCGCCCAAGAGCATGAATCCGGTGTCCTGTGAAATCCTTGCCGCCTGCTGCATATTGTGCGTCACGATAATAATGGTATAGTGCTTCATCAGTTCGCGCATCAGTTCTTCGATACGCTGCGTGGACTGCGGGTCCAGCGCCGAACACGGTTCGTCCATCAGCAGGACCTGCGGCTTGACCGCGAGCAGGCGCGCGATGCACAGGCGCTGCTTCTGTTCCAACGAGAGGGAAAGCGCGGGTTTATTCAGGCTGTCCTTGAGCGCATCCCAAAGCAATACCGACCGCAGGCTTTCCTCTACCGCCGCACCCACCGCATCGCGGCCGGAAGCTTCTCCGTGTACCTTCAGGCCGAACGCGATATTCTCGTATACCGACAGGGGGAACGGATTCGGGCGCTGAAACACCATCCCCACCTTCTTGCGCAGCCCCACCAGATCGGTGCCGGGAGCGATGATATTCTCCCCGTCGATACGCACCTCTCCCGTCATGCGCACCCCCTCCACCAGGTCGTTCATGCGGTTAAGCACCCGCAGCAGGGTCGACTTCCCGCATCCCGAAGGCCCGATGATCGCGGTGATCCGTTTCTCCTCGATGGAGACCGATACCTCCTTCAAAGCCTGAAATCCGCCGTACCAAAGATTAAGCGCTGCGATATCGACTTTTGCCATATGCGTTTATCCGAACTTGCCCTGAATGTAATCCGCGGTGCGCTGATCGCCCGGAGCGGTAAAAATACCCTCTGTCCTGCCCAGTTCCACCATCTCCCCCATCAGGAAGAATGCGGTCTTATCCCCCACTCTCGCCGCCTGCTTGACATTATTGGTCACCAGCACCTGGGTATACCGCGACTTAAGCTTCACCATTGCCTCTTCCACCTTGGCCGTCGAAATAGGGTCAAGGCCGGAACAAGGCTCGTCATAGAGTATCACGTCGGGCTCCACCGCCAGGGTCCGGGCGATACAAAGCCTCTGCTGCTGGCCTCCGGAGAGCTTGAACGCGGAAGCGGCAAGGCGGTCCTTGACCTCCTCCCAGAGATACGCCTGGGTCAACCCCCGCTCTACGGCCTCGGAGATACGGCGGACGTTCTTTTCCCCCTGCATGCGCACCCCGTACGCGACATTCTCGAATATGGAAAGGGGTAGCGGCGCAGGGAGCGCAAAGACCATGCCGACCTTGCGGCGGACCTCTTCCACATCCCGGCGCAGGAGGTCCGCTCCCGCCCACTCCACCCGGCCTTGCATACGGCACGCGGGATGAAGCTCGTTCAGACGGTTGAGAGTGCGCAGGAACGTGGTCTTTCCGCTGTTGGACGGGCCGATGATACTCAGGATCTCGTGCGTATGGATCTGCAGCCCGACGCG
>CAZAPM010000013.1:0-17385 GCA_964487475.1 uncultured Planctomycetales bacterium
AATTCCGGGTTACTTGTAACCACCAGGTCCTAGGTTCGAGTCCTAGAGGGGGAGCTTTTTTTTGCCCGCTGTGCGAGAATATGCCGCAGCGGGTTTTTTATTTAACACACGCTACCCCACTGGAGCCAGAGGAATGCTTTATAAGTGCCGCATCGTCAAGGTGATGTCCAATTGTTTCCAGGTGTGTCCCGTTGACAGGTAGTCGCCGTTTTGCGATAATAAGGTATTGTCGTTCATCGTTGCCAATCTACTGACAAGGAAAAAGGAAAATGGAAATGAAAAGTGCTCACATCGCTTCCGGGTTTTCGTTCCAGAGGGTATGTATAGTACTGATCGCGCTCGCGACTTTTTTGGCGGGGTCCGGGCAACCGGCGCTGGCCAGTATTCAGGACAGGTACCAGAGTTGGAGCTATTACGCAGACGGCGCCAATAACTATGTGTCCGATGACCACTCCTGGAAGATGCCTGAGAGCGCATGGCAGGGGAGCAGTGCGGTTGGATACGACGGTAATAATTTCGCGACGTCTTCGGTGGGGTTCGACAGCCACGGCAGCCTGGTGGCTAAAGTCGGTGTCAGTGTTGATGATACCCTCAACAGGGTTCATACGGAATCCTCCTACCGGGATGACGGGTTCCAGTGCGGTGCAGATTCGTGTGGGACAGCGGTGCCCCTGGGGAGCAGCTTCTCGATGAGGTTGAAACAGGACGGCAGTTTTACCGCCGGCAGTCCCAATTACAGCCTGGGGTATACGCTGCGTACCGTTTCGACGGCCTATAACTTCCACTTTGCCGTGCAGCAGGGGGAAGGGCCTTTGGCCCCTTACGGATGGTTTTCCACGGAGAATCTTGGCACCGGGGCAACGACCATGAAAAATATCGAAAGCGACCCGTCTTTTTTTAATCTGGTCTGGGAAGACGACGATCATGACGGGATTTATAACTTTTCCTATGATGTGAGTTTCTCGGGCAACACGGACGGAACGGCTTTTGGGGAAGAGCTCTCTGTGCAAGCCTATGCGCATGCCTCCGGCTCGGATCCCCAGTTTTTCGATTCGCTCAATTCGTTTTATGCGACCGTCACCAATCAGAATGCCGCGGGCGGCTTTTATCGGGGAAACCAGTTGATCGGGACGGCCGCGGTTGCTCCTGAACCGGTCAGTTCCGCCCTTTTCCTTTTTGGCGGCGGAATGTTGGCGTTGAGGCGATATCGAAGGAAAAAATCCTGATATCTTTTCGGAGGGGATGTGGAGCATAAAACGACCGGCCAGATCGAGGCTCAGATCGCCGATTCGATCATCAAGTTCGAGAAAGAGTATTTTGGCCGGGGGCCCAAAGAAGGCAGGGCGTTCATACTCGGTGATATGGTATTGGTGCGCCTGAAAGGGGTGTTGACCCCGGCCGAGGAGCAGCTGGCGAAGACCGGCGAAGGCTCGGGACTGATCAAGAAGGTGCGTATGAGCCTCCTGGAGGGGTTGTCGGCCGGGTGATCTCCCTGCTCGTGGCAGGGATCTTCTTTTCCGTGACCGTCCATGCGGGCTTTGAGCTGGCCGGCCAGTCCGGTCTTTTGTCCGAGCGCCAGCTGATGCCTATCATGTCCTCGCTCATTACCCTCGGCTCCGCGTTGTTCATTGCCTCCGCGATCCTGGCCATCAGGAAGTTCAGGTAATGCTATGGCACCCGAGAGCGAGCATCTTTATCTGGAACTATTGAACAGGATCGTCGAGGTGCAAAGGGACCTATACGGAGATCTGGCCGTCAAGGTCGCCGCGAAGGTAAAAAAGCTCGAGTTATCCGCGGAGGGGAAAGTCGTAAAGATAGACGGTCCCGCAGATGCCGCCATCCGGGACCTGGTTTGGGAGTATGAATCATTGGGGGGGGGAACTCTCGAAGTTCTTCGCCTGCTCCGTGCTCGACGCGTATCGCAAGGATTATCCCGACTTGCGATTGCCTGAGGATTGAGCGTACCCAGTGTTTTTGCGGGGTTGACCCCTCCGGCATAATGTGCTATAGTTTCTAGGTAATAATGTTTGTCGCGTTGCAGTGGCGCAAGTGGTCAGAGCAATGAAGCTCACCTATGAGAAGGGTGAGCTTTTTTGTTCTCTACTCGGAGGGTTATGCCATGAGCGAAGACAATATGACCCCTCAGAACTGCTGGGAGTTCCATAATTGCGTCGATGCAACTCGGGATAAATGTCCGGCCTTTCCGAATGACGGAAGGAAATGCTGGGAAGTGGCGTCGACTTTTGACGGGTCCGGCTGTCCCAAGGTCAAAGGCGTGGGGATGAAATATTGCGTATTGAGCTGCGCCTGGTTCAAGAAGATATTCAAAAGACCCGGGGATAAATAGGAAGGCGCAGTGGCGGATATAACCTTAGCGGATTTTGAAAACGAAGGCCTCTATATCATCTTTCCCGATCACACCCGCCTGGAGCTGACTAAGGAGAACATCGAGAAAAATAGCGAGCTCTTCTGGAATGACCCCGGTCGGATCGCCCCCGAAATAAAAAAAGCCGTCGATTTCCGGAAATGCCATTTCTGCCCGCGAAAGAACCAGGAGGATATCTGTGATGCGATCCGGCCCGTGCTTCCCTTCCTGGATAAAATTGATCGTTACCTTTCCTTTGACGAAGTGACCGCGGTGTATAAAGGCAGCCGAAACGGCGTGCTGCACATACGGAAAACCTCCATGCAGGCGGCGCTGCAATATGTCGCGATGTTAAGCCTGCTGAGGTATAACATGGTGTTGAGGAAATACTGGAAGTATTATTACGGGGTGATCCCTTTGATGGACAGCGAAGAGGCTGCCTGCCGGATCTATCTGAACATGTACTGGCAGTGTAAGGGGGATAAGGCGAAGATCGATGCGCTTATTGCGGCGTTTAAGGAGGAGCTGAGGATCTCGAGCGCAAACCAGGTCAGCCGCCTGGGGCTGGTTTGCAAGAATGACGCGTTTATCAATTCCTTCCTTAAGATCCAGACCGTGTGCGATTTCCTGGAAATGGATATCGAAGGGGCTATTTCGAAAGGCGTGGAGAGGTTCGAGAACTCCTACACGCATCATTTTTAGAGGATCGGCTGCGCACGAACATCACCCCCGCGGGGATAAAAAGCAGGGCGCAGAGCATGTACATCACCTCATAGCTGGCAAGGCCGTAGAGGGGGTTGGCCTGCAGCGGATAGAAGGGCCTGATATCGGAATAGAGGGGCGCATCCAGCAGCACGTGGAGCCACGCGCCCAGCACCCCGGAAACAAGTATTTTTTTCCACGCGTGCGTTTCTTTGCGCACCAGAACATATACCGCAGCGAACACCACTCCCGCCAGCGCACCGATCAGGAAGGTATGGCAAAGCCCGTGCTGAGGGTATTTCAGCCCGAAAAGCATGACCACCAGAGGTTCGATATCGACCGCAAAATTGACGAGAATGAAAACCGGAAGGTGGATGAACCGCTTCAGCGGCAGTCCGATCGTGGCGGCAGGCCCTATATGGAATGGGGTCAGCGGCATGGCAGTCTTATGAGCGATGGGTATACTATTTTCTGCATGGTCCCCGGATGAATTTGCGTTATAATACCATTATATACAAAATTCGGATGGAGGGCAAGATGAGGTCAGTGGTGTTGGTCATGTCGTTGCTCCTGTGGCAAACCTTTGCGCTTGCGCAGACGGGTCCGGAACGCGTGTTCGAAGCGTATAAAGCCGCCCTCAAGGACGGAGTTGCGGGGGAGTATCTCGAGCTGCTTACCGAGCAGTCCCGGATGATGGTGCATCCTACCCCCGGTCCCATGCAGCGTGAGTATTCCGATCTGCGGGACTTGACCTTCCGGGTGAGCCTGGAGGGCCCCAACAGGGCGGTGGTGAGCTTTACCCCTGCCAGCAGCAAGGTCCCCCCGTATGTCTTAAGAAAAGAGCGCGGCGAGTGGAAGATAGACCTTAAGACCATGAGCGAGGAGTATGTGTTCGATCACGATAACAACTGGCACCGGAAGGGCGCTGCCCGCCGGTAAGGAGGACCCGCATATGCGTAAGGCGTTCATTCCCGGGGTGGTAGTGCTTCTGGCAGCGGCCTGTCCCGCCGTCGCCCACGCGAACCTTGTGCTTCCCGCGATCGCGAACCAGTTCGCCGTCAGCTTCGCGGTCCCTTTTTACTGGTCGGTTGCGCTGGCCGTGCTGATCCTGGCGGTGGAAGCCGTATTTATCGGCAGACAGCTGGCGCTGAACTTCATCTCTTCCTTCGTGGCGGCATTCCTGATCAATCTCGCGACTTCCGTGCTCGGTGTCGTCGTATCCGTCATACCTTTCGGCAGCGGGAAGAATATCTTTGCGTACGGGGATATGAGGTTCGGCACACTGGCCGGGATGGTCCCGGGATATGTGTTCACGGTGCTGGTCGAATGGGGGCTCTTACTTCTTGGTTCGAAAATATCTGCCCGCGGCAGGAGCGCGGACGGATGTTTCAAGACCTCGGTGGTCATGAATCTCTACAGCTATGCGTTCCTGGCAGGGGCGGTGATCCTGGCGGATATGATGAAGCGCGGCGGGTGAGAAGCGCCTCTTGACCCGAAGAGGCTTATCCCGACAGCTCTTCCAGTTCTTCCCAGCGGGCGTAGGCTTTTTCCAGCTCGAGGGATAAGGCTTCGCAGCGGGCTTTGGCTTTGGCGATCTCTGCGGGATCCTTCTGATAGAAGTCGAGGTCCGCGAAAAGGGCGTAAAGCCCGTTCTGTTCGGTTTCCAGCTTTTCGATCAAGGCGGGGAAGGCGTCGAGTTCCCGCTGCTCGTGATAGGTGAGTTTGCGTGCGGAGACGGGTTTCTTGGGCCGGCGGGTTTCTTTCGCCGGCTTTTCTTTTGCCGGCAGCGGTGATTTCGCTTTTCCGGCCTCGGCCCGTTGGAGGAGCCAGTCATCATATCCTCCGGCGTATTCGTTGATCACGCCGTTGCCTTCCAGGACCATGGTCGAGGTCACGACGTTGTTGAGGAACGCCCGGTCATGGCTGACCAGGAGCAGTGTCCCGGGATATTCCAGCAGCAGCTCTTCCAGCAGTTCCAAAGTCTCGATATCCAGGTCGTTGGTCGGTTCGTCCATCACCAGCACGTTCGAAGGTTTTGAGAAAAGCCGCGCCAGGAACAGCCGGTTGCGCTCTCCTCCGGAGAGGACCTTGATCGGCGTGCGCGCCCGGTCGGGGGTAAAGAGGAAGTCCTGCAGGTAGCCGATGATGTGCCTGGGCTTGCCGTTGATGATGATGGTATCCGAGGCGCCGTTGACGTTCTCCGCTACGGTCTTGTCCTCTTCGAGCTCTTCCCGCAGCTGATCGTAGTATGCCACCTGGAGGTTGGTGCCTAAGGTGACTTTGCCCGTATGGGGGGAGAGCTTTCCCAGCAGCAGGCGAAGCAGGGTGGTCTTGCCGCTGCCGTTGGGCCCGATCACGCCGATCTTATCCCCGCGCATGATCTGGGTGTTGAAATCCTTGACCAGCTGCCGCGTGCCGTATCCGAAGCCCAGCTGTGCGACCTTGATCACCCGGTGGCCGGAAGGATCCGCTTTTTGCGCGCGCATGCGCACCAGGCCTTCCTCTTTGCGCTGGGTCTTCTTTTCCTCGCGCAGCCGCTCCAGGGCCTTGACCCGGCCTTCGTTGCGGCACCTGCGCGCTTTGACCCCTTTGCGGATCCAGATCTCTTCCTCGGCCAGTTTCTTGTCGAAATGATTCCAGCGCGCCTCTTCGATATCGAGCGCCGCCTGCTTGCGCTCCAGGAACGTCGGGTAATCGCAGGCCCAGCTGTAGATCCTTCCTCGGTCGAGCTCGATGATCCTGGTGGCCAGGCGGGTCATGAACATCCGGTCGTGGGTGACGAAGAACACCGTGCCGGGGTAATTGAGGAGGAAGGCTTCCAGCCAGAGCATCGAGTCGATATCGAGGTGGTTGGTCGGCTCGTCCAGAAGGAGCACCTCGGGTTTGAGCACCAGGGCCCGGGCTAAAAGCGCGCGGCGCTTCTGCCCGCCGGACAAACCGGAAAAATCGCTGTCCGGGTCGAGCTTCATCTTGGCGATGACTTCGTCCACCTGGTTGTGCACGTCCCAGCTGCCGGTGTGCGTCAGCTCGTCCTGGAGGGCGTCGAGCTGCCGCAGCAGCTCCGGCGTATGCTCGGTTTCCAGGCGGTGGGTGAGCGCATGGTGGAGGCTCAAGAGCCCGGCGCGCTCCCCGAGGCCGGAGAGCACGATATCGAACACGCTGCCCGTAAGCTCGACCGGTACTTCCTGCGGCAGGTGCGCGACCTTGATCCCCTTCTGCACGATGACGGTGCCGGAATCGACCTGGTGCTCGCCGGTCATTACTTTCATCAGGGTAGTCTTGCCTGCGCCGTTGCGTCCGAGCAGCGCGATGCGCTCCCCGGGCTCCACCTGCAGGTTAAGGCAGTCGAAGAGTGCGGGCCCGCCGAACGCAAGAGAGATGTCCTGTAAACTTATCAGTGCCATAAGAGAGCCGTTCCGGTTATGTGGTCTGTATCAAGGGAGGCAGTATTCTATCCTATTTTAAGGCGGTTGTATAGCGGTATGTCGCGCCGCAGCCTCGCCGCGTTGAAACCTTTTCCGGGTTCCGACATCAAAATACAGAGAGGGAGGAAGAGATATGATGGTCATCCGGAAGCCCGAGGATATTTTCAAGGCCCGGGGAGAGGTGGAACATGGTACGTTCTCGGGGAGGTGGCATTATTCCTTTGATTCGTACTATGACCCTAAGTTCATGAGCTACGGGAATCTGCGCGTGTTCAATGATGATACCCTTTCCCCGGGTGCGGTCTGGCCTCTGCATCCGCACCAGAACATCGAAGTGGTGACGTATTGTGCGGGCGGCGAGTTCCAGCATGCGGATGAGCACGGTGAAGGCGCAGTGCTGAAAAAAGGGTGGGTGCAGCATACCAGCGTGGGAAGAGGGATGTGGCATTCCGAGATTAACCACCGCCGGGATTCCCCCATGCGGTTCATACAGATGTGGTTCATACCGCAGCGGCTTAATCTGGACCCTTCGGTCGAGTATCGCAGGGTGGAGGAGGGGGAGAGGAGCGATGTGTTTTTCCCCCTGGTGTCGAATACCGATCCCGTTGCGCTCAAGATCTTCTCCGATGCGGAGGTGTTCTCCAGTTCCCTGCATGAAGGCCACGCCGTGGAGTATCCGTTGGGAAGAGCCCGCGGTGTCTATCTTTATGTGGTGGAGGGCGGCCCAGTCCAGCTGGACGGACACCTCCTGCCGGAGTATTCGGCGGCACAGGTGCAGGACGTAGACCGGCTGCGCCTGCGCGCACAGCGCGACACGGAACTCCTGCTGGTCGATACCAGGATCTGAGAGAGAGGAATTATGGTATAATAGAATAATGATGAACGATCCCAACGTGCGTCTTGTATATTCTACCGATCCCATGCCGCCGGCGACGGGGGGGAAGGTGCGTGTGCGTTATGAGACCTCCGGACGAAAGGGAAAAGGAGTGACCGTCATCTCCGGGCTTCCCTTGGGCGAGGAGGGGCTGCGGGAGTTGGCCAGGCAGCTGAAGAGCCGGCTCGGCGCCGGAGGCGCGGTCAAAGGCCAGACGATCGAGGTGCAGGGAGACCAGCGTAAGAAGGTGCCTGCGCTGCTGCGGGAACAGGGATTCGCGGTATGACCGGTATTTTCGAAGGCCAGTTCGATTATATCTACTTCCTCTACGGATTATCCTTTTTCCTATTCGGGATAATTTGTTTCAGCACCGGCCGGGGGAAGTTCCGCAAGATCCCCTGGGAGTGGCTGGGCCTCTTCGGCGTCGCGCATGGGTTCTCCGAGTGGATGGAGATGTGCCAGATCATCTACGGGAGATCGCAGCTGTTGAGCGTCTCCAGCCTGGTGTTGCACGGGGTGTCGTTTTTATTCCTTCTGGAATTCGCCCGGGTCGGTCTCTTCCGGCTTAAGGGGATCCGTATCGCGCACTGGGCATACCTGCCCATACTTCTTTTATTGCCTCTGATACATCCCTCCGGAATTAACGGATGGAACATCCTCCTGCGGTATTCCCTGGGCTTTCCCGGCGCCTATGCCGCCAGCCGCATGCTCTATGAATTCTACCGCAAGGAGCATAAGGACAATAGTTCTCTGGTGTTCTTGAGTGCCATGCTGGCGTTGTATGCGGTCTTGACCGGACTGGTGACCCCGAAAGCGGATTTTTTCCCTGCCCGGCTGATCAATAACGAGTCATTCTATCGGACCCTCGGCCTCCCGGTACAGCTGCTGCGCGGGGTGGTCGCGTTATGCGCGGCCATGGCCGCCTGGTTGCATTCGACCACCATGCCCGGGATCACCTTCCGGCCGAAACAGTATTTCATCCGCCTGGTGCCGACCAAACGGCTGGTGGCGGTCACGGTCATCGTGTTGGTGACCGCGGGATGGGTGTTCACCAACTATTTCGATTATTACGCGGGTATTAAGATCATCAAGAGCAGCAAGCAGGGGACGGACACCTCACTGAACAGGCTGATCCGGGAGCTCACGCTGCTAAGCCGGATCACGGCGTCTTTAAGCAAGGTCGCCTCGATCCGGCAGGCTGTTTCCGGCGGGGTCGTTTCCGAGGCGGAAAAAGTGCGCCGGACCCTGGCCCTGTACCGGGAGCGTTCCCGGGCGGAGGAAGCCTTGTTCTTCGATAAGGACGGCATGCTGCTTTTCTCGGCGCAGCCGCAGGGCGAGCCGGGATTCGACATGAGCAAGTCACAGGCCCGTAAACCCTATTTCCGGGACGCCTTGCGCGGTGATAACGGCTATTACTTCGAACTCGGGCCCCGCTATAACGAGCGGAAATATTACGTAAGCTATCCCGTGATGGACAAGGAGAACCGGGTGGCGGGAGTGGTGGTGCTGGTCAAGAACATCCAGGCCGCGCCCATCCTGCATTACCGCCTGCTGGGTATCCTGATCACCTTCTTTGTCTGCCTGCTGGCCGTGGTCTTCCTCATCACCTTGCGGCGCAGGGAAACCCTGCTTAAGGCGATCGAGCAGGCGCATGCCAACCTCTTGACCGTGGACGAGATGAAGTCGGACTTCGTGTCCATCGTATCCCATGAGCTGCGCACTCCGCTGACCTCGATAAGGAACGCGGCCAGTATCCTGCTGCGCGGAGGGCCGGCCAGGCGGCAGGTTGAAGAGGGAGAGCGCGAGCTGCTGCAGATCATCCTTTCCAACGTCGACCGCCAGGCCAGGATGGTAAGCGACCTTCTGGATATTTCCAAGATCGAGGAGAACCTGATCCCCATCAACTACGAGCGGACGGATATCGTGGCGCTGGTGCGCAGCGCCGCCGTGTCACTGCAGCCCCAGATCGACGAGAAGCAGCTGCAGTTAAGCGTCTCTTCTTCCGTGCCGGCAAAGACGGTCTCTATCGACCCCGAACATACGCACCGGATCATCGACAACCTGATCGTCAACGCCGTGAAATTCACCCCTCCGGGAGGAAGGATCGACGTCAGGGTGGAGGATGAGGGGGCGCAGGCCAGGGTGACGGTGAGTGATACCGGTATCGGGATCTCGGCGCAGGATAAGGAGAAGCTCTTCAGTAAATTCTTCCGTTCGACGGATGCCCGGGTGGCGCAGGAAAAGGGGTGGGGGCTGGGCTTGGCGATCACCAAGAGCCTGGTGGAGGCGCAGGGGGGAGTGATCCGGGTGGAGTCGGAGCCGGGAAAGGGAAGCGCGTTCAGCTTTACGGTGCTTACGGAAAGGAAGAACGACAGGGAAGAACAGGATGCCGGTCGCGGATGACGATGCGTTGTGCGGCGGGAGGTGCGGATGGAACAGAAGAAAAAGATACTGGTCATCGAGGACGACAAGGATATCAACCATACGTTATGCCTGCGCCTGAAGATGGAGGGGTACGAGGTGCTCAGCGCGCAGGAAGGTTACGAGGGGTTCTATAAGGCCAGGACCCAGGCTCCCGACCTGATCCTGCTTGACCTCAGGCTGCCGGGCCTGCCCGGGGAGGAGATCTGCCGGGAGGTGCGCAAGGATGCGCGCGGCGCGTCACTTCCGATCATCATGCTCACGGCCAAGGATACGGACACGGATAAGATCATCGGGAAAGTGCTTGGCGCCACGTATTATATGGGCAAGCCATTCGATATGGAAGCGCTGGTGCGACAGATCAGCGTTCTGATCTGACCGCGGCGCGCAGGCGGGCTTTTTCCCTGCAGGCCAGCGCGATCGCGGTAGCCGCCAGCAGGGCGTTCTCAAGCAGGAAAAGCAGGGGATATACCTTGATCCCCGAAGGGGTCGGATCGTTCGAGGTCAGCGCCTCGGCGACCAGCCAGAAGCCGGCGAACGGTGAAGGCGCGATGAATACCTGCAGCAAGGCATCTCCGGTCACTCCCGCCACGGATTTCAGTATGAACCCGAAGATAGGAAACGCCACCCAGAGGATCAATAGGCCCGCGGCCAGCAGTATCTTCTTCTGGTGGTATTGGCTGAGGTTGAAGTATTCCAGTATGGATGAAAAAAAGATGATATAGCAGAGCCCGATGGCGATGCTCAAGGCCTGGGGTATGCCGAATGCGCCGGTGTAAAAGAGCGCCGCGCATATATAGGTGAAGGCGATCAGGCAGGAGACCGCGGCGATCCAGAGCCAGTTGGAGCTGTGGTCGTCATGCAGCGGCAGCGAAGGGACGTTGAGCCGGCGGGCGCGGTGCAGACCCTTGATGAACATCAGCTGCGACGGTGTGGCCATAGGTACCGTGATCAGCAGCACGATCAGCGCGGCATACCAGAAGATAATGGAGTTGAAACTATCTCCTCCTGAATTGACCGTATGCATGCTCCCCGCGCTGAAAAAACATATCAAGCCGACGAAGGCGGCACTCTGCATTTTCGACCATACCGGCGCCTCCCCGAACGCGAAGCGGCGTTTGATCCCCAGGCAGAAGAGGCCCAGCAGGGGGACTTGTACGAGGATATGGAAAAACGGGGTCGGCAGGGACGATCCCCAGAACAGGTTCAGGTGGTCCATGAACATGAAGCCGCGGTATCCCTTGATCACGATCCCCTGTTCGATGAGCGTATGGTAGAGGTCCTGGTATGAGGGGAAGGGAGTGGCGTGATACAGGAAAGAAAGAAGGAAGATCGTATGGAAGAAAAAATAGAAGAGCAGGAAGATCGTTCCTGCCTGGTTGCGCCGGTTTTTGTTTCCTAACGCCGCTAACACGGTAAGGGCGTACCCGAAGAGGGCGCAGAGCGTCAGAGATGCATAAAAGCCTATACAGGTAATCGACGCGGAGACGCCGATCCCGCTTAAGGCCATGACGATAAAGGATACGGGCAGGGTGAAGAAAAAGAGGGTCCATTCCAGGATCGGAGCACCCAACAGCATGCCGATGATCCGCGAGATGCCGGTCTCGGGGGCGGCCCGGTGAAAATCGAAGGTACCCCCGCTTTTTTCCAGTCCCGCGAGTTTGCCGGCGCTGAAAACTCCGATGAAAAGCAGCACCCCCTGGAGGATGGCGATCTGGAAGAGGACGCTGTTAAGCCAGGGTATGGGATACGAGGTTTGGCTGGAGTGATCGTAAAAGACATTGGCGTCCCGGCCCATGTAGTTGCCGATGAAGATGAGGGCGATGATCAGGGAGACCACGGTCAATGAAGTTCCGACGATGTGCGGCCGCATGCGTTCCCGCCAGAAACGCAGGAAAAGCGCGTTATCGAAGAGCGAGGGCGTGCTCATGAGGTCTCCCGTGCGCCGATCTGGAAAAAAATGTCTTCCATGGTGGCTTTTTTGAGGGTGATCTGGGATACCGGGAGGCCAAGGTGCACCAGGTCGCGGTTAAGGGCGGCGGCGTCATGCGCCCCGCCTGAAAAATAGCAATGCATCTCCGCTCCCGGCTGCAGTGCGGCGTTGGAGACCAGGGTGTGTCTGCCGAGATATTCCGAAAGGATGCTTTGCTGCGGCAAGGATAGCTCGGCGAAGACGATGACCAGTTCGTTCTTGATCCCCATGCTGCGGCGGATATCATCGATCGACCCGGAAACCACCATCCGGCCCTTTTCCATGATCCCGATGGCGTTGCAGAAATCGCTGAGCTCGCTTAAGATATGGCTGGAGATGACGATGGTCTTGCCTTTTGCGGCGATGCGGGTCAGGATGCCGCGCATCTCCAGGCGGGCGATCGGATCGAGGCCGCTGGCCGGTTCGTCGAGCAGCACGACCGAGGGATCGTGCAGCAGCGTCTTGGCCAGGACCAGGCGCTGGCGCATCCCCCGGGAAAGCGTACTGACGAAGACGTCCCATTTCTCGCCGAGTTTGACCTCGTCGATCCAGGCGCGGCAGCGCTCCCGGCGTTGTTCCTGGGGGATGAGGTACGCGGCGGCGAAGACTTCAAGGTACTCCCATACTTTCAGGTGTTCGTATACGGGGGGGAAATCCGGCATGAATCCCAGGTGTGCGAGGGCTTTCCGCGGCTGGAGTTCCATATCGTGCCCGCCGATGGATATCTCCCCGTAGGTCGGTTCGATGATCCCGGCGATCGCTTTGAGGGTGGAGGTCTTACCGGCGCCGTTGGGGCCGACCAGGCCGTAGATCTGGCCGGGGAGGACCTCCAGGTCGAGGTCCCGCACCGCCGTGACGCCTTCGTAATCGATCCGCAGCGAGCGTATTTTGATCATGGCAATATCCATATCATAGTACTGCGCAAGAAAATGTCAAATATAATAGAACATCCGTGGCATCTGTGATAAAATTGCACGGTGCGCCGGAGCATGACTGACCCGGCGTTTAAGGAGGGAATGAACCGTGAAAAATGATCCTGTGGCGAAGATCCCGTTGTCGGCGGTGGTGATGGTGCGTAACGAAGAGAGGAATATCCGGGAGTGCCTGGAATCCCTGAAGGGGTGGGTAGGCGAGATCGTGGTGGTGGACGATTTCAGCACGGACCGTACTCTGGAGATCGTGCGGGAATATACCGACAAGGTTTTTCAGCACAAGTGGGAGGCGGAGGGCAGGGCACGTAATTACGCCTATGCCAAAGCCTCCGGTGAATATGTGTTGAGCATCGATGCGGATGAACGCGTCACCCCGGAACTGCGGGATGAGCTGATAGCGCTGTTCCGCAAGCCCATGGAATTCAACGGATATAACGTCAAGCACCGTAATTTTCTTGGTAAGTATTGGATTCGCCATGGGGAGTGGTACCCTAACGCCAAGCTTAAGATCTTCCGCAAGGATAAGTTCCGTTATGAGGAGGAGGCGGAGTACCATCCCAGAGCGTTCATGGAGGGCAAGACGCAGACCTTAAAAAATGACGTCCTGCATTATAACTTTGCGGATTTTTCGGCAGCGTTCGCCAAGCTTAACCGCGCCACGGATTTCGAGGCGCGCAAATGGATCCGCGACGGCCGAAAGATGAGCCTGGGGATCGTGTTCCAGAAGATGGTCTCGCGGTTCCTCAAGTTTTACCTGGGGAAGAAGGGGTATAAGGACGGGTTCATCGGGTTTTTTATGGCGTTGTACAGCGGCATGTACCAGTTCTATACCTACTGCAAGTATTGGGAGCTAAAGACGGGGAAACTGCAGAACCCGGCGCAGGGGAAGTCCTCTTAAAGCCACTTGCGGCGCTTGAAATAGATCAGCATCCAGGTGGTCATGACGAGCATCACTCCGACCACGATGGGGTAACCCCAGGGGCTTTCCAGTTCCGGCATGTGTTTGAAGTTCATTCCGTAGATGCTGGCGATCAGGGTCAGGGGCATCATGATCGTCGTGATCACGGTCAGGGTCTTCATGATCTCGTTCAGGCGGTTGGAGACGATGGATACGTAGGCTTCCATGGCGCCGGTGATGACGTCCCGGGAGGTGCCGACCACGTCGTTCAACCGTACCAGGTTGTCGTAGATGTTGCGGAAATAGATGACCACGGCGGGATTGATGAATTCGAACTCGTTGCGGCCCAGGAGGCTGATCACGTCCGCCTGCGGCCCGATGGTGCGGCGCAGGTAAAGCACCTGGTTCTTGAGCAGGTAGATCTTCTTTAAGGTATCCTGGTTGGGGTCCTTGAAGAGCTCGTCCGTCATGGCGTCCACCAGGTTGTCGAAATCGTTGATCACCGGCAGGTACCTGTCCACGCAGGAGTCGAGGATCGAGTAAAGGAGCATGTCCGCGCCCTGCTGGATCATGGGGGACTGTTTTTTGATGCGGTCCTTGCATACGTTCAGGGAATTGACCGGGCATTCGTGGAAGGTCACCAGCCAGTTCTTCCCCAGACAGCAGTCCAGTTCGGTGGTCTTGACCGTCTGTTTATCCCCGCCGTTCAATGATTCGATGGAGAACATCACCAGGAAGAAGTAATCCTTGAATTTCTCCAGCTTCGGCCGGGAGTTGGGCATGATGAAGTCTTCGACGGTAAGAGGGTGGAGGTTGAAGACCGAAGTGAGGAAGTCGATATCGGAGTCTTCGATGTCGAAGATGTCGATCCAAAGCACGCTGCGTTCGTCCTTGATCGCCTGGGCGACGTCCTGGGCCGATACGCTGGTCTGCAGTCCTTTTTCCGGATGATATACGAATGATTCGAACATGGTTTCCCCGCGATTATTGTATACCTTTATGGTGTACCACAGATACGCGGCCGTGACAACAAAAAATTTCCGTTGTTCCTTATTTTAGCTTGCAGGCATAGGGGTTTATCCTATAATGTAGGATATGTACAAGTGACGCAGGGAGGAGAATATGCAGACCGGAAGGGTGTTCTTGTGTGCGTTGTGTATGTGGGTTTTTGCGGGAAGTGCCTGCGTTCTTGCGCAGGAGTCTAAGTCCGTGCCCGTGCTGGCGATCGAGACCGTGCTTACTTTATCCCGGGATTTTTCCGCGCAGCAGGGATATGACCTTTCGAAGTATTATATTTCAGATGTGCGCTTCAACCGGGAAAAGAAGGAGTGGATGGTGTTCTGGCAGGGAAACGTGCCGGCCCCCGGAAATCATTTCCTGGTGATGGTGGACGAGGAGACCAGGAAGCTCACCCTGATGGTGGGGCAGTAGGGAGCGCGAGGAGGGAACGTGTTTGAGTGCAGGATGAGCGCTGCCGGCTCCCGGGTTGCTGCGGGAGAGCTGTTGAACGCGGCGCTGCAGAATCTGGGGGTCGCGGGATCCGCGATCGCGCAGCAGGTCGAAAAAGGCCGGGTCTCCGTGTCCGTATTCGGCACGCGGGCGCGGATGCAGGCGTTCGCCCGGCGGGTGCGCCGCCTGCGGCTGGCAGGGATCTCGGTTAAGGTGCAGGACCTTTCCGCGTCGGGGTGGAGCACGAAGTGGAAGCGCTACGTCAAGCCGTTCGATATCCTCCCCGGAGTGCGCATCGTCCCCCGCTGGAAACGCGACCCGAAGGATACCCCGCGCTCCGGAGAGGTGTTCATCGATACCACCATGGCCTTCGGCACCGGGCTGCACGCGACGACCCGGCTGACCGCGCAGCTTCTCAAGATGCGCTCCGGCGCGCTGGGCAGGTTCCTGGACGTGGGCGCGGGATCGGGGATCCTTTCCGTGCTCGCCAACCGTTTCGGGGCCAGGCAAGTGTGGGCGATCGACGTGGATGCGCAGGCGGTGGAGACGTGCCGGCTCAATCTGCAGGTCAACGGATGCGATACCCGCCACGTGCGGCGGATGGATTTCGAGCGGTTCCGCACCTCCCGGCCCTTTGATTTCGTCGCCGCGAACCTGATCACGCAGGATTTGCTGCGTTTCAGGCCGGCGCTGATCCGTCTGGTCGCTCCGGGAGGATACCTGGCGATCTCAGGGATATACAAGGATAACTATGCGCGCTTGAGGCGCGGGTTCAAGAGCCGGCAGCTGCGGTGCGTGCGGGTGCTGGAACGCGATGGGTGGTACGGGTTACTATTCGAGAGGAAGGCGGCACGATGAGCGCGGTACGTAAGATCCTGGTGACCAGTGCGCTTCCGTATGCGAACGGAAGCATCCATTTGGGGCATATGGTGGAGTACATCCAGACCGACATCTGGGTGCGGTTCCAGCGCATGCGCGGCAACGAATGCTATTACATGTGCGCGGACGATACCCACGGCACTCCGGTGATGATCAGCGCCCGGCAGCAGGGGATCACTCCCGAGGAGCTGGTGCGCAGGATGCACGAGGAGCACACCCGGGATTTCGCGGCGTTCAATATCAGCTTCGACAATTATTATACCACGAACAGCGAGGAGAACAGGGTGCTGGCGGAGTACATCTATGCGCAGGCCAAGGAGCGGGGGGCGATCTACGAAAAGGAGATCGAGCAGTATTACTGCGAGCACTGCGGGATGTTCCTTCCCGACCGCATGATCAAGGGCACCTGCCCTTCGTGCAAGGCGCGGCAGCAGTACGGGGATGCCTGCGAGGCCTGTTCCGCGACCTATGACCCGGTGCAGCTGATCGATCCCGTCTGCGCGGTGTGCGGGGCCAAACCGGTGCGCCGGAATTCCGTGCACCACTATTTCAAGCTCTCGGCGTTCACGGAACAGCTCAGGCAGTGGGTTTCCGCGGGCCACGTCCGTCCGGAGATCGAAAACAAGCTGCAGGAATGGTTCACGCAGGGGATCAAGGACTGGGATATCTCCCGCGACGCGCCGTATTTCGGGTTCCGCATACCCGGCACGCAGGATAAATACTTTTACGTCTGGCTGGATGCGCCGGTCGGGTATATGGCCACGACCAAGCACTGGTGCGCCCGGCAGGGGAAGGATTTCGACGCCATCTGGAAGCCCGGCGGCTATGAGATCCATCATTTCATCGGGAAGGATATTCTCTATTTCCATACCCTATTCTGGCCGGCCATGCTGATGGCGTCTGGGTTCGCCACCCCGACCAAGGTCAACGTGCACGGGTTCCTTACCGTCAACGGAGAGAAGATGTCCAAGAGCCGCGGCACCTTCATCAAGGCCGCGGAGTACCTTTCCCGCCTGGACCCGGAGTTCCTGCGCTATTACTACGCCGCCAAGCTGGGAGCGGCGGTAGAGGACCTGGACTTGAACGTCAGCGATTTCGTGTTCCGGGTGAATTCGGACGTGCTGGGCAAGGTGGTCAATATCGGAAGCCGCCTGGGGAAGATCGTCAACAAGAAGCTGGGCAGCCGCATTTCGGTGATCGATCCGGCAGCCGCGGGATTGCTGCAGGAGATCCGTGCCGCGTTGCCGCAGCTGGCGGAGTATTACGAGACGCTGGAGTATAACCGGGCCATGCGGGATATCGCCGGGCTGGCGGATAAGGTGAACAAATATATCAACGATACCGCGCCGTGGGACCTGGTGGAGAAGGATACGGAGCGCGCGAGACAGGTGTGCACCGCGGGATTGAACGGTCTTTACCTGCTTGCGGGCGTGCTTAAGCCGGTGCTGCCGCGTATCTGCGCCGGAGT
>CAZAPM010000013.1:17485-34973 GCA_964487475.1 uncultured Planctomycetales bacterium
ATCCCCGCAGCGAATTCGTCCTCCATCCCCGGGAATCCGGTGGCTTTCTTGCCGGTGAGGATCCCGAGGGGGGAGAGCACGACCGCCGGCGCCGCGCAGATGGCGGCGATGGTCTTTCCCCGGGAGTGCATGCGCAGGATGCGTTCTTTCAGCACCGCTGAGGCGGCGAGGTTGTCCGCTCCGGGCTGTCCGCCCGGAAGGACCAGGGCGTCATACTCGGCGGAAACATCGGAAAGCAGGATATCCGCGGTAAGGATGATCCCGTGCGAGCCGGTGACGTGCAACGAGGAGAGGCCGGCAACGGTGACGCTGACCCCTGCCCGGCGCAGCACATCGATAGGCGTGACCGCTTCGATCTCCTCGAACCCGGGCGCCAGAACGACCAGAGCGTGTGTGGTCATGATAACCTCCTGAAAATATGCTACTCTTATCCGTGTTTTCTGTCAAGATGCAGTTGCCGTTCCTATGCTGAAAGTCAAGACCCTGGCGGAGGATTTTACGGTCGAGGAGAGGGTGTCCCTGGCCTTGCGGGGCAAAGGCAGGTTCCCGGTCTATCTCCTTCAGAAACGCGGATGGAACACGGTGGAACTTCTCCAGGTGCTGGCGGAGCGCTCGAAGATCCCTTTTGATAAGTGGTCCTACGGGGGACGCAAGGACAAATACGGCAGCACGACCCAGTACGTGTCGGTGCGGGGGCAGAGAATCCCGGATATCGAGGCTTCCGGGTATACGCTGCGTTTTTCCGGGTATGCGGAGGAGATGATGTCTCCGGCACATATCATCGGCAACGCGTTTACCGTGACCTTGCGCCGTCTGGAGGATGTGCGCGCGGCGCGGCTGGCCGCGGCGTTCAAGGAGGCGTCTGCGGCGGGATTCGAGAACTATTTCGACGATCAGCGTTTCGGGTCCTTCGATCCCGCAACGGGGTGGGCCGCGGAGAGGATGTATAAGGGGCATTTCAACGGTGCCTGGCAGGCAGTGACGGCGACCTGCCGCACCGAGCATGAGCGCGCCGCGTTATCCGCGCTTAAAGCGCGTTGCCCGAAGGCTCTCGATGCGCTTAAGGCGTTGCCCCGGGAGGTGCTCTTGCGGCACCTCTCGGCGTATCAGGGGTTTGTCTGGAACGAGATGCTGCGCGCAGTGGTGGAGGGCTCGGCGTTCGCCAAGGATGCCTGCCGGGTGCAGGGCAAGGCCGGGGAGTATGTGTTCCTGGCGTTTTCCGTTGGAAAATCACACCCCGCGCAGGGACTGGCGCTGCCGGCTATCGGCGCGAATATGCCGGCGTTGTATCCCGCGGCCGGAGGCGTATACGAGCAGGTGTGCCGCCGTTTCGGATTGAGCAAGGCGGTGTTCAACCGCATGAAGGTGCGGCAGGCGTACGCCGCATCCTTCCTCCGGGACGCGCTGGCGCGGCCCGGAGAGTGTGCCTGCAGCGCGGCAGAGGACGAGCTGCACCCCGGAAGGAAGAAGCTCATCTTGTCTTTTTTTCTCGGCAGAGGAAGTTACGCGACGATGCTGCTTAAAAAAATGGAGTGCGCATGCGGTGGGTAAGGGCTTTCCTGGGTCGGATGAAGGAGAACGTGATCGGGGTGCTCCTGTTGTGCCTGAGCCTCTGTCTGTGCGTGCTGCTCCTGGACCTGGTGATACTTCCCTCGGGATTGGCCAGGGCGCCCAAAGGATTGTGGAGGTTCATACTTCCGGACCAGTTGTTCGCGCTTACCCTGCGGACCAAACAGGGGCTTCTTCCCCGGCACTACCTTGGCCTGCTGGGGGATTCCTTTGCCATCGGGCTCGGCGATGAATGGGAGCGGATGCCGTGGTGGCAAAACCGCGGGCTGGGGGTCGGCGCGCGGATCTTCGCAAAGGGCGGCCGCGAGGTGATGGTGTTCGCCAAGGCCGGAGCCGGCAGCGTAGAGCCGGTGATGTTCGCCCTGCTTCAGCCGCAGCTGCTTTCCCGCTCCGTGTTTTACAAGCTGGAGCCTCCTTCCGAGTTGCTGGTGTTCTTTTATGAAGGCAATGATGTGGAGAACAATCTTTACTTCCTTGCGCAGAAATTCGCTCCGGGGCATGACCTGGAGCGCGTGCGCGATCCGGAGTATTTCCAGCGTTTCCTGGAATCCGAGATCTTCCGGAAACACGTGTATTACCGGAAAGGACGTAGTTTTGCATGGCACGACAATTTTTTCGGTACGAAAAAAACGCTGCAGGTGGGGCTGACGCATGTGAATTATCTCGCAGGCGAGCTCCTGGTGCGGATGGGATTCCCTCAGCCGATGTATAGAAGGATCCGTTATCTGGACCTGGGGGATCCGGGCAGTTACAACCAGGTATCGATCGCGCAGGAGCGTATCTCATTGCGTTCTTTTTTGCAGGGCCCGGCGTTGGATTTAAGCGACGAGCAGGTTTCTTTGGGAGTGTACGTGTTCGAGCAGTGTCTGCGTTTCCTCCGGGAGCGCCTGCCCGATACCCGGATCGTCGTGGCGTATCTGCCTTCCGTGCTTTCGGTATACGAAGTGGTCTCTCCGCAGGTGAGCGTCGAACAGAGGAACCAGCACCCGGGGTATTTTACTCCGGAGCAGGTCAGGCAGCGCAGCGAATCGATGGCCGGCCTGGTCCGGGCTGCCGCCGAAGGCCAGGGGTGCGTATTCGTGGATACCCGTCCGGCTCTGCGGGAAGCGGCAACGCAGTCCGCGGTGCACGGCCCCCGGGACTGGAAGCATTTCAACAAGACGGGGTATGACGTACTGACGGACGCGATCTTGCCGAAGCTTAAGGCCGGTACAATCGGGGAAAAGCCGTGAGGGGGATATGCGCGAAGCGATAAAAATGGGGATCAGCGCGTGTTTGCTGGGGGAGCCGGTGCGCTATGACGGCAGCCATAAGCTCGATCATTACCTGAAAGATACTCTTGGCGCGTTCGTGCAATGGGTGGCGGTATGCCCCGAGGTCGAGTGCGGGATGTCCACTCCCCGGGAGGCGGTCAGGCTGGTAGGCAGTGTCGAGTCTCCCCGGCTGATGACCAGCCGCACGCATGTGGACAAGACCGCGCAGATGCTGCGCTGGAGCAGGGAAAAACTCGATGCGCTGGAGAAGGAGGACCTCTGCGGGTTCGTGTTCAAGAGCGATTCCCCCAGCTCGGGCCTTAAGAATATCCGGGTGTACAATGAGGCAGGCATGGCGGTCAGCCGCAAGGGCTCCGGGATCTTTGCCCGGGCCTTTACGGAGCGTTTCCCTCTGATCCCCGCCGAGGATGACGGCAGGCTGCGCGACCCGAAGCTGAGGGAGAATTTCATCGAACGGGTCTTTGTGTATTTCCGCTGGAAACAGTATGTGCGCACGGACGGTTCCTTGGGGGGACTGGTGGATTTCCACGCCCGGCATAAGCTTACGCTGATGGCCCATTCCCCGAAAGCCCTGCAGGAGCTCGGCCGCCTGGTGGCCCAGGCGAAGAAAATGCCCCGGCAGCAGGCGTTATCCGGGTACCTGTCCGGAATGATGCAGGCGCTGGAGAATCCCGCCACGGCCAAGAAGAACACCAACGTGCTGGAGCATATCGCCGGGTATTTCAAGGAGCACCTCACGGCAGAGGAGAAGCAGGAGCTGCTCGAGGTCATTGGGCTCTACCATAAGGAGTTGGTACCGCTTATCGTGCCGGTGGTGTTGTTATGTCATTATGTGCGCAAATACCGGATCGAGTACCTTTCCCGGCAGGCGTATCTTTATCCCCATCCTCAGGAGCTGATGCTGCGCAATCACGTCTAGGCTCTTGCATAATCGATCCCTTGTGCTTATAATGAGAGGAGTTACGGTGTCCTTCCCAATGGATCTTCCGCGGCAATAAGGAGAGCGCAGCATGAAAAAGGCCCTGATCACCGGTATCACCGGCCAGGACGGTTCCTATCTGGCCGAGTTCCTTCTGAACAAAGGTTATGAAGTGCATGGCATCGTGCGCCGCGCCAGTACCTTTAATACTCCCCGCCTGGACCATCTGTACAAAGGCCTGCATAAACGCAATCCCAACCTTTTCCTGCATTACGGAGATATCAGCGATTCCGAGCAGATCGCGGGCATTATCTATAACGTGAAACCCTCGGAGATATATCATCTCGCCGCGCAGAGCCACGTGCGCGTAAGTTTCGATATGCCGGAGTTCACCAGTAACGTGACGGGTCTCGGGATCACGCGTATCCTGGAAGCGATGCGGCGCAGCCGGCTCAAGGCCAGGCTTTACCAGGCTTCCTCATCCGAGATGTTCGGCGCGGCCAGGCCTCCGCAGAGCGAGCATACGGCGTTCAAGCCCCGTTCCCCGTACGCCTGCGCCAAAGCATACGCCTTTTGGATGGTCGTGAATTACCGGGACGGGTACGATCTCTACGCCACGAACGGAGTGCTCTTCAACCATGAAAGCCCCCGCCGGGGAGAGAATTTCGTCACCCGCAAGGTGACCATGGGCGTGGCGCGCATCGTGGCGGGCAAGCAGAAAAAACTTTATCTGGGCAACCTCAACGCCGGCCGGGACTGGGGGTATGCGCCGGAGTACGTGGAGATGATGTGGCAGATGCTGGCGTTGCCGAAACCGGGGGATTACGTGGTCGGCACCGGAGAAGCGCACACGGTCAAGGAGTTCGTGTCCGAGGCGTTCAAATATGTCGGCCTCAACTGGAAGAAATACGTGGAGATCGACCCGCGTTATTTCCGTCCCACGGAAACGGAGACCCTGATCGCGGATGCTTCGAAAGCCCGCAAGGCGCTGGGATGGAAGCCCAAGATAGTGTTCCCCGACCTGGTCAAGATCATGATGGATGCGGATATGCGGGCGCAGGGAGTGACTCCCGTAGGGGAAGGCGACAGGATCCTGGCGAAAAAATTCCCCCGCCGCTGGTGGAGCGTGGACTAAGATGGCATTCTGGGAGAAGGCCCGGGTGATGGTCACGGGCGGGGACGGTTTCCTGGGCAAAGTGGTGGTGGAAAAATTGCGCGCGCGGGGCTGTCGGGAGATATTCGTGCCGACCGTGGAAGCGTATAACCTCGTGGATATGGACGCGGTGGTGCGGGCGTATGAGGCGGGGGCTCCGGATATCGTGCTGCATCTGGCCGGGAAAGTCGGCTCGATCGAGGAGAACCGTCTTCAGCCGGGAGAGTATTATTACTCGAATTTGATGATGGGCACGCAGCTGATGGAGGTGGGCCGGCAGCGCGGGGTGAAAAAGTTCGTGATCTGCGGCACCATGTCGTCATACCCTAAAGACGCTTCGATCCCCCTGAAGGAAGAGGATTTCTGGAGCGGGTATCCGGATGAAGTGGCGGCTCCGTATGCCATGGCCAAAAAGGTCCTGGCAGTGCAGGCGGCGGCGTATCGCAGCCAGTACGGTTTCAAGGCGGTCATGCCGCTGCTGGCGAACATTTACGGGCCCGGGGATTATGCGGCAGCGTCCCGCGCCCATGTCATTGCCTCGACCATCCGCAAATGCCTGGAAGCGTCCGATTCCCGCCGTGAGGAGATCGTCGCCTGGGGTTCGGGAGAGACGACGCGGGAGTTCCTGTTCGTGGAGGACGCGGCAGAAGGATTGCTGCGGGTGGCGGAGCATTATGATGCCCCTGAGCCGGTCAATATCGGCACCGGCCAGGAGGTGCGCATCCGCGACCTGGTGGGGATGATCGCCAGGATCGCAGGGTATTCCGGACACGTGGTGTGGGACGAGACCAAGCCTGCAGGAGCGATGCGCCGGTGCGCCGATGTCTCCAAGGCGTGGCACTGTTGCGGGTTCCGCGCGGGGGTCAGCCTGGAGGAAGGGCTCACCCGTACCGTTTCCTGGTTCAGGGGCCTGCCGCGGTGAGCAGGAACGTAAAGCGGGTTCTGGCGGCGGCGGTGTGCGTCTGGGCGCTGGCTGAGGCGGCGGTCAGGATATTCCCTTCGGCGTTCGAGCGCTATCTCGTTCCCTGGGGGACCTGGCAGGACGGTTGTTTCGATCCCGAGCTGGGCAATACGGGGTGCCCTTCCCAGAAGGGGTTTTTCCGCAGGGAAGGATGCCTGCGCATCGATGGCGCCGTTTCCAATCCTCTGGGGTTCTTCGGGAGGGTGCCTTTGCCGGATGATCCCCAGCCTCGTATCGGAGTGCTGGGGGATTCGTTCGTGGGAGCGCCGTTCGTGGAGGAGAGGGCATTAGCCCCTTCGATCCTGGAGCGCTGGTGGAAGGTACCGGTGGTCAACACCGCGATCGCCGGCACCGGCACGCTGCAGCAGCAGCTGGTCTACCGCCGTGTGCTCAAGTCCTGGAAGCCTGCGCTGGTGCTGTTGTTCTTTTACTTTGAGAACGATGTGCTGGATAACCACTGTGATCTGAGGATCTATTCCGGAGGCGGCAGCTGCCGGCCCTGCGGGTTCCTTAAGGACGGCACTCTGGAGATCCGGCCGGATTTTCCTGTGCCGGCTGTTCCCCGCGCCCCGGTCATCGGTGCGCTGCGCAAGGTGTCCGCCGGATGCCGCAGTTGCCGGGTGGCATTCAAGATCGTGCGGCCGGCAGTGGAGAACGTCTGGCTTGGCCTGATATCGAATCCCGGGTTATCCCGGTACCTGGAAGTATTCGATCCCCGCGGCAGCCGGCAATGGGATGAGGCCTGGGCGGTGACGGAGCAGTTGCTCGTTTCCCTGGACCGGGAGGTGCGCAGCGACGGCGGCACGCTGGTGGTGGTATCAGTTCCTTCGTCGATCTCTTTTCTCCCGGAGAGGGAGTACCGCAAGTTCAATGCCGGGGCGCATCCCCTCAGCGATCCGGGGTATCCGGGGAGGAGGCTGCAGGGCATCCTGGTCCGCAATAGCATCCCGGCGGTCGACCTGGAAAAGGAATTCCTTGCGTACAAGGAGCGCATCGGTTTGCCCGTGCCGTACTTTTCCTATCGCTGCGACCGGCACTGGAGCCCGCTGGGGCACGCCTTGGCGGCGGCAGCGATCACGAAGCACGTATTGGAGAAGAAGTGGGTACAGCTCGATCCCTTACGGGAGCGGCAGGCTTTACGCGCGAGTGAGGCTCTTTTGCGGATGCCTCCCGAGGATATCCTGGGGGCTTCGGCCTGGCAGCGGATCAGGCGCGGGAAACTTTATACCGGGGATTCGCAGGCCGGGGATATCGGCGCGGATCTTGGAGAGTAAGGATGAAAAAGGAACTTATCATTGTCGGGGACAGGGTGTTGATCGAGCCCGATGACCATCAGGACCGTACCGATACGGGGCTCTACCTTCCTCAGGGGGTCAGGGAAAAGGAGAAGGTGCAGCGCGGCCGGGTGATCAAGATCGGTCCCGGTTATCCCATTCCCGATCCTGCGGCGATCGAGGTGGAGCCTTGGGAAAACTCCTCGGCGCAAAAACAGTATTTCCCTTTGCAGGCGAAGGAGGGTGATCTTTGCATCTTCCTGCGTAATTCCGGGGTGGAAGTGGAGTATGAAGGGAAGAAGTACGTGGTGGTGCCTCATGCGGCGCTGCTGGTGATCCTGCGTCCGGGTGAAGATGACGTGTTGCGCGAAGAGTTCTGATATATTATAATACAACCCTATGGCCGATCCCGTTGGTAGCGAACAATATGCGGCGCTGGTGACACATCTGGTCACCGCCTTGCGCAAAGTCTCGCTGTATCCCATCAAGCATCCGGTGGTAGCCGCCTCCGTCAAGGAGATCACCGCGATCCTTACCCGCATCCTGGCGGAGAAACACGCGTTCAATTTCACCCTTTCTTCAGACGGCAAGATACTCGCGGAGAGCCAGACCATCCCCTCCCAGGGCGCCTGGTCCAGCGAGGCGCTGTATCCGTATTTCAAGAAGCTCAATATCGAGAGCCTGACCTTCAACGAAGGCCTGACGGAGTCCGAGATCGAGGGGTTGCTCAAGCTGCTGTTGCTCGACGCCGACCAGATCGCGCAGAGATCGAAGGGAGATATCGCCGCGCTTTTCGCGGAGTTCGGGATACCGCATTTGAGCGCGGACCTTTTTTCCTATGTGAAGGTGAAGAAGGGCGAGGAAGGCCTGGTGGGCAAGGGTCCCGGCAAGGGACCCGGTAAGGGACCCGGCGAGGGCCCCGGTGACGGCTCTGGTGCAGGTCCCGGTGCAGGTCCCGGTGAAGGCCCGGGTTTGGGCCCGGGGGACGGAGGAACGGGAACCGGTCCTGCGGGAGAAGTATTGCCGCCGGGCCAGGTCGCGGTCGAGGCGGATGTCCTGGAGATGCTCAAGGCCAAGATCAAGGAGTTCTCCGCGAAAAAAGTGCATACTCCCGAGGAGTGCGCGGCTGCGGAGCAGGAACTTGTGCCCGCGATCGCCCAGGAACTTAAAGAGAAGAAGAAGGTCGGCGCTCCGCTGCGCGACCTGTATAAGAAGCTCCTGCTGCATGTCGAGGAGAAGGATGCGGCGCTGGTGCGGCTTAAAGATGCCCTGGAGAAAGCCGGGTGTTCGCTCGAGGACGTGGATGTCCTGGTGGAGAAGCTCAAGGAGACCATGGAGAAGAAACCGCGGGCCAGAGGCTCTGCCGGCGGGATCGATCCGAAGGAGTACGAGCGCCTGTCGAAGGAGAACGAGGACCTGCGGGAAAAAGTGTCTTTGATGGAGCAGCAGCTCTCGGTGCAGGGGGCGGGCAGCGTGCAGGAGGTGGAGCAGAGGCTTCAGGAGGTCTCCCTGGAAAAGGAGCGGGTGGAGAATGTCGTGCGCAACATGGCGGACGGCATGGTGGTGGTCGATCCTCAGGGCAAGATCCTGATGGTCAACCAGTCCGCGGAGCAGCTTCTGGGGATCAGTATGGCGGATGTGGGAAAATCCATCCGCGAAGTGGTCAAGGACGAGCATCTGTTGACCATCGTCAAGAGCCTCGATCCCCAGGCGCAGGAGAGCGAGAAGGATATCGAGCTGGTGAGTTCGGACGAGACCAAGAAGGTGGTGCGCGCCTCCAGCGCGGTGGTCACCGATCCTTCCGGCAAGACCGTGGGTATGGTCACGACCCTTAACGATATCACCAAGCAGAAGGAGATCGAGCGGCTTAAGGAGGGGTTTGTCGCCAGCGTTTCGCATGAGCTGCGCACTCCCCTGGTGGCGGTGCAGAAATCCCTGGAGATGATGGGCGGGGCGGGTACGGTGGATCCCCAGCAGAAGCAGATCCTGGATATCGCTGACCGTAACTTGAAGCGCCTGACCCTGCTGATCAACGATATGCTGGACCTCGCGAAACTTGAGGCCGGGAGGATGCAGATCAATCCCGTGCCGGGGCAGATCGCCAAAGCGGTATCGGAGGCGGTGGCTACCATGAACAACTGGGCGAGCGCCAAGTCCCTGACCCTGGAGAAGGATGTGCCCGAGGGGCTGCCGGAGCTCGTGTTCGATCCCAACCGCGTGATCCAGGTACTGAACAACCTTATCGGCAACGCCATCAAGTTCACCCCGGAACGCGGGGTCATCAGGGTCTCCGTGCGGATGAACGAGGGGATGCGCCGGATGGAAGTGAGCGTGCGCGACAGCGGCATCGGGATCCCTGCGGAGAAGCTGCCCAATGTCTTCCAGAAGTTCTTTCAGGTGGGGGAGCGTACCTCCACCGATATCAGCGGCACGGGGATCGGCCTGGCCATCTGCAAGGAGATCGTGGTCCTGCACGGCGGCACGATCTGGGTGGAAAGCGAGCACGGCAAGGGATCGGTGTTCACCTTCGCCTTGCCTTTAGAGGTTCAGGCTAAAAAAGAGGAGTAGGGATATGGATCAGCTTTTGCGCAAGATACTCGATACTCCCGGGGTTTCCGGGTATGAAGGGGATATCGCCGCGGTCATGGCGGCAGAGCTCAAGAAATGCTGCGATGAGGTCACGACGGACCATTTCGGCAACGTGATCGCACGCAAGGGCAAAGGCAAGAAGAAGGTCATGCTGGCCGCGCATATGGACGAGATCGGCCTGATCGTCAAGCATATCGGCAAGGAAGGGTACGTCAGTTTCATCAAGGTCGGCGGCATCGACGACCGGATCCTGGTCTCCCAGAGGGTAGTGATCAAGGGGCGCAAAGGAGAGGTGTTCGGGATCATCGGTTCCAAGCCTCCGCATCTGCTGCGCGAAGAGGAGCGCAAGCAGGGGCTCAAGTACGACGATATGTTCATCGATATCGGAGCCCGCTCCAGGGAAGAGGCGGAGAAGCTGGTGGCGCTCGGAGATCCGGCGGTGTTCCTGTCCGGTTCCGGGATGCTTAACGACCGTTTCGTCTACGGCAAGGCGGTAGATAACCGCGCCGGCTGTTACGCGCTGATCAAGGTGATGCAGCAGCTTAAGAATCCCAAGGCGCAGGTGTATGCGGTGGCTACCTGCCAGGAGGAAGTGGGTCTGAAGGGCGCGCGTACCAGCGCCTTCCGCATCGCGCCGGACCTGGCGATCGCGCTGGACACGACCGTGGCCGGGGATACCCCCCAGATCAAGGAGAAGGAATCGGCGCTGAAGCTGGGCGCGGGAGTGGCCATTACTCTGATCGAGGCTTCCGGACGCGGGCTGATCGTCAGCGAAAAGATCAAAAACCTCTTTATTGATACCGCGAAAAGGAATAGAATAAAGCATCAGGTGGATATCATTGACGGCGGCATGACAGACGGAGCGATGATCTACCTCAACCGGGAAGGCGTGCCGACGGGAACGCTGGCGATCCCCAGCCGTTACATCCATTCGCCCACGGGGGTCTTCTCCCTGGACGATCTGGAGGCGGCGGTTTCCCTTACGGTCAAGATACTCGGAGAATTCTCGTGACGGCAGAGCACAAGAAGGTCGGCTATAACTGGGAAAGCGTGCACAAGTACATGACCAAGGAGGGGATCGAACGCTCCTTCAAGGCGATCCGCGAATATATCCTGGCCAAGGACGAGTATACCGCGACCCTGCATGACGATTATACCGCGCTGGCGATCGCCATCCGTGACCGTCTCATCGAGCGCTGGATCACCACCAAGCAGAGGTATCACCGCGAGAACGTCAAGCGGGTGTATTATCTCTCCATGGAGTTCCTGATAGGCCGCCTCTTGAGCTCGAACATCCTCAACCTCGGGCTCTGGAACGAGGCCAAGGGCGCGATGGAGTCGCTGGGGTTCGATCTGAACCAGCTCAGGGATTGCGAGGCGGACGCGGGCCTGGGCAACGGAGGTCTCGGCCGGCTCGCCGCGTGTTTCCTCGATTCCATGGCGACCTTAAGTGTTCCGGCGGTAGGCTACGGCATCCGCTACGAATACGGGATATTCAACCAGAAGATCATCAACGGCTACCAGGTCGAATATCCCGACGAGTGGCTGAGCAAGGGCAATCCCTGGGAGTTCGCGCGGCCGGAGTATACGGTCAAGGTGCATTTCTACGGACATACCTATATGTTCCATGACGCCAAGGGCAAGCTGCGGGTCAAGTGGGTGGATACCGAAGACGTCCTGGCCATGCCGTATGACGTCCCCATCTCCGGATATCATTCCGGCATCGTGAACACCCTGCGCCTCTGGTCGGCGAAGGCGAGCGAGGAGTTTGACCTGCGCTATTTTAACGACGGCGACTACGAGCGCGCGGTATACAACAAGGTCCTTTCCGAGAACATCTCCAAGGTGCTGTACCCTAACGACAACAACATGCAGGGCAGGGAACTGCGCCTGAAGCAGGAATATTTCTTCACTGCCGCCTCCGTCTCGGATATCATCCGGCGTTTCAAAATGGAAAACCAGGATTTCACCATTTTTCCCGACAAGGTGGCCATCCAACTCAACGATACCCATCCGGCGCTGGCCATCGTGGAGCTTATGCGCATCATGATCGACGAGGAGAACATGGAGTGGGACACGGCCTGGGATATCGTCTCCCGCACGTTCGCGTACACCAATCATACCGTCATGCCGGAAGCGCTGGAATCCTGGCGGGTGCCGATGCTGGAATCGCTTCTGCCCAGGCACATGCAGATCATCTACGAGATCAACCTGCGTTTCCTGCGCGACGTGGCCATCAAGTACCCGGGGGACAACGACCGGCTGCGCCGGATGTCCATCATCGAGGAAGGGGACCCGAAGCGGGTGCGGATGGCGTTTCTGTGCGTGGCGGCATCGCATTCCGTCAACGGAGTCTCCGCGCTGCACTCCCGTCTCCTGCAGGCGGAGCTGTTCAGGGATTTCTACGAGGTCTCTCCGGAGAAGTTCAATAACAAGACCAACGGGATCACGCAGCGGCGGTGGCTGCTCAAGTCCAACCCCAAGCTCTCGGCGCTCATCACCGGGAGCATCGGTGATTCCTGGGTGACCAATCTGTATGAGCTGGATAAGCTTCTGCCGTTGAAGGATGACCCCGCGTTCCTGCAGAAGTGGCAGGAGGTAAAAAGCGGCAATAAGGTGTACCTGGCGGATTATATCTACCGCACCTACGGGGTCAAGGTCAATCCGGATTCCATCTTCGACGTGCAGGTCAAGCGGATCCACGAATACAAACGCCAGCTTCTCTTCGGGCTCTACATCATCTCCCAGTACCTGCTCATCAAGAACAACCCTTCGGCGCCGTTCGTGCCGCGGACCTTCATCATGGCGGGCAAGGCCGCTCCGGGCTACCAGACGGCGAAGCTGATCATCAAGTTCATCAATTCGATCGGCGAGGTGATCAATAACGACCGGGTGGTGGGGGAGAAGCTTAAAGTGGTGTTCCTGGAGAATTACCGCGTGTCCCTGGCGGAGAAGATCTTCCCCGCGGCCGACCTTTCCGAGCAGATCTCCACCGCCGGTACCGAGGCGTCGGGAACGGGGTGCATGAAGTTCATGATCAACGGCGCGCTGACCATCGGCACCTGGGACGGTGCGAACATCGAGATGGCGGAGTGCGCCGGCAAGGACAATATGTTCCTTTTCGGGATGCAGGTCGAGGAGATCCAGAGACTGCAGCGCGAGGGATACCGCCCGGCGGATTTCGTGCAGCGCAGTCCCGTGCTGCAGGAGGTGTTTTCCCTGGTCCAGAGCAACTTTTTCTCACCCGTGGAGTATGACCTCTTCAAGCCGCTGGTCGACTCCCTTCTTTCCTTCGATCAGTACTTCCTTTGCGCGGATTTCGAAAGCTATTTCGCCACCCAGGAGAAGGTCTCGGAACTCTATCAGCAGCGGGCGGAATGGTCGAAAAGATCCCTCATCAACGTGGCCAAGTCGGGGAAATTCTCCAGCGACCGCACGATCAGGGAATACGCGAAAGAGATCTGGGGCATACCGGTCAAATAACAGTGCGCAATAAAATCCTCCTTATCGCCGCGATCCTGGTGGTTGCGGCCGCGTTAGTTTTTGCGGCGGTGCCTTTCTTCGTCCGCCGCGCGGCGGTCAAGTCGCTCTCGGGGATCTTTCCCGGAAGCACTGTTTCCGTCGGGCGGGGAGTGTGGGTTGCCGGCGGGCTGGCGCTGGAGGATGTCAAGATCGAGCGCGCGCCGTTGTATCGCCTGCAGGCCGGGCGGATCGCGGTGAGTGTTGCGCCCGGGTCTCTGATGCGCGGGATGCTTGACCGGTGCGTGGTGGAGCGGGCGGATATTTCGCTGACCATCCCCCGTACCCTGATCGCCAGGGTCGCCGCGTTAGTGTCTTTGCCGGCGGGTAAGTCGGCGCAGGCGCCTTTGCTTCGGGAGTTGTCGGTCTCTTCGCTGCGCGCGGATGTCCGGGCTAAAGATATGCGGTTACAGGCGGAGGTATCCTGCGCCGTCGACCTGCCCGCTGCCAGGCTGGAGCGTCTCGATGCGGCGATCGGGAATTTCGAAGGGTGGAACGTCTTCCTGCAGGATGCGCGTATCGCCGTCGGACAGGGCGCGGACGGCTCCTGTTCGGTTGCCCGCGGTCGGGTGATGAAGCTCCGTTTTTCCGATCTGCAGGCTGCGGCTTCCCTTAAGGATGATACGCTGGTCTTCTCCGGGATGTTGCTGCGTTTGCTGCAGGGAGAGATGCGGGGGGAGGTGCGGGTAGCGTTGAGGCCTCCCTTTGCGTATGAGGCGGCGCTTGAGGCACAGGCGCTTTCCTTGGCCGAGTTCGTCAAGGATTTCGAGCTGGAAAAGAGCATGTCCATGGAAGGGGTCCTGTCCGGACCGCTGGGGATCAAGGGGGATGTTTCCGGTCTCCCGGTGTTTTCCGGCGGATTGACCGCGCAGGCTCCGGGAGGCAGGGTGCGGGTGATGGACGAGGCTACGCTGGAAGCAGTGGAGAGGTCTTCCGACAGCAGGAGCGGTGTTGCGCAGGCGGTAGGATCGTTCAAGGATTTCCCTTTTGATCTCGGGACCCTGACCGCCCTTGCGCAGGAGGGGGACCTCACGCTGCAGTTCACTTTTAAAGGGCCGCAGGGAAGGATCGATTTTCCCATTGTGTACCATGTAGTCACTCAGTCAGAAGGAGGAGAGGGGAAATGAAAAGGATACTGATAGGGTTGTGCGCAGGTTCGGTCAGCGTGGTGGTATTGGCAGGTGTGGGATGCGCCCGGGTGCGGGTGGAAGCGCCTAAGGATCCGATCAAGGTGGACGTGACCATGCGTCTGGATATCTATCAGCACATCGAGAAGGATATCGACGATATCGAGAGCCTGGTGAACGATCAGGCCCAGAAACAGAAAGCGGGGGTTGCCGGTCCGCAGAGCCTGTTGCAGATGATCCTGCCTGAGGCGTACGCGCAGGAGGGCCTGGGCTCCGAGGTCGAGGAGGCGGCACGCCGGCGGGGCAGCCGCAAGGGGATGGTGGAAGCGCTGCTTTCGCAGGGAGTGTTGGGAGAGAACGCTTCGGGGCTGCTGGATATCCGGGCCACGGAGCGCGCCGATGCGGTCGCCCAGGAGATGGTGACGGCGGAGAATGCCGACCGCGTGATCATCTATAAGGCTATCGCTAAAAAGAACGGGAGCACCTTGGCGGAAGTGGAGAAGCTTTACGCGCAGAAATTGCAGGCGTTAGCCCCTGCGGGATCGCCGGTAGAGACCGGGAAGGGCTGGGAGATCAAGAAATAACCGCCTATGGAGATTTCTCCTTTTCCCGCCTGGAGCCCGCTGCACCTTTCTCACCAGGGGGTTTTCGATGCCGCGTTTTCACGGGTGCCTCCCGAGATCTCGGAGTACACCTTTACCAACCTCTATGCCTGGCGGCAGTCGTACGGGTTTGAGGTCTCCCGGATGGGGGAGGCGCTTTTGGTGTGCGCCCGGCGCAAAGCCGGAGGAAGGCTTTTCCCACCCGCGGGCACGCCGGATGAGGCGGGGGTGATCAAAGCGGTGATGGCGGAGATGCCGCTGGCCTGGGAGCGGATGCCGGAGCGCTTCGTTTCCGCATTGCGGGATATCCCGGGGTGGGAGGTGGTCCGCGACGAGGCGAATTTCGATTACGTCTACCGGGTGCGGGACCTGGCGGAGCTTCCGGGCAGGAAGTACGACGGGAAGCGCAACCATATAAAGAAATTCCGCGAGCAGTATGCGTTCGAGTATCTCGTGCTCGATGAGTCTCACGCGGCGCAGTGCCTGGCGTTCCAGGATGACTGGTGCGCGATCAAGGATTGCGACAATGACCTGGGCTTGAGCAGCGAGAGGGACGCGGTCAGGGAGATGCTGGCGCATTGTCACCTCTGGCATCTGATCGCCGGAGCGATCACTCTCCAGGGGCGTATCTGCGCCCTGGCGATCGGAGAGAAGCTCAACCTTTCGACCATGGTGATGCATGTGCTTAAGGCTGATCCGCGCATCCCCGGATTGTATCAGGCCATGCTCAACGAGTTCCTCTCCCGTTCCGCCGGAAGTTTCGAGTTCGTGAACTTGGAGCAGGACCTCGGCCTGGAGGGACTGCGCCGGGCGAAACAGTCGTACCATCCCGCGTTCCAGGTGGAAAAGTTCATCCTGCGTCCTCTCGGTACGGATGCGGCGCCATGATGCGCGCATTGCGTAATCCCCAGATCCGTGCGCTGGTGAAGGAAAGCTGGGCCGTAAGCTGGCCGATGGCCCTGATCATGCTGTTCTTTTTCTTTATCGGCCTTACGGACGTCTACATCGCCGGATATTTCGGCAAGGAAGTGCAGGCGGGATACGGCGCGGTGTTCCAGGTGTACTTTATCTTAAGCATCATCGCGACCGCGCTTTCCGTCGGTACCGTCTCGGTGGTCTCGAAGCTTTCCACGGCCGGGGATCCCGGGCGCCTGGCGGAGGCCGTCGATACTTCGATGCTGATCACGATCCTCTTGGGCGCGGTCACTACCCTTCTGGGTTTTGCCGGCGCGGAGTGGATCGTACGGGCGCTGGCGCTGCCGCATTCCATCAGGGAGATCTCCGTGTCCCTGATGCGCTGGTACAGCCTGGGGCTCCTGGCAAATTACCTGATCATCACCACGAACGGTATCCTGCGCGCGGCGGGGATGATCCGGGCTTCGTTGGCCACCATGGGGCTGGTGACGGTGATCAACGTCGCGCTGGCGCTGGGTTTAAGTTTTAAGACCGGGCTGGGATACCGGGGGATCGCGGTCGCCACCATCGTCAGCCACGCCGTGGGAAGTCTGGTCAATCTGGGGCTGCTTAAACGCCTTTCCGGAGGGCGGCCCCGCTTTTCCGGGAAGATGTTCGCGCATATCGTTTCCATCAGCTGGCCTGCCGGGATGCTGCAGATACTGTGGCAGTTTTCCACGACTACGCTGTTCGCTATCATCGCCTCCTTGCCGGTGCATGCGGTGGAGACCATGGCGGCGTTCACCAACGGGCTGCGCATCGAGTCGGCGATCTTCCTGCCGGCGTTCGCCTTCAATCTTTCCAATGCCGTGGTGGTGGGTAATCTTTTCGGCAAGGGCGCGCAGGAGGATGCGTATCGCGCCGGCCGGGTGACCGCGATGATGGGGGTAGTGGTGGTGGCGTTGCTTACCGTCGGTGTGCTGGCGAACGCGCATATGATCGTCTCGGCGCTTTCCCGCAACTCCGTGGTGGTGGCGGAGTGCCTGCAGTATATCTATATCAGCCTGCTTTTTGAACCGATCATGGCCTGGGGCGTTATTCTGGGAGGGGCGATGAACGGCGCAGGGGATACCCGGGCAGTGATGCTGGTGGTGGTCTTAAGCGTGTGGGTGGTGCGCATTCCTTTGAGCTATTTTCTGGGAGTGGTGCTGGGGTGGGGGCCGTCGGGGATATGGTGGGCGATGAACGCTTCGATCATCTGCCAGACGTTCTTCATGATCTGGCATTACCGTTCCCGGAAATGGATCAGGGTCTCGGCAAAGAGGGCGGCATATGGATAAACAGCTCCCCGAATATGAGGCGATGCTTAAGGAGGCGCAGGAGCGGGAGGAGAGCCGTTGTCTGCGCTGCGGGGTCTGCTGCGGGTCGCGTGACGGCGATCCCTGCGTTAATTTAAGCCGGGATGAGACGGGGAAGTACTTCTGCCTTGATTACGAGCACCGTTTTGCGCTGCAGAAAACGGTCTCGGGGGTGGTGTTCTCCTGCGTGCCCATGCGCATGGTGATCGCGCACAGCAATCCTCCGCATCCCGGATGCGGCTACGCTCC
>CAZAPM010000013.1:35073-58446 GCA_964487475.1 uncultured Planctomycetales bacterium
TAAGGAGAGAGAAATGGAGCGTATCAGATTTGATTTCAATAATTTATTCGCACATAATATAGGTAAAGTGCACGGCGTGACGGATGCCGACCTTAAGAAGCTGGCACCGGCTGCGCAAAAAGCCTGGAGCCATCTGGAGCAGGTGCTCAATGACGATGCCTCCCGGATCAACCTTTCCCTGGAGTGGGCGGCGCTGCCTTTTCAGAGCGAAGCGCATATCTCGGCGGTCCAAAAGCTGGGCAACGAGATCGCCGCCGGATTTGATAACGTGATGTTCCTGGGGATCGGAGGCTCCTATCTCGGACTGAAAGCGGCGCAGGATGCGCTGCTTCCGGCGTATTATAACGAGTTTTCTCAGGTGCGCCGGGGCAGGCCGCGGGTGTATTTCGAGGGCAACAATCTTGACCCGGATACGCTTTCCGTGCTGCTCAAAGGCCTGGATCCGAAAAAGACCTTCGTGGTGGTCATCTCCAAGTCCGGAGAGACCACGGAAACAAAAGCGGCGTTCGCCCTGGTAGAGGTTTGGCTGCAGCAGGCAGTGGGAGATACGTACGGCCGTCAGATCATCGCGATCACGGATCCTTCTTCCGGCACCCTGCGCAAGAAAGTGCAGGCGGCACAGGCGAAGGATCCGGGGAGTTTCCGCGACCTGCCGTTGCTTAAGGGCGTGGGAGGAAGGTTCTCCGAGTTCAATATGGGGCTGCTGCACCTGGCGGTATGCGGTATCGATATCCGGGAGGTGTTATCCGGAGCCGCCCAGATGGCCGGACCCTGCCGCGCAAAAAAGCTCTCCGAGAACCCGGCGCTGATGTACGCGCTCTTGCATACGTTCCTCTACCGCAGGAAGCAAAAGCCGATCGCGGTGATGATGCCCTTTTCCGAGACACTGGCCTCGACCGGAGGCTGGTACTCCCAGCTCTTGGCGGAAAGCATCGGCAAGAAGTACGCCCGTAAGATCGTGAAACAGAAGGAGGGCCCCGAGCGTTGGGAGCAGGACCTTTCCCGGATCGTCAACGTCGGCCGTACTCCCGTGGTTTCCCGGGGCACCAATGACCTGCACTCTATCCAGCAGAACAATATCGAGGGCGAGAACGATAAGGTGGTGACCTTCATCAAGGTGGAGAAGTTCCGCGAGGACCTTTCCGTGGTGGGGACCGGGGATTTCCTGGAAGGCCGCACGTTCTCTTCGCTGATCAACCTGGCGCAGGAGGCTACGGAGTGGGCCCTGGTCAAGGAATCCCGGCCTAACTGCACGATCATCCTTCCGGAAGTGACCCCGCGCCATTGGGGCGGGCTCCTGTTCTTCTTCGAGATGGCGACCGCCTATGAAGGGGAGCTTCTTTCCATCAACGCCTTCGATCAGCCGGGCGTGGAAGGATATAAGAATTACATGTACGTCAAGCTGGAGAAACCCGGCTTGGACAAAGGGATCGTGGCCGCGATAAAGAAAAAGCCCCTGGTGAAGAAGCCAAAATACGTGGTATGAAAAGAAAGGCCCTGGTTGCGCTCACCCTATTCGCAATCGCGGCACTCCTTCTCGGCGCAGGGATCTGGTATGCGGCTGGGGTGATGCTGCCCGTCAAACTGCGCGCGTTCCTTATCGACCGGCTCAGGGCCTCTACCGGCAGGGAGGTGACCCTGGATTCGGTCTCTTTCAATCCCTTCAAAGGCTTGGTCGTGCGCGGGCTTTCCGTGCACGACCGGCAGGGCCGGACGCTCTTCTCCGTCGAGGAGGCGCGCGCGGTCGTCCTGATCCAGCCGTTCTTCCGCAAACAAGTGATCGTTCCGTCGGTGACCTGCCGTAATGCGTTCATTTCGATCCACCGCCGCCAGGATGGGACGTGGAATGTGAGCGATCTGTTGCAGAGGACCTCGGGCGTATCGTCGTTCCCGTATCAGGTGGTGGTGCGCCGCGTCGTCTGCACCGCGTCTTCCCTGGAATTCATCGATGATTCGACGGCCGTCCCGTTGCGGGCGCGCGTCTCCGGGATCAGCGCGGCGGCTTCCGGGGCGCTCACCGGGATAGGCAGCGTGACCTTTCAGGGGATGGTCTCGGAGCCTTTTGCGAGCAAGTGCATGGGCAAAGGCCAGTTCGATCTCAAAGCCGGGCAATACGCGCTGGACGTGTCTTTGGAGCGTGTCGATCTTGCCGCCTGCGCGGGATATTTCCTTCCCCTGAGGGTTAAGTCTTTGGGCGGCAGTGTTTCGGTCAAGGGGAAAGGGGTCTTCAGCGCCGGGGAGTGGTTCCTGGAAGGGGAGGCGCAAGGAAAAGGTTTGTCGTGCGCCGGCGCATCCTGGGAAGCGGAAGGCGCGGCTGGGGTGAAGGTGCAGGCGGTGCAGGGGAAAGAGAGCTGGAAATTCTCGGGATCCGCGTCGGTGCAGGAGGCGTACGTGCGCGGGATCCCGGGTATCGGTCAGGTGGCAAAGGCGGACGCCCAGTTCCTTTTCGACCGTGCGGGCGTGCGCAGTACTTCATTGCAGGCGCAGGTGTGGGGCCTTCCCGCGCAGGGATCCCTCATCTGGACACCCGGCGCAGAACGCGTCCTGCAGATACAGGCTTCCTCCAAGGTGCCGTTCGCGCTTCTTGAGGCATCCGCACAGAAGTATTTTGATTACCGCGTCCCCTCCCGGCTTAAGGACGACGGGACCGTTGAGACGGCCTTCTCGTTCGCGGACGGCGATATGCGTTTGACGGTCGCTTCGAAGTCGTTGCGTGCCGCGGCGGCGTTGCGCGTGCAGGACAGCGAGGTTCTGATCGGGCAATGTGCGGGCAATTGGTACCGCAGCAAGTTCGACCTTTCCGGAAAAGTGATCCCCTCCCGTCCGGAGGAGCCGTCCCGGGGTGCGCGTTGTCAATTGCGGGGCACGGTCACCCTTGATTTGGAGGATGCCGTGAAATGGTTCCCGGCGCAGTCGCAGGCAATCACCCGCGCCGCTCCGTCGGGAAAGGTCGAGGCGACCGTTGCGGTCAGCGGGCCGTTGAGCGTGCCTGCGTCCTGGACGGTGGTCGCGGATACCGTGAGCCCGGAAGTGTCGCTGTACGGATTGAAACTCTCCCAGATCTCTGCCCGGTATGCGCAGGACAAAGGGATCGGAGGAGTGAATAACTTCTCCGCCGTGCTGTACGAGGGCGCGGTGCGTGTGAGTGCCCGAATGAACCTGGGCTCCGGCCGGATGCCTTACTGGGCCACGGTGGATGTCTCCGGTGTCAAGCTGGAGAAGCTGAAGTTGGATACCGCAGCCAGGGATAAGGATATTGCGGGTTCGGTCAGGATGCAGGCGAAGTTGACCGGTTTCATCAGCGATGCGGACTCTGTGTCGGGATCGGGAAAGCTCGCGATCGAGAAAGGGAAGCTCTGGGAGTTGGACCTTTTTAAGGGGATGGGAAAGCTCATCTTCAGCCGGGATTTCGCGCACATCGTGTTCAAGGAAGGGCACTGTAATTTCACGCTGCGTGACCAGAGTATTTCCACGCACCAGTGTTTCCTGCAAAGCGATATCGCCCGCTTAAGCGGGCCGGTGCGGATCGGTTTTGACGGATCCCTTTACGCCAGGTTGGGGGTCTCGGTGCTCGACGAAATGGTGCCTTTGACGAACACCTTCAAGGATATCACCACCAGCATCGCCGGCCAGGCCACCAAGGTCGGGGTGATCCGGCTGGGAGGGACCCTGGCGAAGCCGTCGCACACCTTTGAACTTGCGGGGGTGGATATGCTTAAGGGTATCAAAGATTTCATATTCAGCAAATGAGCGCGAAAAAAAGCCCCGATCTTCAGGAGCGGTTCATGCGCGCGGCGATCGCCGAGGCGCAGTCGAATTTAAGGCCCGGCCGGATGCGGGGAGGCCCTTTTGGCGCCTGCCTGGTGCAGGGCAGGGGCGCACGCGCCCGGGTGATCGCGACCGCACATAATACGGTGCTGGTGCATGACGCCACCGCGCATGCCGAGATCAATTGTATCCGTAAAGCTTCGAGGGTCCTGGGGACCTTCGACCTGCACGGATGCGTCATCTATTCCACCACCGAGCCCTGTCCGATGTGCTTTGCCGCCATCCATTGGGCCAGGATCGATGCCGTGGTATACGGCACGGCGGTCAGGGATGCCGCTGCCGCGGGTTTCAACGAACTGCGCGTGACGAACGCGTGGCTGAAGAAAAAAGGCGGCAGCCGGGTGGCGCTCTATCCCGGGTTCATGCGCCGGGAGTGCGGGGAGCTTTTCGCGCAATGGCGCGTCCACCCTTCGGCGCGCACGTACTAGGAGAGGATATGCCAAAGAATACGGGACGGTTGCACCGGGTGTTTTCCGGAAAACTGCTTAAGGTATACCGCCAGCGCATACGTTTTCCCAACGGGTATGTGGGTGATCTGGAGATCATCCGTCATCCCGGGGCCATACTGGTGGTACCGTTCCTCGACGCGGATACGGTGGTGATGCTGCGGCAGTACCGGCCGGTGATCGGCCGGTATCTCTGGGAGCTTCCCGCCGGGACCCTCAAGACGCGGGAGCCGTTGCTTGCTTGCGCCAGGCGGGAGCTGGGGGAAGAGACAGGATATCGGGCCGCGAAATGGCAGCGTGTGGGATGTATTTATCCGGCGCCCGGATATACCACCGAGAAGATCCATCTTTTTCTTGCGCGTTCCCTCGCGCCGCTTCCGCAGGCCCACCGGGAGGAGGATGAGCTCATCGAGGTCCGGCCGCTTTCCCGCAAAGCTATTGTAAAAATGTTCCGAGAGGGTACAATAGATGATGCTAAAACGATCTGTGCGTTGCGGTATGCGGGGATACTATGAGGAGGTGCGCAATGAGGTGTGCAGCTGCGGTAGCGGGGTGCGTGCTTTGTCTCTCGTTTGGATCGGCGGGCTGCTTGGCGAAGGGCAGCGGGCCGGGAGCGTTCTCTGGTCCGTGCGTGCAGTCTCCGGCGGTGCATGAGCCTGCGACCGCGGCCTCGAAGGAGCTGCTTTTGTCCGATCTGCGTTCCGGTAAACTGACGGCGGGCGCATTGGCGGAGAGTATCCGGGCCTCATACGGCGATGCCGATGAAATGATCGCGTCCCGCGCTGCGCTTCGGCTGCGGTACCGTATCTCGCCGCGCAAGACCTTGACGCTGTGGTTTGACGACGGGTGTCATCTATCCATGTGGAGCGACTAAGGGGGCGGGGATGATCCTATTGCTGGGTTTCATCATTGTGGCGACCATAGTGACCGTGATGTATGCGTTCATGGATTCCGAGACCGCGCCCCGGGCGCGCCAGGGGAATAACAGCGCAAAACAGCAGCAGGCGAACCGGGCACAGGAGGTTCAGCAGAAGGAAGAGAAGATCTCCCGCCTGGAGCAGGATTTGGCGCGGGTAGCCCAGGAATTGGAAAGCACCAAGGCGACCGAGGAGAGTTTGCAGAAGGTGATCCAGGCGATGCGGGAGACCGAGGCGGAGCTTAAATCCGATCTGCAGCGCCGGGAAGAATGGGTGGGCAAGAGCGAGGAAAAGGTCGGCAAATTCCAGCAGGAAGCGGAGGAGTTCAAGGAGAAATTCCTGCTGAAAGAGAAGGAGCTGCAGTACGTTTTCGGCAAGAACGTCGAGCTGACGAAACAGGCGCGGGAGGCTTCGGAGGCGTTGGCGGAGCTTGACCGCCGTTTTAAGGCACTGGAGGAGGAGCGGGAGATTCTGCGCCACAAGACGGAACGCGATGCCAAGGAGCTCGAGGAGCGCGCAAAACTGATCGCCGAGCATAATCGGCAGCAGGCCGCGAGTCAGTGGATCCCGAAAGAGGAATTCGCCAAGCTTAACGAGGAGTACACCGACCTGGAAAAGGAGCTGGAGGCGCGGGATGCGAAGATCCAGGCGTTGTCGGAGGAGATCGCGAAACTGCGCGTGGGCCGTATCGAATCCGCGGCTGTTGAGCCTGTGCCTGCCGAGCCAATGTCCGTTGAGCCTGTGCCTGTCGAGCCGGCACCTGTCGAACCTGTACCTGTAGAGCCTGCCCCCGCAGAGCTTCCACCCGCAGAGCCGGATCCTTCCGAGTCTGTTCCCGTGGAACCTGTTTCTGCCGAGCCCGTTCCGGTTGAACCCGTTTCCCCGGAGCCCGCTTCGGAAGAACCCCTTTCAGAGGATGTGGCCGGTGCTCAGCTTTCTGCGGAGGAGGTGTCCCCTTTAGGGGCGTCCCCTTCAGGGGCGTCCCTAAAAGTTCAGGCGTTCGATCTGAGGAAGCACCGCAACATCGGGATCATGGCGCACATCGACGCCGGCAAGACCACCACTACGGAGCGCGTCCTCTTCTATACCGGCAAGTCCCATAAGATCGGGGAAGTGCACGACGGCGCCACCCAGATGGACTGGATGAAACAGGAGCGCGAACGCGGCATCACCATCACCTCCGCCGCCACCACCTGCTTCTGGAACGACCACCGTATCACCATCATCGATACCCCCGGCCACGTGGATTTTACCGTCGAGGTAGAACGCTCCCTGCGCGTTTTAGACGGCGCGGTGGCCCTTTTCTGCGCCGTGGGCGGAGTGGAGCCCCAGTCCGAGACCGTCTGGCGCCAGTCCAATAAGTACCACGTGCCCAAGATCGCCTTCGTCAACAAGATGGACCGCACCGGCGCGGATTTTTACGCGGTGCTCAAGGGGATCGAGGAGGAACTGGAGGGCAATCCCGCCGCGCTGGTCATCCCGATCGGAGCGGAGGATACCTTTAAAGGGGTCGTGGACCTGCTGGAGATGAAAGCGTACATATACGATGATTCCACGCAGGGGAAGAATTACGTGGTTGAGGATATCCCGGAGGAGCTCAAAGAACAGGCGCTGCGCTACCGTCAGATGCTTATCGAGCGCGTGGCCGCCTTTGACGAAGGGCTGATGAAGAAATACCTGGAGGCTCCCGAGACCGTCACTTCGGAAGAACTGGTGCCCCTGATCCGCGCCGCCACCATCGCCAATAAGATGGTGCCGGTGCTCTGCGGTTCCTCTTTCAAGAACAAGGGGGTGCAGAAGCTCCTGGATGCGGTCACCATGTTCCTGCCTTCACCCCTGGACCTGCCTGCGGTAAAGGGGCACGATCTCGATGACGCGGAGAAATTCAGCGAGCGCAAGCCCGATACCTCCGAGCCGCTTTCCGCGCTGGCCTTCAAGGTCCAGTCCGATCCGCACATGGGAAAGATCGTCTACGTGCGGGTGTACTCCGGCGTGCTGCAGACCGGCACGTATGTGCTTAATTCCACCAAGCGCAAGAAGGAGCGCATCAGCCGTATCGTGCGCATGCACGCCAACCAGCGCGAGAATATCGAGTATGCCTGCGCCGGGGAGATCGTGGCGGTCGCCGGGATCAACAATACGGTGACGGGAGATACCCTCTGCGACACGGAGCATCCCGTGCTGCTGGAGGCGATCCAGTTCCCCACGCCCGTGGTCTCCTTAAGCATCGCGCCCAGCAGCCGCGCCGACCAGGAGAAACTGGGTAAGGCGCTGGCGCGCCTTTCCGAGGAGGATCCTACCTTCATGGTCACGACCGACGACGAGACCAAGGAGACGCTGCTTACCGGGATGGGGGAGCTGCACCTGGAGATCATCGTAGACCGGATGAAGACGGAGTTCGGGGTGGAGGCCACGGTCGGCCAGCCGCGCGTCGCATACCGCGAGACCGTGACCGCGGTCGCGCAGGCGGAGAACAAATACGTCAAGCAGTCGGGTGGCCGCGGCCAGTACGGCCACGTAGTGCTCGAGGTGAGCCCCGCCGCCGAGGGGGAAGGGTTCGAGTTCAAGGACAGTATCAAAGGCGGGGCCATCCCGCGTTCCTTCATCCCCGCCATCGAGAAGGGGATCGTGGAGACCATGCAGAAGGGGGTGTACGCCGGATATCCCGTGGTGGATGTCAAGGCGGCCCTTCTGGACGGTTCTTACCATGACGTGGATTCCTCGGAAATGGCGTTCCGTATCTGCGCGAGCATGGGGTTCAAGGACGCGTTCATGAAGGCGTCCCCGGTGCTGCTGGAACCCTACATGAACCTGGAGGTCGTCACTCCCGAGGAGCACGTCAATGCGGTCATCGGTTACATCTGTTCCCGCCGCGGCAAGATCATGAGCATGGACCCCAAGGGCAAGCAGAAGGAGGTCAAGGCGGAGGTCCCCTTATCCGAGATGTTCGGGTACGTGACGGCGTTCCGTTCCCTGACCAGCGGCCGGGCGAACAGCACCATGGAGTTTTCCAAGTACCAGCAGGTGCCCAGGGAGATCGCGGATAAGATCGTGGCGGAGCGCGCGCAGAAGAAATCCGCTTAAATCCCTTGCTTTTTTCTTTACCTATTTTATAATAGGGAGTTAGGAGAAAAGCGATGAAGATATTGCGTACCCTCATATTTGCGTTCATGCTCGGCGTCTCGGTGGTATGCGCCGTGCAGTATGTCTCCATGCTGCGCGAAAAGATGCAGGTGCAGGAGCAGCTGCAGGCACAGGAGTCCTTAGTCGCTTCCCTGGAAGGGCAGAAAGCCGCGTTGACCAAGACCATCGAGGAAGAGCGCGTGCTGCGGCAGAAACTCGCCGAGGAGACCCTGGCGCTGAAGGATACCCTGCGCGCCAGCAAGCGGCGCATGTCGAAACTTTACGACGCCTACCTCGATTCCTCCCGGCAGGTGGATAAGATCGCCATGCAAACCGTCCTTCTGAAATCCGAGGTCCGCGACCTGCGCGCGGCATATCAGCAGCTGGAAACGAAATTCGCACGGCTGGAATCCGAGAACCTGCAATATAAAGCGACCATGGATTCCGTGGTCGAGCTTAAGAAAGCGATCCGGGAGGCCAAGCGCCGGGCGCGCCAGGCCAAGCGGGGCGCGGTGGCGCAGAGGCCCGCGGTCGTTCCCTCACTTCCCGCGCCTTCCGTTCCGGAAGCGCTTCCGGAACTGGCGGTGCAGGTCATCGATGACGGGCAGGGTAACCGCGGATACATCGTGAAAGACGGCAAGCCGACTTATCCCGCCAGGGTCAGGATCGAAGTGAACCCGGCTGCTGAGGAAGCGCCTTCTTCCGTGCAATAGCTTACCGAAACCATATGAGTTCCGGGATCATACTTCTGTACGTGGTGACTGGCGTGGTCAGTTTCGTGACCGCAGTCATCCTCATCCGCACGGCGCGCTTGACCGGCCAGTCACGCGTGGCTCCGGTCGTGGCCGGCGCGGCAAAGAACGTCCCCCAGGAAGAATCCTCCCAGTCCCAATCCCTCGACGAGATGATCCAGGCCGAGCTTAAGGTCCTGGGCGAAGGCGACCGCTCCCAGGTCAGTCAGCGGGTCATGGCCGCGGTGACCAAGGAGATGCAGCGCCGCATCCAGGAAGCCAACAAGGAGCTCAGCAAGAAGTACGAAGGGATCATCGACGAGAAGAACCATGACCAGGAGATCGTCTGGAAGAAATTCCATTCGGTGGTGGAGGAGAAGAAACAGACCGAAGCGGTGATGCGCTCCGTTGCCGAAGGGCTGGTGGTGGTCGGTCCGGACGGCAAGGTGATCATGATGAACCCGGCGGCCGAGAAGCTGCTGGGGGTGACCAAGAAGGACAAGATCGGCAAGCCCATTACCGGGGACGTCCGGAACGATCAGCTTATCTCGCTGGTCAAGTCGGGCGGAGAGGGCAGGGATAAGGAGATCGAGCTTGCCAGCGGGGAGGACGAGACCAAGAAGGTGCTGCGCGCCTCCAGCGCGGTGATCGAGAACGAGAACGGCCAGCCGATCGGCATGGTGTCGGTCTTAAGCGACATCACCAAGCAGAAAGAGCTGGACAGGATGAAGTCGAACTTCGTCACCAGCGTTTCGCACGAGCTGCGCACGCCTCTGGTGGCGGTGGACAAATCCCTCAATCTCATCTTAAGCAAGGCGGCCGGTCCGCTTACCGACAATCAGCAGCAGTTCCTGGTGATCGCGCAGCGCAACCTGAAACGGCTTAACCGGCTTATCGACGACCTGCTCGACCTTTCGAAGCTGGAGGCGGGCAAGGTCGAGCTCAAGCGTCAGTCCCTGCCGATCGACCGTACGGTCGTTGAGACCATCGAGACCCTCGATAACTGGGCGAAGGCGAAATCCGTCACCCTGGCCAAGGAGGTGCAGGAGGGTATCCCTCCGGTGTACTTCGATCCCGACCGGATCACCCAGGTCCTGAGCAATCTTATCGGCAACGCCATTAAATTCACGCCCCAGGGGGGCACGATCACCGTGGGCGCGTCGCTGCGCGCGGTCGACCGCACGGTGGAAGTGACGGTGAGGGATACCGGCATAGGTATTTCCAAAGAGAACATCCCGAAGCTTTTTGACAAGTTCTATCAGGTGGGGGAGCGCAGTCCGGTGGAGATCAGCGGTACGGGGATCGGGCTTTCCATCGTCAAGGAGCTGGTGGAGCTGCACGGGGGGAAGATCTGGGTGGACAGCGTAAAAGATAAGGGCACGACATTCACCTTTGTCCTGCCTTTGGCACAGGAGGGGTAAGATGGAAGAGAAGAAGATCAGGGTATTGGTGTCCGACGACGAAGCGGATTTCCGCCAGCTGATGACGTTCTGGCTGGAATCGAAAGGGTACGCGGTGATCGCCGCTTCCAACGGAGCGCAGGCAGTGGAGCTGTACAATCAGGAGAAGCCGGACATCATCTTCATGGATATGCGCATGCCGGTGATGGACGGGCTTGACGCCATCCGGGCGATCAGGTCGGCAGACAAGGATACCCCGATCATCGTCATCAGCGCGTACGTGGACGATCCCAACGCCAAGGAGGCCATGACGCTGGGCATCTCGGGGGTATTCTACAAAGGCAAGGATTTCGAGGAGGGGCTTTCCCTGCTCGACGTCGCGTTGCGTACGCACAAACACCTTAAAAAATGAAACTACGACGACTCCTGTTCATCGCGGCCAGTCTCGGGGCCCTGCTGGCCGTCAACCTCTGGCTGCGCGCCTTCCCGGTGTTCTTCCCGCAGATAAAGAAGCAGGCGCACGAGGTGGTGCTCCAGCAGGTGCGCCAGGCTGTGGCCCAGGACGTGGGCAGGCGGTTCGGCCAGTTCAACGAGTTGGCCAAGGATAAGCTCCTGGAGACCCGTTTTGCGGAAGCCAGGCGCGCTTCGCGCAAGGAGATCGCTTCCCAGACGGAGCAGCTCTACCGGCAGATGAAGGAGAAATTCCAGGATGAGGCCGGGCACACCTATCTGATGGAGCTCGATTGCTGGCACTGGGCGCGATATGTCAAGAACGTCCTGGAAAAGGGCCGCCCGGGCGACGAGGTGGTCAACGGCGAGCAGTGGGACCTGTATATGCTGGCCCCGCAGGGCAGTTACCTGCATTGGGATAATTTCCTGTTCTACCTTTCGGCGTTCCTGTACCGGGTGTTCTCACTCTTCCATCAGGCGACGCTTTTCCACTTTTTATTCTATGTGCCGCTGCTCTTTACCGCGGCGCTGCTCGTCTGCCTGTATTTCTTTTCCTACCGGCTGGGAGGGTATCCCGCCGCGATCGTCAGCTGTCTGGTGGTGGGGATGAGCCAGATGTTCCTGCCGAGAAGCTGTGCCGGCTGGTTCGACAAGGACGTGCTCAACATCCTGCTGCCTTTGCTGGCCGCGTGGAGCTACCTGTATTCCTTCGAGGCGGCCGCAGTGCGGGTGCGCCTGTTCTGGGTGGGGATGTCGGCGTTCTGGGTGGGGATCTTCTGTTTCAACTGGACGTTCTGGTGGTTCATCGCCGCGGTGATCGTGATGTTCGAAGGGGCGATCCTCTGCCTGCTGGGAGCCGAACGCATGCTGCGCAAGGCCGAGAACCGCGCGGTGATGGCGCAGCATCTGATCTCCCTGGGGACGTTCCTGGGGTTCACCCTGCTATGGGTGCTGGTTTTTTCCGGCCCGAAGCCTCTGGTGGAGCTCTACCGCCAGCTGCAGCTGGCCTTTATCCTCAACAAGCCGCTGATGGCCTCTATCTGGCCCAATGTCTATTCTACCGTGGGAGAACTGCGCCGCCTGAATTTCAAGGAGACCATGGATGCCGTGGGCGGGGCGTGGATATTCGTCCCGGCGTGCCTTATGCTGCTGGGATTGCTGATCCGGGGCATCGTCGACAGGTCCTGGGAGGCGCATAAGCGACGCGCGGTATTGCTTTTGTCGGTCTGGTTCCTTTCCATGCTTTTCGCGAGCTCGCGCGGGATCCGTTTCGTGGTATTCATGCTCCCGCCGCTGGGGATCGCGCTGGGATGGGGGGTGCATGAGCTGTATCTGCGTTTCCGCTTCCGTTACCGGATCTACTCCTGGCTGTTCTCCGCCGCATGCTGTATCCTGGTGGCCTGGGCGGTCATCCCCCGCGGATATATGTCCGCCATGCGCATCTTCCCGCTGATGGATGATACCTGGTACAGGGTCCTTTCCCTGGTGGATGAGAAAACCCCTAAGGATACCATCCTCAACTCCTGGTGGGATTTCGGGGACTGGTTCAAGGTGGTAGGCAACCGCCGTGTCATTTTCGACGGGCAGAGCCAGGATACGCCCCAGGCGTTCTGGATGGGCAAGGCGCTTTTGAGCCAGGACGAGGTCAAAGCGGCCGCGATCCTGCGCATGCTCAATAACGGCGGCAACAAGGCGTTCGAGGTGGTCAACCAGCACGTGAAGGATGAGCTGCGTTCCGTGCTGCTGCTGGAAAGCATCCTGGGCGCGAAGCCGGAGGATGCCCAGCCGCTTTTGGCGGAATACCTCCCCGTGCCCGCGGTACAGCAGGTGATGGGGCTGCTGTACGCCAAGCCCGCCCCGGCGTATTTCGTGGTGGACCCGACCCTGCAGTACAAGATGCCGGCGATCTCATTCCTGGGGAACTGGGATTTCGCGAAGGTCTACATCGTGCAGAACTTCAACAAGCTGGAGAAGGAAAAAATACTCGAGTACCTGCAGAAACTGGGCAAGGATCCGCAGGAGATGCAGCAGTATTATCAGGAAGCGTTCCTCATCTCCAGGGATAAGCTGGACCGCTGGCTTTCCCGCCCGGTGCAGTTCATGGGCGTCTATTCCAGCGGCAGGGAGCAGAACGGTATCGTGACCTTTGCCAACGGCATGACCTTCGATGTGAGGAACCGGATGGCAAAATCCCTGCAGGGGCAGGTGCCCAGGAGCATATTCATGATGCAGGAGGGGCAGCTGGTGGAGATCCCCGTGCCGGGGGCCAACATCGACCTCTCCGTCCTGGTGACCTTCGATCAGGAGAGGGGATGGAGGTGCATGATGATGTCTCCTTCCCTGGGCCGCAGCCTTTTCACGAGATTATATTATCTCAAGGCCGAGGGCCTGACTCGTTTCCGTCCCTTCGTGGATGCGGAGGAGGGGAATAATTTCACCAGGGTACTGGCGATCCAGTGGTAACCGGAACGCAGGGGGAATGATGCCGCAGGAGAACGAACCTATAGAAGTGTCGGTCGTGCTGCCGTGCCTGAACGAGGAGAAAGGGCTTGGCCTGTGCATCGCCAAGATCAAGGAAGTGTTCTCCCGGGAAAGGCTGCGGGGAGAGATCGTGGTGGCGGACAACGGCTCTACCGACAATTCGGTGAAGATCGCGCAGGATGCCGGCGCGCGCGTGGTGCATGAGCCGCAAAAAGGCTACGGCGCGGCGTACCTCTGCGGACTGCGCCATGCCCGGGGCAGGTACATCGTCATCGGGGACAGCGATAATACGTATGATTTCAACGCCATCCCTGCGTTCTTGGGCCGGCTGCGGGAAGGGTGCGAGTTCGTGCTTGGCTCGCGCTTCAAGGGCACGATGCGCAAGGGCGCCATGTCCTGGTCCCACCGCTACGTCGGCAATCCCATCCTTTCCGGCCTGTGCCGGCTTTTTTTCCGCACGTCGCTTTCCGATATCCACTGCGGGATGAGGGCCTTTACCCGCGACGCGTACCTCAGGATGAAACTGCGCACGCTGGGTATGGAGTTCGCCACCGAAATGGTGGTCTCTGCGCTGGCCAACGATATCAAGGTCTGCGAGATCCCGATCGACTATTTCCCACGGGAGGGGGATTCCAAGCTCATCCCTCTGGCCGATGCCTGGCGCCATATCCGGTTCATGCTCCTGTATTCCCCGCAGTGGCTGTACTTCGTGCCCGGCGTGGCCGGCCTGACCGCGGGGCTGCTGCTGCAGGCGTTCCTGCTCCGGGGCCCGGTATGGTTCCTCGGCCGGCAGTGGGACGTGCACGTGATGGTCTTTGCCAGCATGCTTTCGATCCTCTCTTACCAGGTGTTCCACCTGGGGGTCTACGCGCACACCTTCGCCATCCGGCAGGGGTTCGTCAAGTATGACCGGGTGACGATTTTTTTCCAGAAGCGTTTTAACCTCGAGAAAGGTTTACTCCTGGGAGGGGTGCTTTTCCTGGCCGGCGTAGGCGTGGCTGCGGCGGTATTTGTCGAATGGTGGGCTGCCGGCTTCGGGGTGCTGGCCAGGGTCAGGGAGATGCTGCTGGCCATGACCCTGATAGTGCTGGGGGTGCAGACGGTATACTCTTCCTTTTTCATCAGCCTGCTTTTCCTGGAGAAAGAATGAAGCTTTCCATCGTGATTCCCGTACGCAACGAGGAGAAGGGGATCCGCCGCGTGCTGGAGGCCCTGCTTGCCCGGATGCAGGAAGCGTCCGTTCCCTGCGAGGTGCTGGTGGTCAATGACCGCTCGACCGACGGCACGGTCGAGGTGGTGCGTCAGCTTTCCGCCGCCTGCCCCCAGGTGCATCTGCTGGATTCACCCCGGCCCCACGGCTTCGGCCTGGCTATACGCAAGGGGTTCGAGTCGATGAAGGGGGAGGCGGTGGTGGTCTATATGGGCGACGGATCGGACGATCCGGAGGACGTGTTGCTGTATTACCGCACGCTGCAACAGGGGTTCGACTGCGTGTTCGGTTCCCGGTTCATCCGCGGCTCCCGGGTCAGCGGATACCCCTGGCTTAAGCTTTTCCTCAACCGGATGGGCAACAAGTTCATCCAGATGCTTTTTTTACTTCCTTACAATGACGTCTCCAACGCCTTTAAAGCCTACCGGGCTCCGGTGATCAAGGCCGTGCAGCCGCTGGTATCGCAGTATTTCAATATTACCGTCGAGGTTCCATTGAAGGCCATAGTACGGGGATTCTCCTATACCGTGGTGCCGATCCGCTGGAACGGCAGGGAGAGCGGTGTGAGCAAGTACCGCATCAAGGAGCTTTCCCGCAAGTATTTTTTCTCCATCCTTTATGTCTGGCTGGAAAAGATACTGCTCAAGGAAGAGCTGGTGGTCTCCCGCAGTCAAGAAAGGACCAAGCGTTGAGAAACCGCATCCTGGGTTGGGTTCTTATCTGCGTGATCGCCGCCGGAGGGCTCTTCCTGCGCTGCCGCGAGCTCGATTTTCCTTCGATCGGGTACCATAACATGAAGGAGAACGAGTATTTGAGCATGGCCCAGGCCATGCTGGATGAGCGTTCCCTGGCCGTGCGCAAGATATATTTCTACAATGCCTTCGGGGAGGGGACGGGGATCGGGGTCAATAAGGCGCTGCCCCTGGTCATGTTCCAGCTGCCGATGGTCTCCTACCATATACTTTTTTCCTGGAAGGTGTTCGGAGAGAATCTCTGGGGGCCGCGGCTGCTGCAGGCGGGTTTCGGCGCGGGTGCGATCCTGCTGATGTACTGGTTCAGCCTGCTGGTCACGGGAAGGGTGCGCCTGGCCCTTTTTTCCGGAGCTGTCCTGGCGGTCGCGCCTTTGGCCGTGTTCTTCTCCCGTAACCTGCAGCCGGAGAGCCCGGCGTTCTTCTTCATGGTGGCGGCGATGATCGCCTGGGCGAGTTACTCCCGTAACCTTGCGCGTACGGCTTTGTGCGCGGCTGCGGCCGCGACCGTGCTTACCGGCCTTTACAAGATGAGCTTTCTCTTCGGAGTGCTGCCTATGGCCGCCTGCCTGCCGTGGCGGAGGATCCTCGCGGAGAAGAAGAGGGTATGGGATCTCTGCCTTTGGTATGCGTTCCCGGTCCTGGCCGCGGCTGCGGCAGCGGCCCTGCTGGCGCGTACCCAGCAATGGCAGTTCAACGAAGCGGCCCGGGTCAACCTGCTCGAGGTCTTTACCCCGCGGTACCTTTCCCAGTACGGCAGGCAGCTCTGGTGGTACGCCAAGGACGAGAACTTCACCGTCGTTTTTTTCGGCCTGGCGATGTGCGGCGTGGCCGGCGCGCTCATCCGGCGCAAGGGCCTGCTGGACCGCTTCCTGATCGGCTCCGTAGTCTCCCTGGTGGCGTATGCGGCAGTGTTCTCGGATTTCATTAACCAGCATAATTATTATCAGATGCCTTTTTTGCCCCTGGTCTGCCTGGGGGCGTGCGCCTGGGTGCGGGATTTCGCGGGAGTGCTGCGCCGGAAATTTTCGGTCGATCTGAGCGCGGTGCTGATACTCGTGTCCCTGGCAGCGGCGCTGCCGCTGGCCAAGCTTTCCCTTGACCGGATGTTCGGCACCGTGTTCCTGGGTACGGATGTGGCCGGCTCCTCCCTTAAGGAGTATACCCAGCCGCAGGAGCGGATATTCCTCAATACCTACGCCCAGGGGTATGCGATCGCCCGTTATGCGCGCCGGCCGGTCGGCTGGCCGGATACCTTCGCGGAGTTCAAGGAGAAGGAAGCCCGTTTCAATATCCGGTATCTTTGTTTCTATCCTTCGGAGTTCGCGCTGGCGCTGAAGTCCCGGGACCCGGAGTGGTTCGAATACATCCGGCAGAACTATCACGTCCGGGAGGTCGGGTTGACGGAGGAACCGCGCAAGGTCTATTACGTGATCCTGGAAAAGGGGAAAGGATCCGAGGATAAGGATTTCCTCCAGTCTTTCAGCGGGCAGATCACCTCCCGCGCCCTGTACAGCCTTTTCGGCAGGTACATATTCTTCTATACGCTGCGCCCGGATCCCGGAAATGGGTGAGTCCTGTCTTCCGTTGGTTTCCGTGGTGATCCCCGTCAAGAACGAAGGCCGGGTGCTGCGCCGCTGCCTGGAATCCCTGTCGCGTCAAAGCTATCCCCGGGACAGGATCGAGATCATCGTCGCGGACGCACTCTCTGCGGATGACACCGCGGCCGTGGCCAAGGAGTTCGGCGCCAGGGTAGTGAGCAATCCCGCGCAGATCGTATCTTCAGGCCGTAATGCCGGGTATGCGTTATCCCGCGGCCGGATCGTGGCTTTTACCGACGCGGATTGCGTGGCGGCCCCGGAGTGGGTCTCCCGCGCCGCGGCTCATTTCGACGACCCGCAGGTCGGGGGAGTGGGAGGGATGAGCCTGCTTCCTCCGGATGCCACCGTATTCGAGTCGGCGGTCAACGCTCTCTTCGAGGCATCGGAGTGCGTGGGCCGCACCTGCCACCGTCAGCATACCCGCCAGTCATCCCGGGTGCGCGATATCCCCGGATGCAACGCCTTTTACCTGCGCAGCGCCCTGGATAAAGTGATGCCTGTGGACGAAGGGCTGCTGACCGCAGAGGATGTGTGGATGAACCGCATGCTGGCCAAGGAGGGGTATGTCCTGCTGCATGCGCCGGATGTGGTGCTGTGGCATTACCGCCGCAGCAGCCCGAAAAAACTCCTGCGGCAGGCGTACCGTTTCGCCGTCGGAAGGCTGCAGGTGGGAAAACGCGACGTCTCCCTTTTGAGCCTGATGCACGTTGTCGCAGGGTGGTTCCTGCCGGCAGCGGCATCCGCGGTGTGGCTGATGTCGTTATCCGGATGGGGGATGCCTGCGTTGATGGCCGCGGCAGGGTGCGCGGCCGTGTGTGCGCTGCTTCGGCTGGCGCCGTGGCGGCCGCTGGCCGTGGCGGCAACCGTGCCTTTTGTGACCCTGATCTTCCTTTCGGGATGGTCCTGGGGATTCCTGAGGGAGTGGTTCGTCCCTTACCGCGACGTGCGGGGGAGATGACGATGAAGGTGACTTTTGTGATCCCTCCGGTGCTTGACGGCACCAAAGATGTCGACCGGTGTTTCGGGTGCAACTACAGTATCTACTTCCTGCCGCTGCTTCCGGTGCTCTACGCGGCGACCGTGCTCAAGCCGCAGGTGCGCGAGGTGGCGGTCATGGATTTTGCCGCCCGGAAGAAGAGCGCGGGGGAGTTCAGGGAGTTCATCCTGCGCGACGACTCCGAGGTGTACGTGTTCTATTCGGTGTTCCTTTCCCAGAACACCGACCTGGAGGCGCAGCGCCTGATCCGCACCGCGCATCCGCAGGCATACTGTATCTTTTGCGGTCCGCAGGCGACGTTCGCGCCCGAGGCGTTCCTGGCGCAGGGCCGTTCCTTTGCCGTCAGGGGCGAGCCGGATTTTCTGGTGCGCGACCTCGTGCGCTGCCTGAAGGAAGGGGGCGATCTTTCTTCCCTGCGGGGGATCTCGTACGCGGGCGGGGACGGGGTTGCCGTGCACCTTCCCGCGGCTCCCGTGATCGAGCGGCTGGATGATCTTCCCGTGCCGGACCGGACGCTGCTGGACCACTCGCCGTATTATAATCCCAAGTTACGCCATATGCCGCATACGGCGGCGCTCACTTCCCGCGGATGCTTCGGCCAGTGCTGGTATTGCGTGCCGAATTCTCTTTCCTACGCCCGGGAGCTGGAGCATAAGCGGTCGCAGGGGTGCAAGCCGCCGGTGCGCATCCACTCCGCCGCGCGGATGATCGAAGAGTTCCGGGAGATCGCACGCCAGGGGTTCCGTTCCGTCTCGATCATCGACGACCAGTTCCTCTGGGACGAGGAGCGTACCCTCGCGTTCTGCGAAGGGATACGCGGCCTGGGGCTGGAGTGGTCGTGTCTGGCCCGGCCGGAGCGGGTGACGGAGCGCGCGGCCTTGGCGATGAAGGCGGCCGGGTGCGCCTACGTCGATATGGGGACCGAATCCTTCGACCCGAAGATCCTCGCCGCCATAAAGAAGGATATTTCCCCCGATGATACCCGCCGGGCCGTAAGTATCCTGAAGAAAGCCGGGATCGAGGCGGAGATAAACGTGCTGCTGGGAGCCACCGACCTCGAGACCGAGGATTCGATCAAAGCCACCATCCGCGAGGTGAAGAAACTGAATGCGGAGTACGTGCTTTTCAGTATCGCCAATCCTTTTCCCGGGACGGAGTTCTATTCCGCCTGCAAGTCCCGGGGATGGCTGGCGTCCGGTGAGTACACCCCCGTCGATCCGGCCAAGAGCGCCATCATTTCCTATCCTCACCTTTCCAAGGCGAAGCTGGAGAAGCTCTGCGCGTATGCGTACACTTCCTATTATTTCAGCCCGCGGTACCTTTGGCAGCAGCTGAAAAAGGTCAAAAGCCCGCGGGACCTCTTTAACAAAGCCGGAACGGCGGCGAGATTCTTCGCCAAACTCTTCTTTTCCCGGTAGCCATGGCCCATTCCGTACACACTTCGCTGCGGCAGCGTTTCTTGCTGGTGGGGGGAAGTATCCTTCTTACCTTCGTGCTGCTGGAAGCCGTGCTGCGCCTGGCCGGCGCGGTATGGCTGGGGCAGCAGCAGAGGCGCAACATGGCCGCGTTGCGTCAGGCGGGAACGGTGCGCGTGCTCTGTGTGGGGGAATCCACCACCGCGCTGGGAGGGGAGCAGTCGTATCCGTCCCAGCTGCAGGAGGTCCTCAACGACCGTTATCCGCAGGTGCGCTGGAGCGTGATCAATGCCGGGGTGGTGGGGATGGATACTTCCTATATCCTCCTGCAGATGCGGCACCTGCTCGATACGTACCGTCCCCAGGTGGTCGTGTCCATGATGGGCATTAACGATACCGGCGATTATCTGGAACTGGCGCCCGCGCGTTTGTTCGGCGTGCGCCGGGTGTTCGAAACGTTGCGAACCTATAAGCTTGGCGTGTTCATCTTCCGGCATGCGCGGGCGAAATTCTTCCCCGGGAAGGACCGTACCGTTGTTTCGTCCCCGCAGGATGACGGGGATAACGTATTCAGGCAGGGGCTCGAAGAACTCAAGGTTTTTCTGGACGCCGTGCCGCGGGAGCCCGCGTACCTGGGGGATTATTTCAAGGCCGGGTGGCAGCTTAAGGCCGCGGGTGATTTCGCGGCGGCCCGAAAAGCGTTCCTTACGGCGCAGGAGATCGCCTTCAAGGCGCAGGACCAGGAGACGTATTCGATGTTCGGGGATATGGCGGTACTGGAACTCGCCCGCCTCGCGCACGCGCAGCAGGATACGGACAAGGCCCTGCAGCTCTTGCGGGTCAAGTCCCAGGAGGGGGCGCTGCGGCATGTCGCGTATGTGGAGATGGGGTGGATCTTCCGCTCCCTCGGCAGGGACAGGGAGGCGCAGGAGGCGTTCCAGAAGGCCGTCGAGCTCAACCCCTCGAGTCCCGAGCCGTACATCGAGCTGGGGTGGCTGGCCTGGGGCAGGGGAGAGATCGATCATGCCCGCAAGTTTTTCCTGATCGCCAACCAGCTCGATCCCGGAGAGGTCCGGGCGGTCATGGGCGTGGCTGCGCTGCTGCGGGATTCTTCCATCGAGTCGGATAAGACGATGCTCCCGAAACTCTTTGAGGCGGATCCTTACAGCGACAAGTTCATCGGCGCGGCCCGCGCGCTGGCCAGGGAGCGCCGCGAGTTCCGCGGCCTGGTGTCCCGGTTAAGCCCTCGGGGGATGTACTACCGCCGGGTTACCGTGGAAAATTACCGGGCGCTGGCCGGGATGCTGGAGCGCCGGGATATCCCTCTGGTGTGCCTGCAGTATCCCATGCGCAGCCTTTCCCCGCTGCAGGCGATTTTCTCCGGACGGGAGGGGATCACGTTCGTGGATAACGAGGCGAGTTTCCTGGAGGCGGTCTCCCGGGAAGGTTTCAAGGCGTACTTTTCCGACGCGTTTGCCGGCGATTTCGGCCATTGCACGCCCAAAGGCAACCGCCTGCTGGCGGAGCGCGCCGCCGAAGGCATCGTCGCCGCGTTCTTCCGTCGGTCGCCCGCCCGGAAATAATCGTTGACAAGATCGAGATATATGATATATACTGGACATACGGTAGTTACAGTAACTCTGGTATATACCAATGGCGCCCACACTCAAAACCAAGAATACTAAGTTCATCTCCGCAAAAGAAATAGTCGATACCTTCCATATCACTTATCAGACCGTCAATCATTACACCGATTTCGGTTTGCTCGCGGTGCTCGGCAAGAAAGGCAACGTCCGTTTCTACGACCGGGCCACTGTGTCCAGGCGCATAAAAGAGATCCAGGCAATGACGGAGGAGGGGTATTCCCTGCGCCTCATCCGTAAACGGCTTATCGGGATATGAGGCGACCACCTACTGCCCGGAGCGAACGATGAATAAAGGATACCTAAATAAAAGCACGTATTTCCTGCTGGCGCTGGTGGGAGCGGGCGTGGCGTTGGGTATCGGCATCAGCCGCTGGTCCAAGCCCGCGTCACTGAAATCCGTGGCCTATGCCCAGGAGAGAAGGGTGCCCGTGCCTGCGAACCGGGGGCCTTCCTCGTCCGCGGAAGCGCCGGGACCGGTGAGGCTGCAGCAGACCGCCAAAAGCATCAGCAAGATCGGGGAGTACGTCAAGGACATCAACGAGAAGAACGATTTTCTCAAGGAAAAGGTCGCCTTTCTCGGGGAAATGCTTACGGCAAAGGAAAAAGAGGTCACGGCGATCGCCGAAAAGCTGGAGAAGGAATCCCGGGAGCATGCGGCGCTCAAGGCCAAATTCGATCTGGACCTCAAGCATTACGAAGCGTCCTCGTCCCTGAAGGATTCCGAGATCAAGAGCCTGCAGATTTCCCGTAAGGAAGCGGAGGAGCGCCTCCGTCAGCTGGATTCCCGCCTCGCGGAGCTGACCGCTTCGCAGAATACCTTAAGCACCCAGCTGGTATCCGCGCAGCTGGACCGTACCTCGATGGATAAGGAGCTCGCCAAGGTCAAGGAGGAGCTGCAGCAGCAGACGGTCCTTAACTCCGCCCTCAATAAAAGTATCGTGAAGCTGACCGCGGACCTCGAGGCCAAAGAAAAAGAGCGGTTGATGGTGGTCGACGAGCTGGAGAAATCCAAGGCTTTCCGAAAGCACCTCGAAGAGGAGTACGCGAAGCTTGCTTCCCTGAAAGGGCAGTATCAGCATCTCAATCAGGGGCTGGAGCAGAGGACCCGCAGCCTGCAGAAGAAGCTTTCCGCGGTCACCGAAGACAAACAGTCCCTGGAAACCCAGCTTTCCGTGCTGCGGCAGGAGAAGGACTCCCTGGATTCCCAGCTGCGCACCCTCCGGGAGGACTTGCGGTCGGGGTCATCCCAGAAGGATTCTTTGTCCCAGAGCCTCACGGCGTTGACCAACGACCTGAGGTCGAAGGAGCAGCAGCTTAAGGAGCTCTCCGCCGCCCTGGTGGAAGTGCGTTCGCAGAAGAGGGAGGTGGAAAGCGGGCTGTCCAAGTCCCTCATGGAGAATTCCGATCTGCAGGACCAGGTGACGCGGCTTAACGCGCAGATCAAGGAATTGTCCTTTTCATACGAGGAAGCGAAAAAATCCTATGCCGCGCTTTCCGAGAGATCCTCCAAGTCCGAGATGACCCTGGACCGGGAGCTCAATGATCAGCAGGAAGAACTGGCGCAGGCGCGCGCGGCCCTGGCGAAGGCTAACCAGGAGAAGGACGCGCTCCTGTCGCAGGTGAGCGAAAAGGAGCGGCAGATCTCCGATATGGGTGCTACCATCAGCGCGATGCAGTCCCAGATCGAAGCGCTGCAAAAGGAGATGGTCGCGTATAAGCAGCGCCAGGCGGATGCGCTTTCCCGGGCGGATCTGAAGCCGCGGGAATCCCGCCGTACGGACCCTCCGGTGAAACCGGGGCGCAGCAAGAATATCGCGCAGTTAGGGTCGGTGCTCAATAACCTGGAATCCCAGATGTCGGGTTTCCAGAAACGTTTATCCGAATATAAGGACCGTCAGCGGGAATCCGCCAGGAAGGCTGCGGCACTGCAGGGCCGTCAACGGGAGGCGAATGCGCAGGCATTGCGCCGGGCGCAGCAGGATCCGGTGAGGGAAACGGTGGAGTTCCTTCCCGTTCCCGAGCCCGCGGGCGAGCCTTCGCGCGCCCCGGAGCCTTTGCGCGTCCCGGAGCCGTCACCGCTTCCCGAAGCCTCGCCGTATCCGGAGGAAGTGACGACGCTGCTTCCGGCGTACGAACAGTCTTCCGGAACCGCGGTCGAGGATAAAGCGCAGATGGACGATCTCGAGCAGACCATCCGCTCGCTGGAAGAGCAGGCGAAGACGCTGGAGAACGACTTGATCGATTATGCCCAGATCGCCGGATCTTCCCCGGACCAGGGGTCAGCGGAGGCCAAGGAAGTCAATGACGCCCTGCGGGCCCTGAAGGAGAAGCTCAAGGATACGTACTTCGAGCTGGAGATGCTGCGGGCTCAGAAAAAAA
>CAZAPM010000014.1:0-56474 GCA_964487475.1 uncultured Planctomycetales bacterium
AGGTGCCCGTCGAGTTCGTGGGCGTGATCCTGGCGGCGGCGGTCAAGGAGGAGTACAGCGGCCCTGTCTTCATCCAGGCGGACCATACGCAGGCCAACGCCAAGAAGTACGCGGAAAATCCGGAAAAAGAGATGGAAGCCTTGCAGGCGCTGATCGCGGATGCGGTCGCCGCCGGGTTTTACAATATCGACATCGATTCTTCGACCCTGGTCGATCTTTCCAAGCCGAAGATCAAGCAGCAGCAGAAGAGCAATTACGAGGTGGCGGCGAAGCTGACCCAGTTCATCCGCCGCATCGAGCCTAAGGGTATCACCGTGTCCGTAGGCGGCGAGATCGGGGAGGTGGGGCATGCGAATTCCACTCCCGACGAGCTGCGCGCGTACGTGCAGGGGTATAACGAGCGGCTGCGTAAGGGGCTTACCGGATTGAGCAAGATCTCGGTGCAGACCGGGACATCCCACGGCGGCAGCGTCAAGGCCGACGGGTCCATCGCCGAGGTAAAGCTCGATTTCAACGTGCTGCGCGACCTTTCCGAGATCTGCCAGAAGGAATTCGGCATCGGGGGCACGGTGCAGCACGGGGCATCGACCCTTCCGGACGAGCTGTTCCATCAGTTCCCGGACAACAATACCCTGGAGATCCATCTGGCGACGGGCTTCCAGAACATGATGTACGATTCCAAGCATTTCCCGGCGGAGCTGAAAAAGCGCATGTACGCCTGGCTGGACCAGAATGCCCAGTCGGAGAAGAAGCCGACGGATACCGCCGAGCAGTTCTATTACAAGGCGCGCAAGAAAGCGCTGGGCCAGTTCAAGAAGGAGATCATGGGGCTGCCCTCCGAAGTGCGCGAGGCGATCGCCCTGGAGATCGAGCAGAAATTCGATTTTTACTTCAAACAGTTGAGGGCGGTGAACAATAAGGACCTCGTGGATAAGACCGTGACCTTGAAGCGCGTGATCACCCGCGCCCGCAAAGCCGGTCCGGAAGTGGTCCACGACGGGGAAGGTGCCGACTAGAAATCAGGGACGGTTCTGTTTTACGGTTAAAAGTGTCCCCTAAGGGGACACTTCTCCGAACGGACCAGAACCGTCCCTGCAAAGGAGTTGCTATGCGTTCAGACACGATCAAGAAAGGCATCGAACGGATACCGCATCGCGCGCTGCTGCACGCGACGGGATTGAGCAAGAAGGACCTTTCCAAGCCCTTTATCGGCGTGGCTTCGTCTTTCACCGACCTGATCCCCGGGCATGTGGGCATGCGCGATCTCGAGCGTTTTATCGAGCGCGGAGTATGCATGGGCGGCGGCGTGCCTTTCTTCTTCGGGGTCCCCGGTATCTGCGACGGGATCGCCATGGGGCATCTGGGGATGTGTTATCCCCTGGCCTTGCGCGAACAGGTGGCGGATATCATCGAGACGGTGTGCAACGCCCATCAGCTCGACGGGCTGGTGTGCCTGACCAACTGCGACAAGATCACTCCCGGTATGCTCATGGGCGCGGCGCGGGTCAACATCCCGACCATCATCGTTACCGCCGGGCCGATGATCTCCGGCAGATGGAACAAGCGTAAGCTGGCGTTCGTGCACGATACGTTCGAGGCGGTGGCCAAGGCCCAGAAGGGGGAGATATCCCAGAAGGAGCTCTCCTGCCTGGAGCTGGAGTCCTGCCCGGGACAAGGGTCGTGCCAGGGGTTGTATACGGCGAATACCATGGCCTGCCTTACCGAGACCATGGGCATGTCCATGACCGGCGCGGGCACGGCGCTGGCCGGTTCGGCCAAAAAGCGCCGTATCGCCGAGGCGAGCGGGGAGAGGATCGTCGAGCTGGTGCGCCAGCAGATCACTCCTTCCAAGATCATCACCAGGGAGTCGATGGAGAACGCGGTGACCGTGGATATGGCCCTGGGCGGCTCGAGCAATACCGTGCTGCACCTGATGGCGATCGCCCACGAGGCGGGTATCCCGCTCGACCTGAAGACATTCGATAAGATCAGCAAGAAGACGCCGCATATCACGCTGCTGGAACCTGCGGGCGAGCATTTCATGGAGGATGTCGAGTATTCCGGCGGCATACCCGCGGTCCTGAAGCGCCTGAAGCGCATGCTGCATGATACGCCGACCGTTTCCGGGCGCACCCTGCATGAGATCGCCGACGACGCGGAGATCTTCGATAACGACGTCATCCGGCCGTTCGACCATGCCTACCATAAGGAGGGGGGGATCGCCGTGCTCTACGGCAATCTCGCGCCCGACGGAGCGGTGGTCAAGCAGGCGGCGGTCAATCCCGGCATGATGCGGTTTACGGGAAAGGCCATGGTCTTCGAGCGCGAAGAGGAAGCGATGAAGGCGATCCTCGGCAATAAGATCAAGGGCGGGACGGTGGTGGTTATCCGTTACGAGGGGCCTGCGGGCGGGCCGGGAATGCGCGAGATGCTCGCTCCCACCGCCGCGATCGTAGGCAGCGGCCTCGCGGATTCGGTGGCGCTTATTACCGACGGACGTTTCTCCGGAGGCACCAAGGGCCCGTGCATCGGGCACGTCTCTCCGGAAGCCTCGGCAGGCGGCCCGATCGCGATCATCAGGGACGGGGATTCCATTACCATTGACATTACGGCGCGTAAGATCGAGGTGGACCTTACCCAGGCCGAGATAAAGAAGCGCTTCAAGACCTGGAAGCCGGTTGAGCCCAAGATCAAGACCGGGTATCTTGCCCGGTACAGCCGGATGGTGAGGTCGGCGGATAAGGGCGCCATACTAGAATAAAGAGGCAACAGATGAAACTGACTGGTTCGCTCATATTATTGGAGTGTCTTAAGCGGGAAGGCGTGGAGGTGGTGTTCGGGTATCCCGGAGGCCAGATCCTGCCTACTTTCGATAAGCTGTACGATTTCGACCTGAGGCTGATACTGCCCCGGCACGAGCAGGGCGCGGCGCATGCCGCGGACGGATACGCCCGGGCCACGGGAAAGACGGGGGTGTGCATCGCGACCTCCGGCCCCGGCGCCACCAATCTGGTGACGGGTATCGCCAACGCCTATATGGATTCGATCCCCATGGTGGCCATCACCGGCCAGGTGAAGACCTTCCTCATCGGCAACGATGCGTTCCAGGAAGCGGATATCACCGGGATCACCCGTCCCGTGACCAAGCACAATTACCTGGTCAAGGACGTGCGCGACCTGGCGCGTACCGTGCGCGAAGCGTTCTATATCGCCTCGACCGGCCGTCCCGGCCCGGTGCTGATAGACCTTCCCAGCGACGTGCAGGTGGCGGAGACCGAATTCGAGTGGCCGGAGGAAGTGAAGCTGCGCAGCTACAGCCCGACATGTTCCGGCCATCCGGGGCAGGTCAAGAAGGCCGCCAAGATGATCATGGCCGCCAAGAAGCCGATCCTCTATATCGGCGGCGGAGTGATCACGTCCGGCGCGACGCTGGAGCTTCTGGAGCTGGCCGAGAAGATAGGATGTCCGGTGACCTGGACTCTCATGGGTATCGGGGGCTTCCCGTCGTCCCATCCGCTTTCCTTGGGGATGCTCGGGATGCACGGCACCGCGTACGCCAATCACAGCATCATGGAAGCGGATGTGATCATCGCCGTGGGCGCGCGTTTCGACGACCGGGTGACCGGCCGGCTGGACACTTTCGCGCCCGGGGCCAAGGTGATCCATATCGATATCGACCCGTCCTCCATCAGCAAGAACGTGAAGGTGGAGATCCCCATCGTGGGGGATTGCAAGCAGGTGCTTTCCCTGCTGAACAAGGACGTCACCCGCGCGCCTTCCATCGCCGAGTGGACCACGCATGTGGAGGGGCTGAAGAAAAGGTTCCCGATGGTGTACCGGGAGAAGTCACATAAGCTCCTGCCTCAGTATGTGATCGAGCAGATCGATCTTGCCACCAGGGGCGATGCGATCATCGTCACCGAAGTGGGGCAGCACCAGATGTGGGCGGCGCAGTGGTATAAGTTCTCCAAGCCGCGTACGTTCCTTTCCTCGGGCGGGCTGGGCACGATGGGGTTCGGGTTCCCCGCGGCCATGGGCGCCAAGGTGGGCCGTCCGGAGAAGGAAGTGGTCTGTGTCGCCGGAGACGGGTCCATCCAGATGAACATCCAGGAACTGGCGACGTGCGTGGCCAATAAGATCAACGTGAAGGTGGTGATCCTGAACAACGGATATTTAGGGATGGTGCGGCAGTGGCAGCAGCTTTTTTACAAGCGCCGTTATTCGTACACTCCCATCACCAGCCCGGATTTCGTGAAGCTGGCGGAGAGCTACGGCGCGGTGGGTATCCGCGTGGAGAAAAAGGACGAGCTGCGGCCGGCGCTGGAGCGCATGCTTTCCCTGGATTCTCCCGTGTTCATGGATGTGCGCGTGGAAGAGGAAGAGAACGTGTTCCCGATGGTGCCTGCGGGCGAGGCGATCAACAAGATCATCGGCGAACTCGCATAATAGGTGACCTATGAGACATACCATATCGGTGCTGGTGGAGAACAAGTTCGGAGTGCTGGCGCGCGTGGCCGGGCTTTTTTCGGCGCGCGGCTATAATATCTCGTCGTTGGCGGTAAGCGAGACCCTCGATCCGCAGGTGTCCTACATGACCATCGTAGTGGATGCCAAGGATGAGGGGGTCCTCGAGCAGATCAAGAAGCAGTTGAACAAGCTCATCGACGTGATCTCGGTGACGGATTTCACCAAGAAAGAGCATGTCGAAAGGGAGCTGGTGCTGGTCAAGGTCGCCTGCGCGGCGAAGGACAAGCGGGCGCTGGCCTCGAAGCTGTCCAAGTTCGTGGCCAAGCTCCTGCAGCAGTCCGGTGATACGGCGATCATCGAAGCGGTGGGCACCCAGGAGGAGATGGCGAAGCTCCTGGAAGCGCTCAAGGCCAACGGGGTTAAAGAGCTGGTCCGTACGGGCAAACTCGCGATCGCCTGTTAGGCATACTATTTATCAACCTAAGGAGGAAAGGTACCATGGCAAAGATCTACTACGATAAGGATGCGGATTTGAATTTGCTCAAGAATAAGACGGTGGCGATCATCGGGTACGGCATTCAGGGCCGCGGCCAGGCGCTGTGCCTGCGCGATTCCGGGGTCAGCGTGGTGATCTCCGAAATGCCCGGCACCCCCAATTTCGAGCAGGCCAAGCGCGACGGGTTCACCCCGCTGCCGGCGGCGGAAGCGGCGAGGCAGGGAGATATCATCCAGATCCTGACCCAGGACCACGTCCAGGCCAAAGTGTATAAGAACGCCATCGAGCCCAATCTGACCAAGGGCAAGGCGCTTTGTTTCTCGCACGGGTTCAATATCCGTTTCAAGCAGATCAAGCCTCCGAAGACCGTGGACGTCTTTATGGTCGCTCCCAAAGGCCCGGGAGCGCTGGTGCGCCGCATGTACGAAGAGGGTAAGGGCGTGCCTTCCCTGATCGCCATATACCAGAACGCCACCGGCAACGCCAAGAAGATCGCGCTGGCGTACGCGAAAGCCCTGCGGGCCACCAAGGCCGGGGTCATCGAGACCACGTTTGAGGAGGAGACCGAGACCGACCTTTTCGGGGAGCAGGCCGTGCTTTGCGGCGGGGTTTCCGAGATGGTGATGGCGGGTTTCGATACCCTGATCGACGCCGGATACCAGCCGGAGATCGCGTATTTCGAGGTGCTGCACGAGTTGAAGCTCATCACCGACCTCATCCAGGAGTACGGGATCAGCGGGATGCGGCGCCGGGTCTCCAATACCGCCTGCTACGGTGACCTTACCCGCGGGCCGATGGTGATCAATGCGCAGACCCGCAAAACGATGAAGAAGATCCTTAAGGACATCCAGTCGGGCAAGTTCGCCAAGGAGTGGATCAAGGAGAACGAGACCGGCCGCAAGAAGTTCGACGCGTTGATGAAGAAGGGCGATACCCATAAGATCGAGAAGGTGGGTGCACAGTTAAGGGAGATGATGCCCTGGATGAAGCACTGAGCATCCTCTGCAAGGGGGAGGGCCGGACGCCATGAAGAAATGGCTTTTCGTGATTGCCGGGGTCGCGGCTGCCGCAGCGTTGGCGGTCGCGCTCTATCTGCATCTGCACCCGGTCAAAGCCGGCCCTCTGGAGACGTTGGTCCCGGAGAACGCGGTAATGTATTTCCATGTGCCGCAACCCTGGGACACCGTGAGCCGGCTCAAGGATTCTCCGCTGGCGCGGGAGATCTCGGCCATACCCGGTTTTAAGGAGAACGTCGTGCCGGCCCTGGAGAACGCCAGGCAGCAGCTGCCCTATTTCCCGCTGTTGCTGGAAAAGGAGATCGGCCTGGCGGTGTATTCTCTGGGTAAGTACGAGTTCCTGGGAGCGCGCGGCGAAAAGGGAACGAGCAATTATCTTCCCGGGGATTTCCTTCTGCTCATTCGCGTCGATCCCCGCCGCTTCGGGGTTTTGGCTAAAGCCCTCTCCGATTATTACCTCGGGTTTGCGGAGCGCAAATACGTCAGCACTTCCACCTACCAGGGGGTGCGGATCACCAGTTATGCGCTGCCCCAGCAGGAGATTACCATATACTATTGTCTGGCCGGAGACGTGTTGCTGCTGGCTAACGACAAAACGCTGCTGAACAAAGGGATCGATCTCTATAAAGGGCGCATCTCCGGGGGGCTGGGGAGCCAGTCCCGTTTCCAAAGCGCCTTTGCGCGTGCCGGCCGCAATTCTTTCTTTGCGGGATTCGTCGATTACCGGGAGTATTTCGCCAGGCTGCAGGAGTTTACCCGGGATATCGGTTTCCCGGCCGAAGTTTCCGTAGATCCTTTTTCCGGATCGCAGCTCTGGGATACCGGCGTCTACTCCCTGGAATTCGATCCGCGCAAGGAAGGGATACTGTACCGGGGCTGGAGCATGTACCGGCCTGAGGAGGTGTCTGCGGGATCGAATATTTCCGGGTTGATGTCCGTGGGCAAGGAGTTCTCTCCCGGAGCGTTATCCCTGGCTCCTGCGGAGACTGTGTTGTTTTTTACGTGGGCGATGGACATCCCCCTCTGGTGGGACCGTTCCGCCGAGATGCTGCGTTCCGGCAGGCAGGGCAAGCAGGCGGCTATGGCGGCTGCCGTATCTTCCGCCGTGAGCGCGATGGGAATCGATTTCCGGGGGGAGTTGCTTCCGGCGCTCGGTTCGACCGTATCCCTGGGGATGTGCGGTTTTTCCTGGGAGCAGGGAAATAATTCTGCCGCATCCTTGCAGCCTCTCTTTTACGCGGGCGTCGAGTTGCGGGATGCTCCCCGGGCGGAGCAGTTCCTGGAGCGCGCCATGGATAAGGCGATGTCTCTGATCAACGAACGGAACCGTGCCCAGCGCCTGAAGGTGGTCAGTCTCCTGGAGCAGAGGCAGCAGGTACCCCAGGAGCAATTGGCTAAAGCCAAAGAGCTTGCGGCCCAGGACGTGGTGACCCGGGAGCCTTTTCAGGCGGGAAACGCCCGGGGGTACCGGCTGCAATGGGCGGAGGGCGTCAGGCAGAAGTTCGAGTTCGCGTATTGCATTTCCGGCGATCAGTTGATCCTGGCCACGACCCCGGACCTGGCGGCAAGAGTGGTCTCCGTGCAGGAGTCCGGGATAGGGAGGCTGACCGAGGATATGGGATTCCAGCAGGCGGCGCGCCTGGTCCCCGCTGAGGGCACGGCGCTGTTCTATCTTAACCCCGAAAAACTGGTGCAGGCGCTGGTCCAGTCCCCGATCTTCTCCCGGGCCATGTTGCAGGCCAGGGCTTCCGGTAACTCTGCGCAGGTGGACGGGATCCTGGGGGTGTTGGGAAAATTCAAGTCATACCTGTTGACTTCGCGCATGCAGAACGAGGAGTGCGTGTTCGAGGGCTACGTGAGGATAGAGGGGCTTTAAGCGAGGAAGGCGAATGGAAAAAATATATATTTTCGATACCACGTTGCGCGACGGAGAGCAGGCTCCCGGCGCGGCAATGACCTCGGAACAGAAGATCGAAGTGGCGTATCAGCTGGAGAAGCTCGGGGTCGATGTCATCGAAGCGGGGTTCCCGATCGCCAGTCCCGATGATTTCAAGGCGGTCGCGGCGATCGCATCCCGGGTCAAGAAGAGCGGGGTATGCGGGCTGGCCCGCTGCATCAAAGGGGATATTGAAGCGGCGGCCAAGGCGGTGAAAAAAGCACAGCGGCCGCGCGTGCATATCTTCCTGGGGACTTCGAAGATCCATTTGCAGTATAAGTTCCGCAAGCCCGAGGATGAGATCCTGGAATTAGCGGTCGCCTCGACCCGTCTGGCCCGTAAGCTTTGCGCGGATATCGAATTCTCCCCGGAGGATGCGACGCGCTCCGATCGGGAATTCCTCTACCGGGTGCTGGAGGCGGTGATCAAGGCCGGAGCCAGGACGGTGAACATCCCCGATACGGTCGGTTACAGCTATCCGCAGGAGGTCTACTCCCTGATCCGGGATATAAAGCATCATGTGCCGAACATCGATAAAGCGGTGATCTCCATCCATTGCCATGACGACCTGGGGATGGCTACCGCCAATTCCCTTTCCGCGGTCCTGGCCGGAGCCCGGCAGGTGCATTGTACCGTCAACGGGATCGGGGAGCGGGCAGGCAACGGCTCGCTCGAGGAAGTGGTGATGGCGCTGAAGACCCGCCGGGACGTGTTCGGCGGATTTTCCACCAATATCAAGACCCCGTACATCTACGGGGTATCGCGTATGGTCTCCAGCTTTACCGGGTTCGTGGTGCCGCCCAATAAGGCGGTGGTGGGAAAGAACGCCTTCCGGCATGAGTCCGGGATCCATCAGGACGCGGTTTTGAAGCAGAAGAGCACCTACGAGATCATCGATCCCAAAGATGTGGGGTTCGTGGAGCAGCAGCAGCTGGTGTTGGGCAAGCACTCGGGCCGGCATGCGCTGGCCAGCCGCCTGAAAGGGCTGGGTTTTAAGCTCGACGATTCGAAAGTGAACGAGATCTTCGGCCGCTTCAAGGAGCTGGCGGATAAAAAGAAGGAAGTCTTCGACGATGACCTGGTCGCGCTGGTGGAAGTGGGGACGGGTATCCCGCGCGCGGCCTATAAGCTCGTGTCCGTGAAAGTGACCACCGGCACCAATATCGTGCCTGAGGCGGAAGTGGCGATCGAGCACCGCAAAAAAGTGCGGCGCGCGGTCTCGACCGGGGACGGTCCGGTGGATGCCTGTTACAAAGCGGTGGATAAGATCAGCGGAGTGCGCGGGCAGCTGCTGGAGTACCGCCTGGATTCAGTGACCCGGGGCAAAGATGCCATGGGCGAGGCTACCATCAAGGTCATGTTCAAGGACCGCGCCATCACCTCCCGGGGAGCCAGCACCGATATCATCGAGGCGTCGGTGGCGGCGTACGTGGCGGCATTGAATAAATATGAATCCTAAAAGGATCGTAAGCAAGCTGGTGCTGGCGGGGTGCGTGCTGGCGGTGCTGGGCATCCTGGCCTTCCGCACGCAGATCGAGGATTTCTTTTCCTTCTCCGGGCAGTACGCCGAGACCGCGCGGCACAATACGTTCTATTTCGCCAGCGACGAGGTGATGCGCAGGCAGCCGGTCTCCCTGTTGAAGAAAGAGACCGAGCTGCAGACGTCCGTGGGCCGGCCGTTCATCGATTTCGATATCGCGGACTGGAGGGAGTTCTGGAACCTGGTGTACGGATCATTCCCTAAGGATCCTCCGGAGCGCGAGGGGCTGCCGAAGCGGGAGCGGCAGCTGACGGAGGATGAGCTGCGGGATGAGCTGATCACCCGGTACGGGGAGCCGTTCACCTATTTTCAGCCTTCGCACTGGCAGTGGTTCATGGAGGTTTTACGCAAAAAGAACTGATGCGGATATGACGCGGTACGGCCTGCTGGGTTTTCCTTTGCACCACAGCCTTTCGCCGGTAATGCACAACGCGGCGTTCGCCGCGCTGGGTATTCCCGCGCAGTACGAGCTTTTCGAGCATCCTGCCGACAGGGTGGAGGGGTTCTTGCGCGGGCTGGCCCGGGAAGGTATCTCCGGGATCAACGTGACCATCCCGCACAAGGAGCGCGTGCTGGCCCTGATGACCGGCCTTTCCGACGACGCCCGGGTGATCGGCGCCGTGAATACCGTGCGCGTGACCGGGGAAGGGCTGCAGGGGTATAATACCGATTGCCTGGGGTTCATCCGGGACCTGCGGGAGAGCCTGCATTTCGAGTGCACAGGCAGGAGTGCCGCGATCATCGGCGCGGGAGGAGCGTCCCGGGCGGTCGCCGCGGGCTTATGCCGGGAAGGGATCTCCCGTCTCGCCATATTCGACGTGGATGCGAAAAAACTCACCCACCTGACGGTCCATCTGGGGGCGCATTTCCCCAAGGTGAAGATCTCTGCCGCGGGTACGGTGCACGACCTTGCGGGAGGGGAACCGGACCTTCTGGTCAACGCTTCTCCGGCGGGGATGAAGCCCGGCGATCCGCTGCCGGTACCGGAATCGCTGCTTTCTCCGGGTCAGGCGGTATACGACCTGATATATAATCCGCAGACCACGGAGCTGGTGCGCTGCGCGCGCGCCAGGGGGTTGGCCGCGGCGAACGGATTGGGGATGCTCCTGTACCAGGGAGCGGAGGCCTTTACGCTTTGGACGGGAAGGGAGGCGCCGGTCGAAGTGATGCGCGCCGCGCTGCATAACGCCTTGGAGGAACGCTCATGATCAAAGAGTTGGTGGCTTTCGCGTTCGGGTCGGTCGTGGGAAGTTTCCTCAATGTGTGCATCCACCGCATGCCGTTGGGGGAATCGATCGTCTGGCCGCGTTCCCGCTGTCCGCATTGTTCCAAGAAGATCCCGGGATACGACAATATCCCTTTTGTGAGTTTCCTGCTGCTTCGGGGCAAGTGCCGCCACTGCGGCAAGCCCATCTCCTGGCGTTACCCCTTAGTCGAGTTCGTGACCGCCTCTTTTTTCGCGCTGCTGATGTGGAGGTACGGGCTTTCCTATGAGTTCTTCTATTTCGTCGTATTCGTGAGCGGGCTGATCATCGCGACCTTCGTCGATATCCAGCACCGGATCATCCCCGATGAGGTTTCCGTGGGAGGCATGGTGACGGGCTTCCTGCTGCACTCCGCGCAGGGGCTGCAGGTCAGCCCTTTCGGCTGGACCTTTTCTCCCATGGTGGATTCCCTGCTGGGGATCGTGGTCGGGGGAGGGGTCATTTACGCGACCGGAGCGCTCTTCGACCTGGTGTATTTCAAATTGCTCAAGAAGGGGCCTATCCAGGGGGAAACGGAATCCATGGGCGGCGGTGACGTGAAGCTGTTGGCGATGATCGGGGCGTTTTTGGGATGGAAGATGGCGCTGCTGACCTTTTTTCTCGCACCGTTCTTCGGCGCGGCGGCAGGAGTGGTGAACCTGCTGGTCAAGAAGGACCACACTATCGCTTACGGCCCTTTCCTGGTGATCGCGGCACTGGTCTCGCTGTTCTGGTCCGAGCCGATCCTTAACGTAGTGATCTACCGATGAAGCACGGCATCGACCCTTCCCTGAAGGCCGCGCTGGCGGCATCTCCTTCCGCCGGGCAATGGCAGCGGATCGGTCTCCAGAAGCGCGCCGGGGTGCTGGCCCCGCTTTTTTCCCTCTATTCCAAGAACAGCACCGGGGTGGGGGATTTCCATGATCTGCGCCTGCTGATCGACTGGGCCGCGGCCACGGGCAACTCCATCGTGCAGCTTCTGCCCATGAACGAGCTCGGCGGAGTGCTTTGTCCTTATGATTCGGTCAGTTCCTTTGCCCTCGAGCCGATGTACATCAGCCTCCTGCCGTTCGCCGCGGAGGAGCGTGGCCAATGCGCCGGGGACATGGCGGCGCTGCGCAAAGATTTTCCTTCCGGCGGAAGGCATCTGGATTACGGGATCCGCCCTGCCAAGCAGGAAGCCCTGAAGAAGGTGTTCCTTTCCGCGCAGGTTTCCCTCTCCGGTGATTTCGAGGCGTATTGCCGCGCGCAGGAGTATTGGCTCGATGATTTCGCGCTCTTCAAAGTGCTCAAAGAGTATTACGGAGGGCTGCCCTGGTACGAGTGGGAACCGGTGTACCGGGACCATATCCGCACCGCGCTGGAAGTGTTCTCCCGTCAGTGGGCCCAGGACCTGCTTTTTCAGAAATGGCTGCAGTACGTCGCCTTCACGCAGTTCACGGAGGCCAAGCGTTACGCCGGGGAAAAGGGGGTGTTCCTTAAGGGGGACCTGCCAATCCTGGTCTCGCGGGACAGCGCGGACGTCTGGGCGAACCCGAAGTATTTCAAGCTCGATACCGCGGCCGGCGCCCCCCCGGATATGTACTGCGCCAAAGGCCAGCGGTGGGGAATGCCGACGTACCAGTGGGACCGTATCGCGGGGGACGGGTACCGGTACCTGAAGGAAAAGCTGGCGTACGCCGGGAACTTTTACGATATCCTGCGGGTGGACCATGTGGTCGGTCTCTTCCGTATCTGGAGCATCCCTTTTCATGAGCCCTTCGATAACCAGGGGTTGCACGGCACCTTCGATCCCGCCGAGGAATCCCGCTGGGGCGGCCAGGGCCGCGAACTGCTCGCGCAGATGCTGGGCGCCTCCGGGATGCTCTTGTGCGCGGAGGACCTGGGAGTCATCCCTCCGGTGTGCACGCATACCCTGGCGGAGTTAGGCATACCCGGCAACGACGTGCAGCGCTGGGTCAAAGATTGGAACGTCCGGCACGATTTCCTCTCTCCCGAAGAGTACAGGGTGCTTTCCGTGGCTACGCTTTCCACGCATGACACCACCAGCTGGCTGGGTTGGTGGGAGAACGAAGCCGGGACCGTGGACGAGGCGTTGTTCATGAGGCGCTGCCAGGGACGGGTGGATTTCCCGAAGGTGCGGGAACTGCTCTTCGATCCCGGACGCAGCGGCTACGGGCGTTTGCGCTGGAGGGAAAGCGTGGATTCCGTCGATACGCTGGTGCGGGTGCTCGGCAGGAGGCATGAAGAGGTCGGGGATTTCATAGAGATGTACCTCAATACCTTCCAGGAGAAAGAAAAGTTCTGGAAAGCCAGGAAGTGCCGGGGAGCGATGTGCGAGAAGGGGGACGGTTCCATCCTGGCCCAGGCGCTGGAAAGCGTGCTGGAATCCCGGGCAATCTTCGCCATCCAGCTGATGACGGACTGGCTGTGCCTTTCCGATGAGCTCTGCGACCGCGACCACTACGAATACCGGATCAATACCCCCGGGACCATCAGCAACCGCAACTGGTCCCTGGTCTATCCTGTTTCCCTCGATGCCTTGCGCACGCACCCCGTGACCAAGACCGTCAAATCCATGATCAAGGCCTCGGGCCGGCACTGACCGCATATCTCTTCCCATGTCTAAGATCCAGGGCAAAGAATTCTACATCTCGAAACTCGTCGGAAAAGCCATGACCGATTACGGGATGCTCTCCGCGGGGGACAGGATCGCCGTCGCGATTTCGGGGGGCAAGGACAGCCTTACCCTGCTCAAGGTCCTCCAGGACCGGAGGTCGTTCGTGCCCGTCGATTATTCCCTGGTGGCGGTGCATGTGGACCTGGGATATCCCAAATCCTGCGCCGCGGCGCTGGTCAGGTACTTCAAGAAGATCGGGGTGGAGTATCATATCGAGAAGTCCGACGCCCTCAGGAAGACCAAACCTAAGGATATCAACTGTTTCTGGTGCTCCTGGAACCGGCGCAAAGCCTTGTTCTCGGCGGCGCACGCCTTAGGGTGCAGGAAAGTGGCGTTGGGGCATCACAAGGACGATATCGTGGAGACCGTTCTGATGAACCTCTTCTTCAACGGGGAGATCTCGGCCATGGCGCCGAAACAGGAGCTTTTCCACGGCGCCATCCACGTCATCCGGCCGCTCGCGTACGTGGAGGAGGATATGATCCGCGGGTTCGTGCGCGAGGAGAAGTTCCGCACCTTCGATTGCCTCTGCCCGCATTCCGTGACCTCTAACAGGGCGCGGATGGGAAAGATCATCAGTTCGCTTTCCCGGGTATGCCCGGAAGTGAAAACGAACATCTACCGCAGCCTTACGCGCATCAAGAAAGAGTATTTGCTGTAACCTTTCCCCGCTCGTGCTATAATACCCGAAGAACCCATGACTATCCCAATCCTTATCCTTTTTGTGCTGGTGGCGGCGGCGCTGGTCGCGCTGGTGCTGCGGCTTTCCTCTCAGGTGAACGACCGGCTGGAGTACATGACCCGGACGCTCCAGGATTCCCAGAAAGCGATCGGCGCCAATCTGGCCAGCGCCACGGGAGTGTTCGGCAGCGTGCAGGAAAAGCTCGGGCGGCTGGAGGAGACCAACCGGCAGATCGTGGAGATCAGCCGGGATATCACCAGCTTGCAGGATCTGTTGCGCGCGCCGAAGTTCCGCGGGGCCATGGGGGAGACTTTGCTGGAGAACCTCCTTTCGCAGATCCTGCCTACGGCGCATTACCGTATCCAGCATCGGTTCAAGAGCGGTGATATCGTCGACGCGGCGATCGTCATCGGGGACCGCCTGGTGTGCGTGGACGCCAAGTTCAGCCTGGAGAATTTCCAGAAGATGGTGGAGACGAAGGAAGAGGCTCCGGCGGCGGTATTCCGCCGTAAATTCATGCAGGACATGCGCACCCGCACCGACGAGATCTCCTCGAAGTACATTTTGCCCCAGGAACAGACCTATGATTTCGCGCTCATGTATGTGCCGGCGGAGAACGTCTATTACGAGGCGGTGGTCAAAGAGGATATCCTGGCGTATTGCCTTTCCAAAAGGGTGATCCCGGTCTCCCCGAATACGCTGTATGCGTACCTGCAGGTGATCTGCCTGGGATTGAAGGGGCTGAAGGTGGAGGAGAACGCCCGTGAGATCCTCAACCAGATGCGCATGCTTTCTACCGAGATGGGGAAGTTCCGGGATGATTTTTCCGTGCTGGGGGGGCATTTGGCCAGCGCTTCCAAGAAGTACGACGAGAGCCAGCGCCGCCTGGAAAAGTTCACCGATAAACTTTCTACGCTGCAGGACGCAAAACAGATACCGGAGGGATGATGGAACAGGCCCAGGTGCTGCAGGAGTGCGTGTGGGGAGTGAGCCGCAAGCCCGCGAATATGTCGTTGACCAGGGGGATGTGCAAGGATTCCCTGGCCAATCGGGGTGAGTTCCTGCGGTCGCTGGGGATGCCGCCGGAAAAGCTGGTATGCCCGCATCAGGTGCACGGAAGCAGGGTGTACCGGGTGGGAGTGCTTGATCAGGGACGCGGCGGGACGAGCGCGGCGGAGGCGGTTCCCGAGACCGATGCGCTGTGCACCTCCGAGCCCGGGATCCCGCTGGGAGTGATGACCGCGGACTGTCTTTCCGTATTTTTTTTCGATCCGGCCACGCCCAGCATCGGGATCGCCCATGCGGGATGGCGCGGCACCCGGGAGGGGATATGCGCCAGGACCATCCAGGCCATGCGCGTGAATTTCGGTGCGGATCCGTCCTCCCTGAAGGTATGGTTCGGGCCCTGTATCCGTGCGTGCTGTTATCAGGTGGGGGAGGAGTTCGGAGCGCATTTCCCTCTGCATGTCGAGCGGCGGGAGCAAGGGTTTTATCTTGACCTGATCGGAGAGAACCGTCAGCAGGCCATCGAAGCCGGGGTGCGGCTCTCTCATATCGGGGACAGCGGGATGTGTACCATATGCGGGCCGGAGCCGTTCTTTTCGCACCGCCGCGACGGCGCGGAGTGCGGCAGGATGCTTTCGGTGGTGATGTTGCCCTGAGCGGTGAGCGATGTTGACATCGCAGCAGGCGAAATACCTCAAGGATGCGTTCCGCAACGGGCGAGTGGTCTGTTTTACCGGAGCGGGCATCTCGGTGGAAAGCGGGATCCCCGCATTCCGGGGAACGGGCGGGTTGTGGGAACGGTACGACCCGGAGGTGTATGCGTATCCCCGGGGATTGGCCGGGTTGATACAGCGCGATCCGGATGCGTTGATCGGTTTTCTCAGCGAGTTGTACTCCACTCTTCTGCAGGCGCAGCCTAATCTGGCGCATACGGCATTGGGGGTGCTGGAGCGGCAGGGCCTGCTGGAGGGAGTGATCACCCAGAATGTCGATAATCTGCATACGGTCGCCGGGAACCGCGGGGTGATCGAGCTGCACGGCAATGCTTTCAGATACCGTTGCAACCGTTGCGGAGCCGGGTTCATGCTGGAGCGCGACCGCGCGCGGGAGATGGTATCGTTATTGGGACGGGCGAAGGGATCGCGGCGGGAGTTGCTGCGGGTTTTGAGCCGTTATCTGGTGCGTTGCGAGAGGAGCGGATGCGGCGGACGTATGCGTACCGGCGTGGTGCTCTTCGGAGAGGATCTTCCGGAAGACGCGGTGGCATCCGCGTATGCCCTTCTGGACAAGGCCGATACGGTGCTGGTGGTCGGTTCTTCGATGGAGGTATACCCGGCTGCCGGGATGCCCTTGTATGCCAAAGACCGCGGAGCGGCATTGATCGAAGTGAATATGGAGCATACCCCGTTGACGGAGATCTGCGATCTGCATATTCCGGCGCTCGCGTCGGCTGCGCTTCCCGAGGTGTTACGCATCGTGACCCATGAGTAAATTCCGCCTTGATTTCGTGCTCACTACGCAGGAGGATTGCCTGCGCGAACTGACCTGCGCCCTGGAGGAGCTGGGCGAGGGGCTGGAGTTCGCGCCGGTGCCGCAGTGCGGGCACGAGCGGGGCAAGAACTTCAAAGTGCAGGTGGTGGCGGTCGATCCCACCCTGATCTTCGACGTGTGTTCGCAGTTCGGCAGGTTCAGGTCGGTGCGGATCGTGGAGCTTCCGTGAACGTGCGGCCGCGGGATCCCTTGATTGGCCCCTGCCTCCGTGGTAGAATGCTCCTATGTATTCCTTGATACTGGTCACGTGCGCGGATACCGAGCAGGCGGGCAGGATCGCTTCTTCCCTGGTGCAGGAAAGGAAGGCGGCGTGCGTGTCTTTTCTCGACGGAGTTACTTCGGTGTACCGCTGGGAGGGCAAAGTCGATACCTCCCGGGAAGTGCTGCTGCTGATCAAGACGAACGAGGCGCTGGTGGATGAGGTGATCTCCCGGGTGAAAGCGCTGCATTCATACGAGGTGCCGGAGATCGTCGCGGTGCCCATAACTCGGGGATTCGGCCCATATCTGCGATGGATAGATGATTCCTGCGGCGAACAGCGTTGATATCTTTTCGGCTTTTGTGGGCGGGGTGCTGGTGAGTTTCACCCCGTGCGTGTACCCGTTGATCCCCGTGACCGCGGGGTATATCGGGGCCAGGGGCAGCGCCTCCAGGGTCAGGGGGTTCCTCTTAAGCCTCGCGTACGTCACGGGCATCGCCATCACGTATTCCTTGCTGGGGCTGATCGCTTCCCTGACCGGGATGCTTTTCGGGAGGATCAGCTCGCATCCGGTCACGTATATCGTGGTCGGGGTATTGATCATATTTTTCGGGATCTCCATGTGGGGATGGTTCGATTTTGCACATCCGGTGCTCTTTTCCCGGTTGCCCTGGGCGCAGCGCATGTACCAGGAAAAGCGTACCAGGATATGGTCGGCCCTGTTCCTGGGGATGGCTTCGGGGCTGTTGATCGGGCCTTGCATGACCCCGATGCTGGGGACCATCCTGACGTATATCGCTACCAAGCAGAATGTGGTGCACGGGATGCTGCTGCTGGTGAGTTTTGCCTACGGCATGGGATGTATGCTCATCCTCGTGGGTACGTTCAGCTCGGTTGCCGCGGGGATCCCCCGTTCCGGGATGTGGATGAACCTGGTGAAAAGGGCAGGGGCTTCGGTCCTGTTGATCATGGGAGCTTATTTCGTGTACGAAGGGATAAGGAGGCTGTAAAATGTGTAAGGCATCGTGTGGTTCTATCGGGATAAGGGTTGTAGTGTTGTGCGCGGCGATAATGGCGGCGGCAGGCTGCGGCGGAAATTCCAATGTCAAGGATGCTCCGGCGGCAGTGCCGGCCAAAAAGGCGGCTGCGGCCGCTGTGGCGCAGGCTCCGGCTCCCGCTCCCGCGGTCAAGCCCGATGCGTCGACCGTATCGGTGATCCGTCCCACCCAGAAACGGCTGATGGCTCCCGATTTCAAACTGCAGGATCTGCGTCAGGACATGGTGACCTTAAGCGAGTTCCGCGGCAACAATCCGGTGCTGCTTTTTTTCTGGACCACCTGGTGCCCTTTCTGCCAGCGTGAGCTTCAGGTGCTCAAGACCAGTTATCCACAGCTGGTGCAGGCGGGGATAGAAGTACTGGCCATCAACATCGGGGAATTGTCGGACAGGGTCAGCAGCGCGGTGGATTCCTACCGGTTGACCTACCGGGTGTTGCTGGATAAGGATGAATCGGTCGCTTCGCAGTACGAGGTGATCGGTGTGCCTACCTACGTGCTGGTCAATACCGAGGGGGAGATCGTCTTCCAGGATAATTATTTCCCCTCGGCGTACAGCGATCTGGTGTCCGCGCGGTAAGGTGTCCGTCGAACGTTCTCCTTTACGGCTGCTGACGGATTTCTATGCCCTGACCATGGCCGAGAGTTATCTGGCCTTTCAGCCGGATACTCTGGCCACGTTCGATCTTTTTGTGCGCCGGCTTCCGGCGCGGCGTTCGTATCTGGTCGCCTGCGGCCTGGAAGACGTGCTGGAGTATCTTCGCGGTCTGCGGTTCACCCCGGATGATATCGGGTATCTGCGCGGACTGAAGGTCTTCTCCCCGGAGTTCCTGGCGTACCTGAAGGGGTTTTCCTTTTCCGGAGACGTGTGGGCGATGCCCGAAGGTACGGTGTGTTTTCCGTATGAGCCGCTGGTGCGGGTGACCGCGCCGCTCATCCAGGCCCAGATCGTGGAGGGGGCGCTGCTTAACGCCATCAACCTTCAGACCATGATCGCCAGCAAGGCTTCTCGGGTGGTGCATGCCGCGCAGGGGCGAAGCGTGTTCGATTTCTCTTTGCGCCGGACGCATGGTTCGGATGCGGCGGTGAAGGTGGCCAGGGCCGCGTATCTTGCCGGATGCGGCGGGACTTCCAATGTCCTGGCGGGGAAGCGTTACGGCATTCCCGTGGCCGGGACCATGGCGCACTCCTTCGTGATGTCCTTCAAGGACGAGTTGGACAGTTTCCTGGCGTATGCCCGCATCTTCCCGGATAAGACCATCCTCCTGGTGGATACGTATGATACGCGCCAGGGAGTGGAGCACGCGGTGACCGTTGGGCTCTTTCTGAAGCAGCGGGGTTTCCGGCTCCAGGGGATCCGGCTTGACAGCGGTGATCTTGCGGCGCTGGCAAAGGCTGCGCGCCGGAGGCTGGATGCGGCCGGGCTGCGGGATACCAAGATCGTGGCCAGCGGCAACCTTGACGAGTCCGGGATCCGCAGACTGCTGGCGCAGGGCGCCCCGATCGACGTATTCGGTGTCGGCACCAATATGGGTACCAGCAGCGATGCGCCGGTGCTGGATGTGATCTATAAGACGTGTGAAGTGACGGATGAGCGCGGCCGGTTCATCCCGAGGATCAAGCTGAGCAAAGACAAGGTCACGTATCCCGGAAGAAAACAGGTGGTGCGGATATCGGATGCGAAGGGGCGCTATCTGAGGGATGTGCTCGTGCTGGAGGGGGAGAAGGTGCGCGGGGAGAAGCTGCTCGTGCCGGTGATGCGCTCCGGCCGGGTGGTGTATCGCGCCCCTTCGTTGGAAGTGTCGCGGAGAAAGCTGGAAGAATCCCTTGCGCGTTTCTCCGGGAGGATGCTGCAGGATCAGCCGGTGTATACGTATCCGGTGAGGCCCAGCGCCAAGCTCCAGTCGCTGCGCAACTCCCTGCTCGCGAAGTATCAGGGACGCTCCCAAAGGGGACACCCCTGATATCATTTTAAGCGGTTTGTCGGATTTATTAGTTACTCGGTGTTGTAATAGTAGGAAGAAAACGCGTCTTATATCATAATAACGAGCAAGCACCCGGACTGATCAGTCGTGGCCGGTTCACCGCTTGCTGCGGAGGGGTGTCCCCTTTGGGAGCGTCCCCTCTAGGGGCGTCCCTAAGGAGAAGAGATGTTTGATAAGATGAAGCAGTTGATGGAGATGCAGAAGCAGATGCAGGAGATGAAACGCCAGCTGGATGCCGCCACCTTCGAGATGGCCAGCGCAGATAACCTGGTCAAGATCGTCATGAACGGCTCCCAGGAGATCAAGGAAGTGTTCCTGCAGAAGGAGCTTTCCGAAATGAACAAGTCCGGGCTGGAGAAGTCCATCCGGGACGCCTATAACCGGGCGGTCAAGAAATCGCATCAGCTCGCCGCGGAGAAGATGAAGGGCATGACCGGGCTCAATATCCCCGGCCTCTGACGCATGAAGACCCAGGATATCCATAACCTGCTTAAGGACCGGGAGTTCATCAACGTGGCGACCTGCGATTTCGAGGGCCGCCCGAACGTGGCGCCCAAATTTATCCTTAAGACCGACGCGACGCACATCGTGCTCATCGATTACGTGATCGGCCGCACCTGCGCGAACCTCAAGATCAACCCGAGGATTTCCCTTTCCATGATGGACCTCGAGACCTTGACCGGCTACCAGTTCAACGGGGTTGCCGAGATCATCGAGAAGGGCGCCGAGTACGAAAAGCTCATCCACGAGCTTACCCTCCGGGAGATCAGCCTTTCCGCAAAGCGCATCATCGAGGGGATCGACAGCGGCAAGAAGCATAAAAGTTTCGAATTGGCGTTCTCGGACCGCATCACCATCTTCAAGGTGCTCATCAACGAGTTCATCGAGATACTTCCTCACGGGAAGCTGCGCAGGGAGGAGATCAAGTCTTAACCCATGAAAGAGCTCTCCGGTATAGCTACAGGTATCGGCAGTCTGCCTTTTGAAGGGCCCCATGCTGCCCGGGATGCGGTGCAGGCGGTGTTGACCCATTTTCCGCAGCTTCCCTTTTGGCCCCAGTTGCCGAAGCTCGGCCCACGGGAGGGGATGCTGATGCAGTTCATCGAGGGGCTGCCTTGCCTGAAGGCCAAGGATAAGGATGTCATCATTGATAACTCATTGCGGGATAATGAGTTAGAGTCTTTCTATGAAAAACTCCTTGCCGATGATCCCGAGCCTTTCGCTATCAGCAGGGAGTATGCCGCGGGGTTTTACGAATTTATGGAGCATATTAAGACGCACGGCTCCGGCCAGGCGCTCTATCTTAAAGGGCACATCACCGGGCCTTTCACCTTCGCGGCCGGGACAGTCGATGAGCACGGCAAAGCCCTGCTGCATGACGAGGTGCTGATGCAGGCGCTGATCAAGGGGCTGGCGATGAAAGCCCGCTGGCAGGTGCGGCATTTCCGCTCGCTAGGCTGCCGCGCCGTCATATTCATCGACGAACCTTACCTGGCGGCGTTCGGATCGGCGTACACGCCGCTGACCAAAGAAGCGGTCGTGGAGGGGCTCACCGACCTGGTCGCCTCCTTCAAGGAAGAGGGGGTGCTGGTGGGAGTACACTGCTGTGGGAACACCGATTGGTCCCTTTTCACCGATACTCCCGGCATCGATATCATCAATTTCGACGCCTACGGGTTCGCGGACAAGGTAGCCCTTTATGCCCCTTCTTTCGCGCCTTTCCTTGAGTCCGGGGGGTATTTGTGCTGGGGGGTGGTCCCTACGCAGGAGATCGAAACGGAACCGTCGGCCAAATCCCTGGCCGAGAGAGTACGCAGGGGCATGGATGCGTTTGTCGCGAAAGGCATTGCGCGCGCGTTGCTTACGAACAACCTACTGGTAAGTCCCAGCTGCGGGCTGGGCAGTCTTAAAACCTCCCAGGCCGCCCTGGTGCTGGAGAGGGTAGGCCAGGTGTGCGCGGAATTATCGCGAAAATAATTGTATTTGACAAAGGTTCCCCGCGTGATAAAATAATTACCTACTTTTTCCCTTCACCCATATTAAGGAGTAACTGCAATGAAAGAGATACGTATCCACGCGCGTGCGGGCCAGGGCGCGATCACCACCGCTTCCCTTCTGGGGTATGCCTATTTTCTCAAGGGCATGTATCCGTACGCATTCCCGCACTTCGGAGCCGCGCGTATGGGCGCTCCCATGAACGCTTTTGTCCGTGTCGATTCCAAACCGGTGCGCCTGCGCAGCCAGATCTACGAACCGGATTACCTGATCATCGTCGATCCTACCCTTTTGCGCGGGTATAACTGTTTTTCCGGGCTGAAAGAGGAAGGTATCGCCCTGATCAGCGGGAACGAGGGCACGGAAGTGCCTAAAGTCGGCGCCCGCCAGAAGGCCATCGTGCTTCCGGCGACCGAGATCGCCATGAAGACTATCGGCAGGCCGCTGGGCAACACCGCGCTTCTGGGCGGTTTCTGCGCCGCGACCGGCGAGTTCGGGCTGGAAACGCTGTTCGAGGTCATCAAGAAGAGATTCCCCGGCAAGATCCAGGAGAGCAACATCGAATCTGCCCGCCAGGGATTTGATTTCGTCACTAAAAAACTAAAGGGGTAAACTATGTACGGACCGTTGATCATAAAACCCGGTTCCAGCGTTAAGAACAAGACCGGATCATGGCGCATCGAGGTTCGCCCTAAGTTCCTGAAGAAGAACTGCATCGCCTGCAATATGTGCGTGATGATCTGCCCCGAGGGGTGCATCAAGGGCCAGGGCAAGAATTCGTATGACTGCGATTACGCCTATTGCAAGGGCTGCGGCAACTGTGCGGCGATCTGCCCGAAAAAAGACATCGAGATGATAAAAGAGGAAGCAAAGGACTAATATGAAAGAATTTCTGGAAGGTTCACTGGCAATAGCAGAAGCGGTCAGGCTTTGCAAGCCCGGATTGGTATCGGCGTACCCGATCACCCCCCAGACCCACATCGTCGAGGAATTGGCGAGCATGGTCGCGGACGGGCATCTGAAATCCCAGTTCGTCAATGTGGAAAGCGAGCATTCCGCCGCATCCGTCGTGCTCGGCGGATCGGCCGCGGGAGTGCGCACCTATACCGCGACCAGCTCCCAGGGGCTCTTGTACATGGGAGAGGTGGTGTTCAACATCGGAGGCTTGCGCCTGCCGGTGGTGATGACGGTGGCCAACCGCGCCATCTCCGCGCCGATCAACATCTGGAACGATCAGCAGGATTCGATCTCCCTGCGCGATGCCGGATGGATACAGGTATACGCGGAAGACCTGCAGCAGGCGGTGGACCTGCATTTCATCGCGTATAAGCTGGCGGAAGACCACGGAGTGATGCTGCCGGTCATGGTATGTATGGACGGGTTCATCCTGACCCACGGCATCGAGACCGTGGATATGCCCGACCAGGCGCAGGTAGACAAGTTCCTTCCCCCGTATTCCCCGCTCTACAAGCTCGATGTCAACAATCCCATCAGTATCGGTCCTCTGGTCGATCCGGATTATTATATGGAAACCCGGTATGCCATCGAAGAGACCATGAAAAAAACGCTCGACCTCATGCCTAAGGTGTTCGCGGATTTCGCCGGAGTGTTCGGCCGCACCTACGGACTGGTGGAAGGGTATGAGCTGGAGGATGCCGAGCGGGTGATCGTGGCCATGGGATCGGTGTGCGGCACGGTCAAGGAAGTGATCGACGAGATGCGCGCGAAGGGCAAGAAGGTGGGGCTGCTGAAGCTTACCTCGTACCGGCCTTTCCCGGCGCAGGAGCTTTGCGAAGCGCTTAAGGACGTGCCGAAAGTGGCGGTGCTGGACAGGGCGCTTTCCTTAGGTTCCTACGGCCCGCTTTCCGGCGAGGTCAAGGCCGCGTTCTACGGCCGCAAGAAGAAGCCCGAGCATATCGGCAGCTACGTCATCGGCATGGGCGGACGCGACATCACCAAGGATTCGATCAGGGAAGTCTTCAGGCTTCTTTCCGGCAAGGAGAAATCCACCGCCGAATTTATCGATTTGAAACCCGAACTGCTGAAGGAAAAATATGAATAGCCAACTCTTCAATCCCGGCCATACTGCGTGTTCCGGCTGCGGCCAGTCGCTGGCAGCCCGTCTGGTGCTCGAAGCCGCCGGCCCCAATACGGTCGTCGTCAACAACACCGGGTGTCTGGAAGTCTTCTCCACCAAGTTCCCCGAATCGGCATGGAATGTGCCGTGGATCCACTCGCTCTTCGAGAATGCGGCGGCAGTCGCATCCGGCGTGGAGCAGGGGCTGATCTTCCTGGGCACCAAGGAAAAGATCAACGTCATCGCCCAGGGCGGCGACGGCTCTACCGCGGATATCGGGTTGCAGGCGCTTTCCGGCATGCTCGAGCGCGGCCATGATATCCTCTACGTTTGCTATGATAACGAGGCGTACATGAACACCGGCGTGCAGCGTTCCGGTTTGACGCCTTTTGACACCAGCACTTCCACCAGTCCCGTGGGCAAGCTTTCCACGGGCAACTGGCGGCCGAAGAAACCCATGCCTGAGATCGCCGCGGCGCACGGGATCCCGTATGTCGCGACCGCGTCCGCCGGGTTCCCGCAGGATATCACCCGCAAGGTGAAGAAGGCGCTGAGCATCAAAGGGCCGAAGTACATTCAGATCCACGTTCCCTGCCCGTTAGGGTGGAGGTACGAATCCGCGCAGACCTTTGCGGTGGGTAAGCTGGCGGTGGAAACGGGGCTGTATCCGCTGTTCGAATACGAGAACGGCACCTACACTCCCCGGCAGATCACCCCTAAACCGGTCGAGGAGTATCTTAAGGTTCAGGGAAGGTTCAAGCATCTTTTGGGCAATGCGGGGGAGATCGCGAAAGTGCAGGCGATCGCCGACGCCAATATTGCCAAATACAACCTGCGTGTGCAGGCAAGCGCCTAGACCTTAGCGTGTAAGGTGCCTTAAGGCGGGCGCGGAACAGAGGAGGAGAGATGGGAAAGCAACTGAGGGCAATTTCCGAAGTCAGCCTTAAGGACCTGGTCAAGGATCTTACCAAAGCGTATTGCGACGAGTGGTTGGCATATTACCTTTATTGGTACATGGCGCAGACCGTTTCCGGCAAAGCCTACGAGGATATGAAGGAGATGCTGGAGAAGATCGCCAAGGACGAGCTGGAGCACGCTACCGAGCTGGCGGACCTTATCGTGAAGCTGGGGGGCATGCCTATCGCCAACCCCATGGAGCTCGAGAAGAACGCCAACGCCCCGTACCTGGTGCCGCCGAAGAATACCGCGGATATCAACCGCATGATCAGGATCGTGGCGGAAGCGGAAGCGCAGGCGATCGACGTCTATCAGAAGATCGCCAAAAAGACCTTCGGCAAGGATATGGTGACCTATCAGGTCATCACCCACATCCTGGCGGAAGAGGCGGATCACGAGGAGATCTTCGAGAATTTGCAGGAGCGTTGAGGATAACACATATTTAATCAAGCGAAAGGATTGTACGATGGCAAAAGTGACAGTCGATGCGGGAACGTGTGTCGGATGCGGGTTGTGCGAGCAGGTGTGCCCGGAAGTGTTCAAGATCGAGTCTGACGGTGTCGCGCACGTGAAGACCGACTCCTGCGCGTCCTGCAACGTCAAGGATGTGGCGGATCAGTGCCCGGTGAGCGCGATCAAAGTCGCGTAAGGGGAAAAATCAAAGCCGGACCGCGGGTTGCGGTCCGGCTTTTTTTTTGGGCCCTGAGGAAGCGGTTCAGTAACGGCTGGCTTTCTCTTTGAGCTCGTTGACGAATTTTTCGAAAGTTTCCTGTTTCTTGAGGGCTAAGGTTTTGGCCCGGAACTCCGCCTTATCCTTGGCATATTGCTGCTCATCCAGCGGTTTCTTGGATTTGAGCTTGAGCACGTAAAAGCCGGTAACGGTGGGGACGAGGGGGCTGAGCTCTCCCTCTTTAAGGGATTGCCCGAGCGCCCAGAAAGTGTCGGAGGCGCCGATCCCTTCCAGGTAGGTCCCGAACACGAAGGGTTCGGTCGTGGCCGTGGTCAGGCCGTGGCTTTTGGCCGTTTTTTCGAAGGTGTCCCCGGTCGCGGTTTTCTGGAAGGTCTCCGCTTTCTTTTTTGCCAGTTCCCTCGATCTTTCTTTGATGAAAGCCTCGCGTACTTTATCCCTGGCCTGTTCGAAATCCGGGATATACGGCTCTTTGCGTTCTTTGACGCGTATCAGGTAGAGGGATTTCTCCGAATTGACCACGGGAAGGAAATCGCCGGGTTTCGCTTTGAAGATGAGCATGGCCAGCTGCGGGGACCATCCGATCCCGGGGATCGGGTCGTTCTCCGAGAATATTCCGGTTTCCTTGACCTGCATGCCGTTGGCTGCCGCGATCTGCTCGAAGGGTTCCTTCTTGCGCAGGCGGGCGGACATGTCCTGGGAGAGCCGGCGCAGCGCTTCATCCGGCATCCCCTCCGAGGATTTCTCCGCGTACTCCAGGTTGAAGGAGAGGGGGATCTTGAAGGCGGCGGCATTGGCCTGGAAATACTCCTTGAGCGCCGCCTCGTCGGCGGTGACTTCCTTTTCGGCGTCGGCGTTGAGGCTTGCCGCATAGGTTACCGTGACCGCTTCGTTGGCTTTACGGTACTCGGAGTAGACTTCGTCATCGGAGAGGGATATCTGCGCGGTCACCTTTTCAAAGAGCTTGGCGATCATTAAGGTCTGGCGCAGCTGCTCTTCGAATTCCCGCGGCTGCAGGTGCAGATCGTAGCGCAGCACCTCCTGGTATATCTTTTCGTTGAACCCTTCCGTATCGTGGAAGAAGGGGATCTTGACCAGCGCCTCGATCACTTCCTTGTCGCTCACGCGCAGGGAGCGCTTGCGCGCTTCCCCCAGCAGCAGTATCCGCTCCCAGGCGGCGGTCTCCAGGTTCATCTCCGGGAACGCCTGGGCGGCCTGCCTGCCGTACTGCATTACCAGCTGGTTGCGGGTAGCCAGAAGGGCGGCGCGGAACTCGTCCAGGGACACCTTCCTGCCGAAAAGGATCCCGGCGAACTCCTCTTTGCGGCTATCCCGCATCAGGCTGCCCGATCCCCACAGTACGAACGCCGGCACGATGATCACGGCCAGCACGATCCATATCTTTCTGGCGGTCTTTTTGTCGCGTAATTGCTTTAACATTGTTCCCTCGCGGTTGCCAAGTTGGAATTCCGGTAAAATCCTCTGTATTATAGGTAAAATCGCCCCGCAGCGCAACAGAAATCGCGCTCCGCAAATTTGTCCTTTACAAACATGAATGGTGTGGGTATAATGAAAACCCGTGTGTATGAAAGGAATGCTATTATGAAAACGCAAGTGCTGAAACTCGGACTGCCCAAGGGCAGCCTGCAGGAAGCGACATTCAGGATGTTCAAGAAGGCGGGGTTCAACGTGTCCCTTTCCTCGGACCGTTCTTATTTCCCTTCCATAGATGATCCTCAGATCGAGTGCGTGCTGCTGCGGGCGCAGGAGATGTCCCGGTATGTGGCTGACGGAGCCCTGGACTGCGGCATTACCGGCACGGATTGGGTGCTGGAGAACGGTTCGGAGGTGGTCAGCGTCTCCGACCTGGCGTATTCCAAGCAGACGGCGAACAAGGTGCGCTGGGTGCTGGCGGTGCCTGAAGCCGCGGGATATAAGACGGTACAGGACCTGGAAGGTAAACGCATCGCGACCGAGCTGGTGCGGGTGACCCAGGAGTATTTCCGCACGCACAAGGTGAACGTCGCCGTAGAATTCAGCTGGGGCGCGACCGAGGTCAAGGTCAATTCCGGGCTGGTGGACGCGATCGTGGACTTGACCGAGACCGGCAGGTCGCTTCGCGCCAACAAGCTGGCGATCATGGATACCCTTTGTGAATCCACGACCCAGTTCATCGCGAACAAGGCCGCCTATCAGGATGCCTGGAAAAAGGATAAGATGGAACAGGTGGTGCTCCTCTTGCAGGGAGCGATCGCCGCGGAATCGAAAGTCGGCTTGAAGATGAACGTGAAGCGTTCCGACCTTTCCAAGGTCATCGAGGTGCTTCCGGCGCTGAAGAAGCCCACCGTTTCCGGCCTGGCCGAGGATTCCTGGTGCGCGGTCGAGACCATCATCGAAGAGAAGATCGTGCGGGAGCTCATTCCGCAGTTGAAAAAAGCAGGGGCGGAAGGGATCATCGAGTACCCGCTCAATAAGGTCATTTATTAGGAGGCCCACATGCCTTGCGGCAAGAAGCGAAAAAGACAAAAGATCAAGACCCACAAGAGGAAAAAGCTGCGTCGTCGTCTGCGTCACGTGAAGAAGAGAGCCTGGGCATAAGCCCCGGGCGTAAGGCGTGTATGCGCCCGATCTTCTTCCTGCTGATGTTGTGCGTTGTGCCGGGGCAGGGGATCGCTTTTGAAAAAAAGGATTCCCGCGCCCTGGCGCATTTTCTCATGGGGCAGGTGTATGAAAAACGGGGGGATGCCGATCTGGCGTTCCCCGAGTATCAGGCAGCGCTCAAGAGCGATCCTCAGAACTCCCAGATCCACCTGAAGATAGCTTCGATCTACATCCGGCGTAACGAGATCCCCAAGGCGATCGCAGCATTGCAGCACGCGGCGCAGTATGATCCCGGGGCCATCGAGCCCCAGGCGGCCCTGGCGCTTTTGTATACTTTGCAGCGCAAACCGGGGTTAGCCGGCGCCGCCTACGAGCGGGCGTTGTTCAACGCTACGGAGCGGGAGGCGGGAAGCTCCGAGATCTACAAGGCGCTGGGGATGGTGTACCTCGGGCAGCAGAAGTTCGCGGAGGCGCTCAAAGGCTTCGAGAAGGCGATCGAGCTGGGGGATGCCGATGCGCTGACGTTCTTTTATGCCGCGCTTTCCAATGACCGGGCCGGGGATAAGGGCAAGGTCGCGGCGTACCTTTCCAGGGCGATCGAGCTCGATCCGCAGATGCACGAGGCCCTCAATTATCTCGGGTATATCTATACCGAGTCCGGAGGAGAGCTGGAGCGGGCGGAGGAGCTGATCCGCCGGGCGCTGAAGCTCGACCCCGAGAACGGCGCCTACATCGACAGTTTAGGCTGGTTGTATTTCAAGCGGGGGAATGTCGCGGAAGCGCTGCGGCACCTTGAGCGTGCGGATTCCCTGCTGGACGATCCGGTGATCAGCGATCACCTGGGTGACGCGTATATCACGCAGGGCAACGCCGCGAAAGCGCGCGCGGCCTGGGAAAAATCCCTGAAACTCGATCCGCACCAGGACCTGGTGCGCAAGAAATTAGAACAAACCCCATTGCCATGAACAATCATGTGACCACGCAGTACGCTGACGCAAAGATCAAGGAACTGGAACTCAAAGCCAAGTCTATCCGGCGTTCGATCGTCGAAATGGTGGCAAAAGCGGGGTCCGGGCATCCGGGAGGAAGCCTCTCCGCGACCGACCTGATCACCGCGCTTTTCTTCGCGGTGATGCGTTACAAATCCCAGGAGCCGCATTGGGCGGAGCGGGACCGTTTCCATCTTTCCAAGGGGCACTGCTGCCCGTTGCTGTATTCGGTGCTGGCCGAAGCGGGGTTCTTCCCGAAGGAAAAGCTGATGACCCTGCGCCAGCTCGGTTCCATGCTGCAGGGGCATCCCGACCGGCGCACGCCGGGTGTGGAGGCCGCGTCCGGTTCCCTGGGACAGGGGATTTCGGTGGCGATGGGGATGAGCCTGGCGGCAAAGATCGACAAGCGGGACAGCCGGGTCTACGTCCTGATCGGAGACGGCGAAAGCCAGGAAGGCAATATCTGGGAAGCTGCCATGTCCGCGAGCCATTTCAAGTGCGACAATCTCTGCGCCATCATGGATTATAACGGGTTCCAGATCGACGGGAAGACCTGCGACGTCATGAACTTGGAGCCTTTGGCCGCCAAGTGGCAGGCCTTCGGCTGGCATACCGTCGAGATCGACGGCCACGATATGCGCCAGATCCTCGAAGCGTACGAGGAGGCGAAAGTGATCAAGGCCAAGCCCACGATCATCATCGCCAAGACGGTCAAGGGAAAGGGAGTCTCCTTCATGGAGAACGTCTGCGATTTCCACGGACGGGCCCCGACCAGGGAAGAGACCCTTCAGGCGCTTTCGGAATTATCATAAATCAACGCTTCCAACGGCAAGGGACAATCATGGCAGAGACATTGTATCAGCGTGACGTATACGGGAAAACGCTCGTAGAGCTGGGTAAGGAGAACAAGGATGTGGTGGTGCTGGATGCCGATCTTTCCAGCTCGACGCGCACCGGGCTCTTCGCCAAGGAGTTCCCCGCGCGTTTCTTCAACTGCGGGGTCGCCGAACAGAACATGATGGCCACTGCCGCGGGGATCGCCAGCTGCGGCAAGACCGTGTTCGTGTCCACCTTTGCCATCTTCGCCACCGGCCGCGCCTGGGACCAGGTGCGCAATTCCATCGCCTACAGCCATTTTAACGTGAAGATCGTCGCCACCCACGCCGGAATCACCGTCGGCCCGGACGGCGCCAGCCACCAGGCGCTGGAGGATATCACCCTGATGCGGGTGATCCCTTCGATCAACATCGTGGTTCCCTGCGACGGGCCGCAGACCCGCGACGCGATCCTTACCGCGGCGAAGGAGAAGGGGCCTTTTTATGTGAGACTGGGCCGGCCCAAGGTCGCCAGCCTGGTGCACAAGGAACCGTTCACGCTCGGCAAGGCCGAAGTGCTGGCCGAGGGTAACGACGTCGCCATCATCGCCTGCGGGATCATGGTCGGGGAAGCGATGGCCGCGGCCGAAGCGCTCGCCGCGAAGGGGATCAAGGCCCGCGTGATCAACATGCATACCATCCGTCCTTTCGATTCCGATGCGGTGCTGAAAGCCGCCTACGAGACCAAAGGCATCGTGGTGTGCGAAGAGCATACCGTGGTCGGGGGGCTGGCGTCCGCAGTGCATGAAGTGGTGTCTGAAACACATCCGGTGAAGGTGCTGTCCCTCGGGATCAAGCATCGTTTCGGCCAATCGGGAGAGCCGGCGGATCTCTTGAAAGAGTACAATCTCACCAGCCAGGATATCCTGCAGGCCGCCCAGAAGATCGCGGCAGCCTAGCCCAGGGGTGTTGCTGGTTTCGCACGTGAAAAAGCTGGTCCTTGCCTCTTACGCAAAGCTCAATCTCTTCCTGCAGGTCACCGGCACCCGCAAGGACGGGTACCATACCTTACGCACCGTTTTCGAACGCATCAGCTTGAGCGATACCATCCGTTTTTCCCTGCGCCGCGACGGCGTGATCTCTGTTTCCAGCGACAGCACCCAGATCCCCGGAGGCCCCGGGAACCTGGCCTGGAGAAGCGCCGCGCTGCTTAAGGAGCGCTACAAATGCCCCCTGGGCGCGGATATCCATATCGAGAAGCGTATCCCGGTGGGCGCCGGCATGGGCGGCGGCTCCAGCAATGCGGCGACCGTCCTTAAAGGGCTGAACAAGCTGTGGGGGATCGGTGCTCCTGCCGGTGAGCTGGCGCGTCTGGGAGCGAAGATCGGCGCGGACGTGCCGTTCTTCCTTCATGATACCCGCTTTGCCATGGCGACGGGGGTAGGGGATAAGGTAGCAGCGCTTGCCGTGCCGGCCAGGATATCCCTGTGGCACGTGCTGGTGATCCCCCGCGTGCACGTCTCCACGCCCGGCATCTATAAGCGCTGGGACGTACTGGCGCCAAAGGTGCTTAAAAATAAAAGGATAGGGTTGACAATACCCCCAAAAAATGTTAAAATCCTTAACCTGGCTTTACAAAACGGTGATCTTTCCCAGTTGGGTGAGTCGTTGTTTAACTCGCTCCAGTTTGTCACAGAACGTGATTATCCTTCAGTCAGCCATATAAGGAAACGGCTTGCACAGGAGGGAATATCTTCGGTGTTGATGTCAGGCAGCGGTCCGACCGTGTTCACCGTAGCGCCAACCAGGCGCGCGGCACATGAAGCGGCTGCTGTAATGCGCAACGCCGACCCTTCGTGGCAGGTCTTTGTGGTCAAGACGAGGTAGTTGACAGCAAGGAGGCGGGGATGGAGATCACCGAGGTCCGGGTGTTTTTAAAGGATTCTCCAGACAAGAAACTGAAGGCGTACGCCACGGTCACGTTCGAAAACGCCTTTGTCGTAAGGAATATCAAGGTAATCGAAGGCACTAACGGCCTTTTTATCGCGATGCCTTCCCGCAAGGTGAAGCATCCGTGCCCGAAGTGCGGGTATAAGAACGAGACGCGCAGCAAATATTGCAACCAGTGCGGAGCCCAGCTTCCCGTATCGGCCAGACCTGTCAGCACGGCCGATGCAGTAAATGGTGCGCAGTCGGAGCATAAGGACATTGCTCATCCTATTACCCAGCATTTCCGGGAAGTGTTGCAAAAGAAAGTCCTGGACGCGTATGAGGCGGAAAAAGCCAAGGGACCTCATGCGTCTACCGTTTCAGACGCCGACCTGGATTAATTCGGCACGATCCATTTGCTGATTCTTGGGATGTCGTCCAATGGTAGGACGCGAGAATTTGGGTCTCGTTATCATGGTTCGAATCCATGCGTCCCAACCAACAAATATCTATGCCTACACAGAAGGTAGCCGTCATCATTTTGGCCGCAGGCAAGAGCACCCGGATGAAGTCCGAGGTGCCCAAGGTGCTGCATCCTATCTGCGGCCGGCCGGTCCTGGCGTACGTGCAGGATTTGCTCAAGCCGCTGAAGGCGGCGCGCTCCGTGGCCGTGCTCGGGTATCAGCATGCCCTGGTCGAGAAGGCGCTGGTCCCCGGAGTGGTCCCGGCGCTGCAGAAGAACCTCTGCGGCACGGCGGATGCGGTCAAACAGGCCATGCCCGCGCTCAGGGGATTTAAAGGCACGGTGTTGATCCTCTACGGGGATACGCCGCTGCTTACCGCCGCTACCGTAAAAAAGCTCCTGAAGTTCCACCGGGAGCAGGAGCTCGATGCGACACTTTTGACCGCGGTGCTGGAGAAGCCCGATTCCTACGGCCGTATCCTGCGGGATAAATATAATTGCGTCAGCGGCATCGTGGAAGAGAAGGATGCCAATGATTTCCAGAAGGGGATCAAGGAGATCAACACCGGGATCATGTGCTTTGACGCCGAGGCGCTGCGCAAGGTATTGCCTTTGATCAAGGCCAACAACCGGAAGAAGGAATTTTATCTTACCGATGCCATCAGCCTGCTGTACGAGAAGTCCGGCGCGGTGGGCGCGGTCAAAATCGGGGATTTCAAGGAAGCTTTGGGGATCAACTCCCGGGTGGAGCTGGCGCAGGCGAACAAGATCATGCAGGCGCGGATACTCGAGGAGTTCATGAAGGAGGGGGTTTCCATCGTCGACCCCGCTTCTACTTTCATCGCCTACGGCACGAAGATCGGCGGGGATACCACGATCCATCCCTTCAGCGTGGTGGAGAAGGATGTGAAGATCGGCGCCCGTTGTTCGGTCGGCCCCTTCGCGCACCTGCGCGAGGGTACCCGTCTCGAGGATGACGTCGTGATCGGGAATTTCACCGAGCTGGTGCGCACGACCGTGGGTGCCAAGACCTGGTCCAAACATTTCAGCTACCTCGGTGATACCCGGGTGGGCAAGGCCTGCAACATCGGGGCCGGTTCGGTGACCGCGAATTTCGACGGCAAGGATAAGCATGTGACCGTGATCAAGGACGGCGCTTTCATCGGATGCGATTCGGTGCTGGTGTCTCCCGTAGTGGTAGGAAAGGGCGCAGTGACGGGCGCCGGATGCGTGGTGACCCGCAATACCAGGATTCCCGATGCGTCGGTGGCAGTGGGTGTGCCGGCGCGGGTGGTCAAAAAAAGAGGATAGGATGGATAAGCTCGCGATTTTTTCCGGGAACGCCAATCCGCAGCTGGCCAAGGATATCTGTGAGTACCTGAAGGTACCCTTGTCGGATGCGCTGGTGGGGATGTTCAGCGAAGGGGAGATCAGGGTCAAGATCAACGAGAACGTGCGCGGCAAGGACGTGTTCGTCATCCAGCCGACCTGCCCGCCTCCCAACAGGAACCTGATGGAGCTCCTGATCATGATCGATGCCCTGCGCCGTTCTTCGGCGCTGCGCATCACCGCGGTGATGCCCTTTTTCGGGTATGCCCGGCAGGACCGCAAGGACCAGCCGCGCGTTCCCATTACCGCCAAGCTGGTGGCGAACCTGCTGACCACGGCAGGCGCCAACCGCGTGCTCACCATGGACCTGCACGCCGGACAGATCCAGGGGTTCTTCGATATCCCGGTGGACCATCTTTTCGCCATCGGAGTGTTCTCCGAATATGTGTCCAAGCAGAAGATGAAGGACATGGTGGTGGTCTCTCCCGACGTGGGCAGCATCAAGATGGCCAGGTCCTACGCCAAGCGCATGTCGGCGTCCCTGGCGGTCATCGACAAGCGCCGCGACTCTCCGGAAAAGACCGAGGTGATGCATATCCTCGGCGAGGTCCAGGGGAAGAACGCGCTGATCGTGGATGACCTTATCGCCACGGGCAGTTCACTGATCGAGGCGGTGGAGGCGTTGCACAAGGCCGGCGCCAAGAGCATCCGTGCCGCCATTTCGCACGGCATCCTTTCGGGGCCGGCGATCGAGCGCGTCGATCAGTGCGCGCATCTGCAGGAGCTGCTGGTGACGGATAGCATCCCGCTGCCTCCGCAGAAGCAGCATCCGCGCATCCGCGTGCTTTCCGTGGCGCCGCTGATGGGCGAGGCAATACGCAGGATCCACAATGAGGAGTCGGTGAGCTGCCTTTTCGACTAGCTCGCCATGTGTGAAGTGAAAGGAAGAAGGAAGAAATGGAAGAGATAATTCTGGAAGCGCAGTACAGGGAAGAAACCGGCAGGGTCCAGGTCAAGAAGATCCGCGACGCGGGATTCGTGCCGGCGGTGATCTACGGGGAAAGCAAGGATACTCACGCGGTGAAGATCTCCAGGAGCGAGCTGCTGCACCTGGTGCACCAGCACCGCCTGGAGAACGCCATCATCACCCTGAAGATCAAGGATGACAAGAAGGGCAAGGGGCACTCCTGCCTGATCAAGGACATCCAGTACGATCCGGTGCACGAGCATATCGTGCACGTCGACTTCAACGAGATCTCGCTGACCAAGGCGATCAAGGTCAACGTGCCGGTGGAAGCCAAGGGCGAACCCGTGGGCGTCAAATCCGACGGCGGTTCTCTCGAGCACGTGATGTGGGAGATAGAGGTCGAGTGTCTGCCGACCGAGATCCCGCAGAAGTTCGAAGTGGACGTGAGCGCCTTGAAGATCGGGGATGCCGTCCATATCAAGGATATGGCCATTCCGGCGAACATCAAGGTGATCACCGATGCCAACGCCGTGGTCCTTTCGGTGGCGGCTCCGCAGAAGGAAGAGGCACCGGCGGAGGAGCTGGAAGGCGACGTGAAGAAGGAGCCCGAGGTCATCAAGGAGAAGAAGGAAGTCCCTGGTGAGGGCGCCGCAGAAGGCAAGGAGAAATAATCCCTTTCCATGAAGCTGGTCGTGGGGCTGGGGAATCCCGGCAGCGAATACGACGGCACCAGGCATAACGTGGGGTTCCGCGTGCTGGAGGATATGGCACGGGAATACCGCTTCGCCTGGGCAAAGGCGCGCGGCATCGCGGCGCTGACGGCAAAGGGCAGGATCCGCGGCCAGGACGTGGTGCTGGCCAAGCCCCTGACGTACATGAACCTTTCCGGGAGCGCCGTCGCGGGATTGTGCGCCAAACAGTCCGTGGAAATGCAGGACCTGCTGGTGGTGTGCGATGACCTCGACCTGGAGTTCGGCAGGATCAGGATCAAGCCGTCGGGTTCCAGCGGCGGGCAGCGGGGGATGGAATCGGTCATCCAGGCGCTGGGCACCCGGGAGTTCGCCCGGGTGCGCATCGGGATCGGCAGGCCGGCAGGCGGGGATGTCAGCGAGTACGTGCTTTCCCCTTTCCGGCGCGAGGAGCGGGCGGCGTTGCCCGGAGTGATCGGGCGGGCCCGCGAATGCGCGGAATGCTGGGTGTGTGACGGTATCACGGTAAGCATGAATAGATATAATAAGAGTGATAAGTAGAAAAGACAGGTGTTCCACCGCAGAAAGCGGTGCACTTGCCTTTCCTTTTAGGCAAGGTGCGCTTTCTGTGAAAGGAGAGTACGTGCAATGAACAAGTACGAAGCAATGGTGATAGTAAGGGCGGATATCAGCGACGACGACCGCAAAGCCGCTTTTCAGCAGGTCAATGACGCCATCGCCAAGCAAAAGGGCGAGATCTCCCAGTCGGGCGTCTGGTCGGAAAGGCGCAAGCTTTGCTTCCCCATCAAGAAGCAGCCGGAGGGGGTGTATTATCTCGTGCAGTTCAGCGCCCCTTCTGCGGCGGTCAGGGAGCTGGAAAACATTTACCGTCTGAACGAGCAGCTTCTTCGGGTATTGATCACCCGCGTCGACAAAGACTAACGAGGTGTGTCATGGCTAATCTGAATAAAGTGTTGCTGATGGGTAACCTGACCAAGGACCCCGAACTGAGATACACGCCGCAGGGGATCGCGGTGGTCAATTTGCGGATGGCGGTCAACAGGAAATACCGCGACCGCAACCAGGAGAACAAAGAGGAGACCTGTTTTATCACCGCCGTAGTGTGGGATAAACAGGCGGAGACGTGCAACCAGTATTTGCGCAAAGGCAGCGGCCTGTTCGTGGAAGGCCGCCTGCAGTCCCGTTCGTGGGAGGACCAGCAGGGCCAGAAGCGCAGTGTCATAGAGGTACGCGCCGAGCGGGTGCAGTTCATGGGCGGCGGCGCGGGAGGCAGACAGTCGGGCGCAGCCGCGGAACATGTCGATGCGCCGGCACCGGATGCCTCTACCGAAGCGACTTGGTTGGATGAAGAAAGCGAGGATAAGTCACATGAGAATCAATAATCGGACACGCAAGCCCGAAAGAAAAAAGAAGTCGTCCCTGTCCCTGAAGAAGAAATTCTGCCGTTTCTGCGCGGACAAGACGAAGGTCATCGATTACAAGGATTATAAGACCCTGGAGTCCTTCATCAAGGAGCGCGGCAAGATCCTTTCCAGCCGTATCTCCGGCAACTGCGCCGGGCATCAGCGCCGGGTGGCCGCTGCCATCAAGCAGGCCAGGTTCATTTCGCTCTTGCCGTATACCCGCGGCTAATTACTCATTGTTGTTGCAGGAGGTATTCCGATGGAAGTGATATTGACCAAAGATGTGCAGGCGATCGGCCATGTGGGGCAGGTGATCAAGGTCAAGGACGGCTATGCCCGCAATTTCCTTTTCCCCAACCAGCTGGCAGTGCCCGTGACCGCCGCCAACATCCAGAAACTGGAACAGCAAAAACAGAAGAAACTGCAGGAACTTGCGCAGTTGAAGAGCGAATCCCAGGCGTTCAAGGACAAGCTGGAGGCGCTTTCCCTCACCATCCCCGTGCTGGTGCAGGAGGACGGGAAGTTCTACGGCAGCGTCAGCGCGCAGGATATCGCGAAGGCCCTGAAGGACGAGGGGCTGGAAGTCGACAAGCATAAGCTCGACCTTCCCGAACCGCTGAAGAGCCTGGGCATTTACGAAGTGGGGGTCAAGCTGCATCCGGAGATCCAGGCGAAGGTCAAGGTGTGGATCGTCAAAAAATAAACCGCATAGCGCATGGCAGATCAGCAGATAGATAAGCTCCCTCCGCAGAATCTGGAAGCGGAGATGGCGGTCCTGGGATCCATGCTTCTGGACCCGGAAGCCATCGCCGTCACGGTGGAGACCCTCGACCGCGAGGCGTTCTATAAGGACAGCCACCGGTATATCTTCGAGGCGATCCTGGAGCTCTACAATCACAGCAAGCCCGTCGACCTCATCACGCTTACCGACGAGCTCAAGCGCCGCGGCATCCTCGATGCCGTGGGCGGCGCCAGTTACGTGACGGGGCTGGCGAACACCGTCCCGACCGCCGCCAACATCTCGCACTACGTCACCATCGTCCGGGAGAAACAGATCCTGCGGCATCTGGTGACCAATTCCACCCGTATCGTGTCCCTGTGTTATCAGAGCGAAGGCAACATCAGCCAGCTTATCGATGACGCGGAGCGCCTGGTCTTCGAAGTGACCAACCGCCGCGTGGCCGGCACCTATACCCATGTCCGGGATATCGTGGCCGCCAGCATCGAGAAGATAGACATGCTCTATCAGAAAAAAGCGCACGTCACGGGCGTCCCGACGGGCTTCATCCAGTTCGACACCATGACCGCGGGGCTGCAGCCTTCGGACCTGATCATCGTGGCGGGAAGGCCTTCCATGGGAAAGAGCGCCTTCGCCATCGGCATGGCGGAGTATGCCTCCATGGCGGAGAAGATCCCCACCGCGGTCTTCAGCCTCGAAATGTCGAAAGAACAGCTGGTGCAAAGGATGCTCTGTTCCCATGCCCGGGTGGATGCCCACAAGGTGCGTACCGGTTTCCTTTCGCCGTCCGACTGGCCGAAACTGACCGCCGCCGCGGGCAAGCTTTCCGAAGCGCCCATCTTCATCGATGACACGCCGGGTATCTCGGTCATGGAATTGCGCGCCAAGGCGCGGCGGCTGAAGAGCCAGCATGATATCCAGTTCGTGATCCTCGACTATCTGCAGCTGATGCGCGGGTCGGGATATACCGAAAGCCGCCAGCAGGAGATCTCGGATATCTCCCGGTCCCTGAAAGCCCTGGCCAGGGAGCTCAATCTTCCTATCCTGGCCATCAGCCAGCTTTCCCGCGCCGTGGAATCCCGCACCGACCACCGGCCGCAGCTTTCCGACCTGCGCGAGTCCGGCGCGATCGAGCAGGACGCGGACGTCGTGGCGCTTCTGATGCGCGAAGAGTATTATAATCCTACTCCGGAGAACCAGGGGATCGCAGAGGTCATCCTGGCCAAGCAGAGGAACGGCCCCGTGGGCTCGGTCAAGCTTACCTTCCTTAAGGAGTATACCAGGTTCGAAAACCTCACCCGCCTGGAAGGATAGCTATTGATTATTCAGTCAGTTGTGCTATCATATTAGAAATATTTCTCAGGTGTTCCAAGGCGCGGTACGCCTTCAATCGTCTTACCCCATATAATGAAAACGACAAGAGTAGCGGTCATGCTGGCGGTCCTGTATATGGCGGCCTGTCTTCCCGGGTTGCTTCCGGGCGCCTGGGCGCAGCAGAACGATACCGCGGTCACCAATCCTTCCGAGCTTCCTCCGTCTTCCGTGGTCCCCGCGCCTGAGCGGCTGGTCAAGGCCATCGAGGTCAAAGGCAACGTGTCCATCAGCACCAACGTGGTGCTTTCCAAGATGAAGACCCGGGTAGGCGCGCCCTACCAGGAGGTCGTGGCCAGCGAGGACCTGAAACGCCTTTACCTGCTGGGATACTTCAGCGATATCAAGATCGATACCCGGGAGGAAGCCGGGGGCATCGTGGTGGTGATCGCGGTAGTGGAGCGGCCCATCATCGAAAAGATCACGTTTACCGGCATCCGCAAGCTCACTACCCGCCAGGAAAAGATCCGTGAACAGCTTAAGTCCAAAGAAACGCAGTACCTGGATTATCCCAAACTGGCCGAGGATGTGCGTATCCTGAAAAAGATGTACGAGAAGATCGGTTACGGCCAGGCGCAGATAGAATACAAGGCGGAGGTGGCCAAGGAGACCAACAAGGCCGCCGTCCAGTTCATCATCACCGAAGGCAAACAGCTTAAGCTCAGGCGCATCACCATCGATGGCAACCAGGTGTTCAACGACGCGCGGCTGCTCAAAGTGATGAAGACCAAGCGGGCGTGGCTTTTCAACGCCGGCATCCTGAAGGAAGACGTGATCGCGGAGGATATGGACCGTCTCGCGGCATTTTACCGCCGCCAGGGGTATGCCGACGTCAAGGTCTCCTACGACGTGACCACCGATGCGGACCCCAAGAGGCCGTTCATGTACATGACGGTACGCGTCGAAGAGGGGAAAAAGTATATCGTCGGCACGGTCAAGGTGGCGGGGTATCAGGAGATCCCCGAAAAAGTGATCATCTCCCAGCTGCAGGAGTGCACTACGGGGAAGGTCTTCAGCCAGGACGGGATGAAGGGGGATATCGCCCGCATCCAGGGCGTATATTTCGACCGGGGATACATTTCCGCCGAGGTCGCCGAGACCACGTCGCTTAACGACGCGACCGGCCGCATCGATATCTCCTATGCCATCACCGAGAACCAGGTGGCGTACGTCAACAAGGTCAAGGTGCGCGGCAACGTCAAGACCCGGGATATCGTGGTCCGCCGCGAGATGCGCTTGAAGCCGGGGGACAGGTTTGACGGGGAGAAACTGCGCCGCGGCAAGGAGCGTCTGACGAACCTGGGCTATTTCGAGGAGATCAGTTACGACACAGAGGATACCGCGGAGCCGCAGAAGAAGGACCTGATCGTCGATGTCAAGGAAGCGAAGACCGGTTCCTTTTCCTTCGGCGGCGGATACAGCTCGGTGGACAAGCTCATCGGGTTCGTCCAGCTGGAACAGAAGAACTTCGACTGGAAGAATTTCCCGTATTTCACCGGCGCAGGACAGGACATGAAGGTGCGGGCTTCCTTCGGATCCCTTTCCTCCGGATACGATATCAGCTTCACCGAGCCTTGGATGTTCGATTATCCGGTGTCCTTCGGATTTGACTTGTACAAGCGCACCCATGAGCGCGACACGGACGTAGGCTACGGGTATGACGAGGATATCACCGGGTTCGACCTGCGGCTGGGCAAGGAGCTCTCCGAGTACTTGCGCGGGGATATCAAATACCGGTTCGATTCGATCGACATCACCAACATCAGCGAGGATGCTTCGGAGGACCTGAAGCGGGAGTACGGGCAGAACGATATCAGCAGTATGGAGCTGGCCCTGACCTACGACAGCCGGGATAACGTCTTCGATACCACCCGGGGGAACATCCTTTCCGGTTCGATGGAATTCGCCGGCGGGCCTTTCGGCGGGGATAAGGAGTTCACCAAGTTCTTCGGCCGGGCCTCGCACTACATGCCTTTATGGAGAGGTTCGACCCTGGAGTTCAGGGGAAGGATGGGGCTTTCCGATCCCTTCGGGAATTCGGAGTGGGTGCCGATCTACGAGCGTTTCTTCGCCGGCGGTTCCAACACGGTGCGCGGATACCGGGAGCGTAAGGTCGGCCCCGTCGATCCCATCACCGGGGATCCCTTAGGCGGCGAGGCGCTGCTGGTGGGCAACCTTGAGTATACCTATCCGGTGGCCAGTTTCCTTAAACTGGCAGCGTTCTACGATGTGGGTAATGTGTGGGCCAAGCAAAGCGATTTCGCGTCAGGTAATTACAAGGCCGGTATCGGCCTCGGTGTGCGTATCAAGACCCCTATCGGTCCTCTGATGCTGGACTACGGTTTCCCGATGGATACCGAGCCGGGTTCCGAGGACAGGGGGGACGGGCGCCTGCATTTCAGCATGAGCCACGGGTTTTAACCTATTTTTATGGAGGGTACTATGAAGAAACAGGCAGTGGTGTTGGCGGCAGCAGTGGCAGTTCTGGTGACTTTCGCATCGGCGCAGGCCGCGGACAAGTTCGGCTATGTCGATCTGAGCCGTATTTTCAGCGAATATGGGAAGACCAAGGAATTCGATAAGGTGTTGACCGAAAAAGAGAAGCTCGTGACCGCGGAATTGAAGAAGAAGGCCGACGAGATCAAGCAGCTGGGCGAGAAATTCGAGATGCTCGGCGAGAAGGAAAAGACCGCCAAGAAGGCCGAGCTCGACGGAAAGATCAAGAGCTTCGAGGACCTGCGCATGCAGAAGGGCACCGATCTGCGCAAGGAGCAGGACGAGAAGATGAAAGAGATCCTCAAGGATATCGAGGATGCCGTGAAGCTGTATGCGGAAAAGGAAGGCTTCACCATGGTCTTTAACGACCGCGTGCTGGTCTATCAGGCCAAGTCCCTGGATATCACGGACAAGGTCATGGAAACCCTCAATAAGGGCGCTGCAGGAAAAAAATAATGCGTGTGACCCTCGCCGAGATAGCCAGGCTTGTAGGGGGTGAAGTTTCCGGGGACGGCGCCACCTTGATCACCGGCGTGGCCGGTATCAAGGAGGCGCAGCCCGGGGATATCACGTTTCTGGCTAATCCCAAATACCTACCCTTGCTCGAGCAGACCCAGGCTTCCGCGGTGATCATCGGCCGGGACGTCGAGGCTACTTCCCGCAGGCCCGTGGTGCGCGCGGATAACCCTTCGCTGGCGTTCACCAAGGTGATCACGCAGTGCATTCCCGAGGAGGTCTACCATTGGGTGGGGGTGCATCCTTCCGCGGTGGTGGGCAAAGGGGTGACGCTGGGAAAAGATGTCAGTATCGGGCCTTGCGCCGTAGTGGCGGACCATGCCTCTATCGGGGATAAGACGGTGGTTTATGCCGGCTGCTATATCGGGGCGTATTCCCGCGTGGGCAGCGGCTGTCTCATCTATCCCAATGTCAGTATCCGGGAGAAGGTCACGGTGGGCGACCGCGTGATCATCCACAGCGGCGCGGTGCTGGGATCCGACGGTTTCGGGTTTGTCACCGTGGACGGGGTGCACACAAAGATACCCCAGGTGGGGACGGTGGAGATCGGGGACGACGTGGAGATCGGGGCCAACGTGACCATCGACCGCGCCCGTTTCGATAAGACCGTGATAGGTAAAGGCACCAAGATCGATAATCTGGTGCACCTGGCGCACAACGTGGTAGTAGGCGAGCATTGTTTGCTCGTGGCGCAGGTCGGCGTATCGGGGAGCACCGAGATAGGCAATCGCGCGACCCTTGCCGGCCAGGTCGGGGTGGCGGGGCATCTGACCATAGGCGAGGGCGCGATCGTGGGCGCCAAAGCGGGAGTGACCAAATCCGTGCCCGCAGGTATATTCGTATCCGGATACCCCGCGAAGCCGCATGATAAGGCGCAGAAAGTGAATGCCTGCGTGCAGAACCTTCCGCGGCTGATGGAGAATGTCAAGTCAATGGCGCAGCGCATCGAAGCGCTGGAAGCGCAGCTAAAGGAACTGAAACGATAATGGATACCCAAAAGACCATTGCTGCACCGGTGACCCTGCAGGGAGCGGGTTTGCATACCGCGCATAAGGCCACCATGACCTTTAAACCCGGCGCGCCCGATACGGGAATAGTGTTCGTGCGCACGGACCTGCCCGGAGCGCCTGCGGTGCGGGCGGGGATCGATACCATCCTGGCTTCCTCGCGCACCCTGCGCCGCACTTCGATCGGCAAGCACGGGGCGGAGGTGCATACCATAGAGCATCTGATGGCCGCGCTTTCGGGCCTGGGGATCGATAACCTGGTGGTGGAGATCGACAACCAGGAAGTGCCGGGCATGGACGGGTCGAGCACGTTGTTCGCGGATTCTCTCCAGAAAACGGGGATCGTGGATCAGGGGGTCGCGCGCAAGTACGTGGAGATCAAGGAACCCATCTGCGTGAGCGAGAACGGCGCGTCCATTACCGCGCTGCCGGCGCCGGATTTCAGGGTTTCCTACACCTTAAGTTATAATCATCCCATGCTCAAAGGCCAGTATCTCGAGACCGTGATCACCCCCGATACTTTCATGAAGGAGATCTCGCCGGCCCGCACGTTCTGCCTGGAGCAGGAAGCGCAGGAACTGCAGCGTCAGGGTGTCGGCTGCGGCGCGAATTACGAGAATACGCTGGTGGTCGGAGAGCACGGAGTGCTCCGGAACAAATTACGTTTTCCCGACGAGTTCGTCCGGCATAAGGTGCTCGACCTGCTGGGTGACCTCTACGTCTACGGGATGCGCATCAAAGGACATATCGTGGCGTTGAAGAGCGGGCATTCCCTGAACCTTTCCTTTTTGCAGAAACTTTCGGAAAGATCGGGGGCAAAGAGCCTGGCGGCGCCTCTGGCGGCTATCCCGCAGAAGCTCGAGCCCGGGACCTTCCTCGATATCAATGTCATCAAGCAGATCCTTCCTCACCGGGAGCCGTTCCTTTTCGTGGACCGGATCACCGAGATGGAAGTGGGCAAATATGCGGTGGGGCTCAAGAACGTGACCATCAACGATTATTTTTTCAAAGGCCATTTCCCGGAGCGGCCGGTGATGCCGGGCGTGCTGATGGTCGAGGCGATGGCACAGGTGGGAGGGGTGATGATGCTGGCGGCGCCCGAGAACCGGGGCAAGCTGGCGTTCTTCATGTCCGTGGATAAGGTGAAATTCAGGAAAACCGTGGTGCCCGGCGATCAGCTTATATTCCAGGTGACCGCGGGCAAGATCAAATCCAAGACCGGGCAGGTCTTCGGCAAAGCCCTCGTGGACGGCAAAGTGGTCTGCGAAGCGGAGCTGATGTTCGCCCTGGTGGAATAGACAAACACATGCAGATACATCCTACAGCGATCGTTTCGGATAAGGCGAAGTTGGCCAGCGGGGTGCAGGTCGGGCCCTACGCGGTCATCGGCGATAACGTCGAGATCGGAAGCGGCACCAGGATCGGGAGCCATGCGGTGGTGGACGGCCATACCGTGATCGGCAAGGAGTGCGAGATCTTCACCGGCGCCGTGGTCGGTTCCCGGCCGCAGGACCTTAAATATAAGGATGAGAAAGTCTTCCTGAGGATCGGGGACCGTAACATCATCCGCGAGTATTGCACCCTTAACCCGGGTACCGGGGAGGGAGGAGAGACCCTGGTAGGCAGCGGTAACCTTTTTATGGCCTATTCACACGTGGCGCATGACTGCCGTGTCGGCAACGGCTGCGTCTTCGCCAACAACGGCACGCTCGCCGGGCACGTGACGGTCGAGGATAAGGCGGTGGTGGGGGGCATGACCGCGATCCATCAGTTCGTGCATATCGGCAAACTTTCCATCATCGGCGGGTGTTCCAAGGTGGTGCAGGATATCCCCCCGTTCTCGACCTGTGACGGGCATCCGGCAGTGGTCTTCGGCCTTAACCTGATCGGTTTGCGGCGTAACGGCTTGCCCAAAGAGGCGATACGGGCGCTCGATCAGGCGTACCGGATACTGTTCAACTCCGGCAGCACCATCAAGCACGCGGTTGAGGAAGTAGAGAAGAGCGTCCCCATGTGCGAGGAAGTCTCCTACCTGCTCGGGTTCATCAAGCGCACGGAACGAGGAATCAGCAAATCCTGTCGCTCCAAAGAGTGATGGAAAAAGTCGGCATTATCGCTGGCAACAGAAAGTTTCCCCTTGAGGTCGCCCGCGCCGCCCGCGCCAAAGGGTACCGCGTGGTCACGGTCGCGATCAAAGGCGATACCTCCCGCGGCATTTCCCTCGTTTCGGATACCGTCCACTGGCTGAGCATTTCGCAGTTCTCCCGCATGTTCGATATCTTCAAGGCGGAGGGTATCCGCAAGGTGGTGATGGCCGGCCAGATCAGCCCCTGGCGGCTCTTTACCAAAGAGGTGCTCGCCGATCCTTTGTTGAAGTCCCTGCTGGCAGGCCTGCCGGATAAGAAAGCCGATACTATTTTCGGGGGGATCGCCGATCAGCTTAAGTCGCACGGCCTGGAGTTGATCGATTCGACCCTGTTCATCCAGGATCTGCTTCCGGCGAAAGGCGTGTTGACCTCCCGGGAGCCGGCTTTTGCGCTGTGGGAGGATGTGTATTTCGGTTTTGATCTGGCCAAAGGGATCGGCATGCTGGATATCGGGCAGACCGTTGCCGTCAAGGAAAAGGCGGTGGTGGCGGTCGAGGCCCTGGAGGGGACGGATAACCTTATCCGCCGGGCGGGAAAAATATCCCGGGGAGGGTTCACTATGGTGAAGGTCTCCAAGCCCAAGCAGGATAACCGTTTCGACGTGCCGGTGGTCGGGCTGAACACGATCAGGACCCTTCTGGCGGCAAAGGCATCGTGCCTGGCGATCGAGGCCGGAAAGACCCTTTTTATCGATCAGAAGGAAAGTATCCGGCTCGCTGACCGCAGAGGGCTGGTGGTGGTTTCGGTCTGACCCGCAGTTTCCCCCTTCAGTTTTTCCTTGACTCCTCATAACCCAAGTCATATAATAGGGTTGTAGTTTTTTTACAAGGAGGCTAGACATGCCACGGACTGCTACGGTCAGAGCAAAGGCGGTGTCGTTCAAGTTGTATGCGCCCCAGGCGAAGAAGGTCGGGGTGGCGGGATGTTTCAACAACTGGAGCGTCAAGGAGTTGGCCGCAAAGAAGGATACCAAGGGGAATTGGGTCGCGAAAGCCAGTTTGAAGCCGGGGAAGTACGAATATAAATTCGTGGTGGACGGCTCCTGGGTGAACGATCCTAAATGCACCAGCTGTGTGGTGAATACCTTCGGTTCCCAGAACTGCGTTTTGGAAGTGAAGTAATAGATTCACAAGGCCCCCTTTTTCAGCATTGATGCGTTGACTGGAAAAGGGGGACTTTTATTATGAAATACATATACGGGCCGGTAAGATCACGAAGACTGGGGCTTTCTTTAGGGCTGAGCCTGACACCCTTCAAGGTGTGCAGCTTTGACTGCGTGTATTGCCAGTGGGGGGGGACGACCAGGGCGGAGGCAGCGCGCAGGGAGTATGTCCCGCTGCAGGAGATCCTGGATGAGTTCAGCCAGTGGGGAGCACAGCATCCCGATCAGCTGCGGGAACTTTCGTTCATTACCTTTTCGGGATACGGGGAGCCGACCCTGCACTCCGGGATCGCGGACCTGGTGCAGGGGCTGCGCAAGCTCTCTTCGGTACCCCTGGCACTGATCACCAACTCTTCAATGCTCGTCGATCCCCGGGTACGCGAGGCGGTCTTAGGGTTCGACCTGATCGTGCCTTCCCTGGATGCGGCGGACCAGGAGGTCTTCGAGCGCATTGACCGGCCTTACCCCGGGATCAAGGTGCAGGATATCCTCTCTGCGTTGGAGGCGTTACGCCGGGAGTTCAAGGGGAAGATCTGGCTTGAGGTGATGCTGGTCAAAGGGATCAACGATTCCCCGGCGCATCTGGAGAAACTTGCGGCGGCGATCGCGCGGATCGGGCCGGATAAGGTGCAGCTCAATTCTCCGGTCAGGGCGACGGCGGTGGAGGGGGTCTGCGGGGTGGATGCGAAGACCCTGGAGCGGATGAAGGCCCTGATCGGGCCGAAATGCGAGAGTTATTGAGGCTGTTTTACCCCGCACCTGGCGTTATAGGATACGCCAGTGCGGCGTTTTCTACGCCGCGCCCATAGCTCAATTGGATAGAGCATCAGCCTTCGGAGCTGACTGTTGCAGGTCCGACTCCTGCTGGGCGCACTTTTTGCAGAAAGCAAAACACTGGCCCATCCTTATAGGCCAGGTGAAAATTTCCCTTGGCAGGGGTAACTTTTGTGCTATAATTATTGAACTTAAATTAACAGATCGGCCGTACCTCGGCTTATCGGGTATGGTTGAAATATGTTGCATCCCGCCTAATCGGATCGGCGGGTGCGAGCTTTTCAATTAGGCCGTACCTTAGCTTAAAGGTATGCTAAGTACGGCCCTTGCTGGGCCGCTAGCTCAATTGGTAGAGCAGGACCCTCTTAAGGTCAAGGTTCTTGGTTCGATTCCAAGGCGGCTCACTTCTTATGCTCTATCCCTGGTCGCTTGAATCCGCAGTCCGGTTCGGTTTCAGCCCCGCTGAGAAAATACTCTTCGGCGGGGTTTTTTTATTGTGCTTTCTTGCCGTATATTGGCTTCTGCAGCGCGTATTTCCGCGCTTCAAGACCCCGCTTTATTCCTGGGTGACTGCCGGCGCAGGATTGGTGTTCCTTTGTGCGCTTTCCTATGATATCGTAGCTTCCCCCCACACGGGGCTTTCCTCGATCTTCCTTACCTCGACCTTTGCCATGTTGCGCGAAGGGTACCTGTACACGATGCCGGGGCAGGGCCCGCAGCTCATCTCCATATACGGCCCCCTGGCGTTCCTTGCGTACTGGCCGGTGATATGGTGCGCGCACCCGGTGCCGGCGATCGCGCTGGGGATAGCTCTTTCCGCGGCATACGTGCTGGCGCCTCTGGTCTGTCTTTTTTCCGGCTCGTGTCCGGAAAAGCGGGTCTCGCGTGCCATCGGGATAAGCGTTGGCGTGCTGGTCGGTTTCGCGCTCATTACCTCGCAGGTGTTTGGCAAGGTCATTTTCGTGTCATGGGCGGATGCTCCGGCACTGGCTTTGGGCGCCGCGGCTTGTATCGTGCTGGTCAACCGGGGAGCTTCCGGAGTACTGGCGGCAGGGGTGCTTACCGCGGCTGCGCTTTGTACCAAGCAGACCATGATCTTTTTTGCCGCAGGGATGGCGGGGTACGTGTGGCGGACGTATGGCCGGCAATACGGCGTGCGTTTTGCCGGGGCGGCGGCATTGTGCATCGCGGCGGTGTTCGGGGTTTTGGCCTGGGGGAGCGGATTACCGGCGATTTTTTTCCATCTTTTCGCGATACCTTCCATGCATGGAAGCAAGTGGAGCGGCGCATGGATAAGCCTGCTGTATCCGGCAGCGGAGTTCTTTCTTTCCGGCGGCTGGCTGGTGGCGGCAGTGCTGCCGGGAGTGCGCGTGCGCCGGGCACAGCCCTTTATCTGGGCTGCGGTATGCCTGTTGCCCGCGGCGATCCTGGGATACGCAAAAAGGGGGGGGACGCATAATAGTTTCGGGTTTCCCCTGTATTTCGCGTTGCTGGCAGCGGGTATCCTGCTCGAAGGCATGCTTTGCGCGCGGTGGAGCGACCCAGGCGCGAAAGGGCGACTTCTGCGGTGGATGGTCATACTCCTTCTGTTAGCAGGGATATCCATACACGCCAAGTCGTTGTACCGCCTCTACCGGATATATCGCGTGCCTCCGGAGTATGCCGATCAGAGGGCGTTTGAGTATTGCCGTGTGCATCCGGGCAAGGTATATTTTTTGACCGCGCCTCTCGGCCAGTATCTGGCTGAAGGCAGGATGTACCATACGCTCGGAGGCCTGGTCAACCTCGACCTGGCGAGCATCAATCTTTCCTTTGCGGAGAGGCAGGAGTATTTACCGGCTGCCTTCAGGAAGATCGCGTTCATGCCGGAGGTGATGGATTGCCAGGTGGAGCCTTTTCTTGAGCTTTTCCCCGAATTTTCGCGCCGGGAACCTGTCGCCGAGCTTCCGCGATTCGAAGTGTATGTTGCCTCGCCGTAAGGGATGTAAATACTCTGTTGAAAGTATCGCGCAGTAAGGGTATAATTGGGAAAGCTTACCTACGAAGGGACCAAGTACTATGCTGGATGTCAAATATATCAGAGAGAATGCGGATGCGGTGAGGCAGGCACTGGCTGACCGGGCCTCGAAGCTGGATATCTCTCCGCTTTTGGCGCTGGATGAGAAGCGCAAGACGGTCTTGGGCGAGCTCGAGGCGTTGCGCAGCGAGAAGAACAAGGCCAACGACGAGATCGGCGCGCTGCTTAAGGCCAAGCAGGACCCCAAACCGAAGATCGCTTCCATGAAGGAGATCGCGGCGCGTATCGACGTCCTGGAGAAGGAGCTCGCAGAGGCTGAGGCGGGTATACAGTCGATCGTCATGACCATCCCTAACGTGCCGCATGCGTCCATCCCTCGCGGCGCCCCAACCAACAACGCCGTAGTGCGTTCCTGGGGGGAGCCGCCGAAGTTCGGGTTCAAGCCTTTGCCGCATATGGATATCTGCCAGAGCCTGGATATCATCGACCTTCCCCGTGCCACCAAGATCACGGGTTCGAATTTCATCCTGTTTAAGGGTATGGGTGCCAGGCTGGAGCGGGCGCTGATCAATTTCATGCTCGATTTCCATACCTCCCGCCACGGATACCGGGAAGTGCTGCCGCCGTTTCTGGTCAACCGCGCGTCCATGACCGGCACCGGGCAGCTGCCCAAGCTGGAAGAGGATATGTACAAGCTCAAGGATGACGACCTGTTCCTCATCCCTACCGCGGAGGTTCCGGTGACCAACATCCACCGGGACGAGATACTGGAGGAATCGGCGCTTCCGACGTATTACTGCGCCTACTCCGCCTGTTTCCGCAGGGAAGCGGGTTCTTACGGCAAGGATACCAAGGGTATGACCCGGGTGCACCAGTTCGATAAGGTGGAACTGGTCAAGTTCGTCAAGCCCGAGGATTCCTATGACGAGCTGGAGAAGCTGGTGGGCAACGCCGAAGCGATACTGCAGGCCCTGGGGCTGCCGTACAGGGTGGTGATGCTTTCCACCCAGGATATCAGCTTCGCCGCGGCCAAGTGCTACGACCTCGAGGCGTATTCGGCAGGGCTCGACCGTTGGCTGGAGGTTTCCAGCTGCTCGAACTTCGAGAGTTTCCAGGCGCGCCGCGCCAACATCAAGTACCGGCGCAAAGATACGAAAAAGGTGGAATTCGTGCATACGCTTAACGGCTCGGGAGTGGCGCTGGCCCGCACGGTCATCGCCATCATCGAGAATTATCAACAGCAGGACGGCTCCGTGCTCATCCCGGAGGTACTGAGGCCCTATTTCGATGGCAAAGAGAGGATCACTCGATAACGATCTGCCTCCTTTCGAGGAGATGGAGGGGGATGATTTCGGCCCCGCGAAGCCCAACGTATTGAAGGAGAAGCTCACCTGGCTTTCCAGCAAATCCTTCAATATCATCAAGCTGTTCCTGGGGGTGGGGATCCTGCCCTTTGCGTTCGCGGTCACGGTCTCCTTCCTGAACGAATTGCACGCCTTGCCCGCGAAATACCAGATGCGGCTGTGGCAGGGAGTGGTGGGCCTGCTGATCCTGCATCTTTTCGTGTGGGAGCCGGCGTTCATCTATTCGCGCGGGCAGAAGCTCCTGGAGCTGGTCTTCCAGTTCATCAAGCCTCTGGTCAAGGTCGCGCCGTACCTTTTCCCGATATACGCGGCGCTGCTTTTCGCGGCGTACTGGCCGGTGCAGCATTTCCGCCAGGACGCGCTGGAGTGGTTCACCGTCTGCTTCGGGGCGCTTATGGCCATGCATCTGATATTCGGCGCAAAATCCCTGCGCGGCAAGAAGGGGGATTTCCTCAAGTCTAACTACGTCTTCGGGTTTTCCTTCGTCTATATCTTCAATCTCGTTTTCGCGGGGTTCTGCTTTAACGCGATCTTCGAGAAATATTCCCTGGTGCGGTTCCTTTCCGGCGCCTATACCACCGCCAGCGGGATCTTTGCCGCGGTATTCAAGCAGCTTTTCGTCGCGGGATAGGGCTCCCGGCTCATGAACGTATTCATCCCGCTTCATAAGCGCGCGCGATCCTGCCTCATACGCGCGTGACGGAATTCTCTTCGATAATTCCGTCACATTCGGCAGGACTTCGCTGGATTGCGGAGGGCAGGAATAGCCACGCAGATATGCAGGTGCTTCGGGTGGGGTGGCTGAGTGGTTGAAAGCGGCAGTCTTGAAAACTGTTTTGGGCGCAAGCCCAACCTGGGTTCGAATCCCAGCCCCACCGCCAAATACATGTCTACGTCTTCATCCGATACCGAGATAGTGCGGGCGCTCGTCCGCAGCGTACATATCCCTGATCTGCAGGTGCTGGAGGTGCGTGCGGATACCGGGTTAAAGGATGTGCCTGACGCTGCTTTCGGAGTGGCGGTGCTTGTCCGGGTCCTGGGGCGCATACCGGATACGGTATCCGGATTGAAGGAAGTGTACCGTATCCTCGAGAGTCGGGGAGCGGTGGTGGTGGTGGATGATCCCCAAAGGTTCCCTCCCGAGCAGCTGCGTACGCTTTTCCTCTCCCGCGGGTTCGATGTGGAAACGCTTTTCCTCGCCGGCCGGGGTACCGTGGTGCTGGCCGCATATAAGGATTCGTCCTGCCTGAGCGGGCAGAGGCGGTACGACGATTTAACCGTCATCATTCCCGTGCTCAACGAGGAGCTGGCTATCGGCAAGGTGATCAAGGACCTTTGCCACGGGTATCCCGGAGTGCGGGTGATCATTGCCGATGACGGTTCGACAGACGGTACGGTTGAGACGGTGCGCAGTCTGCAGCGGCAATATCCCGGCGTGGCATTGCTTTCTCGGCCGCCGCAGGCGGTGAAAGGGCTTACTGCCAGCGTGCTGGACGCGATCTCCCGGGTGGCGACGACGTTCTTTGCGGTGATGGACGGGGACGGCCAGCATGATGCCCGCCATGTAGAAAAGCTTTATAATCATCTGCGGCACGGTACGGAGCTGGTCGTGGCCACACGGGTTTCCGTGAAGGGATGGCCCTGGCATCGCAAATGTATTTCCGTGTTGGGGAATCGGCTGGGCCGCAATGTGCTCCGGGGCCGTTGTTTCGTCCCCCGGGATGTGTTAAGCGGGTTTTTCGGGGCGCGGACCGAGGTGTGGCGCGCGCAGAGCGCAGGCAAGGAGAAGATGTTCTTTCCCCGCGGCTACAAAGTGCTTTTTGATTTCCTGCGTTTGTGCGATCCGCGTATGGAAGTCTCCGAAGCGTATTATTCCTTCGATGCCAGGGTGCATGGGGTCTCCAAAGCGGGGTGGGGGATATACTGGCAGTATGCCCGGTCGCTCTTCCCGTTTCGCATTCTGGGGAATAGACAGTAGTCCCCTCAAATGGTATAATACCTCCCCTATGAAAGAAGGACCGATGGAGCAGAGAGAGGAAATACCGGTATACGAGCCTGTGCCGTGGCTTACGCGCGCGCAGACGGGAGTGGTACCGGCGTTCATCCAGACCGTGCGGGGGGTGTTTTTCCGGCCGGCGAATTTTTTTGCGGCACTGGCGCAGGCGAAGGCGCCGATACGCGATTCTTTACGTTTTTATCTTTTCGGCAGCCTGGCGGTGGTCGCGGCACGGATCGCGGTCGATCTTCCGGTGCTGGTGGTCTCCGCGCAGGAAACCGGCGCGCTGGCGGTGCTGAAGGGTTTTTTCACCGTATTGCTGCCTATGGTGGTGTTGACCATCATAGGGGTATGGGCGGCGCTGCTGGTGGCGGTGTGGGGAGTGGGGCTGATATTCGGTTTCCGGGAATTCTCCAAAGCGGCGGCGGTCGTCTCGTACTCCGTGCCGGTGATCGAGCTGGCGTTTTTGTTCCTGACGGTGGTGCTTTCCATTGTGGTGCGCCTGCTGCATCTGGCGCGCGTCCCGGAGGGAGTGCTGACCGGGGTGCTGGTGGGGGTTTCCGTGTGCGTGTGGGTGGTGTTCATCCATTGGATCGCGATATGCGCGCACGGGCTGCGGCAGCTTTTTGGTACGACCACCCTTAAGGGGGTCGCGGTAGTGGTGCTGGCTATTTTACTGCTGGGCGCCGGAAGGTTTACCTATGACCGGATCACGGGCGGGGGAGCGGCAAAAAGCGCCGACAGCGCTCCGCTTCCGGGTGCATCAGGAATGTAAGACAAATTTACCGAAGCGATAGATCGAAATTCGGAGAGTTGGCAGAGTGGTCGAATGCGGCGGTCTCGAAAACCGTTGTCGTCGTAAGACGACCGAAGGTTCAAATCCTTCACTCTCCGCTTGATTTTTGGAGGCGTATGGTGCGGATCGGAAAGATAGCAGCGGTATTGCTCGCGGCCGTATGCGTATACGTGCCCCTGTCGGCCGCGGCACAGGAGCCTAAAACGCTCGTAGTCTTTTACTCCCGTGACGGCCATACCCGGGAGGTGGCGCAGGCCCTGGCGAAAAGGTTCAATGCCGACATAGAGGAGCTGCGCGACCTCAGGAAGCGCACCGGGCCGGTAGGGAACACTGCTGCCGGAAAGGACGCGATCGCCGGAAACCGCACCCGCATCGCCGGCGTAACGTACGATCCTGCGCAGTACGATATCGTACTGGTGGGCACGCCGTCATGGTTCGGCAACCCTACCCCGGCAGTGCGCACGTATCTTGGCCAGCATGACCTCTCCCGCAAGACCGTCGGGGTCTTCGGTACCGCCCACTTGACGGGAGTTGCCGGGTGTATGGAGAAACTCGCCGCGCTGATCAATAAGGATCAGGATATCCCGAAACTGCCTTTGGTGCACGCCGACCTGGGAGCGGAAAAGCTTCCCGGGAAGATCGAAGTATTTTACGGGAAGGTCATGGCGCTGGCGGCTTCAAAAGGGGAGGAGGCGGGCGCGCTTTCTCCTTGACAAGAGGGGCTGTTTCCTGTATATTTGGAACATGATTTGAGCGTTCAAGATCACCCTGCGGGGTGATTTTTTATTTTCCTGCCTTGGATCGAACCAATAAAGGATAGTATGGACATTGTATTGTTCCTGATAGCATTTCCTTTGTGCATGGCGGCCGTATTGTTCTTGGTCCGTAACCGTCGGATGGCGAACTGGCTGGTCATCGCCGGCGCGGCTGCGGTGGCTGCGGCGACCATTTCCCTGCTGCTTACCAATTTCCATCAGGAGGTGACCTACGCCGAAGTACCTTTTCCCTGGATCGACAAGGTCATGCTTGCCGCCGAGTTCGTCATCGGCGGCTTTTTGCTGTATGTAGGCGTCAAGGCCCGCCGGGTGATGATCTTCCTGCTGGCGGCTTCCCAGCTGTTGCTGATGGCCTGGTTCGAGATACGTTTCGGCCACGGGATCCATGCCGTGCACTCCCTTTTCGTGGATAAGCTCTCCATCCTGATGGCGGCGGTCGCCGGCTTGATCGGAAGCGTCATCTGCGTGTATTCCACGGGGTATATGAAGGATTTCCACGAGGTGTACCATAAGGATATGCCGGATAAGCGGCCGGCGTTCTTCTCCCTGGTGTTCCTCTTCCTCTTTGCGATGTTCGGCGTCATCTTCTCCAATAACCTCATCTGGCTGTATTTCTTCTGGGAGGTCACCACGCTTTGTTCCTTCCTCCTGATCGGGTATAAGGGGTCGGAGGAGGCTGTACGTAACGCGCAGCGGGCGTTGCTGATGAACCTGATCGGCGGCCTGGCTTTTGCCGCGGGTATCGTGTGTCTGTATTTTTCCGCGCAGGTGATCGAGCTGGATAAGGTGATGACCATGGGCAAGGCCGGAGTGATGATCCCGGTGGTCCTGATCAGTATCGCCGGCATGACCAAGGCGGCGCAGTTCCCGTTCTCCTCCTGGCTCCTGGGCGCGATGGTCGCACCCACTCCCGTTTCAGCCTTGCTGCACTCCAGCACCATGGTCAAGGCCGGGGTCTATATCATCCTGCGTTTCGCCTCCGTGCTTGAGGGCACCATCTGCGGACTGATCGTCGCTTTGATCGGCGGGTTCACTTTCGTGATCGCTTCGCTGCTCGCGATCGCCCAGAAGGACGCCAAGAAGATCCTCGCGTATTCCACCATCGCCAATTTAGGCCTTATCGTGATGTGCGCCGGGGTGGGCACCTATGAAGCGGCGTGGGCGGCGATGCTTTTGATCATCTTCCATGCCGTGGCCAAGTGCCTGCTCTTCCTGTGCGTGGGCGTGGTCGAGCATAAGCTGCACTCCCGCAGCATCGAGAAGATGGAGGGGCTGATCGTTTCCATGCCCAAGGTATCCATCATGATGCAGATCGGCATGGCGGGGATGTTCTTAGCGCCTTTCGGGATGCTCATCAGCAAGTGGGCGGCGTTGAAGGCCATGGTCGATTTCAATCCGATATTATCCCTCTTCATCGTGTTCGGCGGCTCCGCCACCCTCTTTTTCTGGGTTAAATGGATCGGTTCCCTCATCACCGTGATCCGCGACCACGAGGACCTGGAGGCGGGGATCCACGCGAGCGAATGGTTCGCCTTAGGCACGCTTTCCTTGGGCACTATCGGCGTGTGCGCCTTTTTTCCGGCGGTCTCGGCGTTTTTGGTGCAGCCGTACGTCATCGAGATATACGGGCGCTCCATGTCCATGAGCCAGGGCAACGTCCTGATCATGTCCATCATGCTGGCCATGGTGATGCTTTTCCCGCTGAGCTTCTTCCGCTACGGCAAGCAGGTCAAGGTGGTGGATGCGTATCTCGCCGGCGCCAACGTCGAGACCAGCACCCGCTACCGCGGCTCGGCCAACGTCAAATACGACATGGACCTCAAAGGATATTACCTGGAGAAGTATTTCGGGGAGGGCAGGCTCCTTAACGTGGGGGTGGCGGTGTGCGTGGTATTGCTCATGCTGCTCCTGGGGATGGCCTTATCATGAAAACTTATTGGATGGCGCTCATCTATCTGGCGGCCGCTCCCTTGCTCGGGGGCTTGATCGCCGGTATTGACCGCCGGATCAGCGCCCGCATGCAGTCGAGGAAGGGGCCGCCGATATTGCAGCCTTTCTTTGACGTGGGCAAGCTCCTTTCCAAGGAGACCCTGGTGGTGCGCCGCTCCCAGAACTTCTACATCTATTATTTCCTGCTCCTGGCGATCTTTACCGGAGCGCTCTTCTTTACGGGCGGCGATCTGCTTCTGGTGATCTTCGCTCTGGCGCTGGCCGGGATATTCTTCGTGCTGGCGGGGTTCAAGGCCAGCTCGCCCTACAGTTTCGTGGGCGCGCAGCGCGAGCTTCTGCAGATGATCTCTTACGAGCCGGCGGTGATCCTGGCGGCGATCGGCATGTACATGGTCACGGGAAGTTTTTACGTGCGGGAGATCGCGGCGTACCCTGTGCTCCTGGTGCAGAAGCTGCCGGGGATATTCTTCTCCTTCATATTCATCCTGGCGATGAAACTGCGCAAATCGCCCTTTGACCTTTCCACCTCGCATCATGCGCATCAGGAGCTGGTCAAGGGGATCACCACGGAGTTCTCCGGCCGC
>CAZAPM010000015.1:0-50516 GCA_964487475.1 uncultured Planctomycetales bacterium
ACCCCGAAACGGATCGCGGCATTGACCAGGCCATGATCGCGCGCCTGCCCCTTCTCCAGCGCCGTGCGCCAGCTCGGCAGACCGAGCCCCTGCCTGCGCGCCAGCTCCTGCTCCACCGACTCTTTGCTCTGATACTTTTCCTGGCCCTTGCGGGGAAGCGCCACGCCAAAACGTTTGGCCGCGTCATCCAGCTTAGGATCGGAGTGCTCCCCCTCCTCTAACGCCTTGGCGTTACAGGGAAGTCCTGCGGCGATACGGCGCGCCAGTTCGGCTTCGACCTTCTCCCGGCTCGAATATACGACCTTGGTCCCGCATTTCTCTTTTGGCAGGGTCAGTTTGAACGTCCTGACCGCGCGCAACAATCCGTAATCGCTGTGTGCTCCCCGGGCGATCGCCGAATAATGGCTGGGTATCCCGGCAGCCTGCCGGCGCGCAATTTCTGCCTGCGCCGCCGCAGCATCCGGATACTTCCTCTGCGGCTCATAAGAAGACTCGGGAAGCGCCACGCCCAGCCTTACCGCAGCGCGATACAGCGCGAAATTGGTATGCTCCCCCTTCTCCAGCGCCTGCGCATAGGAATCCCATCCTAATGACTGACGCCTGGACAACTCCTGTTCCACCTCCTGCCTGGTCTTATATACTGCCCGGGACGGCTTTTTCGGCAGCGCCACGCCGAACTTACGTGCCGCATACCAGAGGGAAAGGTCCGCATGCTCGCTGCGCATAAGCGCGCTGGTGTGGCTCTTCCACCCCAGTTGTTCCCGGCGCGCAAGTTCTGCGTGCACGGCTTCGGCATCCGGATATGCCAGCGTGCCTCTCTTACGGCCTTCACCCGAACCTGCGGCGGCAACTGTGCCGGCGAACACAAAGACCAAAATGCCGGATATCGAGGCGAGGAGCGCAGCCACCGCGATCACGATTACCAAAGGCACCCAAATACTCCCTGACTGCGCTACCGTGCGCGCGGTCAGCAGACGCTCGCAGGGCAGGATCACGGTCGTGGTCGTGCCCTGGCCGGGAGCAGAGCGCACGGTAAAACGGCCCCGGTGCAGCGCCACCGCGTCCCGCACGATCTCGAATCCCAGGCCGTGCCCGCCGGTCCCCGAACGGGAGGTGACCCTGATCCCGGTACGAATAGATTCCAGAATATGCGCTGGCATTCCCGGTCCGTTATCGGAAATGGTAACCTGCACTGCCCCCTCCTGGGGAAGCAGCCGCACCTCCAGCCGCACCTCCGGAGAAACGGTCCTGTGCTCGGTAAAAGCCTTATTGATATCTTCGAAGATATTGAAGAACATCTCCCAGATCTTGACCCGGTATCCATGCACCAGGAACGACTGCCCCGGCTCCACGATCCATACCACACGCACGCTTTTCAGAAGCCCGGCCTGGCAGGATTTCTTGAGCACCTCCCGCACATCCACGTCCGACTTAAGGCCTGCGGCGATCCCGCTGTTGATCACCGTTTTGACCTCGGTGATGATCAGTTGCAGCGCGGGCATAACACGGCGGAAATGCTGCTGGGGGAATTCGTAATTCGGATCCGGCTCCAAAGGAATACCCATACTCTCCAGGAGACGCTCCGCGGTCCCGTACTCCCGTCCCCAGCGACGCATCGCGCTGGCAGCCCAGAAACACCTGAGCATCGCCATCCGGTACCTATGCGCGGGCAATTCTCCAGAATATTTCCGGGTGATCTGCAGCACCCGCTCCAGTATGGATTTAAGCCGGAAAAGAGGGGCTTTGACCACGGGAGCGTCGAAACAGGAAAGATCCGCCGACATCATCATGATCGCCAGAATATTATTGATGTCATGAATGGCATACCGCAGCAAGGTAAGGTTGGAACGCAGCTTGGCTTCGGTCACGGTAGAGATGATCACCTGCCGCTGCAGGCCTTCCAGCTTCTTCCCGACCAGCTCGTACTCCGGCTCCTCCCGCTGCGCGTCGATCGCCTCTTGATGCGCCTTGCCCTCCACTTCTTCCGCATGCTCATGGCGGCCGATGGCACGCCAGACTATCAGCCGCAGCCGGGGCAAAGAAAAGTTGCTGAGAATGATCCCCTCTGCTTCGACGGTCAGATAGACCCGGTACGGCTGCCGGCGAAAATCGCCGAATATCTCGGGCAACGCCTCCGGAGCCCGGATACCCGGAAGCAGCCTGAAGAATCTTACCGGGATACCCCGGATCGACACTTCTCCGGGAACAGACAACTCCTCGGCCAGAAGTTCCCCCCGCGCCACCCACTCCAGACGCTGCGTTTTCTGCTCGGGAGTAAGATTGTTGAAGAATCCGCACTCTCGCTCTTCGGCTCTTTCCGTCCGCTCTTTTCTACTCCCGGTTTTTTCCTTGAACCTGCGCGAAAGGGCGATCGCCTTGCGTACGCTCTGCTCCATGATCGCCAGGCCCCGGATATGTCTGGAGCGCTGGTTGGCCGCGTCCATCAGCCGCTCTGCATCGCTTTCCAGGCCCACTTTTGCCGCAGCAACGAGATGCTCGAATTTCACCCCCACCTTCTGCGCCTCATCCACGAACCGCTCGGCGATCTTCTCGGGATACCCTCTGAAATGTTCCTGCACCGCAGCGCGGGCTGACGACGCGCCGCTATTGCCCGAGACGGCGGATTCCGGTGCCGGCTGCGAAGAACGCGCCGAACGGCCGGCGCTGTCGCACGCCAGCTCGTAGATACCCGCCCATTCCCCGTGCGCGCACTCCGCGCGGCGGCTCCGGGGAAGTTCGTCGAATACGCCTAAAAGCAGCGCCAGCCTGGTGCGGGTCGCCTCCGGCACTGCCGCCACCAAAGCACCGTTGCTCAATCCCTGCGCCTCCCGGCATTGATTGAACATCTCCAGCGCCTCCCACCCCGCCATCTTCCCTTCTTCCAGCGCTGCCACCGGATCATCCATGGAAAGAACCCCGTTGACCACTCCGTCGACGAATGCATACAGCGGCATACTGCGCAGCCACATCAGACGATGTTCCTTATGCATCATCCCGAGCATGCGCATCACAAGGCTGCGGGCAGCGCGGCCCCATCCGTAGCGCGCTTTAAGGCTGTCCGTGCGCGCAAAGCTGGTCAGCCACAGCGCTATAGTGGCAGAAGCTCCCTGCAACGCCTGTTCCGGGATCGCTTCCAGAAGCGCCAGCGCTTCCCTGGGCTCCCCGGTCTGCATGAAACACCACGCCATGCGGAAAGCCACCTTAGGATGATCCCTTCCCAGGGTCGCGGTATCATGATAAAGGTAAAGGAAAGGCAGGCCTTCTTCGATTGCCGTCGCCGCATCCGTCCCGAACACCACCGGCACGTCATTCTCGCAGAAATCAAGGTATATCCCGGCAAAACGTATCAGCGCACGGACGCTGATCTGATCGCGCTCCAGAAGCAGATCAAAGGTACCGTTCGGAATGCCCAGCCGCGTTTCCGCCAGCGCATATCCTTCCCCATAGGCGAAACGCGAGGAAACCAGGACCGAGAGCCTGTGCTGCCATCCCTTTGCGGGCAGCGCCGCGCCGGCCATCGCCGCCCAACCTGCTTTACCGACCTCCCCCACCAACCTTTCCTGCCTCGCCAGAAGCGTGCCGTCAGGAAGCGTTACGGAATATTCACGGGCGGCCGCGCGAAGCGTAGTATCCTTCTCCTGCCCGCAGTTCAACGCGCCGGGGGTGCAGGCTTTTCCCTGAAGGACCCTCTCCACCAGCGCGCGCCGGACATCCTCCTCGGATGAGTATTTCTTGCGGCCGACAGGCAGCTTGACCTTGAGACGTCTCGCGGCATCAAGGAGCGCGCTGTTTCCGTGCGGCCCTGTAGAAAGCGCCTTATAGTGGTTCTTCCATCCGAGCTTCGCGCGCCGCTCCATCTCGGCCGTCACTTCGGCTTTGGTCTTATAACGGAAGCGGGCAGGTGCGCAAGGCAGCGGTACCCCGAAACGTTTTGCCGCATCGCACAACCCCTGGTCGGTGTGCGGGCCGCGGCGCAGCGCGCGGTAATAGCTGGGGATCCCCCTGATCTGTCTCCGGGCCAGCTCCGCCGTCACTTCCTCCCTGCTCTTGTACCGGAACGTGCTTCCCCCCGGGATCTTCGGAAGCGGCACCCCGAACTTTTTCGCGGAACGGTAGAGCTTCGGATCGGAGTGCATCCCGTTATCCAATTCCTTTGCGGTGATCGGCAGCCCCGCTTCTTTGCGGCGGGAAAGCTCGGCCTCGACCGCGATCCGGGTAGGATACGCCACCACCGGAGTCTTAGGCAGCCGCACCTTGAGGGTACGGGCTGCGCGGTAGAGTTTCAGGTCCTTATGCTCCCCCTTCTGGAGCTGCTGCGGGGTATTCTTCCAGCCTTTGCGCTTACGGGCCTTGAGTTCTGCGCGCACCGCATCCGCAGTCTTATAGAACGCGGTACTCTCGGCGGCGGGGAATGCGACCTTGAATTTGTATGCCGCGTACCTCAAAGAAAGATCCGGATGCTCGCCTTCCTCCAAAGCCTTGGGATTGCTCTGCCATCCCAACCCTGCCCTGCGGGCGAACTCCGCCTCAACCGCTTCTCGGGTAAGATATTTCGGGAGATCGGTCTTTCTCCGGGTCGGCAGGGTCACTCCGAAGTGCTTAGCCGCATTAAGCAGTGCCCTATCCCTGTGCACCCCTGCGCTTAACGCCTTGTAATGGTTCGCTTTGCCTTCCGCAGCACGCCGCGCAAGTTCCTGTTCCACTACCTCGCGGGATTTATAGGTAAGACGCAAGGCATCGGGAAGCGGAACGGAGAACTTCCTGGCCGCCCGGTACAGGGTCTCATCGGTATGATCTCCGTGCGCGAGGTCAAGCGCGGTATTGCCCCATCCGAGAGAAGTGCGGTGCTCCAGGGCAGCGGTCACGGACGCGGCATCAGGGAACCTCGGCCCCCTGCGCACAAAGGCCACCTGCAGGGATTCCGCCTTTTTCACGCGGGAAGGGGCGGCAGGCAACGGAACAGAATATCTCGCGGCGCCCAAACGCAGAGGGATGTCTTTATGCGCCCCGCCCTGAAGGGCCCGGTCGAAACTGGGGATCCCCTGTGCCTGCCTGCGGGCCAGCTCGGCTCTGACCTTCTCCTCCGTATCGTACTTCGCCTTCCTTATATTCTTATCCAGCACCACCCCGAACTTCCGGGCTGACTTGGCAAGAGCGTGATCGGCATGCTCACCGTCCGTCAGTGCGCGGGAATGGGATTCCCACCCCCGCGCCTTGCGTGCGGCCAGCGCTGCCATGACCGCATCCTTATCCGGGTACCTTCCAGTGATCTCGGGTAATGCCACTGCGAATTTCCTCGCGGCCTTGTACAGCGGACAATCCTTATCCTTCCCCCTCTCGAGCTTTTTGGGAGAAACCGGCAGTCCGGCGGCTTTTCTGCGGGCCAGCTCCATCTCCACCGCTTCCCTGGTAGTATATTGAGAAGGAGTGCCCGGTGCTTTCTGAGGCAGAGCGACTTCGTATTTTAGCGCCGCGTAATAGAGCGCGAAATCCTTGTGCTCTCCCTTGGTCAATCCGGCGGCATGACAAGGCAGCCCCTGCGACTGACGGAACACAAGCTGTGCCTGCACCGCTGCCGCATCCCGGTATTTGGTGCGGGGATCGACGGTCATCCCCGCCAACAGCACCCCGGCGGCGGCACAGGGGCCGACCCAGACAAAAACCATGACCGCAAGCAGTGCAACCAGACCGGGACTTAAGAAACGCCGGATGAAGTTCTGCACCGTCTCGGGCCGCAGCTCCTGCAGGTTCGGCACGAACCCCTGGCAATAATTCCAGAACGCGCTCCCGCACGTCTCCATCAGTTCTGAGATCCACGGCTCACCCTTGACCCTGATGAAATGATGCGCGGCCGCTTCTTCGCGCACGACACCGAGGAATCTTTCCCTGTCGGTGATATCCGCCAGAAAAGACTTGAATTCCAGCAGGTCCCGGGCCTTGAACACCACTTCGCGATTCTCATAACTGCCGGGGGGGATAGTGAAACACCTCTGCTTCTCGTCAAACTCAAGCGCCGCCCCGCTGAAGGAGAATATGCACAGCAGCTCCCCGGATCCCCTGGTCTCGACCTCTACCTCTCCGGTAAAGATCACGTTGCCCTGCGGCAGGTAACGCAAGGGCACGGGCGCGCCTATCCCCAGGTAATGCAGCACGCCGTTGCCGTTGACCCCGGGGACGCGCTCTTTTCTCAAAACGGAAGCGCGTTCCTGATGGAGAAGGAACTCCCCTGCTTCCATGACCGTAAGATTCACTCCGTCAGGAACCATGGTAAAGGGGAGCCGGCGCTGATATTCGGCCATGGTCCGCACTCCCAGGGACCCGAAGGCGAGGCGTTCGAATAAGGTCGAACCCAGCGCATACTCCTCCATCCCGTCCGTGACGCTGACCAACATATGCCGCAGCCCCTTAGGCGGCCTGCCCATCCATGATTGCTGGACGTATATTCGCAGCACGCATATCTGCTGCGAAGGTATTCCTTCCGCAAGGAGCGCTTCCACCAGATGCCTGGCGGCGAACTGACAGTCTCCCCCGCGGACGAATACCGGGGACCGGGTCGCCAGCATCCCCCGGCAATCATGCAACCCCTGCGCGAACCACTCCCCGAACCCGTACTCATCGACCCTGGACTCCTGCGCCAACAGTGCCGCCGAGATCCTCTCCGCATCCGACACCGCCGCCGAAGCGTTCTTGATCACGCCGGTGAGGACCCCCAGGTTATATTTGAAGTGTCCCCAGACCGCATACGGATAGGCTGCCAGCCAGCTTCCCCAATATCGTTTACCTGTGCGGCGGGAGAAGGCATCGTCCAAACCGCCGAACCACTCCCATGCCCTCTTCTTCAGATCGTCATAGTTCGACACCAGGGTGTGCGCGCCCATGAAACGGTACATGCCATGCGGGGAGGAGAAGAACTTGAATGGTTCCATGAGCGGCGCCCATACCAGCGCGATACCCCAGCCTATCGGACGCCTCCAGAAGTTCAGCCACCAGCGCCCGCGCATCGACCAGCGGTAGAGCCGACCGTACCACGCAGTGCGGGCCACTCCCGGGACGGGTCCCAAAGGATCCGCCTGCGCTCCAAGGAACAGCGCTTCAAGCTCGTCCGAAGGCTGCTCCGGTTTCCACCAGCGCTGAACCACGTACTCCTCGTGTGCGGATGAAGCCGATACCGCGCCTACCGCGCCCAGCGCGTTCGATTCCCCCGGGATACTGTTGACCGCCGCACGATCCGGCGCATGGCCGGACACGAGGGCGCGCAACAGATACTGCCCGTTCTCGAATGTCCTCTGCTCGAGGGGAAGCTTCAGCAGCGCCTCCAGCATCCAGGGATATGCTTCGATCGCGGGATAGATCAGCTTCCTGCCCGTCTCCATCTCCCAGAGCGCAATGAAGGTGAACATCTCGTCCCGGCTGGCGCGCGCGGCGGAATGGCACTCGGTGCAGACGGCGTCATCATGCATGGGAATGTTCACGAACACCTCGCGGTAACAGGATGCGAACACCGCATGCCACTGCGGGATGGACCCCTCCCACTCCATCACCGCCAGAAGGAAGTCTCCGGCCGTATCCGCAAGCAGCTCATCCAGCGCATCCTTCCCTTCCTGCGCCGGCGCCCGGTTGATATCGACCACGAACGCGTTGATGATGTGCCCGATCTCGTGCGCGCCTACCGCAAAGCACATCTTCGGCGCAGCGGCATCTTCGATCAGGTCCTTCCTGCCGAATTTCATGAAGGAGTTGCCGACCTTCGGAAAATCCTCCGTCAGGAATGTCTGCATCATGATGGTGTTGAGCAAATGCTCATCGAGCGCTTCGCTCGCGAACCTCGATCCGTCGCGGCGCACCAGGTCCTCCCGGATCACCAGCCATATTGCCAGCAGGAACGCTTTCCACTTCTCATTGAGCCACACGGTCGAGTCGGGAAGCAGGTCCAGCGCGGTCGTATCCGCATGCCGGGAAAGGAGCTCCCGGGCAAGTCCCACCGCCAGGCCACGCATCCCCGATGCCGGGATCAATCCGAACGCATAGATGCGCACCTCCAAAGGAGCCTGCTCGTTAAGCAGAGTGTTCAACGCGGCCTGCTTATACGTGGATCCGGATATACGCGGAGACGCTGCCCCAAGGTAGCACGAGAGTTTTTCCAGCAGGTATCTCCCGTCCTCCTCCTTCTGGAACTTCCTCGCCCGGTATACCAGGCTGTTGACCGCCACCAGACGGTCATCCTTGGAAAACGCCGGATTGGCGATGATTGCGCGCAGGATATTGACGGCTTCTTTGCAGCAAAGGCCGTATCCTCCGGTAGCCAGTTCCGCAAGACTCCATATACCCTCCGACTCCTCATGCCGTTTCGTGACCTTCAGATCCCGGAACATCTTCTCCCACAGGGAAAGGTCAACGGCCTTGCCTGTTTTTGCCGCCCGGGCCAGCGCACGCGAATATACCCGAAGCAGGCTGCCGACCGCGGAATATTTCTGGTTGTTTTCCGCCCGGGCGCAAACTGCGAGTTGCTCGAGCGCCTGCGCATTACCGCCCAATGCCAGCGTTTCCAGCTGCGCCAGCCCCCTGGCGAAAGCATCCTGCACGGTCATACCGAGGAGGCATACTCCCGCCGCAGCGACGCCCGCGCCGGGCAGCAGGGCTGAGAGCGCCGCCAGAAGACAGAGCGCCAGCACGATACCGGCGCGCTTCGCGAACCGGTGCAGAGCCTCCTCCACCGGCATAAATGGCGCCGGGACCAGTCCGGTGCCGTGCACTTCCTTGTCGGTAAACACACCCGTGAGCGCGCTCACGCCGGATCGGAACCCTTTATCCTCCAACGTACTCCGGTACAGCCCGCGGGAGACCATCCTCTCCAGATACGGGATACGCGCCTGCTCGAGCATCTGGGATGCGGACCGGGCGATGATCCCCTCTCTTCCGGGCATATTCGCGACCAGGTAATAGACCAGGCCCTTGTACCCTACCCGCACCGGATCATGGTGGTAGGTCACTCCGGGGTCTTCGATATGAGTCCCGTCCTTGTCCAGGAATTCAAAGTTGTCCACTGCCACATCGACCATGATCCGGCGCTTCGGATGCGCGTCGCACACCCTGAGGATGAGGTCATGCCGCAGCGTGCGCACCGCCTTTCCTCCGGTTCCGACGGCAGCGCCGATCATGATACTGGCGTGCGAGAACGCGTGCTCGACCGCCTCCCAGTCGAACGCATCGATCACTTTCAGCTCACCATGAGAACACGCGCTTCGCCCGTACTCGCCGGCCAGTAAATCCTCCAGGTAAGGAATGCCGTGCTTCTTGGCGGAGATAATGACCCGTGCGCCCATGCGCCGTGCCTGCCAGAGCGCGGACAATCCCGCGGCGCCGGCGCCGGTGATGAACACTACGACATCCCTGAGCAATCCCGGCGCGCAGGCATCCGGATACGCCCCCAGCATCTGGTGCACCCACAAAGGATCCGCGAACACCTGGCCGTCGAGCAGGACCTTTTCCTCATTAAGATAAATGGCCCCTTGCAGCACGGCCTGGGCCCCGGCCACGATGCTCATAGGATCGAGACAGATATGCGTTTTAGGGAGGTGCTCCTTGGCTTTCCTGACCAGGCCCGGGACCATGATCCTTCCCGGAGCACCGGCGGAATCGATCCACTCCGGCCGCATGAAAAGCGCCGCATCCTGCGCTTTTCCGGTGATCCCTTCCAACGCGATCGCGGCGCACCCGGTCTCCAGCACCCTCTCTGCCATCGTGGGAGAGTCGATAAAATGGAAGTAGGTCATGAGCGCCGGGCCGATCGGGTCCGGCGAAACCCCATGCCACGCGGCATATTCAAGCAGATGCGTTACCCCTGCGGGCGTCAGCGCCACGCGGCCTTCATCGGGAAGCCGCTCCTTGACCACGCCGATCACTGCGCGCGCCCGGGAACGGGATGTCCTGCCGACTTCCCCCATCAGGGAGAACTCGTCCGTGCCTTCAAGCACCAGCGGCTGCTTGACCTTGAGCACCAGGTCAGACCCCTCCCACACCTCACTCGCGCTCGCGACCAGGGAGGCGCCCGCATCCTCATACTCGTCATTGCTGAAGCCGCTGCGCACCCCTGCTCCGGACTCGACCAGTATCGCGAGATCCCGCTGATCATTCGCGGTGTGCGCGGCAACGGTGCTTCCCGCAAAACACATCCCCCCGGCCAGGGAGCACACGAACGCCAACATCGCCAGCAAGGGAGTATTCCGCAGTACCTGCGCCAGACGGGAGTACACCGCATGCACGAATGAAAAATGCGCCTTGCCCACCCGGATCTGCTGCCTGAACATGGTGATGGAATCCCGCACCTCCTCATTATCCAGCGACGGGTCGTTCGGGATACGCGCTGCTGCCAGCTGGTCCGTAAGCCTGCCCAGCGTCTGCAGGTGCGGCTCCATGGCCAGGATATACTTAACCGCATCTTCTTTGGCAAACACCGGAGGCTTGTTTCCATACACCATTTCGACCATGCTGCGGTGCAGGGGAGTCCGGGAACGCACGGTGTGCAACGCTTCGCTCAACTGCTGGCCTAAGTCTCCCACGGTCACCGGTACCATATCATCAAGGTAGAAGACCAGGGTCTTCAATGCCGTATAGAGCGTGCTATCGAACTTCTCCGCGATGCATACGCATAACGCATGCGCAAAGGCCTTTATACGATGCTCCTGCGATACTATCCCTTCCGCATCCTCCCGGGAGAAAGGCCGTTTCTCTCCCTCATCCGGAGAAAAGACGAACTTCTCGCCTCCGCACTGGCGGTACATTTTCTGCAGATGCGCATACAGCGCAGCCTGCGTGATCTCATCCTCGAGTGCCCGCTTGATCAAACGCTGGGCACGCTTCTTCAGATCCCCGGCCAACGCCATGGAAACGGTAAAGGAGCAGAGCCTTCCGTCCCGAGCCAAGCGGCTAAGCATTGCCTCTGTCTCCTGCGGGCAATGGGCTGCCATGAACTCCCGTCCGGATAAAGTCCGCGCCTGCTCTGCGGAGACACCGTCGATCATCCGCTCATCCGTACGCATGCGCCCGATGGACGCCAGCAGCTGCTCATCCGCAGAGACCACCATGCCGGCGGCCGCCAGACCTATACCCGCCGCGGCAGGGACATTCCCCAGCAGCAGTACTATGGAGATCCCCGCCAGTATCAGGGAAAACACTCCGGCAGGAGCTGCGGCGATTACCCGGTAGAAACGGCTGGCCGCGCCGGCCGCGCGGTCGATCCAGTCAGTCCTTTTCCCGGTCAACGCGACTGTCTGAGCCCTCCGCCACGTACGCATCTCATCATCGGAAATGTGGATATCCGCGGTGGCGATACGGGGATCGTTGCGTATGACGGTCACGGTGACAGTGCCTGCCTGCGGCCGCGAGATCTCCAGCATCAGGGGATCGACCACGGCAAAAGGAGAAGCCCCGCGCAAACGGTATATCTCCCAGGACATCGCCGAGAGCGATTCGCCGTTGATCGTCGACCAGTACGGATTATCGCTGAACACCTGAATGCCGGCGCGCTCGCAGTACGGGAACCCTGCGACCGGCACCAGCGCCGACTCGCAGGCCTCAGCCTCGTCCAGCATCCGCTCAGCGGTCAGGGCGTCCTTACGCTCGTAATAGTATCCGGCGCTCATGCGGTACGCCAAGATCATCTGCCGGGTGAACTCGTAGAACACCGCCATATCCCTGCGGGGATTGCAGGCACGCGCATTGGCCAGGTTGGATGCGTCGAATCCCCTGCCCTGCACTCCGAACACGGCCTTGGAGCGGTCCATCAACGCCGAGGGTTCGATCCCCCAGGACTTGATCAAAGGCGCACCGAACGCCAGTATTGCCAGGGCCTGCACGTCGACCGCCGGCAAGGTGCCGCCCGGACCGCGCCGGAACTGCTTTCCTGCCACATCCACGCAGTTGTTCCTGACCCACTGCCTGACCTTTACGGCCTCGGCGAGCGCATCTTCACGCTCCGCTGCGGTCAGGTACGGAGCGAGCATCTGCAGGAACGCGAAATAGTCCAGATTATGCTCGGTGGAGAACTTGTCCCTCCAGAACGCATCCCATCCCATGGCGATCCCGCCGCCGGAATGAGGGATGGAATTCTTCACCCAGAGATAGATGTTCCGCGCCAGCGCCAATGCCGCGACGTTGCCGCCGGCCTGGAAATATTTCAGGGAGAATATCCCGATCCATACGTTCGGACCGACGTGCACGGTGGACTCTCCCCCGACGGCGCCGGTCAGATAATTATACATATTGGCGTACCCCTTGAAGCCTCCGCGGGCAGCCTGATAGTCATACACTCCTTTATAGAATGCGAAAAGTTTTGCGGCCACCGCATAGGGCGCGTTTTCCGCCAGCAGCGCAGCCAGCCCTGCCGCCGCCTGATCATAGGTTACGGCCTGCGCAGCCATGAAGGTATCGCTTGTCCCCCGGAAGCTCACGAAAAGCCCGGTCGTGGCGTTGCGGCCCAAAAGCATCGAGGCAAAGACCTGCTGCGCCTGATCAACGGACTGCGCCTGCGCCCAACGGAAACCCGCGCCGAATAATACCCCGGCCACTCCCGTCGCAGCCTTCGCGAGAAAATCCCTCCGGGAGAATCGCGATGATGCCGGGATGGACAATTGATAGGTATCCGGGACATACCGCGAATCGCCGCTGTTGTTGAACCCGAGTTTTTGCATCAGCCCGGCTGCTTCCCGGCTTACGACCCATCCCCAGGCACGGCGCAACCCCATTGCCTGCGCCTGAGCGAGCGCGGTCTTAAGCAGCCCTTCGGCGATCCCGTGCCCGCGCGCGCAAGGAGCGACCACCAGCTGCTCCAGTTTCACTTCGCCGTTGGCGCCGTCGAAACTCGTCGAAAGATACCCCCGCACCTTTGCTCCGGTATCCGCATACACCCAGAGCTTCGCCTTCGCATCGCGCGTGATACGCGAGGCAAATGCGGAAGCCAACACCACCTCGCCTTCGGGAGGGATCAGCATGGAAAGTTCGCTCAATACCGGTGCATCCTCGGCGCGGGCCGGCCTTATGCCTTCGAGAGGATCGGCGTGCAGCAGGGATACGTCCATCAGGGAAACCTGGCGCGTCCACGGCACGAAGCCTGTGATCAACAGGTCATCGGAAGTCTTGCCCTGTTCAAAGAAGAATGCCCCTTCACTAGTAGCGACGATACCGGCGCTGCGGCTATAGCGGCGTACCTCCACCTGCATCTGTGGATACCTTCCGGCGATCAGCCGAAGCTGGGCATCGAGCAGAGGATCATCCCCCTGCGCCGCGTATAACACCATCTGCGCCGGGCATCCCGCGAGATCGGCGCACACCACCCGAGCCAGCTCGGAAAGCATCCCGTAACTCCCGAATCCGTCGCGTGCCCATACGTGCGCAGCCGCTGCCCTCTCCCCGTACGGTCCCTGCGCCCAGGCTGCGGCAGCAATGCAACTGGTGCACCCCGAAGTGCCCAGGACGTCCCGCGATCCGAACTCCTGCTTCACGCATGCCCATCCCTGCAGGGCATACGCCATATCCAATTCCCGGTACGGACCTCTGCTTCCGGGGACATAAGGAGAATCCGTCCGGACAAGGGTGTTCGGGTCCCTGGCGGCGAACACCCTCCACCAGCCAAGCCGCGCAAATGCGCTGCGGCTTAGGTACGCCCATACATCCTTGAGGGTAGGATACGGCGCGGACGGCATCACCTCGAAAAACGCCTTGAGCTTATCCTCCGCCGCACTCCCCGCTCCCAATACCGCAGGCAATGCGATCCCGAGAAGCAGCCCGGCACCGAGCCCCTGGCCGAAGAGCGCGCACACGCTCGCGCCCGCCAGCAAACCCCAGAAATGGATCCTCCTCGCCACACTGCCGCGGTTCTGGATATCACCGGCCTGCACGCGGGTGAACATACCGGCTGCTCCCTGCAATATTCCCGCGAACGGCGCAGCCATAAGCCTTAGCGATCCCTGACGGACGCCTGCATGGACACTGATAAGTATGGTGCGAAGGACGGAAAGCGCGCAACGGACCAAAGAGACGGGATGGCGCATACGGGGATGCTTTTGCAGTGAAAGGAAAAGATTGCGCACCGCCTGACGCATGACAAAAGGCGTGACAACTCCCCCTGAAGTGCTCGCACTCTTGTGCCACACCAGGGACCTGCGGGTGACCGCCAGGTTGAACCCGGCATCCACCATCCTCTGGGCCAAGTCCATTTCCTCGCCGTACGCGAAATAACGGGCATCCCATCCTCCGGAAAGACGCAGCGCCCGGGAAGACACGAGCATGCACATCCCCCGAACCTCATCCACGCGCATGACATCGGGGAACGATTGTATATCGGTCCTTCCCGCGCCGATCGTCGAACGCCTGAATAATGCCCGGCGCATGGAACGGCCGCCGTAGTTCTGGATGCTACGTGTCGGCCGGTTGCCCTTCATCTGCAGCACCATCGGCCCGGCGACTCCTACGCTTCCCCGGTCCAGGCCGCATTCCGCGTCCCCCTCCAGGCACAATCCCACCAGAGGCTCGATGAAATGCGGGGCCACGCACATATCGTTGTTCAGGAAAAGCACGTACTCCGCGCGCGCGACATCCAGGGCGTGATCGATCACCACATTATGCCCCTCGTCAAAACCGAGGTTCACGGGACTGCGCAGCATCACTAAAGGTATCGGAGAGTACCACATCGCTCTCAGGCGGGAAAGTTCGCAGGCGGCAGAACCGTTATCCAGCACCACTACTTCCAGCGGCCGGTAAGACACGTGCATCAGACTGCGCAACAGCCGCTCCGTATCCTCCCATCCGTTATGCACCAGGATACTGATTACCACCTTGGGAGGCCCGCGTCCGGCATTCGCTCCGTCAAATCCTACGGGGACCCGGGAAACGTACGGGTCGACATCGGCCATCCACGCCAGGTCCTTCTCCCAGCGTGCCCGCGCATGGGTATCCCACTCCGGCATCTGCATGAGCCTTTTCAGGAATATCGTGCGGTGCAGCGATTCCAAGCGGGTAAGCGCTGCGGATTCCTCCGGAGACAGCCCTGCCACGCTTCCGGCTACCAGCAACATCCCCGCCGCGCCGGCCAATCCCTGCACTCCGAGGAGAAAGAACATGAGCGCCAGCAACGCCACGGAGTAAATGGCCAGTTTTCCGTTGCGAAAATCGAATTTATCCGCGATACGGGAGGTGATCCCTCCCCGGGAACAATCCTGGGTCACGCGGATCATATCGATCCCGGGGACAGCCCGTAAACGGGCGAAAGCCCGATAGAACAACGCCGTACCGATCCCCCGCCACCTCCACTGGCGGTGCACGCAGATCGCGCTGATCTCCCCTTCCCGCACCTCGGAGAACACCCGAGTGACATTGTACCCTACCACCTCCGTACCGTAGCGGGCGACCATGATCAACCCGTACGGATTTCCGGGGGTGAGGATATAGGACCTGACCGCTTCCAACCCTGAAATGAACGTCTTTTTAGGATCGGCCCCTCCCACGAGATCGGGGGCAAAATGTTCGAACCAAAGACCCGTAATGGCCGACGCATCCCTTTCTCTCGCCTCCTCGATCAGCACATCCAAACGCGAAGGTTTCCCGGGATCGCCGTAGAAATACTCCGAGCCGAGCACGCTTCCGGCAAGCACAATCCCTGCGGCAGGACCCCATCCCAGGAAAGCGGCAGCCAGACCGGCCGCAGCCAGCAGGAAGACTGCGGAAAGCCGGGGAAACACAGAGGCGGCGATGCGGTGATAGTGTTCGGAGGGAGCGGTGGAGAACAGTTTCAAGCGGGACGGTGCAGGAGGTCCGCGGGGTGAATGCTGCGGCGCAACCCCCAGCAGCTGCCGGGAGAAATGCTCCCGATGGATCGCCACATAATCGACAGGGTCCAGCACCAGGACCGCCAGGCCCTGCTCAGCCAGGTATTCCATCAACCCCTGCTTAAAGGAAGTGAAATGCGTGCACCCCAGGATGATCCCGTCATACTTTTTCAGATCGCCGTATGTTTCCAATCGCATCAACAGATGCGCAAGCGTCTCCAGGGTCTCGGCCCTCTCGATCAAGGGGACCAGTTCGCCGACCGCCAGGGAATCGACCGCGATCCCTAAGGATTCACCGATCATCTGGTAATGTCCCGAATCGACGGTCGCGGAGGTGGCCAGGAGCAGCACATTGCGGCATCCGGAAGCGCGTAGCATCTCCCTGACCACATCGCTGATACCCGATACATTCACCTGATACTGCGCTGCCAAAGCCTTCAGGGACACCCTGGTGCAGATGGTATTGCAGGCCACGAACACCGCCCGGGCCCCGTGCGCCACCGCGGCATCCATCAGCCCGCAGGTAAGCGTATACAGCTCTCCCGTGGAACGCGAGCCATACGGGCAGTTCGCCGTATCCGATACCGCCACCACATCCATCCCCGCCTGGTGGAAGACTTTGGCGGAAAATAGCGCGCCGATGCCGGAATCGATCACCGCCAGCCTTGCGCTCGGAGAGAGCACCGCGTGCAGCGGTTCGGAAAGGAAATAGATATCGAATTCCCGCGGGTCACCATCCACTCGCGGCCAGCCGTTGACCAGCCGGACCTTATCCAGCGCCTCGGGGAAAAAGGTATCCCGCTCCGTGATCCTCATGATGCGGGCCCCGTGCGCATCAGGCTCGACCACGAACTCTCCGACCGGCATCTGGTAACCGTGATGGTAAAGCTCGAAGTGCCGGATGGTATCGGGGTCGAAAGGCTTATCATCCTTATCCACGAACCGCACCTCGGCCAGCCCCTCAGCAGCGATCTTGCGCAGCACATGGACGACCTTGACGTTCTGCACCTCAAAGACCCGGCACATCCCGTTCCCGGCCTCGAGCAGCCTGCGCAACAGCGCTTCGGTGATCCCGGAGACTTCGCCTACCCGGTTGATGTTCTGCAAAGTCGGGACCGCCGCGCCATGGTCCAGGGAGAAGTATGCCACCGGGGATTCCCGCGCGCCGAGCACGACGTAACTTGCGCCCGCATCACCCACTCTCCTGACCTCGTGAAGGGTACCCTTGAGTTCCAGCGGCTTCACGAGCGCTTCATGCGCCCCGCCGACGCGGCCATGCGCCGTATCGGGATCGATCTCCTGTGCCGGCACATACCAGGCACGCTCCCCGGGGGGAAGATTCTTCCATTCCCTCGCGGAAAGCGCATGCGCGTACTGTTTCTCACCGCTGATGAAGATTTCTGCGACCGCCGCCGCCATATCACGCTGCCCCACGCGGAGTGCGGAAGATTTATCAAGGTAAGGCTTACCGTCCGCCAGGAATACCTCCAGCTCGCGGAAATATTCCGCCACCTCCGCTTCATCGATCTGCGACTCGGCAACGGCAGAGGTCTGCCTCAGGGCCTTCACGAAACAGGTCTCGGCGCGCAGCATGGATTCCGTCTCATCCAGATATTTCGAGAGCTGTTCACGCGCGTCCCCCGCCAACGCATGCAGCTTTCGGCGGATATCGCCGAATGCCACCTCCCGTGCGCTCAACGAAACGAACCGGCGTGTCTGATACTCTCTTCCGCTCATTACGCCCATAAGCACGGTCGTGATCTCATCGCGCGCATACCAGCCCAGGAATACCCGGCACGGCGAAGCCCCGGACTGACCCTGCACCTCGAAAGAATGATAGTACTGGGTCCACCGGGAAAGCGGCGGCGCACACAGCATGGTAAGCCGGGGCAGCATCCTTTCCCACTCGAAGCGGTACGCATGCGAGAAGGCGAACGCCAGCACTTCCCGCAACGGCACATCCCTGCCAGCCATCAGGTATGCTCCCCTGTCCGTACGCAACAACATCTGCTTAGTCTGGCCGAGCGATTCGGGAGCGGTAAAGAACCGCACCTTGGCGCCCGTCTTCAGGACCTCGTACCAGGCGGCAAGGCCGGCCATACCCGGGACCTTATGCAACTGGGGCAAAGCTTGGGACTTTTCCAGCAATCCCGCGATGGCCGTAAATCCCCTGTACTCGCGCGGCACGTCAACCACGACGTTCTCCGGCAGTTGCTCCACTCCCGCGAGGCGCTCCCGGGCAATACCTTCGAAATATCCCGCCAGCAGGATATCCTTGGCCTGCGCCGCAAGGGATATCCCGGAACCCGCAGAGGTCATCTCCTTAAGCATCGCGGCCACAAAATGCCTGTTCACCGGATACGCCGCCCATTTCCGGGTATATCCCATTGCCGCCGTCTCCCCCATCTCGTCCGGAGGAAGATGGAATCTCTCGTGCCCGGCCAGTACGCCTACCCGCGCATCCCGGCTTAAAGAATCGAAGAAGCGCCAATGGACCATCAGCACGTGGCCCTCCGATACCTCTGCCAGCACCAGCCTGCCTCCTCCCACAACCACTACGGTATCGATCTGCTCGATAAAACACTGCTGCAGAGTATCGTTCACCCGCTCCTCCAGCTCCTCCAGCTCCGACTCCGACACCGGCTGCCGGCATCCCGTATCCGGGACCGCGGTCTCGACCGTAAAGACGCCCTCCCGTTTCCTCAAGACGACGGTATATTTATCGACCGGCCGGCACAGCGCGGGAAAAGCCAGGCCTTGCGGCTGCCCAAAGCTGCTGCCGCGCTCAAGGCGCGCGAGCAGCGAGAAGAAGAACCGCAGGTAAAGCCGGGAATCTTCGGTAAGCGTGGAAAAATCGGAGACGTGGTAATTCTTCCGGATGAGGATACGGCCCAAGGCGTAATCGACGAGCGCAAAATCCGGGTGAGCGGAGAATATCCCGGAAGCGCACAGCAGAAGAAGCGCATAATACTCGTTTTCTCCGGGATACGCTCCGAGCATGGTCAGCACGCGGCGGTGATTCGAAGCATAGAACACCTGCACCATTTGTTCGGTAAGCCTGGCCAGCCTGTCCCAATCCGCCTCTTCCTCCACCGCTCCTTCTCCCCAGGCCCAGTCCTGGGCGTGCGTGGCGAGGTAATCCGACATCAGATGCGCGCAGGTATGCGCCACCTCCGCATTTGCGCCGTTGGCACAGAAAAACAACTGCAAGGCGGAATGCCGGGTGGAATCATACACGAATTCCGGATACCCTCGGGTCAGCGCCTCAGCCCTGACCGGGGAAACGACATCCATCAGCGCTTCCCTGGCGTCGGTGAAATTCCCCGAATCCAGGCAGATCTCGGCGATCCGCATCGAGATCAGCGGGGGACGGATGCCTCCCTGTTTCAGGGAAACACGGTAATACTCCAATGCCTTGGTCAGAAAGAACAACGCCGCCTGTTTCCTGCCTCTTAAGTCACAGATGGTCGCCAAGTTGGAAAGGCAATCCCCCGCCGTGCAAAAAGAGGACTGGATCAGCACATCCTGCCGCACCGCTTCATCCAGGTCCTCGAAATCGGCTTTGATCTGACGGATCTCCTGCCGGGCATCTCGCAGCTTGGAACGGATGGCGCGGACGTGCCCGGACCAATCGATGTCCTTGAACCTCTCCAGCGCCCAGAAAAGCCAAAGCCGTACTTCCGGGGATACCAACAGCGGATCGAGCGCCATCTGCATCAGCGCCTCGCGGGACTGCGGCCCGCCGATTATTCCGGCGGCCTTGACGCATGCGGCACGGGCGCGGTAGTACGGCTCACGCTTCAGGTGACGCGCCAGCAGGGATGCGGCGTTGCACCGTGCCTCTTCGTCACGGTACCTGGCCTGGCCCAGAAGATAGGCGGCGATCCTGCGGTCGATCTGATACTCCACCCCGTCCTTCCCCAGCACCTGCCGCAACATCTCCTGCTGCTGCGGCCTGATCTGGCCGCTGTACACCTCGTGGAATACCGCCAGAAGCAGCGCGGCCTTATACGGCATCTCCCAACCGCTCATATCCTCCACCATGAGGCCGGTTGCGGCACACACATCCTCCGGCAGGATCCCGGGAGTCTCCCGCTTCACGCGCGTCACCAACGCGCGCGTTGCAACCACCTGCCGCAGCCTGGCCGCAGGCACTTTCTGAAGCACCCGGGTATGACGGTACAGCGCGGTAGAAAGCGCATACTGCAACGTGGAGAACTCGTCATTCATGGTGCGCACGATATCCACCATATGCACCAGGCCGCGCGTCCTCTTCAGCTCATAGATCAGAGACCACATGTTCGCCAGGGTCCGGTCCGTGATCCCTCCGGACATATGCTCGTAGGAATGATACCGGTACTTCCCCTCACAAAGCGCGTTCAGTATCTCATAACGGGCGGCATAGGCGCCTCCCACATTGGCGGTCGAGAACGGGATGAAAAGCGCGGCCCGGCTTTCGAGATTCATGATCGCGGAGGAGGTAGCGGCATGCGGGGTAGCCTCGATGACGATGGCCCCGTTGAAACGCTGCGCGTCCTCCCGGTCAAAGCTATGAGGCCATCCGGTCAGCACCAGCACGTCCGCCCGGGCATACGACTTTCCTCTCGACTCCCCTTCGCTGGGAAGGCCGTGAAGGTACGGATGATTCGATCTATACGCCTCCATCACCCCCTGCAAAGGCGCAAGATTATGGTCCTCTATCCTCTTGTTCACTTCGTGGAACAGCTGCGCGGGCACGACCCCGGAGACCGCAAAAAGTTCCAGCGCATGCGTGCGCTCACGGGGATCATCCCGGCCCTGGATGCCGACGATCTCCATGGTCACCCTGCCGAAATAATCCTCGAAGAGCACCTTAGTGAACCCGGCGGCATATTCGTTGTTGTATCCGTGTATCGCTACCCGCAGGATATCCGGCTGTCCGTCGGGACGGTACGGGATATGTTTAAGGTACCACTCCCGCACATACCCGTTGCGGGCCAGACCCCAGGTCGCGACAAAAGGGCTTACCCCTTTAAGCTTGATGCTCCCGAACTCCGGATCGATACCCACCGCCGCAGGCAGGGGAAGGGCCAACCGGTTATCCCTGGCTGCCGACCGCGCGGCGTCCCTGATCAACCGCATATCGCCGTAATCAAGGCGGGTACCGCGGGAAGCCACATAGCATTCTCCCAGAACCCGGGCTAACGTGACCGCCACTGCCCACTGCCTGAGCACGCGCGGCTTCATGGCCTGAGAGGACATCACGATACGCGTATACGCGCCGCTGAAAGGGCTTATCCCCAGGTGCTCGTCATCCCGGCTGCGCGCCAGCAAAGGCACCACGGAAAGGAACTTACCCCTGATCTCGCCGTAATCCGCCGCACCTCCGGCATAGAACACGTCTACCGGCCCCTCCGCAATGACCGTCCTGGGTTGCAGTGCATTGCCGTGCAGCACGGTCAGCGCTTCGAAATCCATCCCCGAGGTCACCGGGTCATCGTGGTATACGTATACCAGCCTCCAGGGCATGCCCCGGCCCCAGAGCTGCACAGGAAGCGCCCGGATGAAAGGTTCCGGATCGAGGACAATGGCATTCGCCAACGCATGCCTCCTGCGGAAAGGGATCTCGATCGTATCGAAGCGCACCGCGGCCCGCAGCGCCTTGGCCAACGCGTTTTTTTCCTCCTCATCCTGTATCCCGGGGACCAGGGAAGCCAGCCGCAGCAACGCCGCCTGCCTCTGCGCTTCCCCTTCCCCCTGCCCCGGCGCGTAGCTGCCGAAACCAAGCAAAGACAGTATCAGGTTGACCGCTGCGTGGGGAAGGAGCAACCCTGCCAACCACGCGACCGGCCCCATACCGGTAAGATACGCGATGGAGCAGGCACCCAGGGTCAAAATGGAGATCACCAGCTTTTCGGGGGAGAAAGCGAACTTCATCCTGGAGGAAAAAGTGGCATCGGTGAGCCCGAGCACATGGAAGAGATGCCAGGCCAGCAGCAGACCAAGGAGCGTCCAGGGGTGCAGCATGATCCCCAGCATCGGCAGATGCAGCATTTTCGAAACCGCCCATCCGAGCACGCCGACGGCAAGGATCTTCTCCACCAGCAGCGGGCCGACCACGGTATGCCTTCCGTACAGCCGCTCCATGAACGGCCACACCCCTCCGCGGATATACGGATTGCGCAGATGCCTGCGGAACGTGTACACCTTTGCGAGCATCATCACCGCGTCCTTATCCAGCTGCTGCAGGGTACTGGCGGCATTCGAGTCATGCCAGGATATCGGGACTTCCGCGACCTTCCCTCCGGCGAGCACCGTCAAAAGCAGCAGCTCCACATCGAACGCCAGGGAAGTATCCCGGGCAAACGCCAACAATATGCGCAGCAGAGCGACGGAAAAGAGCTTGAAACCGCGTTGCGTATCGAAGATGAAACGCAGGAGCGGCTGGAGGAAATGGATGCACCGGATGAACGCCCGGCTGGAGAACATCCGGTGCAGAGGCACCCCCCGGGCATGTCCCTGCGCCATCCAGCGGGACCCGATGGCGGCGACCAGCCCGCCACCCCTAAGCTCCTTGAGCAGCAGTCCAAGCTGGAGCAGGTTGGTAGAGCAATCCAGATCGGTATACCCTATGGCGTGCGCCCATTTCTGGAGCAGGGCATGACGCATACCCCACAGCACCGCCCCTCCCTTCCTGCTGGAAATGATCCGTTTCACCTCCGGGGTGATCCGGTCGATCACTTCGATCGAGCCCGGGTCAAAGTCTTCTCCCTGCAGCCCATACTCTTCGCTCAAAGCATTCCGCAGGACCTGCACGCAGCGCGCCGAACGCAGGCCCGGCGTGCCGTCATCCACGAATATCAGCCGGAATCGCACATGAGGGCTGACTCTCGAAAGTTCTTTCAGCTGCCGCACTTTCTGCCGAAGCGCATCCTCCCCGTACGGATTCAGGTAAGGATCGCGGGGGCAAAGGCGGCGCACTTCATCGTACATCGGAACGACCAGCGCAACGTTCACCGGCTGGCGCAATCCCCGGATCACTTCGAGCGAAGCATCGATCTTTTCCTGCTCCTGCGCATCCCGGGGGCCCGCTGCCGGAGATGCCGGCAGCGTGGTGAGCGCGGAGAAGAGGAGCTCCTGCGCCATTACGTGCGCTTCGGATTGTTCCATCCCCTGCTGCTCGAACATCAACGCCAGCACGATCCGCACATACTCTGCGCGACAAGCAGGATTAAGGAGAAATTGCCGGCCGGCGGTAAATCCGTTCACCTTCACATCCAGCAGGGAAAGCACGCGAAAAAGCCACGCCGGCCCGGCCCGGATCAACCCGAGAGAGGCCACCTCCTCGGTAAAAGCCTTGCCTGCGGAGGCGCCCCGGGTACGCTCCAGCACCATCCGCACCGCATCGAGATATCCTTTGTCGGGAAGCGCAAAGGCGCCGGAGGATTTCCGGCAGGCGACCGCCGCAAAGGAATACACGACGCCCGCCGCTTTACGTTCATACGGCAGCGCCTCCTTCCCGTCAATCCGGCTGATCGCCCGCACCTCAAAACAGTACCACTCCTTCAGCCAGAACCTGCCCCAGGCTTCACCGGCACCTGCCACCAGCCGTATCAGCAGGGGCGTCTGGCGGTTCATCAGATACGCGGAAAACACCGTCATGCACAGGTCCCACACCTGCTCTACCGGGACCTGCAGATATCCGGGGAGGAAATTTGCGACCAGGAACGTCTTGGGCGTCCCCAGGCACACCTTGGCGGCCAGTACGTCCGCGGTCTTTGCCGACTCATAGGAAGCCGCTCCCATAAGGGTACGGGCAAGGCCGATGGCTTTCGCCAACAGCAGGGAAAGGATCGCGCCGCCGACCAACGCGATCGCAGGCTTAAAGACAAGCAACGCTCCGGCCGGCCAGGCCGCCGGCAAAAGATGCACCAGCGCATAGATCACGTTCGTCCCCGCTCCCTGCACGATGCCGAACAAAGAGACCATGGCGCTTTGTCCGTAGCGGATCACCCTGCCCTGATTGAGGTACTGGCCGAATACATCCGCAAAGAAACAGATCACCATCCCTGTCGCCATGTCCAGCAGCAGACCGGTCGCGATCCCGGACACTCCCGGAAGCTGTTTTGCCGCCAGATACCACCAGAAAGCCCCGGAAAGATACCCGTAGCCGATAAGCACAAGGAAGATCGCAAGCACACAGAGCACTGCCGCCAGGCGCCAGGCAAAAGAGAGGTAAAAGTCCGGATACACCTTATCCAGCAGCTCCACGGCTTCGGGAGCGATCCGGCTGAACATCCTGCGGCTGATCCTGTCCGCCCGGCGGTGCGAACGGCCTTCGACCCGCTCGATGTATTCATGAACTGCCAGCAGGTTAAGCGCGCTGAAACAAACCTTGCCCCTCCCGTCCTTTTCAGCGCTGCGCAGCGCCTCGTACACGACCTCGGGAAGGAATACCAGGAGCCTCCCTTCCCGCACCAGCGCCCACACCTCATTGGAGGCAACCCGGCGCACTGCCGGCGGCGCATGCGCGGCATACTCCATGCGGTAGAATTTGACCGGCATCCCCCGGACGTGCATCAGGGCATTACCCCACACCTCGGTCCCGGAAATATGCCCCTGATCGTACTCCCCGGCCAGAAATGAAACGTCCTGCGCGAAGTTGCGCCCGAAATATCCCGCCGGCCCGGAAAACGCCAGCGGCACACCGGCAGCCCGGGCCATCAACTTTGCATCGACCCCGTGATCGGCAGCCACTGCCGTCACCAGACGGGACCTTTCCTGATCCGTCAGGTGCGCAAACGTGACCCTTCCCTGCGCGGCGTCACGGGTGACCTCCGCGTGCGTCTGTACGCTTAGCCGATGCTTGGCTGCGGCAAAGTATCCGAAATCCGAACTTTCCAGCACCCGGATGAGTTCCAACACAGCCAGGAACTCCGGATTCGTCACCGGCTCATGATAGGAAGGTTTTTTCTTCCCCTTGGAAGGAACATACACGGAAAGGAAGAACCAGGCATGGCGGACATAGAGGTTGATCCCGGGCACGGTACCGCTCGCCGCGGCGAAATCCGCCCAGGTCTGCGCAAAAGCCTGGTCCACGGCCTGCGCATGGGGCTTGCCCTGCTCCCGCAATGCCACATACACGCCGCGATACTTCTCCATCAACCCTGCCAGGTCATCCGCGATCTCGGTACGGAAGACACAGAACTGCGCCATGCGCTTGATCTCTTCCTTTTTCTCCGGGGTCAGCTCATGGGAACGGTGCGCGATGGCAAACAGCGCATTGCGCACCCGGACGAACTCCGGCTCGCGCATCCAGAAACCGACCACCATAGGCAAATGCTCAAGCTTGATGAACTTCTGGTGTGCCACCCTCGTCACGATATACCGATTGCTCACCCAGACCCGGTCGTGCTCCACTTCCCGGATGATCTCCCGGAACATCTCCCGCATTTCCCGGTTCCTTATCTGCACGATCGAACGCAGCTGGGCCAGACGCTCGCGGGTCAAGGACTCGCGTATCGCATGCGCTTCGCGCTCCCTGGCCACGAGGAACTTATCCGCGCTCCTTAAGACGGTCAGCGCGCGCTCCACCAAACCTGCCTGAATGAGACGGGAAGCACTGCGCAGCTCGATAGCCGCAAGTATCTTCACTTTCAGGGGAGAGCGCTCCAGCTTACGGCAGCAGATCGCCAGGGTACTGCACCATTGCTCCGCCTCCCCCTTCTTCAGCGAGACCTGCGGCCGGAAGGCCTCGAGCCCGGGGAGGAACACCCCTTTGCGGTGCTCCAGCTGGGCCTGTTTTTTCCGGCCTTCCTCCATGATGAAAGCCACATGCCTCCGGACTTCCGGGATAAGGTCCAACTCCTCCGTCAATTCGTAATCGATCCCGCTGTCGGTCGCCTCGAACACCTGCCAGAACAGCATGAACTTGAGCTTGGCATAGGTAGGGTACGCGTACGCGTGCCCGGCTGCCGGATATATCCGCTGCAGAAGCCGCAGGCTTTTGGCCATCGGGTTCTTGGGCAGCTGGATACGCTGTGCCTTCCTGGCACGCTTAATCCGGGTATCCACGAGCAGGACCTGCTGCTGATGTATCTCGTTAAGCACCGCCTTGATCTCACGCATCGCCGCGGAATCATCCCCGCTTACGATCCCCTCCTCCAGAGCCACCCTGTGCGCCGTTTCCTTCAGCTGCGCCAGCACCCGCGCGGCAAATGCCGGAGTGCGCACCAGCGCCGTACGGGAAGTCTCCCTTTTTGCCTGCCCCGCATGCGCGATGATCCCCTGCACTTTTTCCACTGCCTCCTGGACCTTATGCTGGGTCCCGCTCAGCAGCGACTGCCTTGCGGCCATCAGTTTCTCTATTCTGTTCTGCAGCCTGCTGCCCCGCGCTGCCTCCTCCCGGAAAGCGGCCCGGACCGCCCTGAGCTTTCGGTCCACGGCACAGCGCTCGGCCACCGCGCAATACATATCCGCGTAGACGTCAAAAAGCGTGATAAAAAGATCGTTATCCAGCGGCTCCTCGCAATAAAGCCTTTCCCGGTACGCATAGGTGAACTGCCCCACCGCCACGCCTGCCACCAACAATCCCGGCCCCGCAGGCAGGACACCGAAACATACGCACAAACCGATCAGCAGCGCCGCAACCATCATCAGCTTCGAAAGCGCCTCGATCGTCGGAAGGTTCCGCGGAGCGATGGCTAACGCTTGACGGAACACGAGGATGGCATTGGCAGTATCCCCATGATTACGGTACGCCTTGCCCAGGCAATGCAGGGAAATGACACTGGCCTGATCCCGGCGCTGGGGATCTATGGTAAGGCGCAGTTCATACGCCGCGATCGCCTGTGCAGGCATGCCGGCGCGGAGGAATGCGGTGCCCACCATATGCAGTGCCTTCTGGACCCTCGGCGTGGACGGAGAATGCCGGAACGCTTCTTGCGCCTCCCGGAACGCCTTTTCCAGCAGGCCGGCGACATCCGCCGCGCGTGCGGACTTCGCCTTTTCCATGTATACATACGCCAACTGGGTCTCGGTAAGGCAATCCCCCGGGAATTGCCGCAGCGGCTTCACCTTGAGGTAAAGTTTCTCGGCGAGATCAAAATCCCCCTCGATAGTGGCGATGCTCGCCAGGCCGGAGAGGGTCACGATACTCTCCGGATCCGCCCTTAACGCAGCCTGGAAATACGTCCTGGCTGCCCGCAGGTCATGCCTGTCCACCGCCAGATGGCCCAGTCCGTTAAGCACGGAAACATCCGTCGGGAACTGCGCGGCCAGCGCCTGGAAACATTGCAGCGACTTACCTCTATTATCATGCTTGCGCAGCTCGGTGGCGACCTTACGCAGGTGCTTGGCGGACTGGTCCCATCCGGAAACTTCGCGCAGAGGCAATGCTTTGATCAGGCAATCCGCCGCAGACTCCAGGTCCCCCCGGGAATACCACACCCTGCCCATACCCACCAGCGCTCCGTAATGCGCAGGGCTGGCAGCCAGCACGGCCTGAAAGATCCGCGCTGCCTCGTCAAATTTCATCTGATCGCACAATCCGATCGCCCGATTCACCAGCTCGTACTGCGCTTCTTTATTCCCGAAATTGATCTCCAGGACCTGCGTGAAATAGCGCACCGCCAGATCGGCATCCTGCCTGGCCTGCGCATCCCTGGCCATGCCCGCCAGCGCATCGCTTACGGCAAAACGGCCGTCCCGGGTATCCAGGGAGATACGCGCACGTGATGACAGAACCTTCTCGAAACACGCCCGGGCGGCAGGATACGAACCGGTTTTCTGCAGGGATTCCCCCACGCGATTGAGGCGCTCCAAAGCATCCGTATTCCCCGGATCATGCTCCAGCGCGTCGAAGAAGAGCTCCCGCGCCTCTACCAGCGCCTGAGCCCGGTATTTCACCGCGCCCAAACCGGCGACCGCAGCGGAGCGCATCAAATGCTCCTCCGGAGCAAGCTCCTTATCGATCACGGTAGCCGCCAGGGAAAAACACGCTTCGGCATTGGTAAGATCACCGAGACGCAGGAACCCATGCCCCGCCTTAAGCAGGCACGCCTTGTTCCCGGTACTGTACGGCCGGGACAGATACTCCTGCTCGAAACAGGTTCGGGCGCGCAGCAGGCAGCGCAGCACCTGCGCATGGTCCTCCACCCTTCCGTCCGGAGAATGATATTTCCTGGCTTCGGCAAGCGCATCGTTGCCTTTAGTGACCAGGGAAGTCACTTCCTGGCAAAGCGTCTCCGCATCCTCATGCGTCCATCCGGAAAGCTCCGCCAGCTCGTGCAGCACGGTCTTCTGAAAATCTTTATGCCAGGAGGGGTTGAGTACGATCCTCCCGGCGAAATGGAACCCGAACAGGCCGAACCCGAAACGTTTGAGCATCCTGAAGAACCAGCGCGGCCCGGAACGCAATCCCTGCGCTTTCATCTGCGCCACTGCCGCGGCGAACTCGGGATGCTTATCCAACAGGTCCTTTTCCTGTACTGCGGGAAGTCCCGTCTCGACGCGTACCCTCTTCATCCCCCGGGAGAACCCGAAGGTGACAAGATAGAGCAACGCGGCCGCAGCCATGAACACCGCATACCGTACTCCGGAGAGATCCTTTCCGTCCAAGGTGCGGGTATGCCCGGTCAAGCGGCAGGCAAGCGCCAGACGATAGGTAAGGGTAGGGTAAATACGCCGCTGCGCCAAGATGGGAAGCGCTTCGCGGAACTCTTTTGCCAAATGGGTGCGGATATAACGGTCGACCAGGGAATGCACCCGGAAGGACTTTCCGGGAAGGAGGTAGTGCAGTATCTCTTCGGCGAGGGTAAGCGCACAGATGCACTCCGGCGGCCCGCGCATGAGCAGCGCCCAGGGGATGATGATCTTGCGGACCCCATCCTCGGTGCGCATCTCTCCCAGGCGGCTGCGAAAAGTCGCCCGGCGCAGGTACAGAGGAGCGATCCCTGCGGCCTTGACCGGCGAGACCTCATCCACGATCTTCCCGGCCATTCGGACCATCGCGGACAGTTCGGCTGCCGGCCTGTCCGCGGCGCCGCAATACCCCTTAAGCACTTTCAACTGTCGCTCATCGAGCACGGGCAGCTGCCGCAATTCCCAGGAAGCAAGGTCAAGCTCGAAACTCAAACCTCCCAGGCTCGATTCGCAGGAAGCGCGCTCACAGGATCCCCACACGTTAAAACCTTTCACCCGGAACCGGGAATGCTCGCTGCGGCCGCCGCTGCGATAAGGCTGCGGCGCAGGCATCGCCGCGCGGTATGCTCTATGCTCCTTCGCATACGCCAGAATACGGCAGAATACGGAGCGCGCCTCGGGATTGCGCGCCCTGGTCAACGTTCCGGAGAAATCCCCTACGATAATGAGCTTTTCCTGCGCCCGGGACAGAGAGACGTTGAGTCGCTCCAGCTCCTTAAGGAACCCGATCTCCCCCTGATCGTTTGAACGCACCATGGAGAGGATCACCACCTTGTTCTCATGTCCCTGGATCGCATCCACGGTATTGACCATCATATGCACCTGCTTCATCTCGTCATCGGTAAAGATCCTTCCGTTAGCCGAGACCGGGCAGGCCACATGCCGCAGGAACTCATCCACCCGCGCGGCGTGAGGCTGCTGCAGGAACGCCCGCACCAGGCCCTGCCCTTCCGCCCCGGGACGCAGGGACTTGCGCAACGTCAGCTGCTCCTTTTCGTTGAGGCGGTACGGGACTGCGGAATTACGGATGCGCGAGATCAGCGCCTGCAGCCGCAACGCCAGCAGGATCTTCTCGTTCTGAGCCTGATAGAATGAAAGCACGGTGATATCGCAAGGCCGATACCGGTAACTGCCGTCACGGTTGCGCAGCGAAAGCACCCGGAGGAATTCCCTGACCACCCAGGCGATCTCTTCCGGATTGAAAAAGGAATGTTCCGTACGCTGCTGCCCGCCGCGCACGTCTACCAGCACCAGGGTATCCGCCTCAGGCCGCTCCTTCACCTGCGAATTGTAATCGCGGGCCAGAAGCTTACCCTCGTAAAAAATGTTCACGATGCCGACCAACAGAGGATGCGACCTGCGGTTCACCAGCAGGGTATGCGTGTCGAGATAGATCCGGCGCGCATCCTTCATCACGAACGCGCGTTCGAAAAGCGAGACCTGAAGGTCCTTCAGCCGGGCCGCAGAGAACACCTCATCCAGATGCGCCGCCATGGAAACGATCCCGCCGCGCTCGCGCTGCATGATCCCCGTCTCCTCCCGGACCATCCGGATCGTCTCCTCGCTAAGGCCAAAAGCCCGCAGCTGCTTATGGTCTCCTACCATGATCACTTTTTCCTTGGCCATCAGAAGCGGGACCAGCACTTCCGCCATCGTGGCCCGGCCTGCTTCCTCGATGATCACGATATCATACTCCTGGAATGCGTCGTTGTGCCGGATATGCCGGTCATTGAGGAAACCGTTGACCGTACCCAGCACTACGTACCCGTGGTTATCCTTCCGGTAGCGCTGCCTGAACTGCTCCAGCAATCCCTTACGGTCGAGCCAGTTGTCCTTCAGCTCATCGCTGATATTATCCTCCTGGCACCCCACACGGGCAAACGCGATCCCCTCCCGCTGCAGCCGCTCACCCACGTTGTTGACCGCCGGGTTGCTCTGAGAGACCACCAGCACGCGCTTTCCCCGCGCATACCAGGAGCTGATACGGGTCACGAATTCCGCCACCTCGGAGATGACCGTGGTCTTTCCCGTACCCGGAGGCCCCTGTATGAGCGTTACCTTATTATGCGGAGCTACCGCGTGCAGCAGCGCCTCGAACTGCCACATATCGTCGCAGATACGCTGGTCCAGCACCGCCTCTCTTACGCGAGCCACCTCCTCGGGAATGATGACCTGGGGTTTTTCCTCGTTGATGCCGAAAAGCACATTGAGGAACTCATTGCCGGTGGTCGGCAGTATCGATTCGACGGTCGCGGTAAGCCGGGTGGTCACCTGGGAAAGCGCGCGCTCCTGGCGGGCCAGGCAGACGTCATCGACCTTGACCAGCAGCCCTTTGACCGCGCTTTTCGCCTTGCCCTTTCGCTTCTCATCGATCAGATGCAGCAGATGCTCCTTGTTGTCTATCTTATCGTACCCGAAGACGATCTTATCCGGAAGCACCTCGAGCACCTCGAAATAATCCTCCAGCTCCGGCTCCCTCTGGAAATTGACCAGCATGAAACAATCCCCCTTCATGGCGATGACCCGGGGGTCGACCGGGACCTCGGGGGTCTCTGCGTCTTCGCGAAGATGGTGCACACGCAGATCCTTAAGTTCGAACTCCTCGTCGAACCCGTCCCCCCGCACCGCGATCCCCCGGTAGGAATACACCGCGCCGCCGTAGATATCCTTGATCCTCTGGGTACGGTGGCGCATCGCCTCGGAAACAACGGAGACGATCCCCAGCTGCGGCCTCAGGGCTTCCAGCGCCAGATACCCCATGGCTTTGCGCCGGAACATGTTCATCTCGGAGACCATCGAGGGGTTCGCCTGCGCCACTTCCTGGGCCAGGGTGAATGCGTGCGTATACGCGCCCGCGGAGATCAGACCGCCGACTCCGCCGCTGACCGTGCTGCGCGCGGTGGAATTCTCCGGAGAGAGAACGAACCCGGAAAGGAACGCCTGGCGCGACTGCTCGAAACGCTTATGTGAAAGCGCCGTCTGCGCATCCAGGAAGAACGCCTGACGCTTCCGGATGGTCTCCTCCGCCGCCCTGATCATCCCGGCCAGATGTTCATCCTTCGGGAACACCTTGCGCACCTTCTCGAGCCTGCGCTGCGCATCGTCGGCGTTACGGGCGAGCAATGGACGCGCCTGCCCCACGACGATTATCTTCTCTTTTACCTGGATGAGCACCTTATCCTTGGGCCACTGCGTAACTGCCAGGACCGCTCCTGCGGCAGCATCATCGCCCTGGGCGCTCAATTCCTCCGCCCGCTTCAGTAACGCGGCCCTGGCCTTGAGGTCGGCGAGATCCGGAAGCAGCGGCGCCTCGACCAGCGCGGTCAGCGAATCGATCGCCTGCAGACATTCCGTGAATGAATACGCGGCATAGGCATTCTGTGCGGTATCCCGAAGTGCGCGGGCGCGCACGGCATTCTCCCTGGCCCTCTCCGCCCCCTGCCTGCCGTATACCATTGCCTCCTCCTGGGAAAGATACTCGTCGACCCACTCCACAACCTCGCGGTATTTCCCCTGTTCCAGCCATCTCTGCAAAAGAGGAAGGAATACTTCCGGCACATAGCGCAGCTCATGCTCCAGCCCCGTCACTGCCGTGACGAGCAGCGCATTGATACCCGGCGCGCAGGCGGGGAATTGCGAAAGGACCCTCAGCTGCAGCAGAAGCGCAACGGAGGAATACGCCATCAGCTCGGAAAGGGCCTGCGTGGCAGCGGCACACGCCAGATCCTCCCGGTTGGGAAGAGCAGCGCGAAGCGCTCCCCACAGGTATTCCTCATACGCCGGATACTGCAGCGACCTCAGGAAGTAGGTCAGCGGCCTCCACACCGCAGGTGCCATCGAAGAAACGCGCATCCTTTCCCACAACGCATCCTGGGCAAAACGCTGCACCTGACCCGGAAGGAAACGGAAAAGCATGAGGAACTGGCTTACCGCGTTCATCACCACGGCTTCGGCCGGGTTGGCGGTCACTATTGCCTGCACCACGCTGAACGCTGCCTGCGCATCCCCCCTGGCCTGCGCGGCGACCAGCAGCGCCAGGTGTCCGGTGAACTGATAGGAGATCAGATCGCACCGGCTCAAAGCCCAACCCGCATCATCCCCCAGCACGGCCTGATGATCGCCGGAAGCCACCATCCGCAGCACCCCGGAGGCCAGATGCGCTTCCTGGTCCCGGCTCTCGGCGAGCTCCTGGGTGACCTGCTGGAACATCGGTTCCTGAAAGAGATTCTCACCCGTACGAAGCAGGAACACTGCCCAGGCGCACCCGATGATCGCCAGCTTCTGCGGCTCCCTCTCCGGCTGGGAGAAGAATATACGCAATCCTTCATGCAGATACTCCCGCGCCTGTGCATCCTCGCCCGAGAGCAGGAAATGCATCAGTACCTTGGCCATGGCATAATCGGTCACGTACGCTTCCCGCTCTTCCCGATTTACCTCCATCTCCCGGGAGACCGTACGCAATGACACCGCAGCTTGCATCCGGATATTCCTCGGCCGCAGCACCTGCGCGCATACCAGCTCGTAGATATCCAGGAACATCACGGTCTTCGCCGACTTTTCCGCATTCGCCCGGCAATCATCGGGAGAGATCATCCGGCGATCGGCCAAGGCCTGATTCACCCGGAGCAACTCCTTGAGATATTTTCTCGCTTTTTCCAGCGCCATGCAGGTAAGTCCGGTCGAAGCGACCGTATCCAGGAGATTGAGTTGATCCACTGTCGAAACGAACGCGCCGCATCCGGCCAGCCGCTCATACGCCTCTTCCCCGGTCTTGAATTTATTGTGCAGCGCATCGAATGCCCGCAGTGTCCCCTCGCCTGTGCGGTTACCCATATACTGCATGGTACCCTGGACCATGGCCACCAGCACGGCGCGGGTGCCGGATGATTGCACCAGTAACTCCGCATACGGCATGGAAATATCCATCATCCGGCGCAGGTACGGCCCGTGCGCCTGGAACATCTTAAGGAAGTACGCGAAGGAAGAAAGCACGAAAGTAGCCAGCAAATGCTGCTTCAGGCGATATCCGTCGCTTCCTCCGCTGGTGAACTGATTGAGCCACTCCAGCGCGAATTTAAACAGCTCCAGCCCTTCCTCCGGACAGAAATATCCGGTATAGAACGCAAACGCCGATTCCAGGCTTTTCAAGGCAGGCTCAACCCCCTCGGAGTATTCCCGCAGCTTCGCCGGATCGCGGGGAGGCTCTTTCTTTCCCAGCGCCATCAGCAGTACTTCGGAAAGGAATTTCTTCTTCTCTTCGAGCTCGCCCATGCGTACCGGAGTCACCTGGAGGCGCTCGTCGAAATTGGGCCGGGATATGAAATGCTCCCGCATCATCCCGGCAATGGCAGGAATGTGCACGAACCCTTTCCAGTATTCGAATACATACTTGCGCAGCATGAACGCCTGCTCTTCGTATGAGATCGCCTTCGACGCCCCGGTCAGACGGCCTGCGATCAGGCTCAGGCTTTCGAAAAGAGACGTATAGAGCATGGCATATGCCAGCGGTGCGTCTCTGGCGGTAAGCTCTGCGAAAAGCGGCCGGTTCACGTACACCACCACCCCTTCGCGCTCGTCTTCTGCCGGAACGGTCAGCGCAGAGGATTTCTCCAGCGCCGCCAGGGAAAAAGAGGTCCGGAAATACCGAGCCAGGGCCCGGCCCAGATAATTAAGGGTTGATTCCATGGCAGAGAAAGCCGTATCCATCAATGCTTGGGCCTGAGGCATCTGCAGAAGGGATTCCTCTATCCTGACCGTAAGCTCGAACTCCTCCCCGCCCGAAGGAGAAGAAAAACGCGCGGTATCCTGCGCAAAGGTCTTCTCATGAAGGAAAACGCTCGCATCGGAAGGCAGCGAGGCATCGAACAGAGGGCTGGAATGATGCAGGGAAAATACGGATTCCTGCTGGAAATAGTAGCTGCCTAAACGGTAATTGATGGCAGAGAAACTGATCGTGGTGCGCTCAAACTCTCTCGTGGTCCCCGTACGTCCGGTCGCCCCCACCAGAAGCTCGTTGGCTATGATGAACTTCTCGAAATCCGAGCGCGGCAGTGCCAGCACCAGGTCCTGGGTCATGCACACCGCTTTTGCCTGTCCCCGGGGCCCGCGGCTATCCCCCACATTCACGAAATGCGGTTTACCCCGCGCCTGGACCAGATAGAACGGTCCGCTGCCGAAACGGGGATCCTTGTTGCGGCCGTTGAAAAGATACAGGTAACAGGGCGCGGACAAGGTGACCCCGGAAAAGAGGTCTTCGATCTTTGCCTTAAGCTGCTCCGTGGCATTCGCGGTACAGATCTCCACGCCGGCATCGCTCACATACACCACCACCGTATCGTCCCGGCCGAAATGCTGGTCGATCAGCCTCTGGGTGCCGAAATACTGCGCATACAGCATCGCGGCGTCGATCACCTCTTCTCTTTTCTGGCTCTTTATCCCTGCGAGATCGCACAACGCTCCCGTCATCAAAAGCACCAGTTCCATCGGATCATCGAATGACGCCTCGGTGCTGTACAAGACTCCGTCCCGGATGTACATCTCGGGATTGTGTCCGGGGAGGGCGCGCGGGTCGCTGTCGCGCGCGATCTGCATGAACCGCACCATGCTCGCCCCTAAACCCGGAGCATCCTGTTGCACAAAACGGTTCACCGCGGAAAGAGCTCCTGCGAGAAGATTGACCCTGGCGGCCCGGCTCCTTGCCAGTTCCGCCTCGGCTTGCGCCTGCGCATCATCCGCCGGATCAAGCATGCCCAACAACCCGAACCCGGCACCGAACGCCAACGCAGGCAACGCGCCGAAATGAGCACCCAGCAGCGCCAGGCCGATGAGCCCCAGTAGCGGCGTGTGCCGCTCCAGAGCCTCACGGGCTTCCCGTGCTGCCGAAAGGATCTCCTGGTACCATACTTCACCCTGGACTTTACGCGCATCTTCTCTTTCATACGCGCCGACCACGGCCCGATGCAGCGCCCCCTGACTGACCCTGGCCAACGCTGTCCTGTCCCCCGGACCGAAGGTAACCGCGATCGACTGCGCCTCCTTCAATGCCCGCGTCCTCACGGAAGTGAATGTCGCCGGAGAGGAGATCGCCTGCTCCAGCACCCAGACGCACTCCCGGCTGGGCAAATGCCCGTTCCGCAGCACCGCAGAAACAAGGGAAACCACCCGCTCCTGGTCATCCTGAGGATAATTCTCCTTCTCGGAAAAGATCCTTCCCGCAGCCGCAAAGATCGCTTCGTAGAAATCAGGTACCAGTTTCCGGATCCCCTGGTCCCAGTAAATATGCTCCGTCGCGCGGATCATGAAATCCAGCTGCCGGGAAACCTCATACCCGTCCCCTTGCCGGATGCGGCGGGCGATGAGTGCGCCTTTCCATGAGCTGTACCACGGCACGATGATCCGATTCACAAAAGGGAACACCACGGTCAGACTCATAAACGTCCATACGACCAGTCCCTTCCACCCCGAGATACACGCGGAAGCAGGGAATGTCAGCAGCATGTACCCTTTTAACAGCATGCTCTCGTAATCGGTATATGCCAGCGCGTCCATCAGACGTTCGAAACGCGTTCGAAGGATTCGCGCGGCATCGTTATTGCATGCGCAAAGCACTACGCCTCCCGCCAGGAATATCCCCAGGGAAAGATACGCTGCCAGAGGGATCAGCTTCAGATAAGGCAACGACAGCATCGCCATCCACACCAGCAGGAACGCCATGTTCACCACCACCAGCAGCCGCAGATCGGCTCTTCCCGACTCTTTGCCGGCAGGAGGGCCGGACTTGATCGCACGGTAGAGGCCCGCGAGCTCGTTGTAACTCCGGGATAACGTTTTGAGCTCACCGGCAAATACCCGTGCGGTGTAACGCGCCAGAGAAGGTGATTTCACCAGCTCGAGCGAATCGACGAGCCGCTCGAATTCATCGGTAAACATCAGCTGTGAATACCGCTTTGCGGGTACTCCCCTCTCGATCCTTGCGATCCACGCCTCGTCTATCGAAAACGCGTTGCGGGCAGGGTCGATCTCCCCTCCCAGGTCCGCCAGCCGGCACTCCTGGTCCGCGATACTGTCCCCCACCGAGACGAACACCGCATGGCTTTTCCCCGTGACGTATTCCGAAAGACGCGCATACTTTTGCTTCATCGACTGAAGGACGGCGCTCAAGGCATTGATCCGGGCATGGATATTACTCGCGTCCCGGTACGCCCACACCACCCGCTGGAACTCATTCGCCACCTGCTGTCCGCTCTTAGCCGCCACTGCCTTTGCCGCGCTGTAATTGTACCTGTGCCCGGTGCCCGGATATTCCTCGGTCACGGTCAATGCCAGGGCTTCCCTGGCCAGCGCCAGACCTATCTCGACGGCTGAGTACTCGCCCTGCAGTATCCCCGATGCGATCGACCTGGCCAACGCTTCCTTCTCCTGCAAAGACGATGCCGCACGTACCTTTTTTGCAGCCGATACCGCCCGCTCCATCCCCGCATTATCCGAAGGCTCCGTCGTTGCGCAGATCGCCGCAGCCGCGACCGCCGCGCCTGCCCATCCGGCCAGAACCGCTCCCAGCGCCAGCGGCAGATACTTCCAAAGTTGCCCGGGGAGCACCCGCACGAACATCCTGATCACCCTGACGGTCTCTTCGCGCAGGGTGCCTACGGCCGGGACAAAAGGAGGGTTCTCCTTATGCAGCATCGCCAGGTAGCGGACAGCGCTGTTGCGGCTCGCCGGATCCGATGAATTCAACGAACTCCACATCCGTTCCTCGATCAGCCCGGGATAAAGATATCGCAACTGGGAATGCAGGAGCTCCTTGCGCACATCTTCGCTCCGCGTCAGATACGGCGTAATGATCGCATGATATACGAGGGGCTCTATGCACATGCGGGAGATCAGGAATAACGTCACGGCCATATGCGCCAGGCCGGCCGCCGCAACTGCGTAGGGGAGGAACCATGCGCCCAGCAGGCTCGCCACCGGAACGACCAGAATCAGTGCGGACAGGGTGATCAGCAGCTTCGCCTGGCTGAAGCAGAACGCCAGTCTTTCGCGCACGGTGCTTCCCGGCGCCTGAGGATAATGCAGCAGGTGCCAGGCCAGCTGGATCCCGGCGAGCCGCAAGGCATGCTCAAGAGAGAACCCGAACGGCAGCCCGAGAAGGAGTATCAGCGCCAGATCCGCCGCGGCCATGAATGCCACCGATTCGACCAGCGACGGCGCCGCCACCCATCCGACGAAGATCCCGTACTGCTGCTTAAAGGACTGGTACCATTCCCTCATCCACGGCCACATCCCGGCGCACGCCGCCAGGGTGATCTCATCCAGATGCCGCAGCGCGTTCCCGACCGCCCGTTTTTCCGCCCCCTCCTGCAGCGTCGCTTCCCGGTCTGCGAGCGCCTGGCGCGCCGCCTGCTGTTGCGCCGGCGTGAAGAAATGCTCCGGCTCAGCCAGCATCAGGCCCTCTGCCGCTTCCAGAAGTTTTTCCGGGTCATTGCTCTGCCGGATATTCTTGATGTAGTACACGATGGTCAGATTGATCAGCGCCTGCTGCAGCAACTGGCGGCACTCGGCATCCTCCGCGGAAAGAGCGGTCTCTTCGTGGTAAAAAGCCAACTGCGCCTGCACCGCCTCGATACAGGAGACCACCGGCCGCGCATCGCAAAAATGATTCTCGTTGACCGTGATCAGTACCCGCGCGATCTCTCCCGTTTTCTCGGGATTGGCGTTGCAAAAGCTCCATGAGATATGGTGCAGCAGAAGAATGGTCAGCCAGCGGTACGCCGCCTTGATCCGGTAGTAATACAGGTTGACCTCCCCGAAGGATCCGGACTCGGGGACGATCTCCAGCCGCAGCCGCAGATAGCGCATCCACCTGACCAATGCGCCCGGGACCTCGAAATCCCCTATCCCTGTCTGCCGGATGGAATCGATCAGTTCGAAGTGGCTTATGGAAACGCCGTGGTACGGCGCATCATCGGCTTCCGGAGGGAATTGCGGGAGTTTGGAATGACGGTATGCGCACATCCCGGCGAGCCCGAAAACCAGACCTGCCGCCGCAGCGGGTAGCCACCAGGCGGCAAGCACCGCCACGGTAAGGATCGCCAGCGGATGGATCAGCCTGCCGAATCGCGCCTTGACCGGCGCAGGTATTTTCTTATGCCGCAACACCGCACGCACTGCCTCAACCAGGGTCGCGGAAGAGCTAAGGGTCAGGGAAAGCCTGCGGCGGGAAGGATAATACCTGGCCTGCGCTCTTTTTCCGGCGAAACGCACCCGGCACTCCACCGTGCACTCTTCGCCGGAGATCGCCCGGACTTCATCATGCCATGGCGCGTACGTTCGCGTCGGATACCTGTACTCTGCCGAAGTATCATTCAACCAGGCTGAGGCGGCGTCAAAAGGGATCCCGGCGCCGCGAAGTTCCTGCAGCGCGTCCATTGGATCGGTTTTGCCCCTGTACACCAGCGAAAGCACTTCCTGCGCCTTTGCCGCCCTCTGCGGATCGAGACCATCCACCCCGAACGCTCTCAAAAGCTTGGAAACGATAACACCATCGGGATACTGCCTGCGGCCGGCTTCGGCGAGTACCCGGTCGAGATCACGGACAGGCTTAAAAGGCCGGAACTCCCTCTCCGCCATCTCCCTTACCACAGAAGCAGCAGAATGGTTGGTCTGCACCCTCCCGATGATCCTCTTGGCTGCTGCCTGGAACGCCTCCGTAATGGAAGGTCCTCCCACCGTCGCGGCAAGCAACAACCAGGTGCCGGTCAAAGGCAGATACTGCAGCAGCAGATAGAGCGCATACACTGAAGCCGAGGCAAAAGCAACCACACCCGCGGCCAGCACAGCCAATCCGGCCAAACGGGATACGCCCGCCGCTCCCGTCGCACACGAAGGATCCTTAATCCTCCGCAATACCGCAGAGAACGACCGGCTGTCGAACACGGCATCGGCGGACATATCCTTCTTCCAGACCTCCTCCATAGGCATCCCCTCGAGCGGCCGCGACCCATGTGCCTTACTCCGGACATAAAAGAAATGGTATGGAAGACCGGTATATATCTCCCGGGCGTTCAAGTCGTTGAAAAGCGGCCATTTTGCGAGTATATCCTCTGCCGTGACGATCTCCATCCGCCGCATGCCGCTTTCCCGGGCATAATCCTCCAATGCCATCAGGAGCACTCCGGCCCAATCCTGATACTTCCGGCGCATGCCGTTATGAAGATGATGCACCACGTCGGTCTGCATCTCCGTCACCACCAAAGTATCATGCATCCGGTAGAAGCGCGCGTACGCCAACACCCCCTTGACGTGCATACCCGACACTACCCGGCTTCCGGCCTGTGCCGCCACCGTATCCCACTCCGGCTGCGCAAGGTACACCCCCAGCACATAGCTTTTCTGCTTATCTGCGCCCACCTGGTGGTAACAATACGGCCGTACCGCGAAACGGCAGTCAAAAAGCCGCACCCCTGCCTGCGCATGGAGATTACGCAGGCTCTGAGAACGGGATATGTCCTGGATCATCTGCCGCAGGATGCTTTCGTCGAAGTAGGGATACCGGCCCAGAAGCTCCTCGATCATCCCGGAGGCGCCGTTCCAATGGGGATAGGCCGCCATGATGGCTTTACGCAACTGCCGGCGGGTAAATGATACCGGCCGCACTCCGCTGCCTGCAAGCAGACCGCTTAAGACTTCTGCGACTTTCTCATGCTCCTGCGCAGTGGCATTGAACGCCGCAGACTGCAGTTCAGTCTCATAACGTCCTTGCGCGTATCGCGTTCTCGTCTCTTCCTCTCCCAGCTCTTTAAGCGACCAGGCGTAATCATCTAATTGGCTGAAATCTTCTACAAGGCCAAGCGCCTTGAGCACATATTCCAGATCAAGTGAATCTGAAAGCCGGATCACTTCCCTGACCTGCGGCCAGGAGTACCCCTTCTCAAGAAGACGGACCATTTCTTCAACCGGGAAACGCATCGCCAGCTGATCCACTTCCTGCAAAGGAACATTGCCTAATTTGGCTGCTTTTTTAAGGCTTGTCTGATAAAGAGTTACCACATCTTCACCCTTTATCCGAAGCCATTTAAAACTTCTTAATAACTTATTAAAAGTCTTTAATAAAGTACATGATAATATGTCCGCGCCAACCAGATCATTTGGCCCAATACAACCTCTCGCCTGCCCAAGATGCATATACCCTGATGCGAACGGACCAGAGGTCATATGCCAGATCAAAGCACCTTCTCTTGTCCTGCCCACCGGCTTTACGAACAGATTGCGGTCATTATCCCGGAAGGGGCTGTGCGGATGATCGACCACGGTCAGGACCTCCCGGAAATTCATTGCGACGCGGAGATACTCCGATGAATCCGACGCCGCACTGATCACGGACTTCTCAAGGGAATGGAAATAGAGGACCGCCTCAGCGCGATCGATATTCAGCGCCTTCACCCCGGGAAGCTCGCTCACGGACTCCACGACACAGGACTCATCCGCCCGGATATCCGTGCCGCTGCGCAATATCTCCCAGGTCGCCAGCGAGGACCGGCTCAAAACGGCCTGCCTCTGCAGCTGATACGTACCCCGACCCGCATCAGGCCCCTGATGCGCTCCTGCCGCAGCCTCGAACAAATGGCCGGGAACGAGCGATAACACCGCCTCATCCAACGCATTCAGCGCAGGATACTCCGGCATCCTTACATCACGCTTGCACAACGCGGCCTTCTCCCGGTACAACTGATATTTCATGATCCCCAGACCACAGAACACCACAAGCACCAGCGCGACCACGAGCCCGGCCACCACAGGGAGCAGCACCTTCCAACCGAGCACCAGGACCGTTGTGACCGCAATAACCGTAAGCAGCTTCTGAGACACATATCCGCCGCTCTTCTTGATCGAGGTCGGTTTATTGGCGTCTATCTTGGCCTTGAGCGACTTATTCATGGCATCGCGCTGCGCGTTAGGGTTCCGGATCTTCTCCGCGAACTTCGCGGCCTTGGTCTTATCGATCTCTCCGGTGACCGACGCAGCCTTGGAAACCTTCTCCCTGGCCGGCGACGAACCTTCAGCCTCCGCCCCCGGGATCCTTTCGATCGATATCCTTACGCCTGACGTGGCAGGATTAAGCACCAGCACTTCACCGTGCATCGGAGGGTACACCAGCACGCCGCCTGCCAGCACGCTTTTCTCCCTCTCCCGGCTCAAAGAAACGGCGCTGTTGAAGATCACCTTCCCGGAGTCATCCTTGATCACAAACCCTCCGGCCAGCGGAAAGCGGTACTCGGCACCAGGCTTGAGCACCTTCACCCCGTTGCTTCCGTTCGTGAATTTCATGACCGCAACTGCCGCTGCCAGCAGTGCGATCAACACCGCCGCGCCGATCGCCAGCGTCGTAAAAGAAATAGCTCCCAGCACCGGCGACGGGAAATAGACGACTGCTGCGGCGGACGCAAGCCCCCACCAGCCACGGAAGGAAGACTGCGTTCCCTTGGAAACGTTCCGCAGCAGCCGTACACCCGGTCTTTCATGAACGCCGAAAACCATCCCTCCTACCAGCGCCATGAAAGGTATCAATCCTAATCGCGTACCCAGCAAGGTAAGCACGGGAGAGATAATATAGGTAAAGCCTCCCAGGAACACGAACCCGATGAAGACGAACATGCCGACCATATCCGCGGTCCGGCTGTAACACTTCGAGAACAGCATCGCGGCAGCCATGCGCGAACCGTCCAAAGGAGGGATCGGCAGCAGGTTGAACAGCACCAGCACGGCATTGACATAGATGAACGCCGACATGAACTGCCCGGCAGGCACCCCGCACAGCAGCAGCGCGATCCCCAGCAGCGCCAGAAGCGCATTGACCGCCGGTCCGGCGGCGCACACTGCGAACTGCTGCGAACGGGTCAGGATATCGAAATTGATGGGGATAGGCTTAGCCCAGCCGAACCCGCAGATCGCCGGAAGGAGCAGGGTGCCTACGGGATCGATGTGACGCAGGGGGTTAAGGGTCAGGCGGCCCATTGCCCGTGCGGTGATGTCTCCGAAACGATCGGCCATATACGCATGCGCGTACTCATGCACCATCAGCGAGGCCAGCGCGACCAGGAACACCATGATCTTGAGCGGCCAGGCGGCGGTAAAGAATCCGAACCCGAACACGGCGCATGCGCCCGCTGCCCCTGCGAGACGCCTTAACTGCGCCAGGGTCTCTTCGGAAGTCACCTGCCGCCAGCAGTCATAACGTGTCTCTCCTTCTCCCAGCACGCGGCATTTTGCCTCGGTATCGACGGTAAACGGCTTGCCGCGCCTTGCGCGCATCGCGTCCTCAAAAGAGGTGATCTTCGCGGGAGAGATATACCCGTGGTTGCCGCATCCGAAACAACCCTGCGGGACGGCAGGCACCGGCTTCATCACACCGGCCGCTTCGGGATAGACCAGCGCGTCGGAATGGGTGGATCCGAGCAGCAGGACCATGGAAGGCTTTCCGATGGCGTACGCGAAGTGCGCGGCAAAACTGTCAACGGTGATACCGGCAACGGTCACCCGCAGCACCTCGGCCAGGGACGCCAGGTCCGCGAATTCGTTGCCCGGGGCAGGCAGGACTCCTTCGGCTATCGGCGCGGTATTAGGCGCCCGTACTTCATAGATAAGATAATCCTCGCGCAGCCCGGCTACCACGTCCCTCCAGAAATCCTCTTTACCCGGAGCTTTCTGCGGCATGCGGTTCGCGCTGCCGGCGGCAGTGGTACCCAGCCATACGATCCCCTTCTTGCCTTCGACCCGGGCCCGCTCCACCAGCTGCCGGGCGCGCTCCCTGCCCTGCTCCGCGGCAGCCGCGCTGCCGGGCCCGAAACGAGCCTCCACGGTGTGCGCGCGGTCCAGGGTGACCGGCTGATTGAACTTGGCCAGGAGCTCGGCCTCCGCGCGGCGCATCATCGCTTCATAATAATGTATGCGCGCGATATTGGGCAGCGCATCCTGATACCAGGTCAGATCGATGATATCCTCATCCTTGAATTCCGTCGACTCCAGCGGATGCAGTTGATCGATGAAGCCCAGGGAGCCTTCGCGCGTAAGGTATCCCTCAAGCAGGCCCGACATCTTCAGAGGCAGCAGCACGTGGACGGGCAGCTGCGGGAACTGCGCATGCAGCGCCTTGAGCGTGCGGGTCGATCCCAGCACGTCCCCGAAGGAATTCGGGAGCTTGACCACGAGCCGGGTCAAAGGCCGCATCTGGCCGGTTTCCATGACCTTGACGATCGCCCGCGGATTCTCTAAAAGCATCTGTTTCTGCTGCGCATTGACCGCGACGATCCGGGCGCACACCTCGGTAGAGGCCACCAGCACCCACACCGTATCGGTCACGGACACGACAGGAGAGAACACCACTGCGGAAAATGCCCGGTATTCCCCTTCCTGAAAATCGGCGATCACGACCGCAGGCTCGTTATTTGCCTGGCGCGCAGCCACATGCGCTCCGCTTACCAGGGACACCGCATCCAGAGACACCGATGCATGCACCTGCAGCAAACGGTACGGCCAGCCCTTCACCCGGCTGAACACAACCCCCTGTTCCTGTGCCATGGGCTCGAGAGTCAAGCCGCCCTGCACAAGGTGCCGTATCGCAGGAAGCATCCCCTTGAACACGTGCGCGTGGAAATGAGGCACGCTGGCGCCGGCTTTCGGAGCATGCACCGTCACGGTGAACATGTCCCCCACCGCCTTCTTGAACACCAGCACGTCCTTCGCGCGCAGCGCATACTCCTGCTCCAGAGGGTCGTCGCTGATAAGCACCATATGATAGCTTGCCCACGGGTAGAGGTTGGCTACCAGACGATATCCGTTCCCGTTTATTTTTAACCGGCAAATGACCTGTTCCCTCTTGATCCCCGAACAGAATTTGCATTCCGCGGGAGTCGCGGGATGACGGATATCCACGACGCGATTTTGCCGGCCCTCATATGCCGCCCGCCATGGGGTAAACGCGACCGAACCGGACAGACCGGCAACGCCACCCTCAACAGCCGGAAGGGTTATCTCCGTTTCCTCGACCATCATGTTACCTTCGTAATACTGCTGCGGCACAATGGAAGCTCCTGCCTGCACTGACGCTTCAACTACCGCACGGTAACGCCCTTCGATGAATGACGCCAGGCTTCCCGCGGGAACGCTCTCCTCCAGTACCACTTGGCCGTGCGAGAACACGATCGTCTGGGCGCGCAGGAAGGTAAAAGTATCGGCGCATAAGGCATATACCGCATCGGTGAAGGCGTTGGGACGCTGCCGGAACTCCGCGCGCACCTGGGCCAGCGGCATTCCGCGGGCGGCGGGGATATTCTCTCCGTCGTTGAGCAGATACGCGAAGAGCGCCACCCATTCATGATTATTCACCAGATCGGAACAGGGGATCCCCGTTTCCTGAGTGATACGGGTGGCGAAGCGCTGCAACGCCTCCCGTTTGGACTGATCGAAGGTATACGCGAAAAGGGTGTGGTACACCGGCTGATATACGAAATGCACCCGCAGGAGAGGATTCTCCTCCTCCCGGACTGCCTCCGCTTCCATCGCCTCGTGCACCTGGCGCAGCAATGATTCCTCCGCATCGGCGATCGCGGTAAACTCAAACATGGTAAAATGCACCTGGTGATCGTAATCAAGATTCGCGACGCCCGCCACGCGGATAAGCCGATCCGCATCCGGAACAAGGCCCGTCTTTTCCCTGATCTGGCGCATGGCGGCATCCCGAGCCCGCTCCCCCTCCTGGACGCTTCCGGTCACGGTCAGCGAAGTCGCGGAAGGGAACATGTATTTGTGCTCCGACCGCTGCTGCCAGGCGACAGAACCGTCGGGATTCACCGCGAGCACGTACACCCCGGCGTGGAAAAGCCCTGCCCGGTGCGCGCGGACGTAACTATCCTTGCCCTCGAGCATGGCGCCCTGATGGTCGAAGAGGTCGATCACGGGAGAGCGCACATACTGGTCGACACGGTCCAGGCGCAGGCGCACAACCCGGTAATTCTCGGTTGCCCGGCCGCGCACCTCATCCTGCCCGCAGCCGACAAGGCGCTGGTACAACTCCTTGGCCATGAGGTAATAGACGCGCGCTTTCAGGTAATCCCCGCTGACCAGGAAGCATTCGGCGCTGCGGAAGAGGGAATTCGCCTCGTTCAGCAGCTGCGTGGCATGCGTATGCATCTCCTTCTCGTCCGCAAAGACATATCCGAGCTCGTGCGCGATAGTACGGTCATCCACCAGCCGGCGGCGCTGTTTGACCCAGTCCGCGGCCATCCCTAAACGCGCCAGCATGTTGGTCTTGGAAAGCGCCTCCGAATCCGACCAGAAGATCGGGGCCTGGATGAAGCGGCATCCGGAATAAAGCGCCAGCAGCAGCCATTCGGTGTCAAAGGCCCAGCGCTGGTCCTGGGCGTATTTCACGATGCTGCGGATCAGGCCGACGTGGAAAAGCTTGAACCCGCACTGGGTATCCTTGACCTCATCGAGCAGTCCGCTCAAAAGGTACTCCTTGACCGGCTTCAGTTCCGCGCCGGCCTTCATCTCGTCGCCGCTGACTCCCGGCAGGGAAACCGCCTCCAGGGAAGCCCGGGTGCCCATGGCTACTGCGCGGGGATCGAGCACCATGGGATAGACCAGTAAGCCGAGCTGGTCCAAACGGGTGGTGATATCGCAATCGGTGTACCCCACCAGATCGTGCTCCTTGAATTCCGGAAGCAGCTGCTTCAATCCGTAGAGCAGCGTGCCGCCCTTCTGCATCCCGGGGATGCTCTCCGGCACGCGCAGGACGCGGAATTTGCCCGAGCGGACGAAGGGACGGTACAAAGGATCCGCCGAGAGCATCTCCATGGCTACGTCGCTGGTATGGTCCGGGCAGAAATTATCGACCATCACCAGCCGGAAATCGAACACATCCCCGTACTGGGCGAACAAACGGTGCAGATGGTTGAGTTTCACGCGCAAGGCATCCTCGCCATGGGGATTCTGTTCGCTCTTCGGCTGGATCCTCTCCGTCTCCTTGAACACCGCAAAAAAGAGCCATACCGTGACCTTATCCCCCTGGGAACGCAGAAGCTCGGCGGATGCGCGCATGTTCTTATAGGACGCGGTGATGATCACCTCCGCCCTTCTGGTCTGGTCGGCGGTCATCGGCCACGCACAGTGGATATCCACCGGCACTTCCTCTTCGCCGGACGGACGGGGCTGCGCCAGCGCAAAGAAGACCATATCCTCATCGGCGATCGAAGTATATTCGCGGGAGAGATCGAACATGCAGTAGCACGACGCGGCCTCACAGCGGTAGATATAATACCCGCTCTGAGAGCTCTCGATATGGGTGGTACTCACGATCGCGCGGCGATTCTCAAAACTGCGCTCCCCGCTTCCCTCGGTATGATGCCCCTGCACGAAGACCTTGCCGCCCATGGTCTCCAAACTTGCCAGGAAGCCTGCCCGGCGGATGACGCTGGGTGCGGACTTACGGCCTGCGGCTTCCGCGGTGCAAGTATTATCCCCCGCCTCGTCCTTGATCCAATCGACGGTAAGCCCCTCGGGATGCTGGGCAAAGGCCACATCTACCAGGGTCGCCTCCGGATCGACGGGCAACGCGGAATGCGCGCTGATCACGCCGTTCCCTGCGGCCGCGAGATACGCCAAATGCCCTAACGCCCCGAACACCTCCTCCTGGATCGCCAACGCGTACTCCCAGCCGAAACGGGCGATCAGCTCGTGGATGAAATAGGGATTGATCTTGCGGTATCCGAACCTCTGCTGCAGGGCGTCCGCTTTCAGGGCCGACTCCTCGTGCCACTTCGAAAAATTCCGGATATACCACGCATACGGCTCGAACCGGTCATGATTTCCCGCCAGGAGCGTCACGCTGCGCGGGAACCTGACCTTAAGCTCCAGCACCCTGAACACGACCCCGAGATTATTGGTCCCGTTCTGCAAGTAGTCGCCCACGATGACGAGGTGCACCGATGCGGGGTCGGAAGTTACCCGGTCGAAGAAACGCATCTGCGCCAGCGCCGAATCAAGGGCAACCAGATCCCCGTGCACATCTCCGATCACATACAGCTTTCCCTTGCCCGAGGGGATATACACCACGTTCCCGCAGCGGAAATACTCTCCCGCGCGGATGTGCTTCAGGGAAGGCGCCAGCCACTCGGGATGCATCGTTTCGCGCTCCGCCTGGATGAACTGCCGCGTAAGCTCCCGCATCCTCGCCAGGACCTGCGCTCCGTCCTCCTGGACAAAATAGGACTGCGAGAGCGTCGCAGCCTGCGCCATAAGCGCCTGCTGCTCATCGGGAGTGGGAACGGGCAAAGGCCGCCCGGAGTGTCCCGGCCCCTCCTCTGCGCGAAGGATCTCCCGCAGCAGCGCGACGGTCTCCCGCTCGACAAATACCGGGAACCCGCCGCGGAACCCTTCGGAAGCCGCACACGTCTCCAGGGTCGCGATCGCGTCTCCCAGGATACCCAGGGCCACCGAATGCTGCTCCTTAGCCGTTCCGACTTTCTGCGTCTCCCCGGCCAGCGCGGTATGGGGTGCGACTAACGCATCGAAAAGCGCTCTGATCCTTGCGGGATCCGAAGATGAAAGCATCTGCCGCCACAGCCTCGGATCGAGCTGCACCGCGGGATAACGCAACGTAAGGAACTCACCTAACCCCCAGGAGTACATCTTGTACATCATGGCGGAGACCTGCGGGGGAAGTACCGTATCCCCTTCTTTCGTAACATAATCACCCGCGGCTGCATCATACCCGAAGTGCCCCTTGGAATTGACATAGTACCCTTCCAGGCGCGCCCGCGCAGAGGTATCGTCTCCGGCCGCCTCGCGGACTTTATCAAAGAAGTTCGCCTTGATCTCACCGGGTTCGTTGCTGGTCACCAGCACGAAACGCACTCCCTGCCCAAGCAACCCGGCGACTTCCTTCGCCATCCCGGGAGAGAGCACTCCGAACGCTCCGGTCAAGGTATCATCCTTGTCGGAATACACCACCGAGATCCGCACCAGGGCATCGGGATCGAGATGTGCGGGTAACACGGGGGGCTCTTTCAGGTGCGCGGCCAGCGCTTCAAAAAGGCCGCGATACGTCATCGTTCCATGCGCCCGGGAAAGGAGGGAAAGGATATTCTGGGTTGCGGTGAACTTGGACTCGTGCGTATGCCACACGCCGCGGGAAACGGCCTCCGCAGGCAACTTTGTACCCACAAAGAACCGCAGGTATGCCGCATATCCCGGCATATCTAAGGTAAGGAATGGCAGATCCCCGGCAGAATCTCCGAAACCGACCGCCAGGCAGTCTGCCGTTGCCGGATGAGCCTTCAGGTCAAGGCGCAGCGCCATATCCTTGCGCACGGAGCTGGCCGCCATGTAGTCATTCCCGTGGTACAAGTATCTTCCTTTTGAGGCCAGGAACGCCCGCGCCTCTTCCTTAGCCTCCGCCAACGCAATACCGCTGAGGATATGCTCCCGGACGAACTCCCTGCGCCTTTGCACAGCGGAAAGGTGCGCAATGATCCGGGAAACGCTGCCGTCCGCATCCGCCGCATCGAAAAGCAGCGCCTGCATCCCCACCCCGGAAGCGCCCCTGATGTTCTTGGGCAGGTCATCGACCATGAGGCATTTTTCCGCAGGCACGCGCACATCCCTCGCCACGGAAAGGAAGCTCTCCGGCTCGGGCTTCCACAGCCCGGTGATATTAGAGGCATAATAATCCGCCTGGCCGTTCTCCAGGAGCTCGAAAAGGAGCGCGAACGCTTTCTTCGCGAAATCGTAGTGGGTATCGCAGGTGTTAGGCAGGAACCTGACCTGATACCCCTTGGCGATCAGCACCCTGGCCAGGGCGATGGTCTGCCAAATGGGACTGTCCTGCCAGAAGACACGGTTGAACATCTCCTCGCACGCGGCCACGGTCAGTTCCCGGGGATGCGCCAGGGAGGAATTTTCCCTGATCCAGCGGTTAAGGCCTATGGTCAACTCCGCTACGTTGATCCGGCCGGGATTGAAATCGCCGATCACGGAATGCTTGAAGGTCGTCTCGTCAAAAAGCTGCAGGGCCTGCTGCAAAGTGATGCCGAAACCACGCGAGGGCCGGCTGAACTCCGCCGCCACCCTGCGGTAGTCATACCGCAGCAGAACATTGCCCACGTCGAAGATCACGCACGCGGTTTCGGAATCCGACGCCGCGGGGACCTGCGCCGACAAAGCCGTCTCATGCGGCTTCAAAAGCGACACGCTGTTGGCCAGGGTAAAATGCAACCGGTCGTTAAAGAAACCCTCTAAGCGCGTGTAATCCACTTCCGCCAGATCTTCAACCACCAGATCGGCCCGGCCCAGGAATCCCGCGGATTCCCGGTCGATGCCGATGGTGAAGAAATGCCCGTTCTTCGCCGCGCCCACCCCGTCCACCGCATCCTCGAAGACCACGCACTCTTCGTAGCGCAACCCTAAGCGGAACGCCGCGAAAAGGAAGATCTCCGGATACGGCTTGCCTTTGTTCTTCGGCAGATGGCCGTCGCCTTCGTTCTCGATCACGATGGTATTTCCATCCGCCGCCCGCGCCGCCATCATCGCGCGGAACCTCGACGTTTCCTCCGCATTCTCTCCCTTGACCTCTCCGGGATCGCGGTTCGGGTTGAACATGTTGATGTTCCACAGCCGCAGCAGCCGGAAGGCGTTCGTCGAGCTCGAGGCGGTCGAGATCTTCGCTCCGTGCTGCGTGAGCGCTTTTGCCAGGGCGAGCGTGCTCGGATACACCCCGATCGTCACTTCCTTCGCTTCCGCACGGGTCAAAAGCTCCTGCACCATCCGGTTCTTGACCGGATAAAGGATATCGCTCTCTTCCCTGGAATACCCGTACTTCTTCAGGATAGCGAATGCGCCGTCCTTGCCGGGAAGCCCGTCCACTTCCTTCTTATACGTCTCCGGAGTGAACTCGAATGCGGGATCCTTGCGCTTGCCCGCGGTGATGGAACGGAACTGCGCGGTCTCGGCGGCGTTGCG
>CAZAPM010000016.1:0-50365 GCA_964487475.1 uncultured Planctomycetales bacterium
TGGACGGGCCGATGATACTCAGGATCTCGTGCGTATGGATCTGCAGCCCGACGCGATTCAGCGCCTGCTGCTGTCCGAACCACACCGATAAATCCCTGACGTCGAAGGTCACCATTTTTTCTTTTTCCTGAACTTGTACCGGATCACGATCGCCACCAGATTCATGAACAGAACGATCGTCAGCAGTACCAGCGCGGTCCCGTAGCGCACCTTCTCATCCACGTTCGGCACCTGGGTCGAGATCACATACAGGTGATACGGCAGCGCCATGGCCTGATCGAAGACGGATGCCGGCAGTTGCGGCAGATAGAACGCCGCCACGGTAAAAAGGATCGGCGCGGTCTCTCCCGCCGCTCTTCCGATGCCGAGTATGGTCCCGGTCAGGATCCCGGGAATGGCATTGGGAAGCACGATGTGCCGGATGGTCTGCCACTTGCTCGCCCCCAGGGAAAGGCTGGTCTCCCGGAAATGATAGGGTACGTTCTCCAGCGCCTCGCGGGAAGCGGTAATGATCAGGGGCAGGATCATGATCCCGAGGGTAAGCGACCCGGCCAGGATAGATGCCCCGAACTTGCAGAAGACCACGAAAAGCGCCAGGCCGAAAAGCCCGTACACCACGGACGGAACGCCGGCCAGGTTGACGATGGATAATTTGACCAGACGGGTCAAAAAGTTATCCCTGGCGTATTCGCTCAGGTAAATAGCCGCCAAAAGCCCGATGGGCAACGCGAACAGGATCGCTCCGGAAACCAGATACAGCGTTCCCACGATCGCGGGAAAGATCCCCCCCGCCCGCATCCCCTGCCTGGGAACATCGGTCAGGAACTGCCAACTCAATCCCGGGATGCCTTTCTGCAGGATGATCACGACGATCATTCCCACCGGGACCACCACCAGCAACGTGGCCAGGAACAGCAGGAAGAACGCGATCTTCTGGGTACGCAAAGGATTCCTCATGTCCGCTTCCTGTGCAGGAACAGGTCCGCAGTCACGTTAATGGCGAAACTGATGACGAAAAGCACGATCCCCACCGCAAAGAGTGCGAAATAATGCTCGCTGCCGACCACCGCTTCCCCCATCTCCGCGGCGATCGTCGCGGTCAAGGTGCGCACCGGCTGGAGGATCGTATGCGGCATGACCGCGGAATTCCCGGTGATCATCATCACCGCCATGGTCTCTCCCACCACCCGTCCGATCCCCAGCATCACCGCGGCCAGTATCCCGGATGAAGCTGCCGGAAGAAGGACCCGGTAGATCACCTGCCAATGGGTGGCTCCCAGCGCCAGCGCCCCTTCCTTGTAGGTCTTAGGCACGGAATAAAGCGCATCCTCCGCGATCGATACAATGGTAGGCATGGCCATGAACGCCAGAATGACCGATCCGGAAAGCGCAGTCAGCCCGGTGGGAAGATGGAACATGCTCTTGATGAACGGCACAAGCGTCACCATGCCGATGAACCCGAGCACCACGCTGGGGATCGCAGCGAGAAGCTCGATCCCGGATTTAAGGATCTCCTTGGACCGCGGAGGGGCGATCTCAGCGATGTATACCGCACACGCCACACCGATAGGCACCGAGATGATCGCGGCGCCGAGGGTCACCAGAAGGGACCCCAGGATGAGCGGAAGGATCCCCAGCTGCGCCGGCTCCGAGATGGGATACCATTTATCCCCCCCTAAAAACGCGGAAGGGCTGACGGTCCTGAACACCGCCAACCCTTCCTTGAGCAGGAACAGCACGATAAGGAACACAAAAAGGATCGACGCCAGCCCGCAGGCGACGATCAGTTTCTCTATTACGAACTCCTTGGCCTTGCGCAAAGGAATCATGGCTTCATTTTACCGGGACAAAATCCGTGGCGCGCACCACTTCCTGGCCTTCCGGGCTCAGCGTATACTCGACGAACTGCTTGACCATTCCCTCAGGCTCCCCGTTGGTGATCAGATAAAGCGGACGGGATATCGGATAGCTCCCCTTGATCACGTTATCGATCGTCGGCTCCACATACGCGGAAGACGCGCTTCCGGCCACCGAGACCGCTTTCTGCTTCGGCGAGATATACCCCATCCCGTAATACCCGATGGCGTTGACATTCTGCGCCACCTCGTCCGCGATCGCCTGGGAGGAGGACAACATCAACGCCGCCGGCGCGAACTCCTCTTTGGAGGAAGGATCGCTCTTGCGCAGCACATGCTCCTTGAAATACACGTGCGTGCCGGAATTGACCTCCCGGGAGAGCACCACGATAGGAGTGCTGGTACCCCCGACATCCTTCCAATTGGTGATCTTGCCGCTGAAGATCGCCGCCAGCTGATCGACGGTAAGCTTGGAGACGGGATTACGCGGATGCACCACCACCGCCAGCCCGTCCAATGCGACCTTGATCTCCTTAGGCTCGACCCCTTTTTGCCTGGCCAGCGCGATCTCTTTTTCCTTTATCTCCCGGGAACTCATGGCGATGGAACAGGTGCCGCTGATAAGGCTGGAGATCCCCGTGCCGGAACCTCCGCCGGTGACCGCCACAAATTCCGTCTGCTGCGATTCCATATATTTTTCCGCCCAAGCCTGGGCGAGGTTGACCATGGTATCCGAACCCTTCACCTGAAGGGATCCGCCGCCTTTGCGGGGAGCCGCGTACGCCAGAGAAAAGCACGCACACGCCAGAACAACGACCGCCATCACTCTGCGCATATCCATATCCTCCTCCTTTTACGTAATGACATAATCATACTGGAAAACCGTTATTTCCATATTAAGCGCATGTTAAATCTGTGTAAAGTCTTATACCACGAGGTGAGGATACGGTTGGAACGGGTATTACCGGGGAAGGGTGAACCAGAAACAGGAGCCGGAGCCCTCGACGCTCTCGACCCCTGCCGTGCCGCCGTGCAGGGTGATGATATGCTTGACGATGGAAAGCCCCAGGCCAGTGCCGCCAAGCTCGCGGGAGCGGGCCTTGTCGACGCGGTAGAAACGCTCGAAGATACGGGGAATGTCCTTTGCCGGGATGCCCATCCCGGTGTCGCACACCGACACCTTGCAGGAACCGGCGCCCGCCTCGGCCTGGAGGGAAACCGAACCCCCTTCCGGCGTGAACTTCAGGGCATTGTCTATCAGGTTGGTGAAAACCTCCTCGAGCCGCTCCCGGTCCGCCGAGACTACCATCTCCGGGGGGATATGATTGCGCACTTCGATGCGTTTCTTCTTTGACATCGCGGTAAAGCCGCTTACCACCTTCTCCGCGACCCCGCGCACCGGGAATACCGCGCGCTCCAGGGTCACGTACGCCGATTCCAGGCTCGAAAGGGTAAGCAGATCCTCCACCAGCCGGTTCAGCCTTTCCGCGTGATCCTCGATGATACGCAGGAATTCGCGGTTATGCGCCTTATCTTCGAGCGCTCCCTCAAGCAGCGTTTCAACGAAACCTTTGATGGAAGTAAGGGGCGTCTTCAGCTCATGGGACACGTTAGCCACGAAATCCTTGCGCATCGTCTCTAACCGCCGCATCTCGGTGACGTCATGGAATACCGCCACGCACCCTTGCCCCGGCACCGCGGAAACGCTGATCTGGAACACCTTCTGGATCGGCCACTCCACGGAAAGCTCTTGGGTCAGCGTGCCTCCTTCGCGCAGCACCCGCTGGATAAGCTCGTGAATACTGTTGCTGCGGATCACTTCCAGGGCGTACTTGCCGCACGCCGCGTCCGAGGCCGCGCCAAAGAGCTTCTCCGCGGTCCGGTTCAGGGAAACCACCGCGCCGGAGGCATCCACCACCACGACCGCCTCGATCATGCTGTCGAAGATCGCCGAAAGATGCTGATGCTGAGCCTGGACCTGCCTGATCTTATCCTCGATATCCTGGGCCATCTTGTTCAACGCGGCTGCCAGCTCCCCCAGCTCATCGCGGGAATCGTGATAGATCCTCCGGGAAAAATCCCCCTGCGAAAAACGGCGGGCTGCGGAGATGATCTTTCGGATGGGGTTGATGACGGCGCGGGAAAGGATCGACCCGGATACGAACGCCAGCACGATCCCGAACGCCAGGGCTATGAGGATCGCCGAGGTGGTCGCATCCAGCATCCTCTGCACGCTATGCAGCGGCAACGCCAGCCGTACGCTTCCCCTGGCCTCGCGCAGGGACAAAGGGACGGCCAGATACAGCATATCCGTACCCAGTGTCGTGGAAAAACGGATATCGCTTCCGGTCCTGCCAGCCAACGCTTCGCGCACCTCCGGCCGGGAAGCATGGTTATCCAGCGAAAGAACATCCTTGGGCAGCACCTCGGAATCCGCCAACACCCTGCCTGCAGGATCGATCACCGTGATCCGGGCGCCGCAGGCCCGGCCCAACTCTTGCACTAGAGGATACAGGGAAGGCTCGCCTCTTGCCGCGGCAACCAAGGAAGATATCTGCATCTGCGCCAAAGCCGCCTGGCTGCGCAAAGAGACTCTCACCTCTTCCAGGGTGTTCGTCCGCAACTTCTCTGCGAGAAATACCCCCACGAACCCCAGGGAGATCAGCACTACCAGAACGTACGAAAGGATGCTTCTTACGGAAAAACGGGAATGCACGTATACCCCTTATTTTGACTTGATCGCCAGGATCTTCACGAAATCCGCGGCGTCCTCGATCTTATCGGTAACCCCTTCGAGGTACTCCGCCAGCTCATAGGAAAGCAGCAGGCTGGTCGGCTCGAGCTTGGCATGGATGATCGACTCGATCAGGAGCTTCTTCTGATCGTCCGCCTCATGCTCGATACGGGCGACTTCTTCGCACAGCACCAGGGCTTTCTTCAGGTCGTTCGCCGCCAGCGCGGAGATCCCGTCCTTAAGCTTGGAGATGGACAGCACGATCATCTCCGTGGCTGCGGCGATGTTCTTCAGGACGCTGTCGGGAAGCCTGTGCTCGATAAAACCCATGATGCGCGCGGAGCCGTTGGTCCAGTCCGCGATCTTATCCAGGGTCTTGACGAACCGCAGCAGATCCTCCCGGTCCGGAGGCATGAGCAATCCCTCGGAAAGAGAGGTCACCATCTTGGAGCGCAGCACATCCGCCGCATGTTCGCTCATCCGCACGTTCTCGATCGCCACGGCCTTGGCGTTCAAGTCACCCTGGATGAACGCCTTCACCGCCTCGGCGAAAAACGCCACGGTCTTATACGTTTCTTCGACGTGCATCTTCGCGTCTTTCAGGATCTCCTGCTCCTCTGCCATGCCCAGCCATCCTAAGAAATTGCGCATTTCCCTCATCACGATCCTCCTCGTTAATGTTTGAACGTAAGCACCAGCTTAAACACCAGAAAGCTGACCAGTCCCGACACGAAGGGAGTCGCCAGCCAGCAGATCACTATCTCCCTCATGATCCTCAGATTCAACACTCTGACCCCGCGCACCAACCCCACTCCGAAGATCGCGCCTACGATCGAGTGGCTGGTCGAAACAGGCACGCCCAGTACGGTATATAAATGCACGTTCAGCGCGCTCGCCAGCTGGGCGCAAAATGCCATCAGGGGCATCAGGTGCGTGATCCCCGAACCGACGGTCTGAATGACCTTATACCCCCAGGTAAGGATCCCCAGCACGATCGCCAGGCCTCCGAAGACCACGCACATGCCCGGAGACATCACCCCGGCCCCGGCGATCACCCCGGTGGCATTGGCCACGTCATTGGCGCCCCAGGTGAACGCCACGTAACAGCCGCTGGCGATGATCAGGAACGAAAGCACCGGCCGCAGGTACTTCCTCGGCACGATGCGGTAAAATATGTTTTTCAACACCCGAAAGAGCACGTAGCCGAGCACCGCCGATCCCAGCGGGGTAAAGATCCAGCAGATGAAGATATCCCCCAACACCTTCCATTTCACCGGCGCGCCGATAGCAAGCCCCGCCCCGGCCACCGCCCCCACGATCGAATGGCTGGTGGAGATAGGCATCTTCCAGTACGTCGCCAGCACCACCCAGATGCAGGCCGCAAAGATCGCCACCTGCGCCAGCACGATGGCCATCGTAGGACTGAGCAGGTCCAACGGCACGATATTCTTGCCGATGGTCTTGACCACGAAACCGCCCTGAAAATACGCTCCCAGGAAACCGAACACCGCGATACAGATGATCGCCTGGCCCAGAGTCAGCACCTTGGACCCGACCGCCGTCCCCAGGGAATTCGCCGCATCATTGGCGCCGATCGACCAGCCGATAGCCGCGCCCATCAACAAAACTCCCAATATCATCAGCTCGATCATAGTAACCCTCTACCAGTCGAAACGATACCCGATGTTCTTCACGGTAAGAATCCTTTTCCCTTCCTCTTTAAGCTTACGGCGCAGGCCGTTGATATGCACGTCCACGGTGCGGGTCTGGATCTCGACGGCATTGTCATACCCCCAGATAGAGTCGAGCAGATGATCGCGGGAAAGCGCGCGGCCCTTGGCGTTGATGAGCGTCCGCAGCAGCTCGAACTCCTTAGAGGTCAGCTCCACCGGCTTACCCTTGACCGCAACGGTGTATTTCCCGGTATCCACCGCCAGCCCGCCGATCCTTATCACCGAGGAGGATTCCTGCGGATGGGTCCGGCGCAATACCGCCTTGATCCTGGCCAGAAGCTCCCGGGGCGAGAACGGCTTGGTCATGTAATCATCCGCTCCCAGCTCCAGCCCCACCACCTTATCCGCCTCCCGGGTCTTGGCGGTAAGCATGATGACGGGTATGGCGGAGGTCGACGCATCGGATTTCAGGGCTTTGCACACTTCCAGGCCGTCGATACGCGGCAGCATCAGGTCCAACAGCACCAGATCGGGATGGTCCCGTCTTGCCTTTTCCAGGGCAGCTTCTCCGTCATGCGCTACCAGGCAGCGGTATCCTTCCTTGCCCAGGTTATACTCGAGCATGCGGACGATATCCTTTTCGTCATCGACGATCAAGATCTTCTCCTTCATCTCGCCTTCCCCCGGCACGCCTTGATGCACACCCCGCAGATGTACTGCTCCGCCAGCCTCTGGCGGTGAAATTCCTTAAGCTGCTCGAAACACTGCACGTGGCCGAAATGCGCCGGGTCCTCGTGAATGGCATGCGCCGGGCATGCCTCGATGCAAGCGCGGCATTCTCCGCACCCGCTTCCTGCGGGCGCATCGAAAGTAAGCGGCATATCGGTCAGCACGGTCAAAAGCCGCACCGCGCTTCCGAGTTTCTCGGTCACCAGCAGGTTATTGCGGCCGATCCATCCCAAGCCCGCCTCAAGGGCGATTTTCTTATGGGAAAGGTGGGCATTCTGCTTTTTCCAATCCAACACCTGGGAAGCAGGTATGGGGATGGCGCGGAATCCCTGCGCCTCCAGGAAAATCCCGATCTTAAGGCCCAGCTGGTCGAGGAACATATTGAGCGTGCGGTAGGTGCGGAAATACAGTGGCGTGGGATTCTCTGTGACCTCCTCCATGGTGCTGGAAAGCACCCTGACCCCCAGGGAGATGGCCGCGGTGTAAGGTGCCAGAAGCTCCTTATCAAAGGCAAACTCATCTTTCAGGGTAGAGATATCCGCGACGCCGAAGAGCTCCGCCCCCTGAAGCAAGCTGTATTCTTTAAGCTTCCGGTAATTCTCCTGCGGGGAATGCTCCTGAGGTGTCATGTCCGGGAAATTTTCCTTACGTATACCATGAGCAATGCGATGGCGGCGGGAGTGACTCCCGATATACGGGAAGCCTGGCCGAGCGTCAAAGGCCGGAAACGCTCCAGCTTCTCCCGTATCTCGCGGGAGAGCCCGGGGACTTCTCCGTACCCGATATCCTTGGGCAATCTGATCTTTTCCAGGTGCTGAAAGCGGGAAACCTCTGCGGCTTGCCGCTGGATGAATCCCTCATATTTTACCTCAATCTCCACCTGCTGCAAAGCGAAATCCGGGATGGAAAATCCCCCCTGGAGCGACGCCAGCTGCGCGAGCTTCTCCATATCCATACCCGGGCGCTTGAGCAAAGAATCAAAGGAAAGGGGCCGGCGGGAGTACGGCTCGCTCCACTGCGCCAATAACGCCTGTGCCTGCGCGGTAGGCTTGAAATGGGTACGCTTGAGATACTCCACCCCCCGGGCGACTGCCTCGGCTTTGCGGCGCACCTGCTGATATCTCTCTTCTTTCACCAGGCCTGCCTCAAACCCGATCCCGGTCAAACGCAGATCGGCGTTATCCTCCCTGAGCACCAGCCGGTACTCCACCCGCGAGGTAAACATCCGGTACGGCTCCTGCGTTCCAACCGTAGTCAGATCGTCGATCAGGACGCCGATGTACCCGCTGGAGCGGTCAAGCACCACCGGCTCCCTTTTCTGCAGCTGCAAGGCGGCGTTGATGCCGGCAATCAGCCCCTGGGCTGCAGCCTCCTCATAACCGGTCGTGCCGTTGATCTGGCCGGCGAGGAAAAGCCCGGATACGCGCTTAGTTTCCAATGTCGGATACAACTGTGTCGGCTCGACCACGGTATGTTCGATCCCGTAGCCGTAGCGCACGATACGCGCCTGCTCCAGGCCCTCTATCGAATGCACCAGGGCATCCTGCACCTCTTCGGGCAGGCTGGTGGATATCCCGTTAGGATAGATCAGGTCGGAATCAAGTCCCTGCGGCTCGAGGAACACCTGATGCCGGGCCCTGTCCGAAAATTTGACGATCTTATCCTCGATCGAGGGACAATACCGCACTCCGGTGGACTTGATGACCCCGGTGTACAGGGGGGATTTGTCGAGATTCTCCCGGATGATGCGGTGGGTGCGTTCGTTGGTGAAGGTAAGATGACAGGGGACCTGGGAGTTCGGCAAGGTAGCAGTGGTAAAGGAAAAGGGGTGCGGCGGTATATCCCCCGGCTGCGGCTCGAGGCGAGAGAAATCGATCGTGCGCTTATCGATACGGGGACAGGTGCCGGTCTTAAAGCGCAGCAGCCCGAAACCAAGGTCCGCAAGGCTTTTACCCAGTCCCTGGCTTGCCGGCTCTCCGATCCTCCCTCCGCTGGTGCTTTTTAACCCCACATGCATGAGCCCGGCGAGGAAAGTGCCGGGAGCCAGCACTACGGCATCCGCGAAAAGCCGTTGGCCGTCCTTAAGGGTGATCCCGATGACCCTGTTGCCTTCTGTCAGCAGGGATTCCGCTTCACCCTCGATAATGGTGAGATTTTCCTGCGCCTCGACCGTACGCAGCATATACCGGCGGTAAAGTTCCATGTCGATCTGGGCCCGGGAGGAGTGCACGGCAGGGCCTTTTGAGGCGTTAAGCACCCTAAACTGGATCCCGCAGGCGTCCGCGGCTCTTCCCATCTCCCCGCCCAGGGCATCGACCTCCTTGACCAGCTGGCCCTTGCCCACTCCGCCGATCGCGGGATTACAGCTCATCAGGCCGATGGTATCCCTGCGGAAGGTGACCAGCATGGTCGGGCACCCCATGCGCGAGGCGGCCAGCGCCGCCTCTATCCCCGCATGCCCCGCCCCCACCACAAGTAGGGACGGTTCTGATTTACGGTTAGAAGTGTCCCCTGATTTTATCATTTCTGATCGAAGAGATAAAAAAAACGGTTAGAAATCACTACTTCCTGCGTCTTATTACTAGGAGGTGGCAAAATGCCCAGAAAAGCGAGAATTACGATTCAAAACGGATGTTACCATGTTATCACACGGGGAAATCAAAGACAAAACGTTTTTCTCCGCCAGGAAGATTATCGCCATTACATGAAAGTTATTTCATTCTACAAAAAGAGGTTCCGCTTTAAGCTTTTTTCTTTTTGCCTTATGCCCAATCATGTACACCTGCTCATTCAAGTTCCTAACCCCTCTGATCTCAATAAGATAATGCGGGGGATAAACCTAAGTTACACTCTTTACTTCAACATCAAGTACAAAAAAGTCGGACACTTATGGCAAGACCGGTTTAAAAGTAAGATCATTGTACACGGGATGTATCTTTTGGAATGCATCCGCTATATAGAAGAGAATCCCCTGCGGTGCGATCTTGCGGAGAGAATAAATAAATACCCCTGGAGCAGTTTTACCTTTCGCAACGGAGAAAGCTCATTAATTGATGCGCTCTCATCGCTTGGGTAAAACGCCCCAGGGGAGCAGGGTAAAAGGGACACTTCTAACCGTAAATCAGAACCGTCCCTAGGTCCTAGGTCAGTTTAACACTTGGAATAGCCGCAGCCCTGGCACTTGACGCAGCCTTCTTCATGGCGCAAGGCGCCGCCGCAATCGGGGCACACACCCACGATATCCCCGCGCGCCGCCGCTTCCGCCATCTGCACATCGTCATAATGCGCATGCTTCATCGCTGCCTGAGGGACCTCCTCCTGCATCGTGACCACCATCCCGCTTACCAGCCTCTTCTCAATGACCCGGGCAATGGCGTCCGCACAGGAGAATATCCTCTTTCCCTTCTCCCAGGAAGGAGAAGGACAGCGAATATTACGCAGCTGCTCGATGATGGCATTGACCTCGATCCCGGAGCGGAAACCCAGCGAGACCAGCCTTCCCAGCGCTTCCAGCTGGCTTCCGGCGCACCCTCCCGCCTTGCCCATCTGGGTGAAAAGCTCGAACGGTTTGCCACCCTCATCCAGGTTGATGGTCACGTAAAGGTTGCCGCAGCCCGTAGGCACCTTGGTGGTGGTCCCTACGATCACTTCCGGCCTGGGCCGGGGAGCGATCTTGCCCGCCTCCACCTGCACATGCGAGGCCGCCGCCGGCGCAGCCACCCTGGCATCCTCTTTCTTATGCGTCCCTACGTTAAGCACCTGCTCCTCGCGGCTCTTATCGCGATAGATGGTGATCCCCTTGCAGTTCAAGGTATACGCCAGCAGGTACGACTTGCGCACATCCTCGATCGTCGCCTCATTGGGGAAATTAATGGTCTTGGAGGTGGCGTTGTGGACGTATTTCTGGAACGCCGCCTGCATGCGCACGTGCCACTCCGGAGCGATATCATGAGCGGTCACGAACACCCGCTTCACGTCGTCGGGAATGCCCTCCACATGGCTGGCAGACCCGTGCTCCGCGACCTTCTCCATCAGTTCCCGGCTGTAGAACCCGCGCGTGCGGGCCACTTCCTCGAAGAGAGGATCGACCTCGATCAGCTTATCGTTATCCATGACGTTGCGGTAATAGACCAGGGCAAAAAGCGGCTCGATCCCCGAGGAACAGGGGCCGGCGATGATGCTGATGGTGCCGGTCGGCGCGATCGTGGTCAGGGTGGCGTTGCGCATGCGCGTGCCCCCCTCCTTCTTGTCGAAGATGCTGCCCTTGAAAGACGGGAACACCCCGCGCTCCTTGGCCATATCCTGGGACTTCCTGACCGCTTCGTCCATGATGAAGGACATCACCTTCTCGCCGAGGGAAACCGCCTCCTCCGAATCGTAAGGGATCCCTAAGCGGATCAAAAGCGTCGACCAGCCCATCACGCCCAGCCCGATCTTGCGGGTGGCCTTGGTCGCCTTCTCGATCTCCGGCATGGGGAACTTGTTGACGTCGATCAGGTTATCCAGGAAATGCACGGCCTGGCGGGTCACCTTGCGCAGACGCTCCCAATCGATGCTGATACGGCCGTTCTCTTCCTTATATAATACCGAAAGGTTCACCGATCCTAAGTCGCAGCTCTCGTAAGGCAGCAAAGGCTGCTCTCCGCAGGGATTGGTGCTGACGATACGGCCCAGTTGCGGGGTAGGATTATACTGATTGATACGGTCGATAAAGATAATGCCGGGCTCACCGTTCTTATGAGCCTGTTTGACGATCAGGTCGAACGCTTCCTTGGTCGGGATACGGCGCACCGGCTGCTTAGAGTGAGGATCGATCAGGTCGTACTCCTCCCCCTTCTGCAGCTTCTGCATGAAATCGTCGGTGATGGCGACCGAGATATTGAAATTGGTGATGGCGCTGTTGCTTTCCTTGCAAGTCACGAACTCCAGGATATCCGGATGGTCGATGGAGAGGATGCCCATATTCGCCCCCCGGCGCGTGCCGCCCTGCTTGACCGCCTCGGTCGCCGCATCATACACTTTCATGAAGGAGACCGGGCCGGACGCAACACCCCCGGTGGAACGCACCACCGAATTCTTCGGCCGCAGCTTGGAAAAGCAGAATCCCGTTCCGCCGCCGGACTTATGGATCATCGCAGTAGCCTTGAGGGTCTCGAAGATCGATTCCATGGCATCTTCGATGGGAAGGGTAAAGCACGCGGAAAGCTGGCCTAGATCCCTGCCTGCGTTCATCAGACAGGGGGAATTAGGCAGGAACTCCAATTCCGTCATCATCTGATAGAACTCATCGGTGAGGGCCTGTACTTCGCGCTCCGTCTTGCCGTAGATCCTGTCTGCTGCGGCAATGGTCTTCGCCACGCGGGTAAAAAGGTCCTCCGGGGTCTCGACTACCTTACCCTGGGGATCTTTTTTAAGGTACCTGCGTTCCAGGACTTTGAGGGAATTGGGGGAAAGCTTTACTGCCATGGGCTACCTCCGGATCTGCTCCTGTGGGTACATGCAAAATTGTTTACGCAAGTATGTAGTATACTCTCGGGCACATACCTTGTCAACACAAAATAAATACCACCTGTTGTGGTCGTTCTTCAAAGACCTACTATAAATTGTAGTACAGAGAAAAGCGGAGTTCCGACGGAAAAGCAGGATCTACAAGGTGCGGCAGGACTCGCGGACCACTAATTCTGTAGGCAACAATATCTTTTCGGGAGCGATCTTCTTGTTCGATTTCATGAGCACGCTCAAACGCTTGACGCTCTCCTGGGCCATCTTCACCAGCGGCTGGCGCACCGTGGTCAATGCCACCGGCCCGTAAAGACCGGAGGGATTATCGTCGAACCCGATCAGCGAGAAATCCTTCGGTATCACTTTGCCCGCCTCCCGCAGCACCGCCATGACCTCCAACGCCATGGAATCCGACGCGGCGAAGATCGCCGTCGGAGGCTCGGACAGGGAGAGCAGTTTCTCCGCCGCCTGGCGCGCCTGCCCGCGGGAATAATCGGTCTTGACGATATACTCGTCGCGCACCGGCACGCCGTGCTTGCGCAAGGAACGCACATACCCTTCCAGACGCCAGGCTGCCGCCTGAGTGATCACATCCCCGGCCACATGGGCTATCTTGGTATGCCCCAGGGAGATCAGGTAATCCACCGCGGATTCCGCCCCGCCCAGGTTATCCACGGCGATACAATCCGCCGCGATATCGTCCACGTAGTTATTGATGACCACCACCGGGAGCCCCTCGCGCATGACCGACTCGAGCTGGTGCCGGTTGGCGATGATATCCGCGAAGATATACCCCCCTGCCCCGCGCACGTTGATCTGGGAACGGGAATCCGCCAGGTGCAGCAGCAGATCGAGTTTAAGGACCTCGCAGAGCGTCCCGATACCGCGCAGAAGCTCGAGGACGTAGAAGGAATAAAACATCCCCTCGTAGCGCGGGATGACCAGGCCGACCACGTTGCTCTTGCCGGTGGCCAGGCGCTGGGCGATGATGGAAGGCTGGTAATTGAGCTGCTTGACGGCGTCAAGGACCCGGATACGGTTCTTTTCCTTGACCGAGGGGAACTTGTTGATGACCCGGGACACCGTGGTAATGGAAACACCCGCGACCCGGGCGACGTCCTCGATGGAGTTATTCTTCGATGGTGTTTTCTTAACCCGCATAACGCTCTATCCGTCGGGACTTATTTGACGGTATCTCCGATCTTGAAGGTCGTGGTCTTTTTCTTGATGTCGCAGGCGGAGATGGTGTTGCGCACCTGGATCACCTCGATGGAACCGATCTCTTCCCCGTCACGGGACACCTTAAAGACGTCTCCCATGGAGACTCCGGCATCCTCTCCCAGGTCGATCACCACGAAATTATTCGCGAGGTCGGTGGAAAGGATCCTGCCCACCAGGCCGAGCGAGCGGGTTTCCGGATCGGACGCAGCCGGCGTGTTCGAAGGACGCACCACGATGGGAGGAAGCTCCACCGCGTTCTGGGCGGCCAAAGCCTCGGCCTTGGCGGCAGCCGCGCTCTCAGGGCTCGGCCCGTCCACGAGCTGCCTCTTGAGGATATCCAGCTCGTTGATCTTACCCTTGAGGAAAGTATCCATTTCGTTGAAACGGCTGTCGAGCTCCATATTCTTGGCCTGCAGCTCGGTCAACTTGCGCTCCAGGTCGATCTTACGGCTGTTCAGGGTCTCCAGCTGACGGCGCAGCGCCAGGTTCTCGTTCTTCAGGGGCTTGACCTGGTCCTGGATCTTGATCTTATCGTTCTTCTCGCGCACCAGTTCCTGGGCCACGGAATCCATCATCTTCTGGTTGTAATCGAGCTGACGGCGCAGGTCTTCCTTTTCCCGTCCCAGATTGGAGATCTCCAGCTGCATGCTGCTCTTTTCGCGCTGTAACTGTTCGTTGTTGATCTTGGCGCTGCGCACTTCGGCGGAGATGGTCTCGAGCTTGAGCTCCAGATCGGTCTTGGCTTTCAGCACACCGGCCCAATACGCGTCATTCGCCTGGCCTCCGGAGGAGATCGCGGGCATGAACGAAGGGGCGGCCATGGCCGAAGATGCGGGAGCTTCAGTTCTCTGGGCCTTGAGCCGGTTGATCTGCTCCTGCAGGTCGTTCTTGGCCTGTTCCACCGCCATGTAGCGGCGGCTGAGATCGTCCTTCTCGCGGCTCACCTGGTCGAACTTCGAGGTCAGCGACTTGACCCTCTCGTCAAGCCTCTTCTCGTTTTCCCGGCTCTTGTTGACATCCCCGATGAGCTGCTCGTTCTTTTCCTTGAGGCTATCGCGGTCCTGCTCAAGCTTCTGCTTGGCATCGTAACCTATGAAGACAAGACCTACCAATACCGCGATGATTACCGCAAGAATCCCGATAAACATTTTTGCTTTTTGATCCATGTCCCCTCCTGCTATGGCCTGGCCTGCCTACGTTTATCCCAATCGGGCAAATACATACTGCATCACAAGACTTGCCGCACCCACCGCAACCGCGTTCTCGCGTAACTGCGAATAGGTGATCTTCAGGTCCTCGTTCGTCTCGCGGAACGACCAATCCTTGACCGTCGAGATCACCTTGTTCAGAAAATCCTCTCCCGCCTCCTCCAGCCCTCCGCCGATGACCACCACCTGCGGGTTCAGCAGGTTCACCAGAGAGGCGATCTTGATCCCGAGCCTTTTCGCCGCCGCTTCCAGGACCCGCTGCGCGATGGGATCTTTAGACCGGCCGGCGATGAAGATACTTTTCAAATCCACGTTCTCCAGCGAACTGGCGGTAAGCTTGAAGAACCTGGCCGCTCCCTGCGCATCCTGCGCGAGCAGCTCCCGGGCATGGCTGATCATCCCCAGGTCGATCTCCCAGCGTTTGATAAAACAATCGGAGCCGGTCTTGCAGTTGAAAAGATCCTGCTCCTTATAATTATAGATGGAAACCTCTCCGGCGTACCCCTGTGTTCCGGTGTAGACCTCGCCGTTGAGCATGATCCCGCAGCCGACCCCCGAGAACATATAGATGACGTTCTTGTATCCCCGCTCCAGGTCGAGCCAATGCTCTCCGAAACACGCGGCGTTGGCGTCATTCTCGATCAGGACCGGCAGGTTGAATTCCTTTTCCAGCCAGTCTCGCAAAGGCAGGTCGATGGAAGCGTAGGTGTAATGATGGTCGATTCGCTGCGGCCAGTGGATGGAGCCGTCCTTCTTGTTCACCAATCCGGCGATACCCACGCCGATGCCTTTGATGTTGGCGCTGTAATCCTTGGAGCGGCGGATGATCTCCCGGATGATCTCCAGCACGCATTCGGTGATCTCTTTGACCGAAGCCCGGGGACGGGCGATCTGGGTCTTGGTGATGATGTTGCCTTTGAGGTCCATCAGCAGGCCGACCATGTTCATCAGGTTCAGGCCCACGCCGATGGTATAACACGCCTGCGGGTTAAGATCGAGCAGGGTCGGCCTTCTTCCGCCTTCGGAAACATCCAGCTCTTTCTCGTACACCAGATTATGCTTCAGGAAATCATCCACGTAATTGGAAATGGTGACGACATTGATACCCATCTCGCGGGAGATATCGGGGCGGCTGATCGGACCGTAGCGGCGCAACACGGAGAGCATCTCGATACTGCGTTTTTCCTTTTCGCTAAGCTCCTCTTTCCTCAAATCCAATGCGCGCATACCCTAAGCTCTTCTTTCTCCGTGGCTTATCGAAAAGAAAAATGATTGGAAAACAGTATATAATGCGTATATAACGATTTAGTTATACTACTAAAAAGAATATAAGTCAAGCGATTTTAAGAAGTAAGGAACGGGATGCCCGAAAAAAAGGAGCGGAGGGGCACTCTTACTCGATCAGTATGAAATCCATGGCTTTATCCACTACCCCCGAAGGGGATACCCCTACCAGGAACACCTCTTTGACCCCGATGGTGGAGTACTGGGTGGTCAGCGCCGACTGATCGTTGGAAGGCTTTTGCTTGCCGAGGTTTCCGGACCACAAATACTGCAGGTCCACGGGGATACAGCCGCTCTCCCCCACGTACACCTGCGCCACGATATGCACGTCCCCGGACACGGACTGGCGGTAAGGGGAGGACTTGAGGGATATCTTCGAACCGTCGTATTTCTTTGCCGGCCGCAAGGATGCATCCAGGAACATCTTGAGGTTATACTCCATGGGATTCTTCATGTCGATCTCGCGCAGACGGTCCTGCGCCATGATCACCGCATCCTCATAATACCGCGACCTGGCCAGCTCCAGGGCCTTGGAGTAATGCTCACGCGCAGTATCGAAATCCTCGCCCCACTGGCTCAACAGCCCCAAATGATACCAGGCCAGCACCTGCATCGGACTGGACGTCAGGGAGCCGGCAAGCGTCCGCAACTCCTGTTTCGCGGCCAGCACATCGGAAAGGACGTACGCGCTGATCAGCGCACTCTTGTATCTGGCCTGGTCCACCCTGCGGCTGGAAGGGAAACGCGCCACGCACTCCTGATAGAAAACGCGGGCGGAAGGATACTCCTTCAGCCGTTCCAGATTATTAGCCCGGGCAAAAAGGGCCGTCTCGTCGAAAGCCTCCTTGCCAGCAACCGCCTCGTACCGCTTGAAATACTCCTCCGCGAACGACGGATCGCTGGGCGCCTTGTCCGAGTAGGAGAACTTGAGCGCGATCTCCCGCAGCGCATGCGCGATATCCTCCTTCTGCTGCGAGGCGGAGACCTTTTCCGCGTACGCCGAGTACATCGCCTGCGCCAGCTCCAGATTGCCTTCGGAGTAGAATGCCGCTGCCAGGCCGTGGATCTGCTCCGGGGTCGCCTGGGAGGACGTCACCTTCTGGGCATACAGCTTGAAAAGATGCCTGGCCTTCCCCTTCTCTCCGGAATCCATGAGCTGATCGGCGATCGCCTTGAGCGGATCCACCTCGCTGCTCTTCTTGGCGAACGCCGTGCAATTGGCCATAAGCTTGGCTAAGGTCGGGTCGGCGAAGGCATCCTGCTGATCGCTGTGGAAACGCCACAACACCAGGAGGGCATAGAGGTTGATGGGATCGTCGTCAAGCGTGGCATCCACGGCCATCTGCGCGGCCACGGCGATCTCGTCACGGTACACGCTCCCCTTCGCGAAATACGCTTCCCAGTCCTGGGCCGATTCCAGATGCTTGAGCTGGAAGTAACGGGTCAGCGCCAGATAGTAATTCACCACCGGCGCGAGCTCCTTCTGGTTGACGGCCAGGGGCTTGATGAACTCCAGGAACTCATCGTACCGCTGCTCCTTGAAGAAGGCGTTGGCCGCCTGCTCGAAAAGGTCGTAGCGCAGTTCACGGTCCTGGGTCTCGCTGATCTGCCGGGCAAAATCCGCCAAAGACCCCATCTGCTGCGCGCCTGCGCAGGAAAGCCCCGCCCACCAGATGACTACCGCACCCCACACTACCCGTCTCAGAATTCTCATGGTTTCTCTTGCCCCTTATCGGTTTGCGCCGCAGGCTGTTTGCGTTCCTCGGCATAGGGATTCTTCCACAATTCCCGGACCACGTAATACGCCTTGCGGAGCACGCGCTTATTCACCCCCTGCTCCATTTCCGGCGAGAGCGCCACGATACCGAACCACTCTTCGTTCATGTTCATGTTCTTGGGCGCCTGAATATCGAAATAATAGCTTCCGTTACTCCAGTTCGACTCCGTGTCATGCACTGCCCATCCCGCGGGATCGAACGGGTTGTGTTTCCAATACTCATCCGTCCATTCGAACATGGTCCCGCCGATACAGTTCCCTTCGCCGTTCTTGACGTTGGCGATATTGGCATACACCTGCCGCCACTGCGACTCCAGGAAGAAGGCCTGCATCTGCTGGTCCTCTTTCTGTTTCAGGGCGTCGAAACAATCCGCCCCGAATTCGCTCAGGAGGATAGGCCGGTCAAAGGTGGCGCGCAACGACTTGAACAAAGGCCCGAAGGTCTTCCCCCGGTAAATGATACAGGCCACGATATCGACATCCGGCGCCACGGTATTAGCCACTTCCAAACCGATGAGCTCGCCGTTACCCAAGGCGAAAGGCCTGGCTTTATCGATCTTCTTCGCCTCTTTGATGATGGAATTCACGTAGGTATAATAAATCGTCGCCCGCATGTTCCGCTGCTTCTGAGGATCGGGCTCCCTGTCTATCTCCGGCGTAGACCAGGGGTTGACGTGCCCGAGACAGGAATAGTTATTCTCGTTTCCGAGTATCCACATCAGCACTCCCGGCTCGTCCTTGTACAACCGCACCATATCCAGCACTTCGTTCCTGACCCGCGTCTGGAACGCCGGATCGCCGTAGAGCGGGCAAGGATACTCCCAGAACCCCAGCCAATGCCCCAGGATCACCCGGATGCCGAAATTCTGGTAAAGGTCGCGGATCACCTGCCTGACCTTCTCCGGGTCCTGCCCCACCTGGTACAGGCGCACCGTGTTAATGCCCATCTCCTGCATCAGCTTCCCGTCGATCATCCAGGGCTTGGCCGGATCGGACCACCAGTCATATTCATGGTCCTTGCCCACGGGGATAGGATTATAGCATACCCCCTTGACCAGATAAGGCTTACCCTGCACCAGCAGCTGGTAATGCCGGTTCTTGAACTTCTTGACCGTTACCTTGACCGCGGGCCGGGCGGCCCCCCCCATCAGAAGGGCGAGACAGAAAAAGCCGCATGCCGCAACGGCTAAACGGGAGAACGCCGTGCGGCATGCGGAGACGATTCGATTATTCGCTGACAGCTTCGTCACGAGCTTATTCGTATTTGATCTCATCCAGATAGAACGTCGCTCCATCGGGATTCACGTCCAGATTGGTAGCCCAGCTGAACCCTCCTATAATATAGGAAAGGTCCTTGCCTTTGAGGTCGATCGAGTACTGGGCCCATTCCTTGGTCAGGATCACCGGGCCGACGGCCGCGGTATCCGAATCCGAGTACTCGCCCATCAGGCCGCCGAACTTGAACTCCTCGATGCGTTCGCCGCCCTTTTCCCCGCGCGCCCAGAAGGTAAGCTTGGTCGCTTTGGAAAGGTCGAACCCGGCATCGACTCCGCCCCAGTTGTTGGCGGGATTCTGCCAGTAAACGCCAGCCCAGCGCGCACCCTGGGGAGCTTTGCCCAGATACTCCACCTTGATGCAGGTGTCCCCGAGATACGGGTCCTCGGTCGATCCGCCGTTGATCTTGATATCCCCGAAATCGCCCATCCATCCGGCGGGGATAAAGTGGTTCTTGGCGGAAGACCTGTCCGCATACACGTAGAAGGGCATGGCCTCCTGTTTCTTGCCTTCCGGTTTGACCGACTCATCGGCGACAAACTTGATGTCATCGATGTAGAAGATCGCGCCCGAAGGGTTGAGGTCCGCATTGGTGACCCACCCGAACCCGCCGCTGACATAGGAAAGGTCCTTGCCGGCGAGGTTGATGGTGTATTCCTTCCAGGTGTCGGTCAGTTCCACCGGACCCATTTCGACCGTGGAGGAATCCGGATACGCACCCTTGATGCCTCCGATCACGAACTTCTGGATGACCTCTCCGCCCTTGGCGCCGCGCGCCCAGAAGGAGACTTTGGTCATGCCGGTCAGGTCGAAACCGCCCTTCTTCGAACCCCAGTTGTTCGCGGGATTCTGCCAATACACCCCCGCCCAGCCCATGTTGGCCGACTTCTTCGCGGAATAATTGAACTCCATGCAGGTCGAACCGGAATGCGGGTTCTGCATGAACGCATCGTTCATTTTCACGTCGCCGACATCACCCATCCATCCGGAAGCGGCGAAATGATTGTCTGAAGAATTCTTGTCGGTGTACACGGTGAACGTCTTTGCCGGGGCCCCCGCTTCCTGAGCGTGAGCCGCGATCGGCAGGACAAGCAGTGCTGCCATAACCACAAACGCTGTGTTCTTCATTGCTTCACATACCTCCCTTTGTGCATCTTTTACCTGTTGTTATCTGCGCTACATCTTCTATACTTCACCAGCGCGTATATTCAAACTTACCAGCCTAAAACACCGCTTCCCGGGTCCTGCCTCCTTTCTACCATTATAGCACCTACTTCCATAATTTTTTATAGGTATAATATGCTTTTCTCAATTGCCGCAGGAAGGGGCTTTTCGTGCCGTCCCCCTGGCTGCAGAGCCCCAGCCACTCCTCATGCATGTATCCGTCGGGAAAAGGCCCGGGCCAGAGAGGCTTGGTATCGTGCACGGAGGGCTCATAGGCCTTCCACCATTCGTCGAGCCATTCAAAAACCACCCCTCCCAACGCATTGCCCTGGCCTCCCTCCACGAACGCCATGTTGCCCGCGATATCCTCCCAGGACCCCTTATGATACTCCGCCTGCAGCTCCTGCGCCTGCTCGGCGGACTTGCCCGCGGCGTGCGCCGGGCAGCCGTATTCGGTGATGAACGCCGGCCGGTCGGCCTCTTTCTTCACCTGCTTCCAGAGGGACCCGAACCCGAAATTTCCGCGGTAGGCGTTGGTGCCGAACACGTCGATATCCGGCGCGAGCGTGCCGAACACATCCAGGGATATGGCATCCCCGTTGCAGATGGCCACGGGATGCTCCGGGTCCGCCTCCTTGATCTTCTTCGCCACCTCGTTGGCAAAAGAGAAGAACGCCTGCGGGTTCTTGTCCGCATTGCAGGCGTATCCGTACACGTTCTCGTTACCCAGCAGCCACATCAGGATATACGGCTCATCCTTGAACTCGTTGACCATCTCCATGACCGAGGCGAGCATGTTCTTCTTGTGTTCCTCGTTGGTGTAATCCGTGCCCGGGTTCCAGGGAGCGCCGGAGCCGATGGCGTATTTCCCGAGGAAATCGCCCACGATCACCCGGATACCGTACTTCTCGTACATATCGCGGAGGATGACCTTATCGATCTTCTGGGGATGATGGTAGAGACGCAGGGTATTGACCCCCATCTCCTGCATCAGCTTGAAATCCCCCACGGAAGGCTCGTCCTTATCCTGCTGATTATTGAAGTTCTTGTCCACGAACGCGTCATACGGCCCGTCCACCCGGCCGTTGGCGTTAAAATCCTCTTCCATCCAGTTGCCCAGCGTGTTGGTATCCGGGGACTGCCCCACCCGGGAAGGCGCATAGGTGATACCCTTGATCACAAAAGGCTTTCCCTCGACCATCAGCTGCCAGTCGCCGGTCTCGTACTGCAGCAGGTGCACCTTGCCCTTGCCCAGGCGCCGTTTCACGCTCAAAAGCTCACGGTTAGGCCGGGGCTTGAGCTTCTCCATGATCCCCACCTTCACGAAACGCCCCGGATTGACCACGGCCTTGTCGTTCGAGACGTTATGGTCGTATCCGTTGGTAATATGGATATCCGCATCCACCAGCTTATAGCCGATCTTAGGATTGTTCTTCAGAAGATAATTGATCTTGGCGATGGCGGCCGGCCCCACGTACCAGGGGGTCTTGAAATACGTCCAGCCGTAGGCGGCGGGATAATGCACCACAATCGCATAGTAGCATTTTACGGCATGCTTGATCAGGCCCGCCTTCTCCAGGAGCATCCCGGTGTAAAAAAGCTTCACCCCCGCGGATTCGGAAGCGGTGACCCACTTGAAGAACGCGGCCTGCAGGTCGGGGGATTGCAGATAGAACCAGTGCCCTTTGGAGGCCTCTTCGGGTGGGAGATTCTTGACGTCCAGGCGCTTGGCTTCCCTGAACTGCTTGAACAAAGGGTCCCAGCGGACCGAGGTGGTATTGGGGAATATCCCCTCGCCCACTGCGGCGCTCAATCCTTCCTGGTCCCTGATCACATACTGGTACTGATCCGTCCCTACCCCCTTGAACTCGCCGTACCGGGAGTAGTTGACGATCTCCTCCCTGCCCGGGTCGTACAACTCTATCCCGCTGACGATCTGGCTGGGTTCGGGCGCGGGCGGAGCCTTTTTTTCGTCGGTCTCCAGACAGGGGGACACGATCTTCGCCTCGGGGTCGAGCTTAAGGATGCTTTCCTTCGCGGTCTTGGAGATCTGCCAGAACCACCCCCGGGGATCCCAGGCCTGGGCAAAACAGTACCTCTCCACTACGGTCTTGAAGGCGGCGATCGCCGCCTCCTGCCTGCCCTGCTCGCGATAGATCTCCCCCTGGATGAAATACGCGGTCGCGACATCGTTCAACGCCTGGACCTTCTCGATGGCGTCCTTATCCTTGGGCAGCGCTTTGAGGGATGCCTGTTGTTCGTCGGCTGAATCCTGATAGAGCTCGATGCACTGGCGGGCGGTATCCAGAGAGGCTGCCGGGTCAGTCTTCTGCTCCCCCCAGGCCCTGGTGATCAACTCGCTCGAAGAAGCCCACGCCAAAGTCCCCCCCGCAACGATGCACAGGCACGTTGCAGCCGCCGCCATCCCGAATCTTAAGTTCTTCATCGCGTCCATCCTGATGTTCATCCTACGATCGCTCCTGCGGTCACTCCCTTGATGATATATTTCTGCATGCACAGATACAATACGATTATCGGCACTGCGGTCAGGGTCAATCCGGCCATAAGCAGCGGATAATTGGTCACGAACTCTCCCTGGAAGGTCTGTAAGGCGACCTGCAAAGGCATGAACTCCTTCGAATCGAACACCAGGAGCGCCAGGATGTACTCGTTCCAGACGTTCAGGGCATTGAACACCACCACCACCGCGAGCACCGGCTTGGCCAGGGGAAGCGCCACATGCCACCAGATCCCGAATTTCGAACACCCGTCGATACGGGCGGCATCCTCGAGCTCCTTGGGCATCTTGTCGAAAAAGGTCTTCAGCAGGAAGATACTGGTCGCCAGCCCGACGTTGATCATGCAGAGGATATACCCGATGGGCGTATTGCGCAAATGCAGCTTATTGAGCAGCACGTACAGGGCGACGAAACTTCCCGGCACGGGGATCATCATCGCCGCCATGAAGACGAAAAAGATGAAATTCTTCCCCGGGAACCGCAGGCGGGAAAAACCGTACGCGGCCATGGAGGAGACGATGACGATGCCGAAGACCACCGAGGCCGTATACAGGATGCTGTTGATGAAATACCTGCCGAAATCGCCCTCCCGTACCGCCAGCACATAATTCTCCCAGTGGAATTCCCGCGGGATCAGGGAGATATCGGTGAATATGGTCGACTGGGTCTTGAAGCTGGCCGCGATCATCCACAGCAGCGGATAGACGCAGGTCACCGCCACCGCAATGAGGAAAAGGTGGAGGAGCAGGTTGATCGTAGCCCTCTTGCCCTGATAGTACAGAGTCGTTTTCATATGCTTACTGCAAGCGCCATTTTGAAAAACGGTACTGAATGAACGAGATCGCCACCAACACCACTCCGAAACTGATACCCTGCGCGCAGGCGTATCCGAACCTGGAAGAACCCCGCATGGACGCGAGAATGCGCAGCACCGGGACGGAGGTATGCCCGGCGAATTCCCCTCCCACCAGCCCGAGGATCAGCACGAACGCCTGCATCGTCCCCAGCACGGTCAGGATCGCGACCAGGCCTATGACCGGCATCATCAAAGGCACGGTGATGTTCCTGAACTGCTGCCAGGCGTTCGCCCCGTCCACGCGCGCCGCCTCATAAAGCTCCTTGGGGATGGTCTGCAAACCGGCCAGGAACACCAGGAACCCCCAGCCGAACCCCTTCCAGCTGTGCACCAGCGCCACGGTGGTAAGCGCGGTCTTAGGGTCGGAAAGCCAGTGGTGCGTCCACTGCGAAAGACCCGCCGCGGTCAGTGCCCGGTTGATGACGTTAGCCCCGTCGATATCGTTGATGATGAACCGCCAGGCCATGCCCACTACCAGTTCGGAAAGGATCGGCGGCAGGAAGAAGATCACCCGGTAAAAATTCTTCATCCTGATCTCGCGGTCGCAGGCCCAGGCCAGCATGAAGGCCAGCGCATTCTGCAGTGTCAGCGCGATGACGGTGATATACCCCGCGTTCCAGATCGAACGCCACCATTCCCGGTCCACGAACAGTATCTCTTTGAAATTCCCGATCCCCACCGCGACCGGTGCGGCGGATATCCCGTCCCAGTCGAAGAACCCCAACTGGAACACCTTGATGAACGGATACACGTAAAAGATCCCGAAAATAAGCACTGCCGGAAGCACGAACACGTAATTCTCGAACGCGGACCTGGCTTTCATACCCCTCCGGATCGCCTCAACGCTTCCTGGCTTTTTCCCGTTCCTTGACCTTCTGCACTTCCTGCGCCACCTGTTCCGGCGAGCGCTCCCCCAGCACTATCTGCTGGATCCCCTTATCGAACGCATCGATCACCGCGGGATACTCCGAGACCCCCCAAACGTTAGGATGCGTGGCCACATCGATGGTATCGGAGAACTGCGCCAGGACCTCCGGGACTTTTCTCAGGCTGTTCCGGTTCGCAGGCAGATTCATCGTGGCCTGCGCCAGATACGCCTGCTGATCGTCATCCGTAAGCCATTTCAGGAATTTGACCGCCTCATCCTTGTTCTTGGAGCGGGCGTTCACCAGAAAAGAGGATCCTGCCCCTCCCCAGATAGCCATAGGGTACGCATCCCCTGCCCTGGGCGGTAACATCGCGCCGTAACGCAGGTCAGGATTCATCCCCTTATACACGTTCACGCACCAGGAGCCATTGAAGGCAAAAACCGCCTTACCGTTGGCAAATAGCTGCTCCGCGGTCTTGTTGATCATGGTCACGATACCCTGCACCAGCAATCCCGAACGCTGCATATCCTTGAACACCGTCAGCACCTTCACCCAGTCAGGGTCGGTATACGGCACTTCGCCTTTCAAGGTGGCTATGAACTTATCTTTACCCATGATATTGAACGCATAGTTGTTCGCCAGGCAGTCGATCATCCACAACTCGCCCCACCCGGACACCAACCCCTGCAACCCCTTCTCCCGAGCCTTTTTCCCCACTTCCAGCATTTCCGCCAAAGTCTGCGGAGGCTTATCCGGGTCGAAACCGAGATCCTTGAGCAGGTCCTTATTATAGAGCATCTGGATGGTCATCACATCCAAAGGCGCGCCGTATATCCCGGGGAGGACCCCGTAGGAGTTATCTGATTCCAACTCATTTACTGCCAATGCCTTAGAGAAGAACTTATTCTTCCATTCCCCTGCATTCTCCTCCATGGCAGGAGCCAGGTTCAACACATGCCCGGCATTGATGAATGAGACGAAATCCCTTTTCTCACCCAAGATACCGAACACATCGGGCAGGGACTGCGCCAGCGCCGATACCCGGACTTTCTGGGAGTATGCATCCGAGGGAGCATACAGCTCAAACCTGACCTTTACTCCGGTCTTTTGCTCGTATTGTCTGGCCAGCTCCTGGAATACCGGATCGCGGTCCGTCATCCAGTGCCACACCGTGATCACAGGTTTTCCCGATGGGGAATGCGTAGACTGGGCGCATCCGGAGAGCATGGAAATGCCCAGGATAATTGAAATAAGGGAGGAAAAAACACGTTTATCTATCATACTTGGATTTCCCTGCACAGTATTAAAGAAGTATACCATTTTACTATACCTAAATCAAGGATAACCCATGAATTTGAGGTGAGGAAGGATGCAGCTTAAAGCGGAATAAATCTAACATATATTCCCACCCCGGTCAAGGAAATTTTATACCTATAATAAAGAGCCACAGGCTTTTTAAAGTTTTTAAAAAAGTCTCTTCTAACCTCCCGGCCTACTTGGTCCTGAGCACACGGCTCAACCCCATAAGATCGGCCTTTTCCAGACAGATACCCACCCGCTGCTTCCCGTTCTCCAGCACATTGGTCCACGCCACCGAACCGCGGTTGTACAAAGGCTCCCCCTTATCCGGGATGTGCAGCCACATCTCGACCTCCCGGGGGCAGGAAAGCTTTTCCTCATCCAGGACCAGGCCGACACCCTTGGCGCTGATATCCATGGCGTACGCCTTTGACTCCTCTCCGGTATTGACATCCAGCACGTCCACAGGGACCGCCACCGGGAACCGGTTAAACACCCTTCTGTCCTCAATCGCCACATGTTCCGACATGACTTCCGTCCTTTCTGCGGGATCGATATCCCACCATTTACCTACCACTTCCTGCGGATAGTTCTTTTGCACGAACTGATAAATCTTTTCCTTATCCATATCCCTGATCTTGCTGAAGTACAGGCCGCATAACGCGCTGCCCTCCACTGCCTTATGCCAGACTACCCACACCTCCACCTCCAGGGTCAGGTCATCGCTGAGCATGATCGAGACTTTGGCGTATTCATCCCGGCAAAGACGCTCCGGCATCACCACGGAGAGCCCTTTCAGGCTGATATCCCGGATCAGACAATCGGTGTATGTTTCCTCGTGCGCCATTTTGATCCTGGCTTTTTTTGCCAACACCCATCTGGCATTGTTACGTTTATCCTTTTCCTGTTCCATGCTGACCTCGCTTTCCCTCTTTGCAAAATATCGCTATTATCCCCTAAATTGTTACTTTGTAAAGGATTACATTATTTCAACATCCTGCGCTCCATCGGCCAAAGTATCTCCACCACCAGATGTCCGTAATCGATGCGGACGCTTCCCATGAGATCGAACGCTGCGGAAATATCCGCGGCCGCGTCCAAAGAAAGTCCCATCCCCCGGGCCACCTCCTCGGCGCTCCACAGGATCTCCCTGGTGCGCAGCCGCTTGCTCTCCTCGATGGTCCTGGTCGATGCCGCGGGCATGCGCAATACGTACTCGCGCACGCGTTCACGCAGCACCTTGATATCCGAAATCCCTGCAGCCTCCTGAACACTCTGCGCTGCCTTACGCTGAGCAGCGATCGCCTCTGCGGCACACTGCATGGCATACACCCCCTCTCTGAAATACTCCAGCACCCGCGCTCCCAGGGAAGGATCACGCCAGTCAGTCTGACGTATCCACGGATCATCCCTGTGGCGTCCGGCCACTTCTACCGCAACATCGAGCAGCTGCCTTTGCGCAACGCCATACTCCCTGCCCAACCTGCCGGCGCCTGCAGCCAGGAAATACAGCAGGAACATCCCGGCGGGAACCTTCTCCTTGCCTCTGCGCGTACGGGATACCCGCGCCTTTTCCTCATATCCGGATCCCGGATCATCTTCCGTATCCATTTCCTCTCTGACCGCCTCCCTGGACGCGATGAACTCCAGGATATCATCATCGACCTCATGCACTCCCACCACCTTGACCAAATGATGACAGAGCGCCAGGGCATCCTTTTCCTGGAGGGTCCCCAGCCACACCAGCCGGTTCGCCACGCCGGAAATGACCTGCACCGCCATATCCGTGACCCCGTCTTTCCCGCAGATATCCCGGGAAAGCCTCGCGATGATAAGGCTCTCGGGAAAGATCGCCTCATCCGGTATCCCGGAAAGGAACACCCGGGCATTGGACACATCGCCGGTATTGATGAGGTAACGCGCCAGGAAGAACGCCGCCAGAGGATGCGCTTCGCCCAGCTCCCGGGGCTTCAACTGCAACGATCCGAAGTTGAGTTCTGCCTGCGCCAATTCGGCGCATGAAGCGCTGAAGATCTCTTTCGCCTGCGTTTCATCGCGCAATGCGGAGGCGAACAGAAGCATGAGCGAAGAATCCGCACCCTCCCCCTCTTTCTCTTCTTCCTTCTCTTCTTCTTTCTCTTTCTCTTCCTCTTCCTCTCCTGCTTCCTCCACCGCATCTTCTTCCGCAACCTTCACCCCGAGAAGGTCCATCAGGGGAGCCGGAAGCGCCTTACCCTGCAGGAGAAGCTGCCGCAAAGAGCCCTCCGCTTCCGGCTGCTCCAAACGCAACCTGGCCTTACCCGAAAGCAACGCCTGTTTCACCGCGCCCGCGCTCTTCGCCTTTCCCTTATCCGTGTCGCTGGAGATCCCCGCCTCATGCGCCTTCTCGCCCAGACGCTCCAGGCTATCTTCCCGCAACTCAACGGAGAGAAATCTCCACATCAACAGGAGCGCTTCGGAAACCGTAAGCAGCATGAACCTCTCCCGCACGGTTTCCCGATCGGCAATCCCGTTTTCCTCTCCCAGCCACTCCCATCCGTCAGCCAGCGGCTTGACCGCAAGCGTTTCAATGGCGCGCCGCAGCGCTCCCGGCTTATTGACCAGCGCCCCCCATATCTTGCGCAATGAAAAATCCGCTTCCTGCGCCTGGGGCTGCATACGGGCCAGGGCATTCACATGCAGATGATTCTCATCCTCGAACCCGGAAGACTCGCTCCTGCGCGTTCCCCCCAGGCCGTACTGCACGCATGCACTCATCCCCTCGGGTCCGCTCAAGCGCAGGAACCGCGCCCGAGCCTCATCAACCGTCACTTTGGCGTCCTCGGCCATCCACGCCCAGCCGTCGGGAAGGACGGAAAGCGGGACCTTCGCCACCAATGCCTTGACCAGATCCGGCAAATCGGTGACGGAGGCGATGCGGCGGATGGACTCCTCTGCTTCGGGAATCTCCTCCTTAAGGCGGCCGACACCCTGCAGCGTGATGTTGACCAACGGAGCCTCATACTGATACCCCAAATTCCTGAGTTTCTCCTTGATCACCCCATGATCCCCGATCCTTAAGAACACGCACCCGAACCTCCATGCGATCGCCAGCGCTTCGGGAACGGAGACCCGGGAGAAACGGGCCTTCACCTCTTCGACGGACAATTGCGCATACTCCGCAAGCCAATGCCATCCGTCGGGAAGGACGGGGAGGTTCTCCGCGATGACCACGGAACGCACCATCTCCGGCAGGGACATCCCGGTGTTGAACACCCTGCGCAGGGATTCCTCCGATTCCGCATGCGTCTTACGCAGCACGTTCATCGCCCGGAACTTGATCTGCATCGCCAAACTCTCGCTGATCACGGTCCCGGCATCGCTGACCAGCGGCACCTGGGCGAGCAGCGATACGATCCGCGGATACTCCCGCTCCCGCGCCACGCCGATCCCGTACCAGTACAGTATGATGACGGCCTCGGTCACGGAGAGAAGGATAAAACGGGATCTGGCCTCGGCCGGCGTGATGTTCAGGTCATCCGCAAGCCATGCCCATCCGCCGGCAAGGGGCGCCAGCTGCAGCACGGCCATCACCCGGCGCACCTCATCGGGTATCACCGCGCCGTTTCCCGCGATCCGGCGCAGCGAATCCGGGCTCTCCCCCGCAGCCCGGCCGAGACGCTGCAGCCCTTTTCTCAGGAAATAATCCGGCCTCTTTGAACCGCACCCGGGGAGCGCCTGCATCTTTGCCCCGATCCGGCAGAGATCGCACCGGGGATTCTCCAGCCCGTAGAACAGCGCGCCGGCAAACGCTTCGGCAACGGAGCAGGTCATGAATCGTGACCGGACGATATCCACCGTCACTCCTGCATCCTCGGCGATCCACTGCCAGCCGCTTTCCAGAGGCGTAAGATGCGCGTGTGCGATCAGGTCGACGAGCACCTGCGGCAGCACCACTCCGGCGACTTTCGCGATCCGGCGCAGAGACAGCGGCGCTTCGGCGGAACGGTCCCGCAGCCTGGCCTGCGCATAACGGCGGCTGGAGGCGACACTCGACCTCTGGAACTCATCGCCGTCCTCGTTGCGTATACCCAGCCCTTTGAGCCAGCGGATCAACTGCCCGTCATTCATCCGCTGACATCCGATCCCATAGGTGCCGGCAATGATGACGGCCTCGGCAATAGAAAGCCAGAGGAAACGTTCCTTTGCATCGGGCACCTTTATCTTGAGCTCATCTGCCAGCCACTCCCATCCGTCGGAGTAACGCTGCAGGCGTTCCCAGGAACCTTCTGCAAGCCCGGGGTCGGCCGCAGAGAAGAACTCCGTCCCCTGATATATGCGCATATGCGGCTGAAGCGCGAGCCTTTCGGCTGACTCAAGCATGCGCAGCCGCTCCTCGGTAACCCCCTTCTCCTGCGCTGCCGGCTCGAAAATATTTCCCGGGTCCCGCAGCGCCTGTTCAGCCTGCGCGCTGTCAAGCAACATCCCCTCTATCCCGCCGCACCATATCCCAAAACGTCTTTCCACCAGCAGAGACCCGCGATAAAGCGCATAGGCCGCAGAAGGCCGGGATCCGAACACAAAGATATCCCCGGAAACCGGGTCGGCGAACATCCCCGGCTCCATCATCCGCATCGCCAGCCATAGCACATCCTCCTGCCGCGCATCACCGCGCTTCTCCATGAGCGCCGCGCACATGTGGTTCTGAGAAACCGAAAGCGTCACTGCTTCGGGCGGGAACTGCGCCTGGAAATCCTCTCCCGAGCCCCTCACGGCAAAAGAGTGCGGCATCGTGATCGCGAACTCTCCCCTCTTTACGGACGTGCGCCCTGACACCTCCACGATCTGATACCCTTGTGTCTCCTCAGACCAAACCAGGAACGCCTGGGCATCGGCACCCGCGAACCTTTGGCCGAGGTTGAACGCGTTCTTGACCTTACGGTTGCCCAACACCCCGCACCTGCCGTCGCTCGAAACGGTAAGCCCTTCCACCCGCAGCAAATCCAGTCCCGCCTCATGCCACTTCCTGCCGTTGTGCTTCGGGGACTTGCCGTAATAGCTGTCCGCCAGCGCGAAATCCTCTCCCAGGGCGCGCGTACGTCCGTACACCTTCACCCAGGGGATGGTATCCGCGCCCGTCTGCTCCCGCTTCGTCGCTTCGGCATACATGAACACATATCGTGAGACAAAGATAGACCACTCCATGAACACCGCGATGCGGGCGCGGCCATACGCAGGGCCGAAATCCGTACGTTCTCCCATAACCCTGAATTTACCGCTACCCGGAATCTGCGGTATCTCGATCCTGATCTCAAGGTACCCCTGGTCATGCCAAAAACGCGCGTCATCCTTGCACGACTCATACGAATGCAGCTGCTCCCACGCGGCATCCTTTGCCTTGCGGCCGTAGACGTTTTGCACACGCTGACGGCCCGTTGCCCGGGGAACGCTCACGCGCACGGCGGGAGAAGCGGCTTTCTGCTCGGGAAACAGATCAAACCCGAGCACCTCCCGCACCGCATTCCTTTTCGCGGCGATCTCCTCATCCTTCACCGCACCGTCCTTCCTGATGCTTCCGGGAATACCGTGGTGCGCTTCCCAGTGCACTACCAGCGCCCTGACCCGCTCGAGCTTTTCCTCGTCGCTGCCATCCCCCACGGGAAAACCCGCCTGAAGCAGCCTCCCGGCCAGATCCTCATGCGTCAGACCAAGGCACAGGCGCAGGGTACGGAAATTGTTGGGATACGGCAACGCCGCGATCTGCTCCCAGGTCAACTGCTCCCTTTTCATCAAAAGCACCGGATGTATCCGCAGCCCGCGGGAAACGGCAAAAAGATTGTGCGCATCCGGAAGGCCTGCCCGGGTCTTGGCCGCGATGTACGAGGTACATTTCATCCCGCCCCGCGCGCAGATCGACACGTCCATGATCCCGCGCGCTTTCTGGACCAGCAGGATGATCTCCCCTACGGTCTTCGAGGAGATCTCGCGCAGGACCTCGGGGGAAAGAGGCTCGAGGATATACCCCAGGCGCTCATCGTACACCGCCGCGGGAAGTGACGATGCAGCCCCTGCGGAGGACATCGCTGCCAGCCGTTCCCGCGCATTACGCAGCGCCTCCTCGGCCCGGCGGCGCAGCTTTTCCATACGCAAGCCTCCGGCAGCGAGTTCCTGTAACGCCTGCGCATAACGCACGGCCGACTCCTCTACCGCCGCAATGTCCCGGGGATGCGACGACGTGGCGGCATCGGCGGCATCGACGACCCCTTTGAGCAGGGCCCGCACGCGCGCCGTCGGAAGCGAAACGCTTTCCTCACCCCCTATGTACGCATCATCCAAGGAACGCAGGTCCCATAAGGAGCAGGTATCGGCGTCGGAGGCTTCGGCGACATGGTATACCGCGACCTCCCTTCCTTCCACGAACGACCACATCGGTTCCTTGCGCACGCTAATCCTCCTGGCCCGGCGCTCTCCGATGAAGAAAACCGCCTCCGGGATGCGGATCAGATGCCTGCCGAAACGGGGCGAGAACACCGCGACACCGGGATCCCTTCCTGCGGCAGCGCGCACCTTCGCCAGGAACGACCTCTGCTGCCTCGCCGAGAAACGGGAAAAAAGGCAATTCCGACGCAGGTTGGCCAGGGTCAGTGCGCAGAGACCGGACCAGCCGCTCAGCATATACAAGAACTCCCGGGTATTCCTCATCGTCATCAGCTGCCACTGTTGCAACCAGCCGAACGCAACCTGCATCTGCCCCAAAAGGCACTCCGACATGATCCGCTGTATTGCAAGCACCGGAACCAAAGGCGTAGGAACCTCCGCCACCGTACCTGCCTCTTCGGACGGAGCAGCCTCCTCCTCTCCGGCAGGGATCGCCAGTAGGAATCCGGTAAGATTCCCGTGATCGCGTACTACCGCCTGCACCAGCGTGCCGACCTGCGCGGAAACATCCTCATCCGCAGCCGCTTTCTTCCCGGCAATGCTTCCGTGCGCACACCCCAGATAACAAATGATCTTCGAATAACTGTCCTCAAGGAACGCAGCCAGCGGCCTGGTAGCCTCCTGCGCGGAGAACTCATTGACCGAAGGGATGATCGTGGTCTCATACACCCGGTTGTATCCCTCAAAAAACGCGGAGAGCCCTCCCGCCGTGACTTTTCCTCCCGAGAGGTCCTTCATCAACGGATCCATCTGCGCAAAGCCCGCGACCACCTTCTGCTTTGCGGCCTTCACTGCCTGCAACAACTCAGGTGAAGGGCCGGCCTCCAGAGCCGCCGCCAGTTTGACCACGCCGTCATACCCGGGAAAACGCTCGGCCACTTCTCCCTTGAGCTCGGGTATTTCCGGAAGGCCCGACGACCCTGCCGAATGCAACGCATACGCCTGCCGCTCGATGCGTTGAGTCCCCACACCAGAGACGAGAGGGATCTCATGCCGGTCATAATATCCATCATGATCTCCGGCGCCGAAATTGTACTCCGTTTCACCGATGCGCAGGAACACATGGAAAGGCCTTCCCTCCGTCACAAAAGGATAATGATAGATGACCAGCGCCGCCCCGGAACGCGACGCGGATGCGGAGTGCCCACGGATGCCCTGCTGCATCCCTCTGAACGCCGCACGCAGCTCGCGCTCCAAAGGATACCGGTATCCTAACTTCTCCGATAGGAAACGCGCGATCGCCACGCAATTCTCACCGTTTTGCCGGTACTCACCGGAGCGGACCCGGCGCAGCAGCCCCTTGGAAAGCAATATCTCCGCGGCCTTAAGCAGGTCAGGAGCCTCCTCCTCATCGCGCGCGAATTTCCTGGACGCGGAAGACTCTTTTCCCGCCTTTACAGGCCGGATCAAGACAACCGCTTCGGTTTTGCAAAGGAATGCATACACCGGGCCGAACTGGGGATGCGACACGGTTAACACATCGGAATCGATCTGTATGCCGGAGTACGCAATCCCCAGAAGCTGCTGGTAACGGTCAAGAAAGTCCCGGCTGCCGCATGCCTCGGCCATTCGGGTGAATACGCCGGATGCATGGTCAGCTTCATGGAAATACCCTTCCAGGAAGGGCAACACTAACCGGTCCAGGCCGTAGGAGTACGCCTCGGATTCGTGGTCATCCACCGTCCGGCCGATCTTGAACTGCAGCAACTCGCTTAAGATCCGGGCGACATCCATGAACCGCATGCCCGCGCGATATTCCGACGGATCCGCCGCATCGATGCGTACCGCCGTATTAAGATCGCGGATAATGATCCCCTCCCCCGATCCAGGAACGCCCATATTGCCCAAATGCGGGAACAGATGCGCGAACCCGGCATCATGGAACGCCCGGAATGCCCGGCCTATTCCGCGGGCGAATGCACTCTCGCGGCCGGCTGCAATACGCACCTGGAACGGCCGCACCTGCGACTCCGCGACCGCGTCCAGACGATTGATCTGCGCGCACATCCCGAACATCCCCTCTGCGGAAAACGCGTCCTGCGTATCGACCCGGAAATCCTCCGAACCCATCCCGCAGATCACGAATCCCAGCCGGCCACCCGGTCCGTGCAATCCCGTATATTCTCCGAACCCGACCGGATAATCCGTGCGGAAAAGACATTCGGGTGCCCGGGCTGCTTCCATCACCGAAAATTCCATCAACGCGCCGTCGTACGTCAAGGTTCCCGCCGGATGATCGGCCGCTCCGGGAATAACGGTGATGGTAGAAGGACGGGAAATGCCCAGTACGCGCGGCAGCCAACCCCACCCGTAATATTCCGCCACCTTTGCATCCGGACCGACCCGCGGCCTGACTCCTTTTAATCGCAGCACGCTGATCCTGACCCCCCTGCAGATAACCGGTTTAGAAAGAATAAGGTATAAAGTCCTCCCCTCCACGCCTTTTCCCAGCGCAACATCCTTATAGCGCTGCTGTACCTGCAGGGGATACCTTCTTAACAGCCTCTCCTGCGTTTCGATATCCCCGGTCAAAAGCTGGAACAACAGCTCCCGGTCCGCGCTCTCCATCGCCGAAACCGCCTCCCTGTCGATCGTCAGGTCGACGGAATGCGCGCCGGTCAGAGATATCATCTCCTTCGGCATACCGGAGTCTCTCCCGGCCAGATCCTCAACCCTGTCTCCCGGTAGAACCGCCCCGAATTTCCCCTGTACCAGACGGTCACGGCGCATGCGTGAAGGAGCGGCGGCGACCGTATCCCGGAGCGCACGCAACAGATCGTCCTGCGCGAGGAGATCCTCCTGCCTGTTCGCGCCCGCATAGTCGTTTAGCGTGGCCAGCAAGCCGTTGAGCAACCGCTGACTTGCGTAGCGCTCACCGAAACGCGGGATCCCTTTCTTCAGGTACCCGATGACAAATTCCTGATGAAGATCGATGCCGAAACGCTCCCGGAAATCCGTGATCAGCTGCGCTGCGAGCGAACGCTCGAGCGCGGTGAAATACCCCCGGATATCATTGACCCGCCAGGCGACCTCTCGGGCCAAAGGCCCCTCTTCCATCCTCTGCGAATACTCCAGGTCGCTGATGCGGACACGGCCGAACGGAGCGGCCAGGATATTGCCGAAAGATGCCATGTTGTGCCTGATGCCAATATCATGCAGTACACAATACGCCGCTCCCGCGTCCCGTATGAACGCAATGATCTTATCCCTATTGACTTTGGTCTTTTCATGCTCGATGTAAAAATGGAACACGTCACCGGAACCGCGTTCGCCTCTGCCGGACATCTGTGCCAGAGCACTGCGGAAATCGGTATCCTGGCCCAGCGGTACGCCGAGTATGAGCACCCCGAGCTTCATCCCTTCATACAAAAGATCCCCGAACTCCGCCTTGCCCACAGGGAACGCCATATACAGACCGTTTCGCCAGGCCAAGTCGGTAAGCACGAGCTCGTTATCCACCGTATCCAGGGTCATTGCGCCGGTCGGTTTCTTCTGCTTAAGATGCTGCCGCACGATCTCGCCGCGCGGCCCGAAATCGACTATGAGCGGAAATAGACCGTCGAAAGGAAGCAGCGTTTCATCTCCGTTAAAACACGCTCCCTTGAGCTTAAGGCATCCGAGGGGTTTGCCCTGCCAGAGCACCGGAGCACCCAGGAGCTTGACCACGTCGATATAGAGGCTGCGCCCTTCGATAAAGTCGTAATCTATCCCCGGCCGGAGGTCGCGAAAATCAGTAGTGACGATCTTTCGGATGCGCTCAATAAGCGGCTGCGGCAAAGAAACGTCTTCCGCGAGGCATATCTTCGCATTGCTCCGGGATCCCTTGGGCGATCCGGCCTGCGGGAGCGGTCGGCCGGTGCGCTCCTCCGAAAGCAGCTCGCTGCGGCAAGAAGCCAGCAACCCCTGTGCATCGATCGCATCTTCGAACACCGCCGCGGTCTCTTCGGGATGGTTTTGGGCAAGACGGGCATACATCCAGTACGCGACTAACGCGGCATACACATCCTTGGGGCTCCACCGGGTCCCGTTGTGGGCGGCCATGACCTTATCGATCAAGCCGGTAAAAAGGACCGATTTCCCCGCTGCCTCCGCGTGCCGGAGAAAGCGGCCGTGCACTATCCCTGTACCTCTTACTGCCGTGATACCTTTACCGCCCCTTCGGATTTGATTCTCAGACACGCGGCATTCGCTGCCTCTAAACTCCAAGCCGACCGTTTCCTCGAGCATACGCACTGCCTGGCTCGAAGGCACTCCCCGCATGGCCAGGCGCATGATCACCTCCTGGCACGACTGCGGATAGCTGAAGAACTCCTGAATATGAAAGGTATAGCCCCCCACCGCCGTATCCAGCGGGATCGCCGGACAGGAGGAGATATACGCTGCGATATCCGATTCTTCACCTGCGGCCTTCCCAGCCCTGCGCGCCGGAGGCATTGCCCTGAAACAGGCATGGACTTCATCCAGCAGCCCCTCGACCTCGGGTAAAGCGCATGCCCGCACAAAATGGCTCTCGGGAAGCGCCACGATAAGCTGGTACAAAGCTTCGGCCCGCGCGTACGACGCTGCCTGCAGAATTCTCCCTTCGGTAGCGTCCTCCTGGATCACCCCCATGACACAAAGGTCCTGCGCGTGCCATTGTGCGATCGCATCAAACAGCCCGGCCGGGCCCGCGTGACGCACCCGTTCCTGAAAAATCTTAAAATCATCCTGGTGCACCATAACCACCACGCGATACTCGTTCCTGGGTGCCGTGTGCGCAGATACCTGCAAATCCTGTATCGCGCACAACCCGAAATACGTAAACTCACCCCGGCACGAGCACCAGGCCATGTGGTCAATATTACGAGCCGGCAGATGCTCCTGCAGGATGCCCAGGCGCAGATACCATTCCCTGGTCTTGGTAAAAAGAAGCTCTCTGGTCTGCGCCATAAACGCGGCGGCCGAAACCCTCCCGATATCCCGACATGGGACACGGCGAAGGAAATCCTCTTCCGGGACCATGCCTTCGGGAAAGAGAAGCAGGTCCCCCGGGGTGATGCCTACGAGATACCAGCCCCGGGAGGTAAGGATTCTCGCCTGCATGTGGGTCGTGGGCGGACCAAAGGAGATGACCCTGCTCACCGCTTCGACGGGTACACCGGGAAAACGATGCAACAGCGCTTCGATTACGAAGAAGGTCATCACGCAGCAATCTCCGCACTTAAGCTCCCGTGCGGTCGCTTCGGTAAACACGGGCCGGCCGCTCTTGATAAAAGGCACCATCCCGAAACTCTGCGGCGGGAACTGCCCGCGCAACTCGGCGACCGCCTCTTTCAGCGCCTCGGGAGCGCAGGCAGCGGCAGCCCTCGCTCCGGCACCCATAATGCTATCCACCAGTCCATCGAACCCTTTTTCGCCCGGCTCACCTTTCCGGCCTCCGTGCACGCTGCCGACGAACAACACCGCTGCCCCGGCCGCGGGACAAAACACCGAGAGCAGAACCGCAGCGGCGATGAGCAGCGGTGAGATACGCAGCAGGTTCCCGAGGAAATGCCGGGTGCGGGAGAACCGCGCGTCTCCATGCATGTCACGCGCCAGGTCCACCAGGTGCATATCCGCCCGGTTCAGGCAAAGACGAATGATCCGATTGATAAGCTGTTGCTGCCAGTGATGAGGACGGCCGGCGAAGAACGCCAGTATCCCTTCCCTGCATCCGGGATACAGCTTATGGTGGTCCAGGTGCCCGATGAGGATATCCCGCGGGTTATTGGCGCGGCCGCCGTCCAGGACCGAAAGCCGTCCATCCTCCCAGTCCTGCTGCCACTGCGCCAGCGCGCGCAATGCCCGTTCGCGCACTGCCGCATCGCTGCCGCCAGCCTGCCGCAAAAGTCCCAGCACCGCGGAATACGCCTTCTTGTACGCGGAGAATTCATAATCCCGCCGCTGGGACTTCAACGCTTCCCGCAGATACACCAGATTGGCGATGATATCCGCCAGGATCAGCCTGGCGGCCTCGTGTAATCCCCGGTCCCGTTCTTTCATCCAAACGAACATCCGGAAGATGCACGCCAGGATGCCCTCCCTCTGCGAAGGAGGGATCTCGCATTCATACTGCAAGGAAGCGACCCCTTCCAGGGAAGCGTATAATTCTTCCAGATGAACGCGAAGGGGCGCAGGGAACTCCTGCGCGTTTTCAGGCTTCAACGCCACACCGATGAGCATTCTGGCCCTGAACGCATGGTATGCAGCCTTGCCCGGTTCCCCCGCGACGAGGTCGCCGTCCTTGACCGCACCATGGCGCGAGATCACCTTCGCGAGCGGCTTGTATTTACGGCGCTCCTTCTCGGGCAGGGTCGCGAGCCTGCGCATGGAGACCGCATGCCAGAGCCGGCGGTGCGCGGAGATCCGCTTCACCTTTTTGACGAAAATATGCTCCAGCAGATAGGGATACTTCTCGTCGATCTCCAGTGCCGCATCGGACAAAGATACTGCCGGTTTCCCCGCGTACATCGTAAGCGTCATGGAAGAAAGGTTCACGGCAACCTCATAACGCTGCTCCGAAGTAGGCTGAAAGAAAAGCGATTCCACCACTGCCTCGGTGATACAATTGCCGCAGCGCAGCGTATATTCCATCCAGTCGAAAAGCTCATCCATCGTCTCTTCCAGCACCTGCCAGGGAAGCGGAGCCGCCCCCTCGACTGAGGAGAGTTCCCGCACCAGATCCGAGCGCAGCAGCTTCTCCGCGGCATACTGCGCCTCCCCGAAATCCCCGGTCATCCACTTGTCAGGGCATCCCTTCGCCGCGCGCTCATTGAAGCGCAGCATGACCTGCACCTTGAGCTGTTCCCCCCTGTTGAGCACATACCCTTCGCAGATCAGCCTGCCTGCGGGATCATTACGCTCGAGCCGGTACGAACGGATATCCAAGCCGCGCATCACGCGCAGCAGCCTCGCATGAGCCCGCTGTGCCGGAAGCTCGCGGTTAACGCATCCGTCCTCCACATGCGCCTTTTCATGCGCGATGATATGCGCGATAAGCACATTCTCGGTAAAGTTCAAAGAGCGTTCCTCCAGAACCTCGCGTATGGCCTGCCGCACGATCTGCTCGGAAAGGCCCTCCCTCCACCGCCATCCGCCGGGACTGCTGCGGGCAAATTCGAGATCCTGGATATCCGCGGGAGGACCGGTCAACTTACCGCTTTCCTCAAGGTACTTCGCGAGACGGCGCGCGACGAACATGAGATCATCCGCCAGCAGCAGTAACTGGGCGCGTACATCCGAGAATTCCCGTATCTCCGCCCCCTCGACAAGCGCGCGGATGGTGAACTTCCCCTCCAGCATCCTCTTTACGGCCTTGGCCCTGCGACGGGAATCCCGCCAATCGACGATCGCATCATACACGGGCCGCCAAAGCGCGCCCATGATCAGAAGCGGTATGGAAACGATCAAGGCCCGCAGCAGGATGGTTCCCAGCCCGGCGCCGATCCCTCCTCCGTCCACCGCGTCCCAAAGCGCGGCCAGCGCCCAGGAAGCGGCGGTCATCCCCGACATAGCCCGCCATCGCTTCGCTCCCCGCACTTCCGATACCTTCCAGGGATCGCTCACCGCGGCAAAGAACCATACGGCCAGGAATATGATACCCAGCGCCCACAGGTAAGGCCCCGCGGCCAAATGCACGGCCAGCAGCATGAACCCGCACGACGTAGCGAATTGACTCTGAACAGGTGACGCATTACGCCCGGTAGAGACCAGCAGAGCCCGGGAAACGCCCGACCCCTTCAGCTCCCGGGATATCCGGCCGAAGGCCAGGTACGGCAGCACTGCCGCTCCTTCGGCAACCGCTCCCTGCCGGCGGTAAAAATCGATCGCGGCCGGGACGTCCTGCCAGTCAACCGTCACCACGTGGTCTGCCAGCGCATAAAGGATATGGAACGCCTGCGGCTCGAGCTTCTTGGTATCGATACCGCTCTCGGAGAACACTTCACGTTGATCCGGATCGAAATACTCGACGATCCTCCCCTTAAGGAAGGATTCGAAAAGATGCCTCGTCCGGGTAGTCTGCACCAGTACGATCATGATCGTCGGGTCCCGCAACTTGGCAGCCAGGGCAAACCCGCTTGCCAGCCCGCCGGCTCCGACGGGAATGATCACCGCCAGCGCCCCGGTGGTCCCGTTCGACCGCAGCGCATACGCGTCAAGGGTAGCTTCGGCGAGCGCCGTATACCCTTCGATCGCCTGCCAGTCCGCATGCTGCACGAACAACGCATCCGGATGCAATTCAAACGCGCGTTTCCTGGCAGCCGCATATGCCTGTTCATAATCCTCGTATGGCAGGTCTGCGGACGGACCGCGGACGACACGCGCGCCAAACCGCTCCATTTTCGCGATCTTTTCCTCGAATGCCTCCTTGCTGACATAGATCAGGAGATCGATGCGCACCTGCGGGTAGACCTGGCGCAGACGCGATACCACGTAACTGAGCGCGATCCCCTGGTTCCCGGTCGTGGCGGAGATCACGGTAAGCGCACCGATCCCTTCACGGGCCAGATACGCCACACGCTTGGCCACGCCGAAACACATCCAGGGCTTGAAAGATCCCGTCGGCTGCTCCCCAAGGTCCGCGACCGCTGCCGAGATACCCGGGACCTCTTGCGGCAAGTCCCGCAGCGAGACCGGAAGGGAAGTGAAAGGCTGCAACAGCCGTGCCGCCTGCGAAACCATCTGCCGGAACAAGGGCTCCTGAGCGGTCACATCATTCACGCAGAAAGGCACGGTCCGGGGGTCGCGCGAAAGATGATACGGGGAAACCTGCACGAACCCGTGCTCGAAAAGTCCCTCCCCGGTCTTCTGCATCAGGATGTACGACCCGAAACCAAGCACGTTCGAGATCCTGGGCACGACAAAGAGCGCCTGCACTTTCTCCGGCTCGACGTTCGTCTCCACGATCTTAAGCCCCTGCATCAAGGCGTATCCCGGAGGCCTGGCCTGGACCACCAAAAGGTACTTGCCCGTCCGGGTATGCGCCATGGCGTTGCGGTAATACAGCCTGCTGCGGTCGTCATAGGAGAGCCCTCCGGCAAACCCCGGTTGTTTGACCACCGTCAGGTCGCTTATGCCGGCAAGACCGTCGATCCGCTGCGAATAATCCCGGTGCAGGAAACGCACTTTGATCTCCCGGTTGAGGGATGAATCGTGCAATGTAACGGTAAGCTCCTCCCCCTCCCCCAGCTCCGGGGATATCCGCACCCGTATCTCCTCCCTCTCCATCCCGATCGCCGGCAGGATCTGCGCTTGCACCCGCGTACCTTCCCCTTCTATCGCGGCGACCGAGAACCTTCCCTGCGATATACGCACCGCCCGCAACAGGGCTTCCAGAGCCTTAGAGATTATGAACTGCTCCTCGTTATCGATAAGCACGACCTCTCCGGCATGCTCGCAGATGGTCAGGAGGAATAGCACGGTGGGCATATCTTTACCGCAGGCAGGATACAGGATCGTGGACACCTCCGCCGATACGTTACGCACCGCCGGAGTATAATTTTCCGCATACCCGGTTCCCGTCAGGATCCCGGGGATCATCGCGATCGGAGTCCCCCACCAGCGGGAGAGCCAACCGTCATAGAATCCGTGCAGGACCATCACCGCAACCAGTAAACCCAGGATCACCGGCCAGGAGAAGAACAGCGCCGCAGGCTTTGCCGCCAGCAGCGGCAGGAAATAGAGCGCACGGATGACAAGCGCTGCCGCCTCTATACGCAACAGCCCCGGCACCAACGCTCTCCCCTCCGTTGCCTCGGGGTGATACCAGACCAGGGAATCATCGCCCTGCCACTGCGCAAAGCCGGTGGCATGCGCAACAGGGGTCAGCATTACGCTGACCGCATAAGAGGACAGGAGCGCCTCGAGGAAAGGAAGAGCCCACCAATGCATGAGCGCCCAGGTCCCGCCGGTGATCACCAGCAGTGCGAATAACGGTTCTTCCAACGCCCCACACACCGCTACCGCCCAGCGCAGAGGCACTCCCACACGGAAAAGGAACGCGCCGACCGTCCTGGCTGCCAGGCGCGTCATGGCCAGCGGGACGCCTCGCGATGCGCCGGTATTGATACTCGGAAGGTAACGCTTCGCGCGCGACCACCAGCGGACGATCCTTGTGCGCAGACTCCAGGCAGCGACCCGCTGCGGGAATCCGGTCAACGCTTCGAGCCGCTGCATCAGCTGTTCCTTCGAAGTGATCCTTCGGGAGAATTCCGCTGCCGCCGCCACCGGATCCTCCCCCTCCCCGCGGCGGGCAAGCGCCAGCACCGTTTCCCTCACCGCTGCCGGTACATCCGCGGCGGTCATGAAGGAGAAATCGAATTCCCGGTTGGAGAGGAACTCCTGATGCAGCCGCGCGGAGAATTCCACGATCCGGGAGATCTCGCGCCGGATATAGCCGCGCCGGGACACAAAAGGCGGCAGGTACATCCCGCGCATATGCAGCGCATGCAGCACTTCCTCTTTGGAACGGCTGCGCATCGCACCCTGGGCGTTAAGCCCTGCGGAAAGCAGCAGCGCATTGTTCTTGGAAAAATACTCGAAGAGCGCGGGTTTCCCCAGCAGTTTCCCGGGTGCGGCATAGACCCATGATCCGGCGGAACGGAGGATCTTGAGCCTCAGGAACGCGGTCGAGATACCCCGTTCGCGGGATTCCAGGTCGTTAAGCACCGGAAGGTCCACCTCTCCGAAAAGCACTTTATTCTCGTCGGTACGCCGGTTCGAGGTACAGTTGAAACGCACATACTTCTGCCAGCAGTCCTGCGGCAGGACCACGAAGGAGACCATTTTCCCCCGCTGCTTGGTCTCGTCCACTTCCCCGGTGCGCGCATCGAAGGTGAAATCCCTTCCTTCCAGCACCTGATACGCCTTCGCCACGTCTTTAACGATCAGCAGGTTATCGTAATCGGAATATTTCTCCCCGGCGATAGAGGAACCGAAGGCAATGACGCTGACCAGGTTTTCCCCGAGATTCTCCCGCAGCCAGGGGACATACCCGAATTTCTTTTTCTCTTTGGCCGAAAGTTCTGCCCGGCGGTGCACCGTGGAATGATCGCGGCACGCCAGCGGAATGCGCCGCACATACTCGAGGAATTTCAACTTGATAAAGATGAGCGCTTTACGGTGGTACTCCTGAGGCAGGCGCTCGAAGAGAGACACCTCGAGGAACTCCTCCTCCTCGGCGTTCAGCAGCCCGGTAAGTCGCATGAGCATGGTCATGCGGTTATAGATATACACTTTGTTCTCGAAAGTAGACTTATCACCCCGATCATGGGTAATGAAGGAATCCAGGGTCGCGGATTTCGCGGTCAGCTCGGTCTGCAGCTGCAGGAGATAACTGCACACCACCTCATCGTCGGTAAGCTTTGGACCGGAGAATAATTCTGCGAGCGCCTGGGCGCCCAGAGTAGCCTCAAGGGAATGGAAATATGTCGGAAGGTATACGGAAAGACCCTTCAGCTCCGCGGCAGGCCAAAGGTAATTGATCCCATCGCCGAAACGGGAGTAAAGCGCGGCGATCTGCTCGGCGCGAGGAACGGCATCGGTGATGAAATAACGGAAGGTCCTGGCTCCTTCCTCGTTGCGGCCGCTGCCGTACGTACGCTCTCCCTGCGCCAGGATGGAAAGCGCCGGAGGGGCGCGCAACAGGCCGCGGCGCACCAGCCATTGGCGCACGAACGGAAGGGAAATTCCCAGCATCCCCATCCCTGCACCGGAAGCGGCCAGGCCGGCTGCCAGAAGCCCTACATGCCAGAACAAGGACATCGCCTCCGGGAACGCTCCGGCATCAGGAGCAGGCGCGTGCGGGCCCAGGGAGCTCCGGTCAGGATTGAAGTTATCCAGCACTGCCCCGGCATCATACTCCAGCGGCGCGGCGCGCATCCGGGATTGCGCTTCATACCAGGCTATGCGTGCGCGCACATGCTCGTTGATATCCCTCTCCTCTTCCAGCACCGGGGCACGGCCCAGCCAGATCGGGCATTTATCGGGCCCGACCGGAGTATTGCTGATCGCAGCCGCCATCTCCACCTCGATGGCGTGGGCCTCCTGCGGGGTCAGGGCGCTTCCGCGCACCCTTTCCACCGCTGCCTGCGCCTCGTAGAAAAGGTGTGAGTACTGCCCGCGCAAAAGGTCCAGCGCCGGCTTGACCACCGCCTTTTCCTCGGGAGTAAGGTTACGGATCACCGGCTCCTCCTGCGCCAAAGGAGCGCGGCGGGAGAACAGGAACCTGTGCGCCACGGAAGGGGGTGCCTGCGGTCTCGCAGATTCATTCGACCCCGCCTCAGGAGCGCGGGAAGGAGCATCCGCCGGATCGAGTTTCGTCCGGAGATGGTGCGAGGTCACGGAAAACGCGGTAGCGGCAAGCAACACCGCCATGCTTTTTTCATTCTCGGAAAGCCCGAGCTTGGCGATCCGCCGGCGCGCATTTCCGCGGCATATCCCCGCGCAGAAAAGGAGTAACACCGCCGCGGCCGCGAGCACGGCATACGGAGCATGTATCCACCAGGGAAGCAGCGCGATCGCAGTGGATACCACCGCCAACAGAAGCGTCATGACCAGGAGGACCCCTCCCGCTTCACTGCGGTTCAAAGGACGTGCCCCGTCCCGGACCACGAACTTCCCGGCCCAGGGGACCTGCAAGTATCTCTCCTGAAGATGCACGATAACCTTATCGATACTGCCGTCGGAATTCTTCACCGCCCGGGTAAAATACGGGAAATGTCCGCTGTTATCCGATACCCGGGTGAAGAACGCCTGTGCCGCTGCCCTGCGGGCAACCGGGATATGGAAATATTTGTATCCGTTACGCGCATAGAGCTCGCACTGCGTGCACAAAAGCGTCCAGCCCGCCCGTACTCCGTTGTGACGCAGCCAGGGCATGACGTAAAGGCCTTTACCCTCGATCTCCCGATACTCGGGGGAAACCCTTACCCCGTATATCCCCGCGGGCCTTCCGTGACGCAGCGCGATCAAGGCAAAGTAACGGGGATCATGGAGATTCTCTCCGGCTGCGGGAACGAACACTCTTGCCGCCTCCGCTTCACGCTGCGCGCACAACGGCACTTCCGAAGGGTGCACCTTGGTCAGCGCCTGAGCAAAGGGGATCCCGGAGTGCGGATGGTACATGACGAAGTCCAGCTCCCCGGAATGCCAGGAATCGTTCCCGTTACCGCTCCCGCGCTCCCATACCGGCAGATGGCCGGCATGCTCAGCGGCGATGAACGCGCAGTCACAAGCCGCTTCTCCCAGCTCCGCCTCGTCATTTTCGCTTAAACATCCGGACAGTTTCCCGGAATCAAAATCCTCCGCCGTAACCTCCCTGCCTGCGGCGCGGCACAGCTGCACCCAGAGCCGGTGGAATTTCAATAGACTGCGCGCCTCCGCATCCCCGATCAGCTGTAACTGCAGCAGCAGCTCCACGTTATCCTCCAGCGCAGGCCTGGACGCAAGGTGATACCGGGCGCACAGGTCATCCGCCAGGAAAGTCGCCGCGTTTTGAGGCTCCGGCTCAACCGCAGGAGCAGAAACGGGAACGAAGGTACGGATACGCTCCAACATCGCCGCACGGTGGCGCACCTGCCGCCATTGCGCCACACCGTAAAGCGCCCCTGTCTCCAGAAGCACGCTGGCCGCCGCCGAGAGCAATCCGGCGCTTAAAGGAACCAAAGAGAAATGACATATCAAAACCTTATAGAATACAATACAAAGTATGGCTGAAGCCGAAAGGAATGCCATGAGCGGCAGGATGGCAAACCCCTGCACGGAGCGCGGCTGCTGCGCTGCGGCCAGGGAAGGTCTTGGAGGCGCACGGTGCTCATCGACATTACGGTAAAGCGCGTACACAAACCACACCAGTGCGGTCGCCTGCCATTCATCGATCCCATGGGTCAGGGTCAGCACGCGCCAGGCGTCAAATACCTTCTGATGCTGATCCTGCCTGAAATCCCGGTGCGCGAATATCCAGCACAGCAAAGACGCCAGCACTTCATACACCGGCGGCGGCATCTGCAGATCGAGGATCCTTCCCAAACACTCTTCTTCATTCTTGACGCCCTGCGTGTGCTTGAAAAAATCATCCTGGGGCAGCATCTCGGTCACGAGCAGGAACCATTTCGGATTTTGACCGGGGACGAGCTTGCTCGGGTAAAAGGCACCGTCGGCCATCCCGGCCAGCGCCAGCACGCCCGCGCCTGCCGCCGGCCAGCCCAGGACGCACGCGGCCAGGAGCGCCACCGCCATCGCCGCAACAAAACGCGCCACGGGGAAATGCCGGTCCATCTCGTTGACCACGGTAAGATATTTCGGGGCCCCGCACCTTTGCAGATTGAACCAGACCGCCAGGTCACGGAAGAAATCCGGCTTTTTGTGTTTCGGGTATTTCAGCTCCAGCACCGCCCTTCTTCCCGGTTCCGTCCAGATATCGACGCGGGGCAGCGCCGGCTCCAGCAGGAACCCGTGGAATACCCCCTGGGCGGGATACCCCCGCACCTTCCGGTCAAAGGTGATCCGCGCCACTCCGCCGCCAGGCAAAGGCCTGAAATATGCGGTCCGGTCGTACACCACGTATGCCTGCGGCACGGCATTAAGGTCCCAGAGCATATCGCAGAACTTCCGCAGGGCATCAAACTGCTCCTGCCAGTCCTTCGCATCGGGAGAGGCAAGATGGTCCCGATGCGGCAGCGCACCCGCCAGGATCATCTCGCCCGCGTCCCGGCGCAGGGCGGCGCGGTCCTTTGACACGTCGATCGGCCGGGCGCGGTTCTTGACCTCGGAGAAGACCGGAGAAGACGGCGAATCGTCGTAATAGCGGAGTCGCAGCTTGAAGAACTCCGGCTCTTCGCTTTGCACCATCATCGCCAGGTCGAACCGCGGAGAATCCAGATAGAGGCTGGCGACCTGATATGACCGGCCGGAGCCGTTCGATGATTCTTTGTCATGGGTCCAGCCATCCCGGATCACCAGGTCCTCGATCTTTTCGGCCTGCGACTCATGCAGGAAATACTTCTCTTCGTGCCGTCCCCGCATGGGAGAATGCCCGCCGTTGTTACCGGCATCCATCGCCCGGTCCTGCAGCCGCGAGAGCCTGGGCAGATTCTTGTAGCGCATGGTGCGCAGATCGCTCCAATGATACCCGTACCGCGCCAGCACCTGCCAGGAGATATCCCCCTGCGCGCGGAATATCCCGGTGAGCGTCTCGTTGAGCTCATGCGGCAATCCCAACCGGGCGAGGAACTCATGGAAGACCACCTCGAGCTCCGAATGCCCGCGGTATCCTCCGGCACGGATGAACATCCTTACCCGGCGGACGCTGCGATCCAACGCGATGAATCCCCCTCCGAAATACGCATGCCTGTCAGAAACAAAGCGTATATCACCCTTACCCCACATCTTCTCGAAGATATCGGCGAGATTCCCCAGCCCCTCCCGCGAAAGGTAGTCTATGATGAACGCGGCGTGGCCAAAGGGGATACGCTCCGTCCGCTTTGCCCGTACCTCCCGGTCGATCACCTTCTGCCGCCGCTTCCATATCTTTTTGCGGTTCGCCCCATCAAAGGAACGATCGTTTTCTTTGGCAGAAGAAGCCCGATACTTGCGGGCGACCGTCGCGTCCTTCGCCCCGGCCAGAGGGATCACCTCGTTGAACGCCTCGCTCGGAGGATTCGCGGTGTCCTTTGCCCGGTGCGGGTCGGCGTGCATTTTGGCCTGCGCGATCCTCAACGCCGTTTGAGCGCCGCGCTGCATCACGGTCAACCCTGCTAAATACAGATACTTTTCCCCCCGCGAAAAATTGAACCCGCCGACCGCATCCCTCAGCGCGTTTTCCGCCGCCTCCGCCAGCGCTTCCGGCATCACCCCTGCCTGCTGCGCTTCCTGCGCAAACCATCCGGCGACCACGGGTGCCCGCCCGCGTAATCTTTCGAATGTCTCCTGCGCGATCCTTTCGCGCTTCTGAAGGATCGTTTCCACGTCGATGTGCCCGTGCCCGTTGCCGTTACCGTTGCCGCGCACGGGAGCGACACACGCTGCCAGGCTGAAGAACACCCACCAGTCCGTACCGCGCAAATGCGCCTGCTTCCAGGTAGGGAGCTCCAGGAATATCTCCTGTATGCGGCGCAAAGAATCTTTGGTCGTTTCCGGCAAAGAATCCACCAGCGCAGCGACGCTGCTCTCCCTCGCTTCCCGGATCTGATTGAACATCCACAACTCCTCCCACCCGGGGATCACGCCGCGCTCGACCGAGTCGACGGGATTAGCGCACTGCAGTATCTTTCCGCACAGCACATCGAGGAAGCGGTGCGCCGGAAATGCGCGCAGCACCCGCATCCTGTTTTTCTCGTCCATCAGATGCAAAACGTAGAAGGCGATCATTCGCGGTGAGAACTTCCAGCGGTACTCGTCGTCTCCGGGACGGGAGGGATCGAAGATATCCCGTAACAGCCGGCCGATCAACGCGCCTGAGGGCTCGAACGCCTGCTCCGGCAGCGCCGCGAGAAGCTCCTTCGCCTTATCCGGGACCCCTGTCTGCAGGAAGAAACGGACCATGGCGAACGCGAGCAATGGCTCATTCCGGGAGACCCATGCAGGCTCGGCGAGAAAATACACCAGCGGGATACCGGCGGCAGATGCCTCCTCCGCGCTCATCCCGAAAAGCTCCCAGGAATCCTCCCGGGAAAAATACAGGAATGCGGCTGCCAGCCACACCAGGAATTCGCGGGTCACCTTCTTTTCCGGGTTACGCAGCACGGACAATCCTCCCAGGGCGATCCCCAGGGTCGACTCACCGGTCTTATAATCCTTCTCCGGCGCCAATCGGGTATCCACCACGGCCCTGGTCCGCTGCTGCCATTCCTCCATCGAAGCATTCCCATTGAGCGCAACCACAGGCGGGGCGTTCGCCAGCGACTGTTCGAACGCATATTGTATCTTACTGCGGCGGAAACCGGGCAACGTGACCCCGAAACGGTCCGCAGCATAGTATAACGCATGATCGCGATAAGGGCCGTCGGTAAGCCCTTTGGCGTGTATGGGCAGCCCGCGCGCCTGACGGGATTTGATCTCCCGCACCACATCTTTCTTTCCCGGATAGCGCCATACGCCCGAAGGCAACGCAACCTTGAAATGCCGGGCGGCGTTGAAAAGTTTCCAGTTCTTGTGCGCCCCCTTCTGCAACGCGCTGGCATGGCTGGGAATGCCTGCCTTGACCCGATCCTCGATCGCTGCCTGCACTGCCCTGGCATCCTCGTACTCGAAGCGCAGCGCCTTGGGAAGCGTGATCCCGAAATGGGCGCTCATGGCAGCCAGTGCCCGGTCCCGATGATCGCCCTTGTGCAACTCGCGGTAATTGTTCTTCCATCCCCGTGCCGTGCGCCGGGCCAACTCGCTTCTCACCGAGGAAGCGGTCGGATACCTGGCCAGCGGGCCTCCGGGCACCTGGGGAAGCTTCACCTTGAACCTGCGCGCCGCATTGTATAACGCGGGATCCGAATTCTCTCCCTTGCCCAGCGCCACCGCGTTATTGGGCTTTCCCGCTTCTTTGCGGCGAAGCAACTCTGCGCGCACCTGTCCGGCATCCTTATACTTCGGCAATGCGGTAGGCGAGCGGGGAAGCGCTACCCCGAAATGCAGCGCGGCGGTATACAATCCGCGGTCGACGTGCTCTCCCCGCTGCAGCGCTCCGGCATTATTGGGCTTACCCGCCGATTCCCGGCGCGCCATCTCTGCCGCGACCGCCTCGCGGGAAGGATACTTGTATTTCAGGGGCGCGGGAGACAAGGCAACGCCGAACTTATGCGCCGCGGTATAAAGGGATTTATCCTGATGCGCCCCCTTCTGCAGGGAATATGCGTGTGTCCCGATCCCCTGCGCGCTCCTGGCAGCTAACGCCTGCGTTACGGACTCACGGTCGGGATATTTAACCAACGCGGCGGGGAGCTTCACGTTGAATTTATACGCGGCAGTGATCAG
>CAZAPM010000017.1:0-35725 GCA_964487475.1 uncultured Planctomycetales bacterium
CCGTTATATTTTTGGAAAATAATCGCGGTTGGAGGGCGGTGAAGCCACTTCAAGGGATCTCCATGTCTCGTGGAGTGGCTTTTTCTACATGAACCTTCTTATAGCACGGTGGGCCGAGGCATATAATAACCACGATGTGGAATCGCTCATCGAGCTTTACGATGAGGAAGTGGTTAATGTGCAGCAACCATATTCGCATCCGGTACAGGGGATGGAGGCGATGCGGGAGGTTTTTCGTAAGACGTTTCTCGCTTTTCCCGATATCCATATCGATATTGAAAAAGCACTGGAACAGGAAGACGGGGCGGCGATCGAGTGGATATTCAGCGGAACCATGCGCGGAGAGTTCGCCGGTCACCCTCCGACAGGGCGCCGTTTTTCGATGCGCGGGTGCGAGGTGTTCCGGTTCCGGGAGGGTTTGATCGTCTCGCAGCACGGCTACTGGGATAAACAAACGATGTTCAGCCAGTTGGGTATTTGATCGGGTAGTTGCATATTGGGAACGCAGGGCCACTTCGAGATACGCCAATATCTCTGAAGTGGCTTTTTTGTTTTGCCGGATTACCCCTTGATTTACGCATGGCGAGGAGTAAAATAAAAGAATATGCCGGAAAAGAGTTATATCACAGGAGTGAGACATGAATCAGAAAAGCGCATTTGATAATTTGCAGAATCGTTATGAGGCGATCTTAGCCGTCGTTCCCGAGATCATCACGGAAGTGAACAACAACAAGGAATATACCTGGATGAACAAGGCGGGCCTGGAGTTCTTCGGGCCGGAGGCGATCGGCAGGCAAGCCGCTTTTTATTTCGAAGGGGAGCAGGATACCTATAATACAGTCAAACCGGTGTTTGAGGGTGCCGCGGATTGCATCTACGTAGAGAGCTGGCAGCGCCGTAAGGACGGGCAAAAGCGGTTGCTTGCGTGGCAGTGCCGGACATTGAAGAATGACGCGGGCCAGGTGATCGGAGCGATCTCCTCGGCGCGCGATATCACCGAGAGCAGGAAGGCGGAGAAGGAGAACATTGATTCCAGGCGCCTGCTGCAGAGAATAATAGACCTTCTTCCGATACGGATATTCTGGAAAGATAAGAACCTGTACTATCTCGGGTGCAATGAAGCCTTTGCGAAGGATGCCGGCAAGAGCAAGCCGGAGGACCTGATCGGCAAGGATGATTTCCAGATGGGGTGGAGGGAGCAGGCCGATATTTACCGGGCCGACGATAAGGAAGTCATGCGTTCAAGGAAGGAAAAGCTTAACTTCGTAGAGCCTCAGACCACTCCCTCGGGAGATCGGATCTGGCTGAAGACCAGCAAGGTGCCTTTGATAGATCCGGAGGGCAACGAGATCGGGATATTGGGGACGTATGACGATATCACCGAGCGCAAGAATCTGGAAGATGAATTGCAGCGGCGCCTGAATGAGATGGAGATCTTCTATAAGGCCTCCGTGGGCAGGGAAGAGCGGATCATCGAGCTTAAACAGGAAGTGGAAAGATTGAAAGACAAGCTGGGGAGATAAGCGGAGACTCCCTGCGTTTCCGCTTTGTTATCCGGAGAGTATGCCTGCCCGATGAAAAAATCCGTACTTCTGTGCGTTCTGCTTGCCGTTCCCGCGATCGTTCTTGCTCAGGAGATCGATAGGTCCCTCTTGAGGGGGTACGATGCCGCGCTCATGATCCATGACCGTGCGACCGGCGCCGTGCTCGATGTCGATCCGGTGAGGAGCGCACAGCGTCTGCCACCCTGTTCCACCTTCAAGATATACAACACCCTTATCGGTTTGGAACTCGGGCTCCTCAAGGGCGCGGATGAGCCGTGGTATACCTGGGATAAGGTCACGCGCGATTTCGAGGGGTGGAACAAGGACCTGACCCTGCGGGAGGCGTTCCGGGTTTCGGCGGTGCCGGCCTACCAGATCCTGGCGCGCCGGATCGGCGCAGACCGGATGAAGGCGTACCTTGCGCGGATCGGCTACGGGACGCAGGATATTTCCGCGGGGATCGATATCTTCTGGCTTGCCCGGCCCGGTACGGTCCCCATCCTGATCAGCGCCGGAGAACAGGTTGCGCTGCTGGACCGGCTGCTTGACGGCACGCTGCCTTTTGCGCCGGAGCACGTCGCGATACTGCGCGAGGTCATGGAAGTCTCCAGGACGGAGAAGGGCACGCTTTACGGGAAGACCGGCTCCGGCATGGGCGCTGACGGAAAATGGTCCCTGGGGTGGTTCGTCGGATTCCTGGAGCGGGGTACTGAGACCTATGTGTTCGCCTGCAATATCACCGGAGGAGCGGAGCCTTCCGGAAAGGTCGCCCGCAGCATCGTTGAAGATGTGTTAAGATCGCGGGGCCTCTTATAAGATGCGGCCCGCAGCGCGGTTCGTCCAAAAAGGCCCCTGGCTGGTGGGTGTAGGGGCAGGGATATACACCGCGATCTTCTCTTATTTCTCCTGGCAGAAGTTCGTCTCGTTCTCCTACCGGGACTGGGATCTCGCCATTTACGCGAATTTCCTGCATAACGCCGCGTCGGGGAATTTCTTCTCGCCGCTTCTGGGCATACCGTATTTCGGCAATCACCTCAACCTTCTGTTGCTGCTGCTGGTGCCGGTGTATGCCCTGTTTCCCAGCCCTTATACGTTGCTCTTTCTGCAGTCCTGCGCCCTCGGGCTGGCCGCGTTCCCGGTGTACCTGATCTTCCGCGCCAGGGGAGGGGAATGGTTCGGGGTGTTATGCGCGTTCATCTTCCTGGTGCATCCCGCGATCCATCTCGTCAACCTTAACGAATTCCATCCGGAATCCTTCTTTCCGCTTTTGTTCTTTACGGCGTTCCTGTTCCTTAAAACAGGGAGGACCGGCTGGTTCCTTGCGGCGGCGTTCGCCTGCCTGGCGCTTAAGGAGAACTTCTCCCTGGCCGTATTCACCCTCGGGGTATACGCCATGAGTGCTTCCCGCACCCGGAAGGCCGGCGCTTGGCTGGCAGGGATATCGCTGGCCTACGGTGCGGCGGCGTTCCTGTTCGTCATTCCCGGGTTGAATCAGGGAAGGGTGGGGTATTACAACATCTATCCGCAGTTCGGGAGCGCTCCGGGAGAGATACTGGCCGGAATAGCCGGTCATCCCTTGCAGGCGCTCAGGGCGTGCCTTGCGCCCGTTAAGCTGAAGTATCTTTTCGAGCTTTTCGCGCCGGTCGGGTTCCTTTCTGTCGTAAGCCCGGCGACGCTTCTGCTGGGCGCTCCGCTTTTTGGCCAGCACCTGCTTTCCAGCCGGCCGACGGAGTTCGACCTCACCTTTTATTATTCCAGCGAATTGCTCCCGTTCATATTCTTAAGCGCGTTTTACGGCATGGCGCGGGTACGGGAGTGGATCCCGGAAAAGCGCAGGGTAGCCGCAGGGGTGCTCGCCGCGGTAATGGTTATCGGGACTGGTTTCTTTATCGGGAAAGGGCATTTCCGGCCCGCATCTTCAGACAGCGCGGGTATTCCGCCCGTGCTCGCGCAGGAAATGCTCGCGCGTATCCCGAAGAATGCCGGCACTATCGCTACCTTCGGGTTCCTTCCCGGGCTGGCCAACCGCGCGTCGCTTTATTCCTTCCATTACGTCTATACCGGGACCCATATCCTGACCGATAAAAAGTTTGTCTTGCCCGGGGATATCGCGTATGCGATGATTGATATGAACGATCCCAGTCTTTTCGGGCAGTTCTATCAGCCGCAGCGGTATTCCGGACTGCAGGGGTTTTTTATCGGGCAGGGGTGGCGGGTGGAAGGCTACGTCAATTCCCTGTTGCTTTTGAAGAAGGATGCGCAGGCGGATTTTGACCTTACCCGCCGCATCGATGCGCTGCCCGGCGTAGGCAGCGCGCAACACGCGGGCAGGATTTCGACGGATGAAGGGGTGGCGCTGGCGGCATTCGAATTCACCCCGGACTTCGAAAAAGGGTACGTGGATGCGGTGTTCTATTGGGAGGCGCTGGCCAAGCCGAAGAAGGACATTCAGTTCTTCCTGGACCTGGAGGATACCCGCGGCACGCTTCTGGCGAGGGTGAAGCATCCTGTCTGCTGGAGGATATTCCCCACGCAAAGCTGGGAGCAGGGGGAGCTGTACCGCGATACCTGCCGGTTCTATTTTCCGCAGATCACCCGGCCGGGGGAGTACCGGCTTTGGCTGGGGATGTACGAGCACGGTGCGGGTACTTCCCTGCCTATGTCGTCGCTTCAGGGCAGGGGTTATAAGGCGCAATTATTGGATTTGCGCAAGGGAGGACAATGATGGGGAATTTTCCGTTCCACGTGAGGTCGATCGCGGCAGGCGCATGCGTCCTGGCGGTCCTGTCGCTGGGCGTTCCGGCATACGGGAAACGGCTCGATGAAGAAGATGAAAAGACTCCGCGGGAAAAGCTGATGGAAGTGCATGACGCGAACATGCGCAACCTCGAAGATATGATGAGGGACAAGCAGCGTTCCCAGGATACGACACCGGTGTTCCACGGCGAGGAGGAGATGCGCTCCTATAACGACGATATTTCCGCCGATGCGGACCGTTCGGGAATGGCGCAGGCCCTGGATATCACCTTTACCCATGATCTGATCCGCAAGGGGAGGACCCTCTCCGAGGATACGATAGAAAAAGCGCAGTGGATCGGAAGCGACCTGGAGATTATTTTTCTTACCCAGGGGGAGTGCAAGCTTGCCGGCATGGAAGCCACGGCGATCAGGCGCGGGAATACGATCGAGCTTTCGGTGAGGCCCGTTTCCTTTTCTGTCGCGCCTTCGACGTGCACGGCCCTGTACCGCTGCCGTTTCCTCGTGCACGGGCTGGAGCGCAGGGATTACCGTCTGGCGTACCGCTCGGGTGAATTCGTGACCGAGATGCCGATGCGTTACACGCCGTGATCATTTTTTCACATCCCGCTTGAATTGCGCGGGTTTTGATCTATAATATTGCTGTAAGTTTCAACGGTATAACAGGTTGGGAGAAGCGAAAAGGAGATCTCGATAAAACCTTTCCGTGTCCTTCTGTACGCAGGTATGGTGTGCCTCGCCGCGTGCGCAATGCATTTTTCCGGCGGAGTCTCATGTGCCGCTGATCCCTTCGACGCAGTTTCGCCTCTTCCCGATAACGACCTGCAAAAAGCCCGCTGGTACTTCCAGCATGAGGATTTCGAAGAGGCGCTCGTCCTTTTGCAGCGTCTGCGGGAATCCTCTCCCGGCTCTTCCGAGATCGCCTATCTTCTCGGCCTGACCTATAAGCGGCTCCAGCAGTTCCCCGATGCGGCGGCGCACCTGGAGGCCGCGGCCACCCTTGAGCCCCCCATAAAGAACGCCTCCATCGAACTGACCGACGTTTTATATCAGACCGAACAGCTGGAGGATGCGAAAAAGTGGGCGGAGTACGCCGAAAAGGATGACAAACTCCGGGCACAGGCGCTTTTCTTCAAAGGGTTGATCCTGTTGAAAGAGGGGAATGATCCCCGCGCCGCGCTCCAGTCCCTGGAGACCGCGGAGCTTCTCGATCCTTCCTTAAGCCAGAGCATCTCCTACCAGAAAGCCATGGCCAACGTACAGCTGAAGAATTACAAGGAGGCCAGGCATATCCTTTCCGAGGTGGTGACCAGGGCGCCCGGCACCGACCTGGCCGGTTTCGCCAACGAATATATCAGCGTACTGACCAGGACCGAGGATGCCCGCAGGCCTTTCCACGGTTCTTTCGGGTATACCCTGCAGTATGACGACAACGTGGTGTACCGTCCGGATGACGACCGTCTGGCTCAAAGCGTGGATACCCAGGACGACTGGAAGCACGTGCTTTCCGCGCAGGGGGACTACCTTTTCAGGGCCGGGGATTCCTTCGGCGTCAAGGCGGGGTATTCGCTCTACGGCTCCCGCCATAACGACATCGGTTTTTATGACATGCTGAGCGTTGACCTTCCGGTGCAGCCGATCCTGTACCTGGAGAAGGCGACCGTCGCCTTCCCGATGCATTACAATTTCGTGACCGTCAACGAGCGGACGTACCTGAGCACCGTGGGCTTGAGCAACGTCATCAATTACATGCTTTCCCCCGAGGTCATGCTTCAGACGCAGCTGCAGTTCAACGATAAGAACTACCGCTGGGCGGTCTCGCGGCCGGATGACGAGAAGAAGGGCGAGGAGTACCTCGCCGGCGCGGGGATATTCCGTTTCTTCGGGAAGAACCGGCAGGGGTTCGTGAACCTGCGGTATGCCTTCAATTACGAAGATGCGAAGGGCCACAACTGGGACTATACCGGCAACCGCATCACTTTTACTTCGGTGGTCCCCTTCGCGGAAAAATACAAATGGCATTTCGTCACGGATTATTTCCGGGAGGATTTCAAGGGCGTCAATACGACGTACGATAAAAAGCGCACGGATAACGTGATCACAGTCTCGAACCTGCTCTCGTATCAGATCATGAAGAATACCGACGTGCAGCTGCAGCATACGTACGTGTATGACGGCGCCAGCATCGGCGTGTACAAATACAAGAAGAACGTGTACGGGGTGGGCGCAAAATACCAGTTTTAGCGGTGCTGTGGGAGGATCCCTTCATGCGTAAGAGTATCCTGGTCCTAGGGGTGGTGCTGGCTGTTTCGGCCGCGGCCTATGCTGCGGCAGGAGACCCGATCGGCTCCGTCACTTTCGTCGAGGGAGTGGCGGATGTCACCCGGCCGGGAATGGATGCGGAGGTGCTTAAAGAGGGGGCTCCCGTGTTCCTTCAGGACAGGGTAAGGACCAAGAGTTACTCCAAGGTCGGGATCACGCTTCTGGATAAGAGCGTGGTCAAACTCGCTCCCGGATCATGCGTGAGTTTGGAGGAGTTCCGGATGGGGGATAACGGCAGGCGGGAATCCGCGCGGGTGCTGCTTACCCGGGGAAAGCTTGAAGCGGTGGTGGCCAAGACCGGGTTGCCGGAGACTTTCGTGATCGATACTCCGAATGCGCGGGGCGCGGTCAGGGGATCGGATATCTTCGTTTCGTATCTGGCGGGAAAGACCGGGGTGTTCGTGCAGGAGGGGTCCCTGGCGCTGGTAGCGCCGGCAGCTCCCGATAAGAAGACGACGCTCGGCAAAGGCAATTGCGTGATCGTGCCCATAGACGGCATGCCGCAGGCCGTGCGGCCGGTTCTGGACACGGAGATGACCATCCATAAAAGGGATGTGAGCCGTTCTCTGGTGAAGAAATGGGTGCCCGGGAAGGGGGCGGCGCAGATGACCGCCAGCGTCCTTTCCGTTTCCGGGAGCGTCCGTATCTATACGCAGGGCGCAGGGGATTGGCGGGATGCTTCCCAGGGGGATACCATCGGGGAGGGGGATCTCTTGCAGACCGGTGAGGATGCGAAGGCCCAGTTGCGGCTCTCCAACGGGAATACCCTGTTGGTGCAGCCGGGAACGGAACTGGCGTTCGTGACGCTGAAGCAGGATGCCGTAACCGGAGATTACGAGAATACCTTTGAGATGTCCCGGGGCCGGGTGAGCAGCGTGGTGGAAAAGCTCAGTACCCGTTCGACCTTTCAGCTGAAGACCCCCACCGCGGTCTGCGGCGTGCGCGGCACGGTGCTGGACGTGATCGTGCCGGCGCCTACGGTGGATAATCCTGCGCCCGCAACCCAGGTGTTCTTCGAGGGGGGAAGCGGCGTGGTGACCAGCCTGCTTACCGGGCAGACCCAGGATGTGGCTCCGGGCCAGAACGTCAATATCGATCCCGCGGGTAATATTTCCCCTCCGGCGGCTACCTCTCCCGAGCAGAGTACGGAGATCTCCGGGACGGTGGCGGCAGGCCAGGGAGGGGAAGGGTTTTCCGGAGTCCAGGGCGCCGGGTTGGCGGAGAGCGCGCCCGCGGCCCTGCTGGATGCTCCTGCGAGCGCGGCGCCGGAAGGGATCGTCGCGGCGGCGCCTCTGGCGGTTGAAACCCAGAGTTTGGCGTTGATGTCAACACTTACCTTCGATCAGGTTTCCGGTTCCACGTTACAGCCTTCTTCAGTCGCGAGCAATGTCATATACTTCGAACCGCTTGTTTGGGACAGCGGGTATACGATGCCGACCGGCCTCCAGACCGTGGATATGTCGGTGAAGCTGCGGAATGACGGGACCTGGAGCGCGGATCTGAGCGGGACCTTTAACGGGTACGTGGGAAGCCCCTGGCAGGTGAATGTGGTCAGCGCGCACAGTGATTTCCTTCAGTTCACCATGACCGGGCCGCTGGATAATGCCTATGCCACCGGCACGTTCGATGTCACCTCGATCGATGCCCCGAACGACCAGATCATCGGGACGACCCCTACCAAGACCCTGGCTATCGATGCGGGGACTCAAGGGACGTTCGATACTACCGGCCCCGTTGATACATACGCAGTAACGATCACCGGACATTGGACTAACAATTAGACCATCCATGGGATTATTTTCTGTCCAGGGTTCCAGGCATCGCCGGAAAGCAGTGGCGTCCTTGGTGATCGCGGCATGTGCCGGAATATTCCTGCTGGCAGCCCAGAAGGCGGCCCCGGATCTTTTTGCCGTTTTGGAAGCAAAGACCCTGGACCTGCGTTTCCGGCTGCGCCCTCCGCTTCCTTCCCGCACCGATATCCTTTTCCTCGAGATCGACGCGCCTGCCTTGCACGCCGTGGGACGCTGGCCGTGGTCCCGGGAAATTTTTGCCGGGATCATCGATACCCTGCACGCGCTGCAGGCGAAGGCCGTCATCTTCGACGTGATCTTTTCCGAGCCTTCCTCTCCCGGAAGCGATCTGCGGTTCGCGGAGTCGGTCAAGAAGGCGGGCAACGTATATCTCGGGACCCATTTCGACCTCCGCTATTCGCCGGAGGATATCGCCCGGGACGCGCAGTATAAAGCGATGGAGAAGGAGTTGTCTCCCTGGTTCTCCGCGAATCCCTCCGCGGATTTTTCATCCGCTCCGGGTATGGTCAGGACGCTTGCCGGTTTTTCGGAAGAGGAGAGGAAAACGATCTTTGCCAAGTTGAAGCTGGAGTATCTCTTCGGCCGCAACGCGGAGATGGTCTTTGACGAGGCGATGCAGTTCTTCGAAGGGGAGGATCCGGCCGGGATAAGGCCCCTGTATTATGAGAGCAAATCGGCGTTGCTGCGGCGTACGATCGAGGGCATATACGCTGCGCAGGGGGGGATCGCTGTGGGGGAGTTGGCGCAGACGCTGGGGATCTTTGACCCTGAGGAGAAGGCCCTGCTGGAGCGCGCGGCCCGGGATGTCGCCGAAGAAATGGCGTTCGCGCAAAGATCCGGCCGGCTTTTGGATAAGGGGGAAGAGTTTTTTGCCGCCGCAGAGGCGTCGTACCCGATCCCGGAGCTGAATGACGCCATGGCCGGAAGCGGGCACCTCAATGCGGTGTTCGACCAGGACGGCACCTTGCGACGGGTACCGCTCTTCGTACAGTATAAGGGGCGCGCCTATCCGCACCTGGCACTGCGGTATTTCTTTGATACTTCCGGGAAAGAGTTCGCCTGGCGCACGATCCCGCGGGACGATAAGGCCCAGGTGCTTTTGAACTGGCGCGGGAAATGGCAGGAGACTTTCCGGCATCTTTCCATCTCCCGGGTGTATCAGCTCGCGGCGCTGGAGCAGGAAGAGATCCTGGCCGGCCCGCAACGCACGCAGGAGCGCGACGAGCTGCGCCGCATCCTTGGCCCGCAGATAAAGGATGCGGTGTGCATCATCGGTTTGACCGCTCCGGGGACGGAGGATTTTTTACCCACCCCCCTGGAAACCAATTATCCGGCGGTGGGGGCGTACGCGACGCTGTTAAGTTCTCTGCAGGAGGGCCGTTTCCTCTCCAAGGCCCCGGCCTGGACGGGTCACGCGCTGGTCGTGCTCCTGGCGGTCGCGGTGGCGGTGTGCGCTCAGACCTTCTCCGCCGGGGCGAGCCTGCTGTGCGCGGCGGGCATCATGCTGCTCTATTGTGTCGCGGCGCAGGTCGTATTTTGCGCGGCCGGAGTATGGATCGACGTGGTCGCGCCGCTTGCGTCCGCGGCGTTGAGCTATGTCGGCGTCACCGGGTTCTATTTCTCTTCCGAAGAGAAGGAGAAACGCTGGATCAGGAAAGCGTTCAGCCGGTATATCTCCAGGAGCGTGATGGAGGAGATACTTAAGGACCCCTCGAAGCTTAAACTTGGCGGGGAGGAGCGGGAGCTGACCCTGCTTTTCGCCGATATCAGGGGTTTCACCCCGTATACGGAAAAACATGCGCCCGAGGAGGTCGTGGCGATCCTTAACGAATATCTGGAGGAGATGAGCAGGATCGTGCTTGCGCATGACGGCACCCTGGATAAGTACGTCGGAGATGAGATCGTGGTGATCTTCGGAGCGCCCTGCCCGCAGGAGGATCATGCCGTGCGTGCGGTTGCCGCCTCCCTGGAGATGGTGGAGGGTGTGCGCCGGCTGCGCGAGAAATGGCAGCGGGAAGGCAAGGAGCCCCTGGATATAGGTATCGGGATCAACACCGGGAAGGTGATCGTGGGCAACATAGGTTCTTCCGAGAGGATGAATTATACGGCTATCGGGGATGCGGTGAACCTGGCTGCCCGCATCCAGGGACTGACCCGGGAGTTCGATAACCATGTCATGATCAGCGAGTATACCTTTGCCAAAGTGAAGGGGAGATTCGAAGTGAAGCCCCTGGAACAGATCAGGGTCAAGGGGAAGGAAGCGCCGGTGATGATGTACGAGGTTACCGGTTTGGCGCAGGGGCCGGAGGGGCCAGCGGTATCCTGAGAATGAAGGCAGTGTTGAACGCGCCCGGCTGGGGTGGGGAGCTTTCCACCGCGAAGGTCCCCTGATGTATCTCCGTGACGATCTTCTTTACGATCGCCAGCCCTAAGCCCGTGCCGTGCGCCTTGCCTGAGGTGGCAAAGGGCTCTCCGATGCGGTCCCTGATCTGCGCGGGTATTCCCGGCCCGGTATCCATCAGCCTGAATTCCAGCATCGAATCCACCAGGTTGGTCTGGATCTTGAATTTCCCTCCGCCGGCCATGGCGTCACGGGCGTTGAAGCTGATATTGAAGATCGCCCGCTGCATTTTGTGCTTGTCCATGCACACTTTTCCCCGGTAGTTCGCCTCCACTTCCAGGCAGATGTGATGCGGGGCGAAATCTCTTTCCAGGTACGTTGCCAGCTCCTGTACGAAATCGTCCGCGAGGTGGCTCTGGAAGAGGGTGTCGGATTTGCCTTTGACGAAATCCATGACCTCGGTGGTCATGCCGTTGAGCCGCTCGATCTCGTCCCGCACGATCTTGCAGTATTTCTTCCGTTCCTCGTCCGTGAGCGTGCCGTCCCCCAGGAGCTCTACGCATCCCGCGATCACCATGAAGGGGTTGCGCAGGTCGTGCACCATCCGGCTGGCAGTGTCCCCGATCGCGGACATCCGTTCCATCTGGACCATGCGCTGGTAGAGCTGGGCGTTCTCGATGGCGATGGCGGCTTGTCCGGCGACGATCTCCAGAAGCCGGAGGTCCGCCGGGGAGAAGGACCCGCCCCCTTTTTTATTGATCACTTCCAGCGCGCCTACGAGTTTTTTCTTGGAAAGGATGGGGACGGCGAGGATGGCGCGGCTCTTGAACCGCGTTTTCTCGTCCATTCCCGAATGGAAACGGCGGTCCTTGGCCGCATCGGGGATGTTGAGGGGTTTCTTATGCAGCGCGGCGTATCCGATGATCCCCTGGCCGAGCGCCAGCCGGGTGGACCTGACCTGGCTGCCTTTTTTGCCGAGGGAAACGGTGAAGAGGAGGTCTTTTCTCTGGGGATCGTAGAGAGCGATGGAACTGGCTTCGGCGTTGACCGTCTGCGCCGCTTCCTTCATGATGCGCTGCAGCAGCTCCTGCAGGTCGTCGATGCACCCTAAGAACTTGCTGATGTGGCAAAGCGCCAGGAGCTCTCTGTTCTTCTTTGGCGAGGTTTTCATGAGTTCTGATGAATATTATATCCGCGCTGGCGTGAAAAGACAAGGTAATTCATTCCCGGGAAAATGGTGTTGCGGGAGTTTTTCCGTCGTGCTATAGTAATGTCATGTTCCTTTTCCTGCGGTTATTACTGGCGCATTGCATCGGCGATTTCCCCCTGCAGGTGGATGAGGTGGTCAGGCGCAAGCACCAGGGGTTGCGCGGTCATCTGCTGCACGGCGCGATCGTGGGAGTTTCCTTTCTCGCGGTATGTGCGCCCTTCCTTTCGCATCCTTCCCTTTGGGCCCTGATCGCGGGGCTGAGCGTGTTCCACGTGCTGCTGGATCGGATGAAAATAAGGGTCGAGGCGAGGATAGGGGCGGGGTTCTGGACTTTTCTGGCGGACCAGGCGCTGCATGTCGGTTCTTTATGCGCGGTGTTTTTTTTAAGCTACAGCGGGCAGGCCCCTTTCGGGGGAACGTCGCCGTGGCGGGCGGCATATAATGATTCCCGTCTGGTGCTTATCCTGATCAGTTTCATCTGCGCGACCTTTGCCGGTACCTACCTTTTGTATTTTTTCAAGAAGTCCTTCCTGCCGGGCTTTTCCGGCATTCCGGTACCTAAAAGCCTCAACTTCGGATTGCTGGAAAGAGGGCTGGTGCTGGCGGCGGTGAGCGTGCTGCCCGGCGCACTTTTTTTCCTGCTCCCGGGTTTGCTTTTCCTGCATCTGCGGCGGGAAAAGGAGCAGGGGTTCATCGGATTTCTGGTCGATAGCGTGTATGCGGCGGCCTGGGGGCTCGTGCCAAAAATCATATAAAGGGGAGAATCGTATGGCGCATAAGATACTGTTGGTAGACGACGACCAGAACATCCTGGAGGTCTTTTCGAGGGGGCTGCGCAAGGAAGGGTTCGAAGTGGTCACGGCGTGCGACGGGGAGGATGCGCTGCAGAAGGTGGCATCCGAGAGCCCGGAGGTGGTGATCCTCGACCTGATGATGCCCAAGCTCAACGGTTTCGAGGTGCTGCAGCAACTGCGCGCGAAGTACAAGAAATGGATCCCGGTCATCATCAACAGCGCGGAGAAGGACCTGGAGTCCGTGCGCAAAGCCTATACCATGGAGGCGGACCACTACCTGACCAAGCCCTGCGGGATAGACGTCATGGTCCGGGGCGTCAACTCCATGATCTCCCTCATACCCATGCGTATCCAGGAAGCATGAACCTGGATGGGAAAGTGGTGTTCAGCCTGGAACGCCAGCGGATCGGGGACTGCATCGCCGCGCAGGGTATTATCGCCCGTTTCCGGGCCGAGCATCCCAAGGCGTACATCTATCTGATCTCGGATAAGTCCCGTAACGTGATCTCCCTGCCGTTGCTCTACGGCCGCACGGTGGATCGCATCGTCGATGTCGGGGAAACGGCGCGGTATGCCCGCATCAGGCAGGACCGTTCCATAGCCAGGCTGGGGTTCATCAAGGGTTTCATCCCGAAGCCCGCAGGCTGCGGCAGGCAGTGCCCGGCCAATCCCTGGGGCGACGGCAAGTGTTACGGCAACCTCTGGATCACCTCCCAGCATTACGCCAAGACCTTTTTCCTTCCGGCGGTCAGCCTTCCCTGTACCGGTGCGGTGCGCAAGAGGATCCCCTTTACGGGTGATTTACGCAAGTACAAGAAGGTGGTGATCCATATCCTGGAGGATGCCGCGTACGACAAGGTACGTAACCACCGGTTCGTGGATTTCGAGGAGTTGTGCCGGCTGCTGGTAACCAGGCATAAGGATCTGTTGATCATCCGGGTGGGTAGGGATATGGGGAACCGGCTGCCTTCTTTTGATGGTCGGGTCATCGACGTGACGGGCCAGGGGTTTACCATCGAGGAGACGGCACGGGTGGTCTCCCTGGCGGATGTATACATCGGCGGGGATACCGGCATCACGCATATCGCCGGCGCCGTGGGAGTGCCGTACCTTGTTGCGGTCTACAGCCGCGTGAAATACGATACCTGCCGCAGGAGGATGGGGATGTCGGAGTACTGGTCGACGTTTCCCCTGGTTCCGCCCTGGAGGATCTCCCGGGTCCTGATGCGCAATCACCGGTTTTCCCGGGGGGCGGTGGTTTCCCTGGTCCGGGCCAGGCTCTATCCGTCCCTCCGCCGCAGATCATAAGCGCCGCTTCGTAAACAAGTTGCATTCGAGAGGTTTATTCAATATAATAAAAAGATATCGGAGGAGTAGCTCATGTCTGAATGTTCGCTGCATGTCCGCGTGTTGGAGAGTACTTCCAATGCGCTGGGTTTGATATACGCTGCCTGCCGGCAGTGTTATTCCGAGAAGTTCGCCGGGGATATCCTGGACGAGTCCGCCGCTGACCCGGTCAAGCAGGCCGAGTTCGTGCGCAAGGTGGTGGCGTCAGGCCACGAAAGCCCGCTGGAGCACGTGAAATTCACCTTTGCGGTGGAGGGGGTATCCCGCGCGCTGACGCACCAGCTGGTGCGCCATCGTCTGGCGTCTTACTCCCAGCAGAGCCAGCGGTATGTCAAGGAGACCGGGTTCGATTATGTGGTCCCGCCTTCCCTGAAGCAGGACCCCGAGGCGCTCAAGGAGTTCGTCCGGCTGATGGAAGAGATACAGCTTAGTTATACCAGGCTGCTCGGGGTGCTGAAGATCCGGGGGGTGGCGGGCGAAGCCGCGAATCAGGATGCGCGTTTTGTCCTGCCGCAGGCTTCCGAGACCAAGATCGTGGTGACCATGAACTGCCGGGAGCTGCTCCATTTCTTCCAGCACCGCTGCTGTATCCGCGCACAATGGGAGATCCGGGCTCTGGCTCACGAGATGCTGCGCCTGTGCCGGGAGATACTGCCGGAGGTTTTTGCGGACGCGGGCGCCAAATGCGAGGCGCTGGGGTATTGTCCCGAAGGACCGAAGTTCACCTGTAAGCGGTATCCGCTCAAGGAAACGGTGTTGACGCGTAAGACGCTTTAAAAGTATGCGTTCAGCCACAGGGGTCGATCATTTGAAGGCGCTGGCACGCCGGATCAAGCGGCGCCTGGTGTGGTATGCTTCCGCGATGCGCGACGGAAGCTCGATCGTGGCGGAGTATGAAGACGCCGCCAGCGAATTCCCCAATTACTTAAGCGTGGCGTTCACTTCCATCTGTAACTCCCGCTGCGTGTTTTGCCCTTCCAGGCTCAATCCTTCTCCCGGAGTGATCGATGACGATCTGCTGGCTTTTGTGGCCGAAGAGTACGGCAAGATCGGCGGCCGGCACATCGGGATATCCTTAGGGATCGGCGATCCCCTGGCTGATCCGCGTTTCTGGGAGCATCTGGCGATCGTCAATCGCGTACCAAAAGTGCAAGCCCAGGTGATGGTCTCGAATCTTATCGGCGCCAGGGCGTTGGGGCCGGAGAGGATCGCGTTGGAGGGGCCGGAACGCCTGATGGTGTCGATCGGGGGGTTCGAAAGGCAAAGTTACCGTGCCGTGTTCGGTGTAGACGCCTTCGACCAGGTGCGGGAAAGTCTGCTGACGATCCTGCGTACCCGCCGGAACGCCGGGAAACCGTTGGACATTACGGTGTATTGCCGGACTACCGGCTCGGTGCGGCACATCCCGGGGCTTACTTTTTACAAGGAACTTCGCGAATTCCTGCCGCAGGGAAGGGTGCAGTATCATTCCCACGGATTCGATAACTGGGGAGGGATGATCACCCAGAAAGACCTGCTCCCGGGTATGAAGATGATCAAGGACGTGCGCAAGCCGTATCCCTGTCTGCACCTGTATGCGGACCTGGGAGTGCATGTGGACGGTACGGCCGTGGCGTGCGTGTGCCGCGAGCCTTTCGGGAAGAGCGATCTGGTGGTGGGGCATGTGCGGACGCATTCCCTGCGCGAACTCGGGCATAATGTGGCGAAACTGCGGCAGGCCTGGGCTGAAGGGAAGGTACCGCATCTGTGCCGTCATTGCACTTCGTATGTCAATCTGCCCAGGACGGTGCTTGACGGGTCCATGCTGCGGGAGCTGCGGATCAGGAAGCAGCTCATGCATCCCGGTGAAGGAAAGGGGTGAGTCGGATGGGCGAGCGGAGCGAGCGCAGATCGGGTGCGGGCGGCAATGAATTGAAATTGCTGATGGCCAGGGCCGGGGTGAGGCCGGGGGATGTGACGGAGAAGTTCGTGCGCGCCCAGGGGCCCGGGGGCCAGAACGTGAACAAGGTTTCCACGTGCGTATGGCTGCGTCACCAGCCGACCGGTATCGAGGTAAAGTGCCAGAAGGAGCGTTCTCAGGCCCAGAACCGCATCCATGCCTGGGAGCTGCTGCTGCAGAAGATCGAAGTGGCCAAACGCAAAAAAGAAGGGTTGCAGCGGTATATCCTCGAAAAGATCCGCCGCCAGAAGAGGCGCCGCAGCCGTTCCTCCAAGGACCACATCCTTGAGGTCAAGCACCGCCATGCCGCGGTCAAGGCGCTGCGTGCCCGGGTGCGCGAGGAAGTTGAATGAATCCGTCCGGTTCCGCGGAAGTCGCCGCGCGGGACGTCTTCCGGGAGTACGGCAGCCGGATATATCACCTGGCACTGGGTATTTCCCGCAACGAGAAGGATGCCCAGGATATCCTGCAGAATACGTTACTGAAGGTCCTGCGTTTTTCCGGACGTTTCCGCGGCCGGGCCAAATTTTCCACCTGGGTCTATCGTATCGCCTATAACGAAGCGCTGCAGTTGCTGCGCACCCGTTCCCGCCTGAACCGCAACGCCGGCGCATACCGTCAATACCGTCTCAAGGGAAGTTACCCGGTGGCGGTGGACTGGGCCAAGCTTCCCGACGAGGAGTTGCGCAGCCGGGAACTGCGCGAGCGGGTGGACTCCGCGCTGCGGGCCATGCCCGTGCGTTACCGCATGCCGTTGCTCCTGCATCGTTTCGAAAAGCTCCCCTTATCCGAATGCGCCGCGATCCTGCGCTGCAGCGAGTCAGCCCTGAAGACCCGGCTGCACCGCGCGTATCTGATGATGAAGGAGGAGATGCGGCAGTATTTCCAGGACCGGCCCGAGGCGGCCGTGGTCCAGGAGGCGTCATGCGGCATCTGGACGGGGTTTTTGCGCAAGTATGCCATGGAAACGCTGCCCGCGTCAAAACGCGCTTCCTTCCGCGCGCATCTTAAAGGGTGTGATCCCTGTAACCGGTTCCTCCGGGAGTATATGGCCGCCGTCCGTATCGCCGGCAGCCTGGAGTGCCGGGATATCCCGCCCGAGCTTAAAACCCGCATCGTCTCCTTTCTGCACCGGAAACGATCCTGAAACCATTTGCCTCCTCCGGCATCTAAATAGTGAAGATAAAAAGGAGGGTGCCATGGTAAGGAGAATAGATCTTGGAGAGTTGATGCTGATGTGCCGTGCCGGAGAGCGGTTTACCCTTATCGACGTGTTGCCTGTTGAGAGTTATGAGCGGGAACATATCCCGGGAGCGATATCCCTGCCTTTGTCGGAAATAGACCGGGGAGCTGCCGAGATCATCGGTAAAGGTTCCGTGCCGGTGGTGTATTGCGCGAGTTTCGAGTGTACGGCCAGCACGCTGGCGGCCAGGAAGCTGGAGGCGTTGGGGCTGCGCAACGTGATGGAGTATAAGGGCGGGCTTAAGGAATACCGGGAAGCGGGATTTCCGCTTGAAGGGAGTGCGCATGAAGGAGTACATTGTGCGTCGTGCTGTACGTGTCATTAGGGCGTTCTTTGCGGCGGCGGCAGTCGGAGCGGTCCTGATACCGGGAGGTATGGTCATGGCTGAGGAGAAGGCTTTGTTCGCGGGAGGGTGCTTCTGGTGTATGGAATCGGCGTTTGAGGTCCTTCCGGGAGTGGCGGAAGTGGTCTCGGGGTATGCGGGAGGAACGGGGAAGGATCCCACCTACGAAGATTATGCGCGCAAAGGGCATATTGAAGTGATCCAGGTGAGGTATGACCCTGGGAAAGCGTCCTTTGCGCAGCTATTGGACGTCTTCTGGCGCCAGATCGACCCGACTGACGGGGGCGGCCAGTTCGTGGACCGCGGAGCGCAATACCGTTCGGCCATATTTTATTATAATGATGCCCAGAGGATGGAGGCGTTGCGCTCGCGGGATGCGCTGGCGGCGGCGGGGCGGTATGCTAAGCCGATCGTGACGGAGATCCTGCCGGCGGGTGAGTTCTATCCCGCGGAAGCGTACCATCAGGATTATTTCAAGAAAAGTCCGGTCAAGTATAAGTTCTACCGGTTCAATTCCGGGAGGGATCAGTATCTTAAGAAGGTCTGGGGGGAAGCCGGGGATCATTCTAAAGGTAAAGGCGGGGGTACTGGCGGAGAGAGGGGGGCTAAGGAAGGGTTGAAACGCACTCTCTCTCCGCTGCAATACCGGGTGACGCAGGAGAACGGGACGGAGCCGGCGTTCCGTAACGAATACTGGGATAATAAGCGGCCCGGGATATACGTGGACGTGGTTTCCGGAGAGCCGTTGTTCAGTTCTTTGGATAAATTCGATTCCGGCACCGGGTGGCCGAGCTTTACGCGGCCCCTTGAGCCGGATAATATCGTGGAGAAGAAGGACCGGAGTCTGTTTATGGTGCGTACCGAGGTGCGCAGCAAGAACGCGGATTCCCACCTGGGGCACGTCTTCAACGACGGCCCCGCCCCGACGGGGTTGCGCTACTGCATGAATTCCGCCGCGCTGCGTTTTGTGCCGTTGGAGGAGTTGGAGGCGCAGGGGTACGGGCACTACGCCGGGCTTTTCCGCCGGGAATGATCTCATCCCCGCCGAAACGCTTGCAATTGCCGCGTATTAATTTACAATGATACCAGGATATGCACGGAGGTTTTTTTATGGATTTTTTATCGGTAGCGATCGCGGCGGCGCGTAAGGCCGGCGCAGTGCACAAGAAATATTACGGGAAAAAGACCGCAAAGGTGAGACAGAAGAAGGTCTCCTTTGACCTGATCACTGCGGCGGATACGGAGGCCGAGGCGGCGGCGGTCTCCCTGATCCGCAGGAGCTTTCCCGACCATAACTTCCTCGGCGAGGAGAGCAAGTACCGGAAAACCGCTTCGGAGTATACCTGGATCATCGATCCCCTGGACGGCACGAACAATTTTGCCTGCGGGATCCCCATCTTCTGCGCGTCGGTAGGGCTTAAGTATAAGGATGCTATCGTCGCCGGGGCGGTGTTTGACGTGATCAAACGCGAGCTTTTTTACGCGGCCAAAGGTAAGGGTGCGTTCTTGAACGGAAAGCGCATGTCCGTCAACAGTGCCGGGACCCTGAAGGAATCCATGCTTATCATCGGGTTCTATTATGACCGGGGTAAAGACATGATCGAGACGCTGGAGGCTATAAAACTGTTCAATTTGAAACATATCCTGGGGATACGGCGGCTGGGAGCGGCGGCGCTGGACCTCTGTTACGTCGCCTGCGGGCGGGCAGCGGGATTCTGGGAGCACAAGTTAAGCCCCTGGGATTTTGCCGCGGGAAAGCTCCTGATCGAGGAGGCGGGCGGGCAGGTCACCGGCCGTAAGGGAGAGCCGGTCCCCTTGGACGAGCCTTCTTTTATCGTTTCCTCGAACGGCCTCATCCACCGCCAGATGCTCAGCGTGATCTCCTCGGCGCGGGAATAGTTGATCGGATAACCTATGCCCATACACGAAGGATTCCTGGATTCGGCGGGCACGCAGAAGATACACTATGTGCACTATGAGGCCGGTCATGCGGCGTGCGTGATCATTTCGCACGGGTTTTTCAACAGCGCGCAGGCGACGCTGCTGCTCAAGCTAAAAGATGCGCTGCTGGCGGATTACGACGTGTTGATGTTCGATTACCGCGGCCATGGCAAGAGTCCGGGGGTTTTTACCTGGGCTTCCCAGGAGCCGGCTGACCTTATGGCGGTGCTGGAATATGGGCAGGCACGTTACCGGCACCTGGGGCTCATCGGGTTTTCTTTAGGAGGAGCGATCGGCGTGGTGACGGTCGCGCGGAATCCGGTGGTGGAATCCCTGGTCGTGGTCAGCGCTCCCCGCTCCTTTGAGGATATCGAGTTCAAATTCTGGAATCTGGATTTTGAGGAAGACATCATCTATAACCTGCGGGAGGGGCGGAAAGGCAAGGGGGTGCGTCCCGGGCCTTTCTGGCTTAAGAAGCGGCGGCCGGAGGAGGAAGCGGTCAGGATCACCTGCCCCGTCCTTTACATCCACGGGGATAAGGATTGGGTGATCGATCACCGGCATTCCCTCGAGCTTTTTGAAAGGACCCCGGGGCGCAAGGCGCTGAGGATCATCAAGCAGGGCACGCATGCGGAATATCTGCTGCGCAAAGAGCCGCAGTCTGCGGAATTCCTGTCTACGGTCAAAGAGTGGTTCTCCGAAACCCTTACCAAGTAGGGACGGTTCTGATTTACGGTTAAAAGTGTCCCCTTTCCTCGGTAGAAAAGGGGACATTTTACGCGTATTGCAGATGCGTTATATTGGCTCGACGGGAATAAATAAAAGGAGGGGGACAGTTTATACCGTGTTTGAGAACCGTCCCTGAGATGAAGATACTGCTGTATAGTTTGCCGCCGACGGGGGGAGACCTGTTCCCCGTCTCCCAGGGGTATATCGCCGCGTCCCTGCGAGCCGCCGGATTCGACTGCGCGCTCGGCGAGGTCGAGTCGCTCTCCACCCGTACCGGCCAGGAAGTGGCCAATTTCGTCATCTCCTACAAACCCCGCATCGTTTCCTTCTGCGTCTATCAGGCCAATATCAAGGTCGCGCTGCAGCTCTCCAGGCTGGTCAAGATGATCGATCCGGCTATCGTGATCGTCTTCGGCGGGCCGCAGGTGACCTTCATGCCTTCGGCTGCGCTGCGCCAGATGCCGAACGTGGACGTGTTGGTGCGGGGGGAGGGGGAAACGGTGATGCCGGCGCTGGCCTCCTGCCTCCGGCGAAACGGCGATATCTCGAAGGTCAGGGGGATATGCTTCCTTTCCCGCGGCCGGATCCATGATATCCCTTCCGCGCCCCTTACCCGTGACCTGGACCGTTTTCCTTCACCGTATACGTCCGGGGTGTTCGATCTTACCCGGCATGCTACCGCGGCCATGCTGACGTCCCGCGGCTGCCCGTATGCCTGCAGGTTCTGTTATACCCCGGAGGCGTTCAAAAGGAGTTTCCGTACGCACTCCGTGGCGCGCGTCCTTAAGGATATGGCGGCGTGCATCGACGCGGGGATAGAAAAGTTCTTCTTCGCCGATCCTTCTTTTACCGTCGACCGGCGCAGGGCGGCATCGATCATGCGGGGGATCATCCGCATGAAATGGAAGGTTCAGATCTGGTGCGAAACCCGGGATGACCTGGTCGACCATGCGTTGCTGGCGCTCATGTCCAAAGCCGGGGTGCGCCGCATCGCCTTCGGCCTGGAATCCATCGATCCTGCGGTCAACCGCGCCATCGGCAAGCGCATCGATCCGGCCTCCTTCGCCGAAAAGGTGCGTCGTGCGCAGTCCCTGGGGATGGAGGTCGAGGTCTTCACGCAATGCGGCCTTCCCTTCCAGTCCAAGGAGTCCTGCCTGCGTACCGTCGGTTTCCTGAAAGGCCTGGGGATCTCTCTGCGCGGCAACTCCGGCGGCCAGCAGATGAATCTTTTCTTTGGCACGGAGTTTACGCGCCGTCCGGCCTCTTTCGGCATCCGGGTAGAGCGGCGGAAACGCCCGGCATACCTTTCCCCGGGTACGGAGTTCTCCACCCGCTGGATGACGCGCCAAGACATCGCTTCGGTGCTGCAGCGCTACCGTAAAACCCCTGCGGCCGGGCGCAAAGCGTTCATGAAAAAGGGTTCCATTTCGGGCTTGTGCATCGGCGGCGTTTAGGGTAAAATGCAAAGCATAAGGGGGGAGCATGGAGCACCTGCACGAAGAGCACCTGAAGGAAGAGAAGGAGACCGGCAGGATCGAGGCATTCAGCGACGGGGTATTCGCCATCGCCATCACCCTGCTGATCATCGATATCAAGGTCCCCCATGAGTCGGATCTGCATGCCTTCGGGGGCAAGCTCTTGCCCGCGCTGCTTAATCTCTGGCCCGCCTACATAGGCTTCGTGATCAGTTTCTGCACCATCCTCATCATCTGGGCCAACCACCACCGGCTTTTCAATTATATCTGCCGCAGCGACGACCGGTTCCTCTTCTCGAACGGTTCCCTGCTTTTCCTGGTCACGTTCATTCCTTTCCCCACTGCCGTGCTGGCGGAGTATATCCGCACCCCCCAGGCGAATGTGGCTGCAGCCCTTTATTCGGGCACTTTTTTCCTGGTGGCGCTGGTGTTTAACCTGCTCTGGCGCCATGCGTCCAAGAAATGCCGCCTTCTTGACCGTTCGGTCGATACCTGTACCGCGGATGCCATCTCGAAGCAGTTCCGCGTCCGTCCGCCGCTCTATTTCCTGGCGTTCCTTTTCTCCTTTTTCTCCGTTCCCCTGTGTATCATCATGTGCTTCGGCCTGGCGGTGTTCTTCGCCATGACGGGCAAGATCACTCGTTTGACCTGCTCCATCAAGAAGCCCCGTTCTTGACGGGACCCCGTCTTTCCGTTACAATAAGATAAGTCTTCCTTAGTAACTCTTCACAATCTGGAGGTGGATTGATGAGAGTAAGAATTTCCTGCCGTATACTGTCCGTTGCTTCCGCCTTTATTTTCTTATCCTTTTTTCCTCATCTGTCCTTAGTGCGAGTGGCTGCGAGTATAGTCATTTCCCCACAGGATATCTTATCTAACACCGATATAGACGGCAGCGGGGAAGGGGCAGGGCTTTCCTTTCTCGGGGATTTCACTTTGCGCGTACCCGATGCAAAAGATATCGGCAATACCGCGGGAGTGAGCGCGAATACGAATGGTGCAGTAAGGGGAACGGTCTCGGCCGAAGGGACTACGGCTATATCCGGGTCCCTGGGTCAAGCCGGAGTCGGGAACTCGTTGAAAGCGCTCTATATAAACGGCACGGCCGCTAAGACCGTAACCGCCAGCGCCCCTTTGTACGTCCAGACTACTACAATCGGCGCGGCGACCCTTGGCGCAACCCAGGGGCTTGCCGGCACTACTCTGCATTTTTCCGGGGATGGCGCGTTTCTCCTTTCTGACGGATATGACCTGACCGTCAACGTCACTAATGCGGTGAGCGGGCAGGGGACTGTTACTGTGGCAGGGGCCAGCACGCTGACCGGTGGTATTGGGAATACTGGAAGCGGTCTCAAGTTGTTGACTATCGGGTCAGGAACGACAGGAAAGATCGTAACGGTAAGCGGAGGAGATGTTAAGGCTTCCACCATAAACTTTGCGGTTGATAATCAGCTTAAAATACCTGCCGGATATGGACTTACGGGAACAGTGACCTCATCGGCCAATAACATCGGCACCCTGACGTATCTGGGGAGTGCGATTTCAGGAGGTACTGTCGGCAGCATTTCGGGCAACAAGATCAAGGCCCTCAATATTGACGGCGGTACTTTCACTCTCGGACACAATGTCGGCGCCACCACTACTACCGTAAATAACGCAGCTGCAATAGTTTTGGCGTCTGATGTTACCATGGCGGGTGACCTTACCCTCGCAGGGACTTCCTCTTTGAGCCTTGGCAGTAAAGCATTGACCCTGACGGGTACGGGTATTTATACGCAGGGAGCTGGAACCGGTCTTTCCCTGACGATCGACAGTGCCTCGACCTTCGGTCATATTGCCGCTGCGGGAAATGCCGCGGTCTCGGCTTCCAGCGGTCTTACCGTAAACGTGGGTGGATATGTCGCTGACGGAACTACCTTCAAGGTGGTTGATGGCGGCGGCGGTGCGGGGGTTGGTGTTCCCGGATCCCTTAGCGATAACAGTAATGTGCTGAACTTCACTGCTTCGTCTTCGTCCGGTGATCTTATTCTTACTGCCAGCCGCGTTAATACCTATGATACTCTGGTCTCTTCCGGCTCTTCTGCCGCTCCCGCAGCCCAGGCGCTCGAATCACTAGGTTCTTCCGCATCCGGGGATATGCTGACCGTGCTCAATACGCTGGATACGCTCGGCTCGAGCTCGGAAGTCGATTCCGCGCTCAAGGATATCGCCCCGGAAAGCAGCGGTGCGGTCGCGGGTACGAGTTTTTATTCCGCCACGCAAGCCCTGAATACCATCACCAACCATGTTTCGGGAGCGTTCACTACCGCGTTCCGGTTGATGAAAGAGACCGGGATCTCGGCCGGCGATGTTCCTTCATTTTTCAGCGGGACATGGTTGAAAGGGTTTGGAGGGCATTATTCGCAGAAACCTCGATCGGGCCAGGACGGGTATGTATGCGAGGTAAGCGGGATCGCGGCGGGTATAGAGAGGATGGTTCAGGACGCCCTGACGCTTGGCGCAAGCATCGGGTATGCATTTAATAATATCAACAACCGCGGAGGGGCGGTTTCGGGGACGGACGTTGATAGTTATCAGGGATCTCTGTACGCATTTCACACGGGGGAATCTTTCTATATCACTTCCGGTGTGTCTCTGGCGCTCAATTCCTACCAGGGACGGAGGATGATCGATTTCGGCAGTATCCTGCGTCAGGCCGATGCGGAGTATTCCGGCCAGCAGTATTCCGTTTTCATCGACGGCGGATACGTGATCCCTGCAGGCGGATTCGAGGTGACGCCTCTGGCCTCGTTATTGTATCAGCATTTGCGTTTGGGAAGTTACACCGAGACCGGCGCGGGAAGCCTGAACTTAAGCGTCAAACCGCAGCGGTATGACGTGCTGCAGTCCGGGCTGGGCGTGCGTGTCGCCTACCCCTGGAAGAGGGGGAGTGTGACGTTCACTCCCGAGGTCCATTATAAGTGGCTGCATGATTTTATCGCCGATAAAGTGTCCATGACTTCGTCGTTCACCGGAGGCGGCGCTTCCTTTTCCACCAACGGAGCGACCCCTGACCGTAACAGCCATGCGTTCGGTGCCGGAGTGGTGTGCGCGCTGGGAGACCGTGTCACGATCGAGCCGGTGTATACCTTTGAATGCAAAGAGAAGTTCAAGGGCCATTCCGGAAGCGTGGTCTTTAAGTTCGAATTCTAAGCTTGAAACTGTCAGCAGCGGTATTCATGTTGTGCGCGGCACTTGGTGCAGGTGGTTGTGTCGCACCTGCGCATCTGCGCGGGCTCGGTATGCTCCGGGAAGATATTCCCGCCAACTCGTTTACGCTTTATTCTCTGCAGCGCATTTCCGATCCGGGCAAGCCCGTGCATATTTACATCGAAGGCGACGGCAGGGCCTGGATCTCGCGTACCCGCAAGTCCAGCGATCCGACACCCCGTTCGGACCTGATGCGTGTCCTGGCTTCAAGGGACCGTTCGGAAAATGTGGCGTATCTGGCGCGGCCGTGCCAGTTCATTCAGTCCGGACCCTGCGATCCCGCGTATTGGGGTAGACGCAGGTTCGCTCCGGAAGTGATCGAAACGATGAACCTGGCGGTGGACCGGATCAAGGCCGAATCCCGCGCCGCCGAAGTGTTTCTCACCGGGTATTCGGGAGGAGGGACGGTGGCGTTGCTGCTGGCGGCGCAGCGTAACGATATCGCGGGAGTGACTACGATCGCCGGTATGCTTGATCATCGGGCACTCATGGAGTGGCACGGGGTAAGTGCTCTGGAGGGGTCGCTGAATCCCGTGGATTTCGCGGGTTTGCTGCGCTGGGTGCCGCAGCGGCACTTTTTCGGCAAGATGGATAGGGTAGTGCCCCGGGAATCCGCGAGCGCGTATCTGACGAGCCTGGGAGAGACCGGCTGTGCGGTTGTAGCGGACATCCCCGGAACGGATCATGTGAAGGGATGGAAAGAACGCTGGCCGGCGCTTGAGGCCACCAAGTTCCCCTGCGAAAGGAAGGGATGATGGAGCATAAGATCGGACATCTGACGGTACAGATATTCAAGATCAGGAACCGCAGCGGGTTCGCGGCGGTGTGCAGCGATCATCTCACCGAAGGCGCTACCCAGGAGGAGGCGTATCAGCGTATGGTCAAGGCCTTGCGACGTACCACCAGGCATGATCCGTCCAATGCGCGATAAGGGCGGGGAATGGGTGCAGTTGATGCGCCCCTTTTCCTTTACCGCGTCCATCGTTCCCGTGGCGCTGGGCAGCGCATTATCCTTTTCCTCGGGGCGCAGCGTGGCGTGGCTGCTGCTTCCCTGTACGTTCCTTTCCGCGGTGACGCTGCTGGCGGCGACCAACGTGGCCAGCGAATATTTCGACCTTAAAAAGGGAGTGGACACGAAGGATTCGTACGGGTCGAGCCGGGTGCTGGTGGAGGGAGGGATCTCTCCGGAGGAGGCGCTGCGGTTTTCCGCGGCGCTTTTCGGGCTGGCGATCGTGTGTGCGCTTCCGCTGGTCGCCGTGCGCGGGCTGCCGTTGTTCTGGCTGCTGGCATTGGCAGTGCTGACGGGATTTTTTTACTCCGGATATCCTCTGGGGTATAAATATGCGGGGCTCGGGGATGCGGGAGTGTTCGTGCTGATGGGGCCGCTGATGGTGGCGGGCACGTTCTTCACGCTGACCGGAGGCTTCGAGCCGTACGCGGTGCATGCTTCGATCCCGGTCGCCTGTCTGGTGACCGCGATCCTGGCGGCGAACAATTTACGGGATATCCGGCATGACCGTCAGGCTCGCGTGCGCACGCTCGAGAATACCATCGGGTTCCGTGCCGGCAAGGTCCTTAACCTTGGGTACATCGTTGCGGCATATGTAAGCGTTGCCGTGATGGCGTCCCTGCGGGTGCTTCCGGTCTGGTCGTGGGCGGTGTTTTTGACCGTGCCGCTGGCGGCGAAGAACATCCGCGGGATACTTTCGGCAAGGGAAGATGCACCACAGGACCTGGCGTCTGCGGATGTGGCGAATGCGCAGCTGCATTTGGCCTTCGGCACGATCCTGGTACTTGCGGTGTTCGCAGGAGGTCTGCTGCGGTGAAGGTCCTGCTAATCTGGATCGGCGTGGCGGCGTTGCTGTGGGGGATGATGTTCTCCCCCTGGACCGCGCATCTGTTGAATTTCTGGGTGGGGATGTCCGTTTCGGCCGCAGTGCTTATCGCGGCGGCGCTGAAAAACATCCGGATCGCGCGTACTCCTCTCTGGGGGTGGAAATCAGAATACCTGTTCGTGGGTATCGTTTCCGCGGCTATCCTTTATGGCGTGTTCTGGGCGGGGAAGATCGCTACCGCCGCGGTCTTCCCGCAGTCTCCGGCGCAGGTCTCGGCGGTATATTCGACCGCGTCGCAGGCCCCCGCGTGGCTTATCGCCGGACTGCTGCTGTTCTTGATCGGGCCGGCCGAGGAGATATTCTGGAGGGGATTCGTCCAGGAGCGTTGTGTTTCCTACTTGCGTCCGGCAGCGGGGTTCTGCGTGGCAGTGGCGGTGTATACGCTGGTGCACGTGTGGTCTTTTAATCCCATGCTGCTTGTGGCGGTGATGGTGTGCGGGATATGCTGGGGCTGGATGTATATGCGGTACAGGTCATTGTGGCCGGGGATTATTTCCCACGGCTTTTGGGATGTCCTGGTGTTCGTGTTCTTTCCGTTAGGATAGAGAGATGCCGAAGAACAAATCCGTCAAAATATCCGATCTGCAGGCGCTGCTGGACGCGTATCCGCATTTTGCCGTGATGTTCGACCGTCAGGGCACCATTCTGGCGGTCGGGAAAGGTGCCGCGGCGGTCAAGGGCGTCCGGGTGGCGCCGAAAGTGGGCGGCTCCATGAGCGGTCTTTTTTCGCCCGAGGTCGCCGCGCGTAGACATGCGGCAAGCCAGGAGGTTTTCGATACCGGGAAGCAGAAGGTTTACCGTGATACGCGCGATGGCATGCACATCGAATCCCTCATGCTGCCGGTGTTCGGCACGGGCAGATCGGCGGGCAAGGTAAGGGCGGTGGTGGTTTATTCCCAGGATATCACGGCACGCACGGAGATCCAAGCACAGCTTAAGGCAAACGAAGAGCGGTTCCGGTCCCTCTTTCAGACGATGGAGGAGGGGGTCGCCGTGCATGAGGTGGTCTACGACGAGCAGGGCACGCCCGTCAATTACCGCATCCTCGACGTCAATCCCTCGTATGAACGGATCGTCGGTTTGAAACGGGAGCAGGTGGTCGGTAAGCTGGCGACCGAAGTCTACGGGACCGCTGAGCCTCCGTATCTCGAGGCGTTCGCCTCCGTGGCGGAGAGCGGGGTGCCGGCGCACATGGAGACTTATTTCGATCCTCATAAGAGACATTACTGGATTGCGGTCACCAGTCCGGCCCGGGGGAAGTTCAATACTATCTTCATGGACGTCTCCGAGCAGAAACAGGCGTTCCAGAGACTCCAGGAGAGCGAAGAGCGTTTCCGTCAGCTGGCGGATAATATCGAGGGGGTCTTTTGGGTGGTGACCCCGGATTGGCAGCAGATCCTGTACCTGAGCAGCTCTGTCGAAAAGTATTGGGGTATCTCTGCGGATGAGCTTTCCCGTGCTCCCATGGCCTGGTTGCAGTCGGTGCTGGAAGAGGACAGGGAAAAGGTCGTTGAGAACATCCGGGTGAAGATCCGGGGGGATTTTTCCGATCCCGCGTTTCCCGAGTATCGCATCCGTCATGCTGACGGCACGGTGCGCTGGATCCTGGCGCGGGCGTATCCCATCCGCAATGCCTCCGGCGCTATCGTGCGCGTGGCGGGGATCTGCGAGGATGTCACGGCCCGCAAGATCGCGCAGGAGAAGCTGCGTATCCGCGAGGAATCCTACCGCAACCTGGTGGAGAACGTGCCGGGAGCGGTGTACCGGTGCGAGCTTGCCGTGCCGTGGCGGGTGAGTTTCATGAGCGAGGGGATAAAGGAGATCAGCGGCCGCCCGGTCTCGGAGTTCACCGAAGGGCGGACCAAGTACGCGGATATGATCTATCCCCCGGATCTAAAGAAGGTCGACGAGGAAGTGGCGGCCGGGGTAGCGGCGCGCGCCATCTACGAGATGGAGTACCGCATCGTGCATGCCGACGGGACGCTCCGCTGGGTGCATGAAAAAGGCCGGCCGATCTGTTCCGACCAGGGGGAGCCGATGTACCTGGAAGGGGTGATACTGGATGTCACCACGCGCAAGTATGCCGAGGAATCGATCGAGGCGATCCTGCGCTTGACCTCCTCCGATATCGGAGGGGAGTTCTTCAAATCCCTGGCGGTTGCCGTCGGAAAGCTGCTGCAGGTGCGGCATGTGGTGATCGGTAGGATCGAGGCGGGAAGGAACGAGGTGCGGACCCTGGCTTTGTATGCCGATGGAAGGATCGCGGAGAACGTCACCTATCCGCTTGCGGGTTCTCCCTGCGAGCAGGCGAAGGATAAGGGGATGGTCTATTTCCCGCATCGCATCAAGCAGCTTTTTCCCGCGGATGCCCTGATCTCCGGCATGGACGTCGAATCGTATCTCGGAGTGCCTCTGTTTTCCCATACCCGCGATCCCATCGGTATCTTTGCCATCCTGGACCGCGCTCCGTTGGTAAATCCGGAACAGGCGAAGGTGATCATGAAGGTGTGTGCCGAACGTATCGCCGTGGAGCTGGAGCGGCTGCATTACGAAGAACAGCTGAAGGAAAACAACTCCAAGATGGAGAGCATCTTGCGTGCCGCTCCCATCGGTATCGGGGTGGTCTCGCAGAGGACCTTTGTCGAGGTGAACGACCGGATAGTCCAGATGACGGGGTATACGCGCGAGGAGATGGTAGGGCGCAGCGCCCGCATGCTCTATACTTCGGATGAGGAATTCGAGTTTGTGGGAAAAGTGAAATATTCGCAGATCAGCCATGAAGGCGTCGGTACGGTCGAGACGCGCTGGCAGCGTAAGGACGGAGAGATCATCGATGTGCTGTTAAGTTCCTGTCCTTTCGACCCGGGTAATATGATCGCGGGAGTGGCGTTCACGGTCATGGATATCACCGAACGCAAGAAGATGGAGAAGGCCGTTAATCAGAGGATCATCGCCCTTACGCAGCCGCTGGATGATACCGCGATGGAGGTAAAGTTCACCGACCTCTTTCCGCTCGAGGATATCCAGCGGATCCAGGATTCCTTCGCCGATGCCGCGGGGGTGGCTTCCATCATTACCGAAGTGGACGGCACTCCCATCACCAGGCCGAGCAATTTTTGCCGGCTCTGCAGCGAGCTTATCCGCAAGACCCCCCGGGGCCTGGCCAACTGTTACCGTTCCGACGCCATTATCGGGGGAAAGCACGTGGAGGGGCCGATCGTGCAGCCGTGTCTAAGCGGCGCACTCATGGATGCCGGGGCGAGCATTACCGTCGCTGGAAGGCATATCGCCAATTGGCTCATCGGCCAGGTGCTTGACGGCGAACCGGATGAGGAGCGCATGCGCGCGTATGCCCGGGAGATCGAGGTGGATGAAGAGGAATATCTGGCGGCGCTTAAAGACGTCAAACGCATGCCGCGGGAGCAGTTCCAGAAGGTGGCGGAAGCGCTCTTCTTGATCGCCCGGCAGCTTTCCGAACTGGCGCTGAATAATATGCTGCAGGCGCGCAATATCACCGAGCGCAAGCGCGCCGAGGAGCAGCTCAAGGCCGCGCTGCGGGAGCGGGAGCTGCTGTTCCAGGAGTTGAACCATCGGGTCAAGAACAATCTCCAGGTCATTCTAAGCCTGTTCAACCTGCAGCGGTCGAAATCCAACGATCCGAAGCTGATCGAGTTGTTGGGGGAAGCGCACGGACGCGTACATTCCATCTCCCTGGCGCATGAGCGGCTGTATAATTCCCAAAGCCTGGGGAAGATCAATATCAAGGATTATCTCGAGGGGTTGCTGGAGCACCTGCAGGCGTCATGGGAAGAGAAGAAGCATACGGTGCGTATCGCTGCAGGCATCTGTGCCTGCCCGGATTTTGACATGGATAAGGCCATCCCCTGCGGGCTGATCGTCAACGAGCTGGTGACCAATGCGTTCAAGCATGCGTTCCCGGAGGGCCGCAGCGGAAAGATCGAAGTGACCATGTCTCCGGGCGGTCAGGGCGGGTATATTCTGGCGGTAAAAGACGATGGGATCATGTTGCCTCCGGAGGTCACCTTCGATGCCGCGAGCACCCTGGGGCTGCGCCTGGTGCAGGCCCTGGCACAGTCGATCGGGCGCATTACGGTCGAGCGGGAGGGGGGTACGCGTTTCATCATGGAGATCGCCCCCTGATGCAGAAAATTCTGTTGCATCCGCAAGGTATTGGGATATAATGATAATGATGAATTCACCGGCTATGATCCATTAATCAGATCAGGCAATACTTCAGGGTATTGCCTTTTTTTTCGCAGGCGGAGGAAGCATGACACCCAAGGATGATGCCGTCGACGGCAAAAGAATGATCCTTGTGGTCGAAGACGACCCGATCATCGCGCTCGATCTGAAGGGTATACTCGAAAAACTCGGGTTTTCGGTACCGGCCACAGCGGCAAAAGGCGAAGAAGCGATCGAGATGGCGGAGCGCCTGAAGCCGGATCTGGTGTTCATGGATGTGAGGTTGCGGGGGAGGATGGACGGGATCGAGGCGTCCATGCAGATAATGAGCCGGTTCAATATCCCGGTCATCTATCTGACCGCTTCGATCAACGAGGAGAAGGTCCGCCGGATACATCCTTCGGGCAAGTGCATTTTCGTGACCAAGCCTTTCGAGGAGTATCAGCTGCGGGAAGCGATCGAAACGGCCTTGGATTTTTAGCGCAGTATACCCTTCCGTTACAAACCGCGGTGTAATTTCTTTGATCAGGGAATGAATTTATGAAGCGCACCCTTCTTTCTGTCTTGTTATTGGCGGTCGCGGCATCCGGCTGGGTGATGTTCGCGTATCAGCAGCAGAAAATGGCGGATATGGCCCAATCGATCGAGGCGTCCGTGCTGCAGCAGGTCGAATACCGCCGTCAGGCGGAGGCGGCTTTGAAGGAAAAGCTGGAATCCAAGAAGAAAGCGGAGCAGTTCATGGTCCAGCGGGAGTATGAGCGGGAGCTGGAAGGGGCCTTGTCGAAGCAGTTGCGCGAGATAGAGAAGCTTTGCGCTTCACTGGACAAGGACCAGGAGGAATTGTTCACCCGGCAGACGCAGACGGAAGAGGAGGCCGGGGTTCTCCAGGATCGGCTGGAAAAGCTGGGGACGGATGTGGCGGCGCTGCGCCGGATGTGGCAGGAGTCCACTGCGCAGGCGGGCCGGGTGCAGGAACAGCTTGCGGCAGAGCAGAAAAAAACCGTTTCGCTGCAGGCACAGTTGGATTCGATGCGTAAGGAATTGAAGGATCTGCGCACACAGGCGGCTGCCCCTCAGGCAGCTGCGCCAAAAGGAGGAGAGAATGCAATTTGACGTCGAGACGCTGAAAAACATGGTGATCCAGTACGGCATCAATATCCTGGCCGCGGTGATCATATTCATCGTAGGTAAGTGGGTGGCGAGGATGGTGGCGGATTTCGTCAAGAATTCGATGACCAAAGCCAAGGCGGACAAGACGCTGGCCTCTTTTGCCACGAACATGCTCTACTTCCTCATCGTGACCTTCGTGGTGATCGCGGCGTTGAGCAAGCTGGGGGTGGAGACCACTTCTTTCGTGGCAGTGATCGGTGCGGCGGGTTTGGCGATCGGCCTGGCGCTGCAGGGATCCCTCTCCAATTTTGCCGCAGGGGTGATGCTGATCCTTTTCAAGCCTTTCAAGGCCGGGGATATGGTCGAAGCGGGCGGTGCTGCCGGGGAAGTGGATGAGATACAGATATTCACCACCGTGTTCAAGGGCCCTGACGGAAAGACCATCATTGTGCCTAATTCCAAGATCACCAGCGATAAGATCACGATCGTAAAACGCTCCTGAGCCGCGAAAAGTGCTTGCACTTTTCTCCGGTTGTATTAATATATATCAAATTGCTCTAATATTATAAGGTAAGGGAGTTCGACAGAAAAGAAAGGGACGGCAATGAGAACGACAAGTGCGGTAGCGGCGTGTGTGGCTCTGGCGTTATTGGCGGGGGGGTGTGCGACGGCGAAAAAGAAAGCGCCTCCTGCAGCTGAACCGATGGAGATGGAAGCCAGCATGCCGGAAATGCAGACCGTATCCGTGCCTGAGCAGCCGGTGGTGGCGGAGGAGTTGCCGGCGGTCGATCCCCTGAAGATGTCCAAATCGGAAGTGCAGGTATGCCTGCGCAACGCCGGGTATTACAAGGGTAAGGTGGACGGAGTGTTCGGGCCGAAGACCCGCGCGGCGATCAAGGCGTTCCAGAAGGATAACGGATTGCAGGTCGACGGCCTGGCAGGGAAACAGACCAGGGGTGCCCTGGCGAAATATCTTAATAAGTAACGATTTCACAGCAGAAAAGCGGGTGTGCGATGAGAACGGTTAAGGCGTGGGCGTGGATGTTAGCGGCGGGTATCGCGGTATTGTCTCTTTCCGGATGTGCGGCGGATCGGTCGGTCAAGCGGCAGGCGGAAGTGGACGAGATGCAGAAGGAGTTCGCCTGGTGGCCTACGGATGCCCAGCCTGCGCCGGTCAAGGATCCGAAGCGGGGAGGATACTGGTGGTGGCCTTCCCAGCCGGGGTCGGCACGCCCCTGGGGTAACCGCGGGTATGTGTACGTATACAAGATCATCTTCGATTATCAGGCCGACGAGATCCCCGCCGACCAGAAGATGCGGCCTTCGCTGCTGATCAAGAAGATCCTCAAGAACGTGAAGGTGTATTTCGACTATAACAAGTCTTCGGTGCGCGACGATGCCCGCAAGATCCTTTCCGACGCGGCCGGTACCCTCAAGCGCAATCCGAAATCGGAGATACTCATCACCGGTAACTGCGACGCGCGCGGTTCGGAAGAGTACAATAATAAACTCGGGCAGAAACGCGCCGCCTCCGTGAAAAAGTTCATGATCGAAAGCGGCATTCCCGAGGAGCGTATCAAGATCGTCAGCCGCGGGAAACTCGATGCCGTGGCTCCGATCGCCGATCTGCAGGGCATGGCCAAGGACCGTAATGCCCAGTTTATGATCGCGGAGGTGGAGGAGATGATGATCCCCGCCGACCGCATGCCGCCTACCGAGGCCGTGGAAGTGGAAGAGGGCAAGTTCGTCTCGGAAGAGGAAAAGGTGGTGGAGGGCGAGGTGCAGGTCTCTACCCGGGAATACCGGGTCAGGAAGAACGATTCACTGTGGAAGATCGCCCAGAAGGAGCTCGGCAATGGCTACCGCTGGAAATACCTCTACGAGCTGAACAAGGACCGTATCAAGAATCCCAACAAGCTCAAGGAAGGCCAGACGCTGATCATCCCGGTCGAGTAAGCGCAGGGTGCGATAACTCAAGCCTATGCCCGAAGGGAAGCTTTATTACGGCATCTTTATCGCATGTTACTGCGGAGTGTTCGCGCTTTCCTGGTGCTTCGCGTTCAGGCTGAAGCTGTTCCGTGATATCGAGGATATCCTGAGCTTCGTGTTGATATCCTCGCATCGCGTTACTCCGCTGGACTTAAGCTATACCTGGTTCGACGACTGGCTGATCAGCCGGCATAAGACGGTGGGGGTGCTGCTGGCGGCGGCTTCGGCGTATGTGCTTTATACTTTGGTGAGCCTGCTTTTCTGGTAAGGAGGATCCATGGAGGGACCTGTCCCGAAGCACGAGCGAAGGCGGACCAAGCGTACGCACTTGAAGCTTATCGTGCGGTATCAGGTGCACGCTCCGGTGACGGTACGTTTTACCTCGGGCCATCAGGACATCAATGCCATTGCCGTGGATATCGCCGAACAGGGCATGGCGATCCTGACCAATTACGATATTCCCCTGGGAACCGAGGTCAAGCTTCAGTTCATCCTGGTCAACGAGCCTCCCTGCGATATCAAAGGGCCTGCGCTTAAGGAGATCATGCTTTTGGGGATCGTGCGTTATTCCCAGCATACTCCGGAGAAGGCGTTTAGGGCCGGGATCGAGTTCCAGCAGGTATCGCCCGAGAATCAGCAGTTCTTAAGCTATTTTGTCTCCTGCCGAAATTCCAATCCGTAATGCCGCAGCGCGTGAAGGTTTCTTTGCGGGCCGGTCTTTAGGCCCCCCCAAGAATTTCTTTACATACGCCTGCAAAGCGGGTATAATTAGTTCCCATTGCGCCCATAGCTCAATTGGATAGAGCATCAGCCTACGGAGCTGGTTGTTGCAGGTTCGATTCCTGCTGGGCGCATTTTTTTATTTTCTATGAACGCACACGAGTTTTTCATGGCCGAAGCGCTGAAAGAGGCCCGCAAAGCCTTTGCCGAGGATGAGGTGCCTGTCGGCGCGGTCATCGAGCAGGGGGGGCGGATCATCGCCCGCGGGTATAACCAGATAGAGCGGCTCAAGGACCCTACCGCTCATGCCGAGATGCTGGCGCTGACCTCGGCGGCGAACTGCCTGGGTACAAAGTGGTTGCTGGACGCGGCGCTCTATGTTACAATTGAACCTTGCGCGATGTGCGCCGGCGCTCTGGTGCTGGCGCGCGTGAAACACGTCTATTTCGGCGCCCGGGAGCCGAAAACCGGCGCCTGCGGGTCGCTTTTCAATATCGCCCATCATCCAAAGCTTAATCATCGTATCGCGGTCAAGGGCGGGATCCTGGCGGAGGAGTGCGCCGCGTTGGTAAGCGAGTTCTTCAAGCAAAAGCGAAGAGTCAGGAACTGAATCAAGGATTTCGGAGAGGTGGCAGAGCGGTCGAATGCAGTTGCCTGCTAAGCAATTGGGCTGGGTAACCGGCCCCCAGGGTTCGAATCCCTGCCTCTCCGCTTTTTCTTTTCAGAGGGCATCATTTCACTATGCGTATCTCCGTTGTCGTCC
>CAZAPM010000018.1:0-23181 GCA_964487475.1 uncultured Planctomycetales bacterium
CATCGACCGGGTCGGCACGACCTTTGACGAGTACCTGGAGAACGACGAGATCACCAGCCAGCGGCATCTCCTGTATTCCCGGGAGTAGCGGAGAGGCTATGGAGAAGAAAAGAGTCCTGTTCGTTTGTGTGCATAATTCCGCCCGCAGCCAGATGGCGGAAGCGTTCCTGAAACAGCTGGCGCCCGAGAGGTTCGAGGCGGAGAGCGCCGGCCTCGAGCCGGGCACGCTCAATCCCGTGGTGGTGGAGGCGATGATGGAAGAGGGCATCGATATTTCGGGGAATAAGACCAAGAGCGTATTCGACCTCTACCGTCAGAGGAAACGGTACGACTACGTCATTACCGTATGCGACGAGTCCCAGTCCGGAAAATGTCCGGTGTTCCCGGGCGCCGGCGCACGGCTGCATTGGGGTTTCGATGATCCGTCGGGATTTCGGGGGAGCCCGGAGGAGCGCCTGGCCCGGACCAAAGAGGTCAGGGACAGGATACGGGAAAGGGTCGCAGCGTGGATCTCCGTAAAGTAGCCGATTTTCATTGCTAATCTTGCGAATTGGACTATAATAAGGAACTGTAACCGGTGAATGGTCGGCAAAGGTAAAAGGAGAATATCTTGGCCAGAGAGAATTATTCGTTCAAGAAGTACCAGAAGGAATTAGCGCAGAAGAAGAAACGGGAAGAGAAGTTGAAGCACAAGCTGGCCAAAAAGAATGCGCAGGCCGGCGTAGTCCCGGAACAGGAAGTAACTAACTAAAGGGGGGTAGCATGGGGTATCAAGGCGGCGGCGGTGGCGGCGGTTTCGGAGGTCCTCGTGAAATGCATAAGGCGACCTGCTCGGAGTGCAAGAAGGAATGCGAAGTTCCCTTCAAGCCCAGAGAAGACCGTCCTATCTACTGCAAGGACTGCTATTCCAAGCGCAAGAACGAGGGTCGTTAAAAAGAACCCTTGACAAAGTAAAAAAAAGTGATACAATAAGGTTGTAGTAAAAAGATTAGAAATCTTAGGCCGCAAGGGTTAGGAAATTTAACCTTGCGGTTTTTTTCGTTTCTGAATAGTTTTACTATAAATCTTAGAAGAAGGAGGTAATACACATGGTAAAAGGTTCAGTCAAGTGGTTCAGTGACCAGAAGGGTTATGGGTTTATCACCCCCGAGAACGGAAAGGATGTATTCGTACATCATTCTTCGATCCAGGGAGAAGGTTATAAGTCCTTAGCTGAAGGCCAGCAGGTCGAATTCGAGATCGAGCAGGGCCCGAAAGGCGAGCAGGCGACAAACGTCGTCAAGCTGTAACCTGAAAAGCTGAATAGGGCTCGGCGTGGTGAATGCCGGGCCCTATTTTTTTCAGTTCCGGGTAAAACGAGAGGTTCCCATGAAAAGCTGTATGCGGTGCGGACAGAAGATGTCACACAATTACCTGGTGGCGATATTCGCCATGATCAACGAGAAGGTCAAGCGGATGATCGTCTGTTTCAAGTGCAAAGAGATACTGGCGAAGAAAGATAACAACCCCGCGTAGCGACAATACACGGAGAGACAAGGTGGAAAAGAAGACCATTGATTGCGGGAAGTGCAGCGAGCAGAAGGCATGCTGCAGTTTTGGGGCATGGGTGGACCTGGAGGAAGCCAAGAAGATCGTCGCCCGCGGGATCAAAGGCGATTTCTTCCAATTGGAGAAGGACGAGACCTTTCCTTCCGGTTTCAAGATCGGGACCAGCTATGAGGATGAGAAGTGTTCATTCCTGACCCTGGAAGGGTTATGTGCCATACATAAGGTCGATTATGATCTCAAGCCTTTCCATTGCCGGGAATTCCCTTATGAAGACGGCAAATTGTCCCCGCTGGTGGAAGTGCTCTGTCCCCTGGCGAAACCCGATACTCATACGAAGTAACCCGGCTGAACGATGAATATCTTTGTGGGGAATCTGTCCTATGATGCCGGAGAGAAGGACCTGATCGGTCTTTTTGCGGCGTTCGGAGAGGTGGAGTCCGCCGCGATCATGGTCCGCCGGGACCGTGACGCCATCTCTTCTCGGGGATTCGGTTTTGTCCGGATGCCTGACGAATCGCAGGCGCAGGCGGCGGTAGCCGCCCTTAACGGGCAGGAGTTCATGGGCCGGGCACTGGTGGTCAACCCGGCCAGGCCCGGCGCAGAGGAGCTGGTAGAGCGGACCTTCCGGGATAAGCGGCAACCGGGCCCCATCCTTAACAGCCCGGGGAAGTACCGCGGAGGCAGGCGCACCAGGAGCTTTCTGCGCAAGCAGGGGATCGAACCGGTGCCGGCAGAGGCCCATCCCCGCAGAAAAAGCCGGATCAAGCCTCCCGGCGGATCAAGGCGATGAAATTAAAGCTTAACGTGTATCCGGTGATACCGGATATGGAAGAGAAGCTTGCCGAGATCATGCAGGAAGCGGTGGAGCACCGCGCAAAACTGCTGGAGATCGCCTACGGCCAGGCCGCCGAGACCGTAAAGAAACGCATCTTGAATTTTTTGAACAGGAAAGACATCCGCCCGCTCTATTCCCGCCTGGAAAAAACCGACAAAGGCTGGGGCAGGATCTACGTGCATTTCCGCTGGAACGATTAGTCTTTCGTCGTCCTCTTCGACCCCCGCCCGTTTTTCATTGACTTACCCTTCCCGGGGAGTATGATTACAGTAAAGGCGAGGTGCATATGGCTGAGCAAGGGAAAACCAGGGAAGAAATGCTCGAGGAGATCCGGGTGCTGCGGCAGAAGGAAGCGTTGCTGCAGATCGTATTGGACAACCTTCCCATAGGTATTGCGCTGAATTCCGTCGATCCCGAAGTGCGTTTCGAGTATATGAACGATAACTTCCCCGCGATCTATCGCACCACCCGGGAGAAGCTCGTTTCTCCGGACGCGTTTTGGGAAGCGGTCTACAGGGATAAGGAGTTCCGGGAGACGATAAGGAAGCGGGTGATGGAGGATATCGCCAGCGGCGTTCCCGAGCGCATGCAGTGGACGGATGTCCCGATCTCTTTGAAGGGCGAAGAGCCCGTGTTTATCTCCGCAAAGAACATCCCGGTCCCGGGAGCTCACCTGATGGTCTCGACCGTGCAGGATACCACGGAACGTAAGATAGCCGAAGACCGGATCAAGGCCTCCGAAGAGTATCTGGACAGGATCATCAACGTGCTTGGCGATCCGGTGTTCGTCAAGGACAGCCAGCACCGGTTCATCCTGGTCAACGACGCCGAATGTGCGCTTGCGGGACGTTCGCGCGAAGAGATGCTCGGCAAGACCGATTATGATTTTTTCCCCAAGGAACAGGTGGACGTCTTCTGGGCAAAGGATGAAGCGCTCCTCATGACGGGCAAAGAGAATATCAACGAAGAGGAGATCACCGATGCCGAAGGCAATAAACGAACGATCGTGACGAAGAAGAACCTGTTCGTGGACCGGCAGGGCAACCGGTTCATCGTCGGCATCATCCGGGATATCACCGAGCGTAAGCGGCTGGAGCTGGAGTCCCGGGAGCGACTGCGGGAGCTGGAGATATACTTCAAGGCCAGCATGGGCAGGGAAGAGCGGATCATCGAGCTGAAGCAGGAAGTGGACCGGCTGAAAAAACGCTAGAATACGTATAGACAGGGAAGGTATATGGCCGAAAAATCCGGGGTAAGGCCGAGAGTGCGCATCATCGTTCCGTGTTATCCCGCGTTCAACATCTATTCCCATATCGCGCACAAGACCACGGCATTGGGGCCGGTCTGCCTGGCCAGCGCCGCGCGCGAGGCAGGGGGATGGGATGTCGAGGTGATCGACGAGAACAACCTGCGCCGTCACGGCCCGAAGGGTGATCCCCTCGGGGCGGATCATGCGGTGCTTCAGCGGCAGAGGCCGGCGAAGGTGGTCGGGCTCTATGGCGGTTTGACCAGCACGATCCCCCGGCTCTACGAGATCGCCGCGTTCTACAAGCACCGCGGAGCGATCGTAGTCGCCGGCGGGCAGCATTTCGTCGATGAGACCATTCCCGAAGCCCTGCGAAGCGGTATCGATTATGTGGTGCTCGGGGAAGGCGAGGAGACTATCAAGGACCTCCTGAAAGTCGCGGAAGGGACGATGGATCCGGGAACGGTCAAGGGGATCGCGTTCCTGCGCGGGGGGCACGTGGTGCGTACCCCCTGCCGGCCGCCCATCACCGATTTCGATGCGCTGCCGCTGCCGGATTTTTCCCTGGTGCGTTACGCTAAGATCGACCTTTATCCCGTGGGCAGGATCCGCGGCTGCGGCATGGATTGCGAATTCTGCACGGTGAAGGGCAAGCCGCGGCCCGCCACTCCCGAGCGGCTGCTCGAGCAGATCAGCGTGCTGGTGGAGACCAGGGACGCCCGGGAGTTCTTTGTCGTGGACGATCTTTTCGGCCAGCAGCGCGAGGAAACGATACGTTTCTGCGGCATGCTCAAGGAGTATCAGCGGCGCCTGGGCAAAAGGCTCGGGCTTACTGTGCAGATCAGGCTGGATAAGGCGAAGGACCCGGGATTGCTCTCGGCGATGCGCCAGGCAGGGATCGATACGGTGGCGATCGGGTTCGAGTCTCCGGTGGAAGAGGAGCTCAAAGCGATGCATAAGCACCTCATGCCCGCGGACATGCTGGCGATGACAAAGGAATTCCATAAGTTCGGGTTCCTGGTGCACGGTATGTTCATATTCGGATACCCTGCGGAAAAGGGGGTGGCGTTCCGCATGTCCGCGGACGAACGCATGGTCCGTTTCAAGCGTTTCATCCGCAAGGCGAAGATCGATACTATCCAGATACTGCTTCCCACGCCTTTGCCCGGAACGGAGCTGCGGGCGAGGCTTGCCGCGCAGAACAGAATCTATCCGGTCAACGATGTCGGCTGGGAGTATTACGACGGGAATTTCCCCCTCTTTGAGCCGGATCCTCCCATGACCGCAGAGGAGATGCAGCGCGCCATCCGGCAGATCATGGGCAAGTTCTACCAGTTCAAGTATATGTTCGTGGTGGGGCTGCACATCTTCTCCTTTCCCGCGATGGTGTTCTTCCTGTACAATATCCGCACCGGATGGGGAAGGTGGTACCGCGCCTGGCGCAACACCCTGATCCGTTTCGGGGGGTGGATCATCATGAGGCGCTGGGCTTCGGAGTTCAAGAAAGACACGTTCATGGACCGGCTGCAGCAGGCAAAATCCCATTTGAGAAACCCGCACCAGTGAGAAGACACCTTTTTTGTCTGTTTGCCGCGGGCCTGTTCCTGGCCGGCTGCGCACATCTTCCCCGGACACTTTCCGATGCACCGGCCGTACCACAGAAAGATATCCCGATATTGCTGTACCATCATGTCGGAGTGCTTTCTCCTTCCGCCGGAGCTGCCCGCAGGCGCTGGACCGTTTCCCCGGAGCAGTTCGATGCACAGATGCGCTGGCTTTCCGAACAGGGGTTCCATCCGGTATCATTAGCCCAGGTGCACCGCGTCCGTACGGAGGGAGCGCCGTTGCCTCCCCGGCCGGTAGTCATCACCTTTGACGACGGATGGAAGGACCAGTACCAGCAGGCGTTTCCCATACTTAAAAAGTACGGGTTCCCCGCCACGTTCTTCATCGTGACCAGGCAGATCGGCCATTCGGCGTATATGACCTGGGAAGAGGTCGGCAGGATGTCGGATGAGGGAATGGATATCCAGGCGCATTCGCATACGCATGCCCGGCTTTCCGTGCTGCCTAAGGATGCGCTCCGCAGGGAACTGATCGAGTCGAAGCAGGAGCTGGAGCGCCGGCTGCGCAAGCCCGTGGTCGCGCTCGCCTATCCTTTCGGCAGTTACGGGGAGGAGGTGATCGCATCGGCCCGGGAGGCGGGGTATGCCATGGGAGTGACGGTCAACGGTTTGAATGGCGGATATCTCTTCCGCGCCGACCGTACCTTCACGCTGCCGCGTTTTGCCGTCGAGGGCGGGGATACGCTGTATACGTTCGCCCGGTTCACGGGCATCCGCCGGCCGGCTTCTCCGGCGCTGTTCGTCTCCCTTATCGAGAGGCCTCCGGTGCTGGCCGACCGCAGGGCGATCGATGCGCTGATCGAATACTCCGCAGTCCACGGGATCGATACTCTTTTTGTGCAGGTCTACCGCGAGAACAAAGCCTGGTTTCCTTCGAAGACCGCCGATGCCGCACCCTTCGAAGAGTGCCTTCAGAGAGTGGGTGAGGATCCTTTCGCGCTGCTTATCCGTAAGGCCCATGAGCAGGGGATCAGGGTGCATGCCTGGCTTAACCTGCTGAGCCTGGGCAGGAATCAGCAGGCGTTCATCCTGGGGAAGTTCGGCCCGGAGGTCCTGACGCGAAACACCCGGGATAAAAAGGAGCTTAAGGATTATCTGATCGATTCCCAGTATTTCCTGGAGCCGGGGGACCTGCGGGTGCGCCGGGAGCTGGAAAAGATCCTCCGTGAACTGCTGGCCGCGTATCCGGAACTTGACGGCGTGCAGTTCGATTATATCCGGTATCCTGATACCGACCCGCATTACGGGCACACCCGGCAGAATACGGAGCGTTTCAGGAAAGCGGCGGGGGTAAGGTCTATCGATGAGGAGAGCCCGGCCTGGAAGGATTGGCGCAGGGCCCAGGTGACCGGGCTGCTGGAGTCCCTGACGGCAGCGGCGCGCGGGGCGCGGCCCGGGATCATTGTCTCCGCCACCGGGTGCATGCCGTATGCCCGCGCGTACCATGAAGCGTTCCAGGACTGGCCCTCGTGGGTGAACCGTGGCACGGTGGATTTCGTGACCCTCATGGATTACTCTCCCGATCCGAAGCAGTTCGCGCGCTGGCTGGCGGCGATCAGGGGTAAAGTTGCCGACCTTTCCCGGATCAGGGTCGGGGTAGGCGCCTACAAGCTGGTGCGCGCGCCGGAGGCTTTTGCGCGGGAGGTTCGCAGCGTGAGGGAATTGGGGATGACCGCGGCGATATTCCATTACGGCAGCCTGCGGGAGGGGCCGCGCCTTAACGCGACCGTGTTCCGGGAGAATCGCGGCCGGATGAAAGGCCGCGTTCGTGCGGGTACGGAGTGAAGGAATGAGTTGCTATTATCGGGCACGCGTTCTATAATGATTAGATGTTAAGTATGCGTTCGAAATTCCCTATCGTCTGCGTCGGAGCATCGGCGGGCGGTCTGGAATCGTTGACCGCATTTTTCACCAGCCTGCCGAAGAACCTCCGGATGGCCTTTGTGCTCATCCAGCATCTGGAACCGCAGCACAAGAGCGCCCTTGCGGAGATACTCTCCCGGAAAACCCATATCAATATCCGCGAAGCCAGGAACAACCTGAAGGTGGAGCCCGGGCATGTGTATGTCATTCCGCCGGCCTCCCTGCTGGCCGTGGCCCGGGGAAAACTTAAAGTTACCAAGCGTATCAGGCGTGCGGACGGCCGGTATCTGCCGGTGGACCATTGCATGGTCTCTCTGGCGCAGGAGCGGGGAGCCGGGGCGATCGGCGTGATACTCTCCGGCACCGGTTCGGACGGCACGCTGGGGGCTAAAGCCATCAGGGCCCGGGGCGGGATCGTGTTCGCGCAGAGCAAGGCCACCGCCGCCTATTTCGGGATGCCCTCCAGCGCCATCGAGGCCGATGCGGCGGATTTTGTCCTGGGGCCGCGGGAGATCGCCCGGAAGCTGGTGCGTATCGGCAGCAGGGAGTATGTCCGAGCCGCGGGCCGCCCGCCTGTGGTGAAGGCTGCGGAGGGCGTGCCGCTTTCCATCCTGCTGCTGCTGCGGGACCTCACCGGAGCGGATTGCCTCCATTATAAGCAGACCACCATTATCCGCCGCATCAAAAGAAGGATGATGTTCCACTCCATCAAAAGCTACGAGGAGTACCGGCGGTATATCGAAAAGAACCCTTCGGAATCGAGCCTCCTGCTCAAGGATATCCTTATCTCCGTCACGGTGTTCTTCCGCGACCAGGAAGTGTTCGCCTCGCTGCGGAAGAGGGTCTTCCCGCAGCTGGCCGTCAAGCGCTCGGGAAAAGACCCGGTCCGGATCTGGGTGACGGCGTGTTCTTCGGGCGAGGAGGTGTATTCCCTGGCCATCGCGCTTTTTGAATATATGGAGGAAGCGAAGGCGCCTGTCCATATCCAGATCTTCGGTACGGATATCAGCGAGGTATTGATCAAAAAGGCGCGCGCGGGAGTGTTCGGCCCGGAAATCTCCGAGCATGTCTCTCCCGAGCGGCTGCGCCGCTTCTTTACCCGTACGGAAACGGGTTTTAAGATCGCCAAGCATATACGCGACCTGTGCATATTCGCCAGGCACGATGTGCTCAACGATCCGCCTTTATCCAGTATGGACCTGGTGAGCTGCCGCAACCTCCTGATCTATCTGGACGGGTTCCTGCAGCAAAAGGCGTTGTCCGTGCTGCATTATGCGCTTAGGCCGAAAGGCGTGCTGGTGCTGGGAAGCGCCGAATCCGTCACGGCGCTGCCGGGCTCCTTTTCCGTGCTCGATAACAAACATAAGCTCTTCGTTAAGAATGCGGTGACGCATAAGGCGGTCACCGCTGCGTTCCGGCCCATCCGCCGGGATTTCTCCAGGGAAAGATCAAAGGCAGAGGTGGATATGTCCAGGATCAAGGCGCAGTCAAAGAAGGAGAAGAAGGCCGGGAAGCATCCCGGAAAGCTCTCCGCGACCTCCAAGGAGTTTGCGCGTACGGTGGAGCGCCTCCATGCGCTCAGCGAAGAGAAGGATACCTTCAACGAAGAGCTGAAGGCGGCCAACGAAGAGATCCAGTCCAGCAACGAAGAACTGCAGAGCATGAATGAGGAGCTCGAGACCTCCAAGGAGGAGCTCCAGTCCACCAATGAAGAGCTGCTTACCCTCAATGAGGAGATGCAGAACAAGAATGCAGAGCTGCTGCGCTTGAACAGCGACTTAAGCAACGTCTTCGCCAGCACCAACATCCCCATGATCATCGTGGGTAACGATATGTACATCAAGCGCTTTACCCCTACCGCGCGCAAGGTGATGAACCTGATCCCCTCGGACGTGGACAGGCCGATCGGCGACATCAAGCTCAACATCAATATCGCCAACCTGGAGGAGACCATCCTGGGAGTGATCGAGGATATGGCCCCCCAGGAGATCGACGTGCAGGATAAGGAGGGGAAATGGTATTCGGTGCGCATCCGGCCCTACCGTACCCTGGATAACAAGATCGAGGGCGCGGTGATCACCATGATCGACATCAACGCCGTCAAACGCAGCCGGGAGGAGGTACAGCAGGCGCTCGACTATTCCCAGGCCATCATCGATACCATGAAGGAGCCGCTGGTGGTGCTGGATAAGGAGCTGCGCGTCATTTCGGCCAACAAGGCGTTCTATAAGACTTTCATGGTCCGGGTATCCGACGTCGAACATAAGCTTTTCTTCGGGATCGGGGATCAGCAGTGGGATAAGCCGGACCTGCGCAGGATGCTGGGGGAGCTGCTGCCGAAGAAGTCCCATTTCGATAATTTCGAGGTGTCCTTTGACTGCCCCAAGATCGGCAAGAAGGACATGCTCCTCAACGGCCGTCAGATCGAGCTGCAGGGGAAGGAAAGCCCGATGATCCTGATCGTCATGGAGGATATCACCGAGCGCAAGAAGGCGGAGGAGCTGGTGCGGCTGTCCCTGGAGGAGAAGGGTGTGCTTTTGAAGGAGCTCCACCACCGGGTCAAGAACAACCTGCAGATTATCTCCAGTTTGCTGCAGATCAAGCTTTCCGCTTCCAAGGATAAGGCGATCACCGAGGTGTTCAAGCAGACCCAGGAGCGCATCAACGTGATGGCGCTGGCGCACCAGAAACTGTGCGAGTCGAAGGATTTCATGAGCATCGATATCTCCCGGTATGTGCAGGACCTGGTCAAGTGCCTGCTGGTGGCGTACGGGGTCGACCGGGAAAAGGTCTCCGTGGCGGTGGAAGCGGAAAAGGTATCCCTGAAGATCGACCAGGCGGTCCCCTGCGGTACGATCATCAATGAGCTGCTCACGAATGCGCTCAAGTATGCGTTCCCCGCAGGCAGGAAGGGAAAGATCGGGATCAGGATACGCACGGTCAATCCCCGTACCCTTGAGATCGTGGTGCAGGATAACGGGATCGGAATGCCCAGGGGTTTCAATCTCCACAAGACCGGCTCGATGGGATTGTCCTTCGTGGTCTCCACGGTCGAGAACCAGCTGGGGGGACGGATCGAACTGGGGAGGGCGGAAGGCGCCAAGTTCAAATGCACCTTTGCCATAGAGGGAGATTAGCATGGGGAAGTCGGTGCTGATAGTCGAGGATGAGACGCTCATCGCGCAAAGCCTGGAGCTTTGCCTGGCCGATGCCGGGTTCCGCGTCCTGAAGGGCATGGCATCCGGGAAAGACGCGATACGCGCGGCGAAAGCCGAGCGGCCCGATATCATCCTCATGGACGTCCGTTTAAGGGGCGCGATGAACGGGTTTGAGGCCATGGCGGAGATCCGCGCGCATTCGAAGGCCCCGGTGATCTTCCTGACCGGGGGAGACAGCCGGGAGGTCGAGGAGTACGCGAAAAGGACCGCGCCGAACGATTTTGTCATAAAGCCGTTCGATACGAACCTGCTGGTGCGGAAGATGAAGAAGCTCTTGGGCGATTGAGACGGGAGGCGGAATTCCGAAAATACACGTTGCATGTTCCCGGAAATGTGGTATACTGAATAGGTAACCAAAGATTAGAAAATCCAAAGCCGTAAAGGGGCACGACTACTAACCTTTACGGCTTTTTTCTTTTTGTAGTCATACGGGAACAAAGGAGATAACGATGCATACGGGAAAGATCAAGAAGGTCGTGAGCGATAGAGGGTTCGGGTTCATCAGCGATACCGACGGCAGGGAGCTGTTCTTCCACCAGTCCGGCCTGATCGACGTCAAGATGGACGCCTTGCACGAGGACCTGAAGGTGGAATTCGATGTCGAGCAGTCCCCGAAGGGACCCCGCGCGATCAACATCAAGGTAGTCCCCGCCTAACGGGAAGGATGGATCGCCATCAAAAAGGTAAAGACTTCGCCTAAGGGCAGGAAGTGTAAAACGCCCGGTTGTAAGCAGATATTGAGCATCTACAACCACGAGGGGTACTGTCACGTGCATTTGCGCTGTGCGGTAAAGAATAACAAGAAGAGCTAGGAGCGGTACAGAGATGACGGAACAAGGATTTTTCGGTTTAGGCATTGCGCCCAAGATATTGGAGATACTCGAGCGCATCAAGTTCAAGACGCCTACGCCTATTCAGCAGAAAGCGATCCCGCTTGCCCTTGAAGGCAAGGATGTGATAGGGATCGCCCAGACCGGGACGGGCAAGACCCATGCCTTCGCCATCCCGATGATACAGCATATCGCGCAAAAGCAGGGGGTATGCCTGGTGTTGGCGCCTACCCGCGAGCTGGCGGTACAGATCGAGGAAGCGGTGCGCGGATTGGCGCATCCCTTCGGGATGAAATCCGCCTGTTTGATCGGCGGCATGTCCATGCGCCCGCAGGAGGACGCGCTGCGCCGCAAGCCGAACATCATCATCGGCACGCCCGGCAGGATGATCGACCATATGGAGAGGCGCACCTTATCCCTTTCCAAGGTGTCCATGCTGGTCATGGACGAGGCAGACCGCATGCTGGACATGGGATTCGCCCCGCAGGTGGAAAAGATCCTCAAGCAGCTGCCCCGGGAGCGGCAGACCATGCTCTTTTCCGCCACCATGCCGGTGGAGATCATGCGCATGATCAAATTGTATATGAAACTTCCCGTGCACGTGGAGATCGCGCCTCCCGGGACCACCGCTGAGGGGGTCACCCAGGAGCTTTATATCGTGCAGAAGGAAGAGAAGAGCCGCCTTCTGGGCAAAGTGCTTGCCGCAAGGCCCGGTTCCGTGCTCTTGTTCACCCGCACCAAACACCATGCCCGCAAGATCGCCAAGTCATTGCGCGACGCCGGGCACCGGGCGGCGGAGATCCACTCCAACAAGTCCATGGGCCAGAGGCGGGAAGCGCTGGACGGTTTCAAGTCCGGGCGCTACCGTATCCTGGTGGCCACGGATATCGCCTCCCGCGGGATCGACGTGACGCGGATCGAGACCGTGATCAATTATGACCTTCCGGATGACGTCGGCAATTACGTGCACCGGATCGGACGTACCGGCAGGGCCGGTTGCAAGGGGCATGCCATCACCTTCGCTACCCCGGATCAGCGCAGCGATATCAAAAGCATCGAGGCGCTTATCCGCAAGCAGCTTCCGGTGGTCAAGTATGCCGAGATCAATAAGGAGAGATCAAGATGAGCGAACGGTCAGGGCACCACGAGGCAGAGGGACAGGCGCCTTCAGAGCAGGATCTGATGGGTCTGGTCCACAAAATGCAAAAGCAGCTGGAGGCGGTGGAAAAGAAACTGGATATGCTGCTCAGCCAGTCCCAGGCTGCTTCCCAGCCCCGCGAATACGACGGTAACCGGGCGTATTCCAAGCCGCCGTACCGTCCGTACGGCCGGCCGCAGCGGTCCTTTGACCGCGCCCCGCGTTCCTTCGATCGGGAACCGCGTTCCTTCGACCGGGAGCCGCGTTCATTTGACCGGGAATCCCGTCCCTTTGAACGCGCGCCGCGCAGTTTTGACCGCAGCCGTCCTTTTGAGCGCAGCGAGGGTGAGGGGCGCAAGTTCCCGCCCAAGAAGAAGTTCTTTGCCAAGCATAAGAAGTTCCGTTAAGCGCGGATCATACGCGGATATCCGGGGCCGGTCATCACTGACCGGCCCTTTTTTTGAAACTTCTCTTATCCGTTGGCATCTAAAATACGGAGAAAAAAATGGAACGTATCGTACGCACTCTAAAAGCGGTGGTGATGGCGGCAGTGGTGGCGGGGGCTGGGTTGAGTATGATCCCTGCCTTGGTGTTCGCGCAGGTACGCACGCAGACCGTTGAGTATGAGCAGGGGGGCGTGGTATTGGAGGGGTATCTGGCATACCGCGAGGACATTAAAGACAGGGTCCCGGGAGTGCTTATCGTGCATGAATGGACGGGGATCGGGCCTTATGTCAAGAGGCGGGCAGAGGAGATCGCGGGGTTGGGGTATGTCGCGTTTGCCGCGGACATTTACGGAAAAGGGGTAAGGCCGAAGAACCGGGAGGAGGCAGGAGCTGAGGCGGCGAAATACCGCGCCGACCGTCAGTTGCTGCGCAAAAGGGCGCAGGCCGGCTTAGAGGCGCTGCGAAATGATCCGCGCGTCGATCCTGCCCGTCTGGCGGCGATAGGGTATTGTTTCGGAGGAGGAACGGTGTTGGAGCTTGCCAGGAGCGGGGCGGATGTGGCAGGGGTGGTGAGTTTTCACGGTAATCTGGATACTCCCGAACCGAAGAATAGCCGTTCTATCAAAGCCAGGATACTGGTACTGCACGGAGCGGATGATCCGCACGTCCCTTCCGCACAGGTAGAGGCGTTCCAGAAGGAGATGCGCGCGGCAGGAACCGACTGGCAGATGATCAGCTATGGCAAGGCGGTGCATAGTTTTACCAATCCCGATGCCGGGGATGACCCCTCCTCAGGGGCGGCGTATGACGCTTCCGCGGACAGGAGGTCCTGGCAGGCGATGCGTTCATTCCTGGAGGAGATTTTTTAGTTTACAGGAGGTGGCAATAAGGTATAATAAAGAAGCTTATCGAGAGGAAATCAGGAGAGTGGGGTAGCCCATGAATCGGAAGTAAGATGCCAGGAGCGGAGGGTGGAGCCGTGCCTGGTTTTTTTTGTGCCTGAGTACCCATGCCGAAAAGAGAAGTGAATCCCTCGATTTATGATTCTACGGAGTGGCGGGATCTTTTTGATTCCATGCTCCCGGGCGCGTTCCTGCAGCGCGCTGACGGAATGCTGGTCGACGTCAATGCCTCTGCGCTGCAGATGCTTGGGCTTTCCCGCGAGACATTCCTCTCCCGCACTTCCTTCAGCGCGGAGTGGGATGTAGTGCGCGAGAACGGAGAGGCCTGCCCCGGGGAGGAGCACCCCTCCATGGTGGCGCTTAAAACGGGAAAGCCGGTGCGTTCTGCAACCGTGGGAGTGGTCAACCGCAGGACGGGGCAGCGTATCTGGCTTGAGGTCAACGCCACCCCGCAGTTCCTGCCGGGCAAGCACACCCCCTATCAGGTGCTGGTCATTCTGCATGATGTCACGGCGCGCCGGAATAAGCTGATGGAGAACCGGACTACGGTGGAACTCCTGCAGATGATCAACGAAAGCCACAATGTAACTGAGCTGGTGCAACGGGGGGTAGCGTTTTTCCGGGAGCTCTCCGGGTGCACGGCAGTGGGAGTGCGGCTGCACGATGGCGAAGACTATCCCTATTATGAGACCAAGGGGTTCCCCGATGATTTCGTGAAGCTGGAAGACAAGCTGTGCCTGCGTGATGCCGAGGGGCATGTGCAGCGCGATAGTAAGGGGTACCCGGTGATGGAGTGCATGTGCGGCAACGTGATCTGCGGAAGGTTCGATCCCTCCAAGCCTTTTTTCACTCCGCACGGCAGTTTTTGGACCAACTGCACTACCCGTCTTCTGGCCACTACGAGCGAAGCGGACCGGCAGGCCCGCACCCGCAACCGCTGCAACGGAGAGGGGTATGAGTCGGTCGCCCTGTTGCCGTTGCGCGCGGGAGGGGAGTGCCTGGGGCTGCTGCAGTTGAACGATCGCCGCGAGAATATGTTCACCGAGGGGTCGATCGAGTTCTGGGAGCGCCTGGCCGGGTATCTGGCGGTGGGCCTTTCCAAGCTGCGGGCCGAGGAGTCCCTGCGCACAAGCGAAGCGCGGTACAGCACCCTTTTCCATAACATGCGCAACGGCCTGGCGTATTGCCGGATGATCGATGAGCCGGGCCGGCCTTTGGATTTCGAGTACCTTGAGGTCAATAAAGCCTTCGAGGACCTTACCGGCTTGAAGCACGCGCCGGGAAAGAAGGTCTCCGAACTTATCCCCGGGATCCAGAATACGGATCAGGAGCTGCTGGAGATCTACGGCCGGGTGTCCGCCACCGGGGTTCCCGAGAAGTTCGAACGGTACGTGGAAGCGCTCCAGCAGTGGTTTTCCGTCTCCGCCTACAGCCCGGGGAAAGGTTATTTTGTGGCCGTATTCGACGTGATCTCCGAAAAGAAACGCACGGAAGCGGCGCTGGAAAGGGAACGCGGGATCCTGGCCGGGATCATGCAAAGCACGGACGTGATGCTCGCCTATCTGGATGCGCACTTCAATTTCCTGATGGTTAATCACGCGTATGCGCAGACATGCCAAAAGACCCCTGAGGAGCTGATCGGCAGGAATCATTTCGAGTTGTATCCCCATGAGGAGAACGAGGCGATCTTCCGGAAGGTAAGGGATACCGGAGAGACGGTTTTTTACAAGGACAAACCTTTCGAGTTCCCGGACCAGCCTGAGCGCGGGGTTACGTACTGGGACTGGAGCCTTTCTCCGGTCAGGGGCGGGGATGGCAAGGTGGCCGGTCTGGTGTTCGCCCTGCGCGAGACGACCAAGTACGTGCAGGATGAGGTAAAACTTCATGAAAGCGAAGAGCGTTTCCGCCTTACCTTCGACCAGGCGCCCGTGGGGGCCGCGATCATTTCTCTGGATTATCGTTTTGTCCGCGTCAACGAGATGCTCTGCCGTATCACGGGATATACCAAAGAAGAACTGATGCAAAAGACGTTCCCGGATATCACCCATCCCGGTGATCTGGGAAAAGACATGGAGCAAGTGCGTCGTTTGGAGTCCGGAGAGATCGACGGGTACGATATGGATAAACGGTACATCCGTAAGGACGGGAGCACGGTATGGATCCATCTGGTGGCCCGGGTAATGAGGGACGCTTCCGGCCGGCCGTTGTACTACCTGCCTACCATGGAGGATATCAGCCAGCGCAAGCAGGACGAGGATTCCCGGAAGCTGCAGTATGACCTGGCGATGATGTTCTCGAGTACGGAGGATGTGCAGGCGACGCTCTGCCAGTGCCTGAAGCTTGCCATGCAGATGGCGGATATGGATGCCGGAGGGGTATATCTCTTTGATCAGGATTCCAGATCCCTGCGGCTGATCTGTCACGAGAACCTTCCTGGGGATTTCCTGCGGCAGGTGCGGGAGTACGGCATGGATTCTCCCAATGCCAGGATAGTGACCGCCGGAAAACCGCTGTATCTTCCCGAAGACCGGGTGGATTTTGACGGCGCAAAAGCCCTGGATATATTCCGTTCCCTGGCGATCCTTCCGATCAAGGATAAGGAGGGAGCGGTCGCCTGTCTGAACCTCGGTTCTTTTCGTAAGGAGGCGGTGGAGTCGGCAACACGTGTGCTGCTGGAGACGATCGCGGCGCAGGTCGGGGTGTACGTCTCGCGCGGGCAGATGCGTGACGCGTTAAGACGAAGTGAGGAATCACACCGTGCCCTGGTGCATGCGTTACCCGATATCATCATGCGATTCGATAAGGAATTCCGGCATCTTTTCGTTTCGGGGAACGTGAAGGAGGTGGCGGGTATCGCGGCGGAGTCCTTCATCGGAAAGACCCATCGTGATCTGGGGTTTCCGGAGCAGGTCTGCGTGTTCTGGGAACAGGCGATCCGGAAGGTGTTCGCCTCCGCGACGCAGCACGAGACCGAGTTCATGTTCGAAGGCGTGAACGGTGCCCGGGTGTTCGACTGGCGGCTGGTGCCGGAATTCGACGCGCAGGGGAAAGTCTCCTCGGTGCTTACCATCGCCCGGGATGTGACCGATCACCGGAAAGCCGAGAGCAATTACCAGACGCTTTTCAATAAGATGCTGGACGGCTTTGCCTTGCACGAGATTATCTGCGATGCGCAGGGGAAGCCGGTCGATTACCGTTTCCTGACGGTCAATCCCGCGTTCGAGAGGATCACGGGGCTGGATGCGCATGCCATCGTGGGAAAGACCGTGCGGGAGGTGCTTCCGGATACGGAGCAGGACTGGATCACCAAATATGGAAGTGTTGCGCTTACGGGAGAGGCGCTTTCCTTTGAGAACTATGCGCGGGAGCTGGATAAATATTTTTCGGTCACCGCATTCCGGCCCGCCCCCAACCAGTTCGCCTGCGTCTTCGTCGATATCACCGAACGCCGGCGCGCCGAAGAGAGGATCTCCGCGGCGCTGAAGGAGAAAGAGGTGCTGCTGCGCGAGCTCAATCACCGGGTCAAGAACAACCTGCAGATCATCGGCAGCCTGGCCAGCCTGCAGGCGGATAAGATCAGGGCCTCGGATATGCGGGAGGTGCTTCGGGAGAGCCAGGGCCGCATCGCCTCCATTGCCCTGGTGCACGAGAAACTTTACCAGTCCTCGCAGCTGGACCGGATCGATGCCGGGGAGTATTTTTCCTCCCTGATCGAAAGCATCCGGCAGTCGCTGGTCGAGGATACCGGGAGGGTGCGGGTTTCGCTCAAGGTCGACCCGGGACTGTTCCTGGAGATCGACCGGGCGGTCAACTGCGGGCTGATCGTGAACGAGTCCCTGACCAACTCGTTGAAACATGCGTTTCCCGGAGACCGCCGGGGAGAGGTCCGGGTGTCTCTGGAGTCCCGCAGGGAGGGCGGGCTGTTGCTTACCGTCTCCGATAACGGAGTGGGGCTTCCTGCCGGTTTCAACCTTGGACAGACAACGACACTGGGAATGGAAATGCTCCGGTCTTTAGCCGATCAAATGGGTTCGTTACATGTCGAGGGGAAAAATAGGACAACCGTCAAAGTTGCCATCACCCGGTAGTAACAAGCAGCGGATCCTGGTGGTGGAGGATGAACCGATCGTAGGGTTGAGCTTGAAGTGCCATCTTCAGAGCCTGGGGTTTTCCGTGACCGTGGTCTCCTCCGGAAGCGACGCGCTCGCCGAGGTGGCGAAGGAACTCCCGCATTTCATGCTGATGGATATCAGGATAAAAGGTGAGATCGACGGGGTGGAGACCGCGAAGCTGATACGGATGCGGCATGAGATCCCCTTTGCCTTCGTGACCGCCTACAGCGACGAGGCGTACCGGGAAAAGATCGCAACCTCGGGCGCCTGCGCCGTGCTGGAAAAGCCTTATACGCAGACCCAGCTGGAGGCGGTGGTGTTCAGGGCCTGCGGCGGAGGCGGGCAGTGATCGGATGAAAGAGTTCATGATCGGGCTGCTCTTCGTGCTTCTTTCGGTCGTGACCCCGGCCTGCGGCAGTGATGCGGGCGAGAGGCTGGAGGTCGTGACCACGCTTTTTCCCACTTTCGATTTTGCCAGGCAGGCGGGAGGGGATAAGGTCAACGTCACCCTGCTGCTCCCTCCGGGGGTCGAGCCGCACACGTACGAGCCGAAACCCAGCGATATCGTGCGCATCAGCAAGGCGGATGTGTTCATCCATACCGGCGCGCAGATGGAGCCGTGGGTCAGCGGCCTGCTTCGCGGTGTCGCGGCCCCGGACCTGCTGGTGGTCGATTCCAGCCGTGGTGTCCCCTCGTTGTCCGGGGATCCCCATATCTGGCTGGACTTAGGGAATGCCTGCATGATGGCCGGCACGATCGCCGAGGCGATGGCCCAGAGGTCCCCGCAGAACCGGGAGTATTTCCTGGAGAATGCCCGCAGGTACTGCGCGCAGCTGGCGGAGCTGGATACCCGGTTCCAAAGCGCGCTTTCCTCCTGTCGTTTTTCCCGGATCATCTTCGCCGGACATTTTCCCTTCGGATATCTTGCCAAAAGGTACGGGTTGGGGTATGATTCTCCCTACGCGGGTTTTTCCCCGGATGCCGAGCCTACGCCTAAGGCCATCGCGAAGCTCATCGATGCGCTGAAGGCTTCCGGCATGAAGTATGTGTATTTCGAGGAGCTGCTCGATCCCAAAGTGGCGAGGACCGTCGCGGCAGAGACGCGCGCGACACCGGTGATGCTGCACGCCGGGCATAATGTCAGCCGGGAGGATATGGCCCGGGGGGTCACCTATCTTGAGATCATGGAGGATACATTGAAGAAACTGCGCGCGGGGCTGGAGTGCCAATGAGGATGATCGAGATCGACCGGTTGTCCGTGCGCTACGGCGCGATCAAGGCGCTTTCCGGGGTGTCTTTCAGCGTGGAAGCCGGGGACTATGTCGGCATCGTCGGCCCAAACGGGTCGGGGAAGACCACGTTGATCAAATCCCTGCTGGGGCTGGTCCCGTATGAAGGAAGTGTCCGCTTCCAGGGGATGAGCCTTCCGGAGTTCATGCGCCAGAAGCATATCGGATACCTTCCCCAGAAGATGTCCTTTCTCGACCAGTGTTTTCCGGCCACCGCAGCGGAGGTCGTGGTATCAGGGGTATACTGCTGCAAGCGGTTCCCGAAACGTTTAACCCGCGAGGATCATGCGGCGGCGCAGCGCACGATGCAAGCGCTGGGGATCGAGGCGCTTGGGAACCGTCCTATCGGAAGGCTTTCGGGAGGCCAGCAGCAGCGGGTGCTCCTGGCCCGCGCCCTGGTACACTCCCCGCAGGTGCTGATACTCGATGAGCCGACCGTGGCGCTGGACCCGCAGTCCAGGGAAGCGTTCTATGAGACTTTGCGCACCCTGAACAAGGAGCATAAAGTGACCGTGCTGCTTGTTTCGCACGATACCGGCACGGTGGGGAAATACGCCTCCAAACTGCTCTACATCGACCGGCAGCTGGTCTTTTACGGGTCCTTCGATGAGTTCTGCCATTCGCAGCGGATGAGCGAATACTTCGGGGCCGGCCAGCATATCATCTGCCACCGACACTGATATGACCGAACTCTTGCAGCAGGTCCAGGAATCGTTGCGCTACGCGTTCATCCAGCGCGCCCTCATCGCCGGATGCGCCATGGCGCTGGGGTGCTCTTTCCTGGGGGTGTTCCTGGTCCTGCGCCGCTTCTCCCTGATCGGGGACGGCCTGGCCCATGTGAGCTTCGCCACGGTGGCGCTGTCCCTGCTTCTGCGCGCGCAGCCGATGGTGCTTTCCATCCCCATCGTGGCCGCGGCGTCCCTGGTGATCCTCAGGCTCAACGAGAAGGCCGCCGTCTACGGGGACGCGGCGATCGGGCTGGTCTCCTCTTTCGGTATCGCCCTGGGGGTGATCCTGGCGAGCACCGCCGGAGGGTTCAACGTGGACCTGTTCAGTTACCTTTTCGGCAATATCCTCTCCGTGAGCGTTTTCGAGGTGTGGATGACCGTCGCGCTTTCCCTTCTGGTGGCGCTGGTGGTCGGGTTGTTCTACCACGACCTTTTCGCCATCACCTTTGACGAGGAGTATGCCAAGGTTTCCGGCATCAAGGTGCGCCTGGTCAACAGGGTGCTTATCCTTCTTACCTCGCTGATCGTGGTGCTGGGGATCAAGATCGTGGGCACGATGCTGGTCTCGAGCCTGATCATCCTGCCGGCGGTCTCCGCCCTGCAGGTGGTGAGGAGTTTTCGCGCGGTCATCGCCCTGGCCGGGGGTTTTGCGCTGGCGTCGGTCATTACCGGCATATTCGCATCCTATGTGTTGAACCTTCCTTCGGGCGCCTCTATCGTCATGGTGAACTTCCTGTGTTTCGCGGGAACGTTCCTGGTCCGCGCCGCGGGGAATAGAAGAACGGGGGAGCAGGGGAATGAATAAATCGGATCTCAAACGCGCCGGGGTGGTGTTGACCGGAGGCGCGGGTTTCATCGGCAGCTGTTTTCTCTGGAAGCTCAATCAGGAGGGTATCACCGACGTGCTGGTGGTCGACGAGATGGATGCGGAGCTTAAGCGCAAGAACCTCGAAGGGAAGCGTTTCGTCGAGTTCATCGATAAGGACGAGTTCCTTCCCCGGCTCTCCGACGCCAAATTCTCCGGGGTCAAGACGATCGTGCACATGGGCGCCTGCAGTTCGACCATCCTCAATGATCCCGAGGTGTACCGCCGGGATAACCTGGAGTACTCAAAGACACTGGGGACGTGGGCGAGGGAGCGCCGGGCGAAGTATCTGTATGCGTCATCTGCCGCCACGTACGGAGACGGAAGCAAGGGGTTCGACGACGATGACCGGATGACCCCGTCCCTTGAGCCGCTCAATCTCTACGGCCGCTCCAAGCAGGACTTCGACCTCTGGGTGCTCGCGCACGGGCTGCAGCAGGAGTTCACGGGATTCAAGTTCTTCAACGTGTTCGGGCCCAACGAATACCATAAAGGGGAGATGCGCAGCGTCATCTGCAAGAATTTCCATATTGCGGAGAAGGAGGGAAGGATAAAGCTGTTCAAGTCCTACCGCCCCGAATATGAGGATGGCGGGCAGAAACGGGATTTCGTGTATGTGAAGGATGTCGTGGATATCATGTATTTCTTCTTCACCCATCCGGAGAAAAGCGGGATATATAACGTGGGCACCGGCCATGCCCGGACGTGGAACGATCTGGCCCGGGCCATTTTTGCGGCGCAGGGGAAGGAGCCGGTCATCGAGTACATCGGGATGCCGGAGACCTTGAAGAGCAGGTACCAGTATTTTACCGAAGCGAAAACGGATAAGCTCAAGGCAGCGGGATATACGAAACCCTGCCGGACGCTGGAGGAAGCGGTCAGGGATTATGCCGGATACCTTAAATCCGACGCGCATCTCTGATCTGAAAAGGGAGGTGGAGTTATGTCTATCGTGAAGGAGTTCAAGGAGTTTGCGGTCAAGGGGAATGCCGTGGATATGGCGGTGGGTATCATTGTCGGCGCGGCGTTCGGCAAGATCATCACTTCCCTGGTCACCGATGTGATCATGCCTCCCATCGGATTGCTTTTGGGCGGAGTGGATTTCAAGAACCTGAAGGTCATTTTAAAGCCGGAGCAGGGCGAGATCCCCGCCGTGACCTTGAATTACGGACTCTTCGTGAACAATGTGATCGATTTCCTGATCGTGGCGTTCGCGATCTTTCTGATGGTGAAGGCGATCAATACCCTGAAAAGGAAGTAACGGCAACTTTTGCGAGGTGACCTATGGCAGAGATATTACAGGAAAAATGGATGAGGGGGGTGGCGGTCACTACGACCTGCCTGGCAGTGATGACCGCGATCGCCGCGGCGCGGGGCGCGGCCTGCGGCGTGAAGACGCAGCTCTTGACCGCCCAGGAAGCGAGCAAGTGGGCGTATTACCAGGCGAAGAGCATCAAGCAGAATCTTTCGGAAACGCAGATCAACGCCTTCGAGGTCGAAGTGCTGGGTGCGGCCAACGACGGGCAGAAGTCGATGTACGAGGCGAAGCTCCTGCAGGCGGTCGAGGAGGCCAAGCGCTATGATGCGGAGAAGGGCCAGATCAAGCAGGAGGCCGAGGATACCGCGGCGCTGAACAAGAAGCTGGCGAAGAAGGGGAATTTCTTTTCCGCCTCCATGGTGTTCTTCCAGATCGGGATCATGCTTTCCTCCGTGAGCGCCTTGCTTAAGAGGAAGTTCATGTGGATCGTGGGACTGGTGTTCGGGGCCGTTGCCATCGGGCTTTTGGGGTATGGGCTGTTCTTGAAACCGCTGCTTTTCTAAGGGGAGCGCTATGATCAGGAAGGTGCTGCGTATCATCGGATGGGTGTGCGTAGGGATCGCGGGGATATATCTTTTTCTGACGCTCATCGCGGTACCTCTCGCGGCGCCCTGGCTGATCGGCAGCCAGGCGACGAAGGCGCTGCGGCATCCCGTGGCGGTGCGCTCGGTGGTGTGCAACCCGTTCCTTTGGCGCATTACCGTGGGCGGGTTCGGGATCACGGATGCCAAAAAACAGCTTCTGGCGGGGTTCGATAAACTCTCCGTGGACGTGAGTTTCTTAAGTCTTTTCAAGAAAGAGTACCGTATCGAATCTGTCAGGCTGGAGGGGCTTAAGGTCAACGTCGAGCTCCTTTCCGGCAATCGGATTAACCTGCTTGACCTGGTGCCGGCGGGGACTCCCGTTCCTGCAGAGACTTCCGTTCCAGCAGGGACTGCCGTTCCTGAAAAAACCGGCGTTCCCGCACCCGCAGGGCCGGCAGCTCCCTTGCCGGTAGTGTTCCTGGATTCTTTTGTGATGCAGCGCGGCACGGTCAATTTCGTGGATACGACCCTTACGCCGAATTTCGTCACTTCTCTAAGCGATATCGACGTGCAGGTTACGGGGGTCTCCACTAAGCCCGACCGCCAGGCGAAGGTCCGGATGAGCGCATTGATCGATAAGAAGGGCCGGATCGGGATGGAGGCGGTGATGATCCCCCTGTCCCAGCCGCTGCAG
>CAZAPM010000019.1:0-22089 GCA_964487475.1 uncultured Planctomycetales bacterium
CCCGGGGTGGCCCCCTTACGGGCGCCCCCTTTCGGGGCGTCCCTGAAGCTTGAGGGGAAGGCCGGCGAAGAGCAGGTAAACCTCATCCGCAGACGAAGCGACCAGCTGGTTCATCCTTCCGGCTATATCCCTGAACTCCCGGGCCATGGCGTTCTCCGGCACCACCGCCATCCCCACCTCATTGGTCACGATCACCACCTCGGCCTTCGCGCGCGCGGCAGCCTTGACGATATCCCGCACCTGCTGCGCGATCCCCTTCTCCTTCATCCCCTGCAAAAACAGATTGGATATCAGCAGCGTCAGGCAATCGATCAGGACCACATCGCACTCCGCACCATGCGCCCTCACCGCTTTTGCCGCATCGTCAAACGCCTCTACGGTCTTCCATCCCTTCGGCCGCTGCCCCCGATGCGCCCGGATCCGCGCGCGCATCTCGTCATCCAAAGGCTCGCAGGTCGCCACATACGCCACTTTCTTCCCGCGTTTTTTCGCCCGGGCCGCGGCAAAGGAACTCTTACCGCTTCGCGCGCCGCCTAGTACCAGTACCAGTCTTCCCATGCAGATGCTCCGTATCGTTCAACCGCACGATCATCGGCTTTCCGTCGCGGTACGCCACCACCGTCAAACTGGCGGACCGGGGGATATGCTCCCAGAATTTTTTCGACTTGAGCAGATGCGTCACGAACACGCTGATCGTCCCTCCGTGGCAGACCACCGCCACGGTCTTGCCGGGATGCCGGCGCACGATCCGCCGCATCCCCTGCATCACCCGTTTCCTGAAAATACTCAAACTCTCCCCTTTGGGGATCGCCACGTCAAAGGGATCGTCAAGCCACTTCCGGTATATCCGGGGATGTTTCTTAAGTATCTCCTCATGGGTCAACCCTTCGAATACCCCGAAATGCATCTCCCGCAACAACCCCTCCTGCACCACCTCGCGCCCCCGGAACGCAATGGCCGCGGTCTGGAGCGCCCTGAGCCGGTCGCTCGCATAGACCACATCCACCTTCTTGCGCGCCATGCGGCCGGCGAGTTTTTTTACCTGCGTCCTGCCTTTACGGCTCAACCCCACGTCCAGAAAACCGCAGTACCTGCGGGCGGCATTATGCTCGGTCTGTCCGTGGCGGATCAAAAGCACCCTGGTCGTCATCTGCGGTCATCCTCCGGCACCGGCACCACGTACGGCTTGCCGTTCATCGGGTTGTCATGCACCACCACCACCGTATTATACGCCTTCTCGATATTCTGATAGGTCAGCACTTCCACCGGGTCCCCCTCCGCGTACACCTTCCCCTCATGCAGCAGCACGACGCGCGTGCAATACTCCGCCGCCAGGTTCAGGTCATGCACGATCATCACCACGGTGAGTTTCCGGGAACGGTTCAATCCCCTGAGCATATCCATGATCTTGATCTGATGGCCGATATCCAGATGCGAAGTCGGCTCGTCCAGCAGGAGCAATGACGGCTCCTGCGCCAATGCCCGGGCAATGATTACCCGCTGCCGCTCCCCCGCGCTCAGCGCATTGACATCCTTATCTTTGAGCGCCAGCGTATCCGTCAACGCCATCGCCTCCCGGATCAAGCTCCTGTCCCTGGGGCTCATCGATTGCAGCCTGGTCTGGTGCGGGATCCTGCCCATGGAAACCATCTCCCACACCGAAAAAGGGAACGCCACAGAAGTATCCTGGGGCACGAACGCCACCTTCCGGCAAAACTCTTTCGCCGGGATCCCCACGACCTCCCGCTCCCCCAGATACACCCCGCCGTGCCGGTACGGCAGGAGCCGGGCCATAAAACGCAGCAGCGTGGATTTCCCCGACCCGTTCGGACCGATCACCCCCAGGAACCCGCCCTCCTCCACTCCCACCGATACCCCGTGCAGCACATCCGCGCTCCCGTACCCTCCGAACAGCGAACGCACTTCCAGCGCAAAGGACGGCATCAGCGTATCTCCTGGGACCGTTTCAGCAGCCAGATGAACACCGGCGCTCCGACGCATGCGGTGATCACGCCGATAGGGATCTCCATGGGAGCGAACACCGTACGGGATACCAGATCGCACGCCACCATGAACGCCGCGGATGCCACTGCCGCGGCGGGAATAAGCGCCTTATGATTCGGGCCGACCACCATGCGCATGGCATGCGGCACCACCAGCCCCACGAACCCGATGATCCCGCACACCGCCACCAGCCCTGCGGTCATAAATGAGGTCACAAAAAAAAGCAGCCGCTTGGTCCTCTCGTAATCGATCCCCAGACTCTGCGCCGCCTCCTCGCCCAGACTGATGGCGTTAAGGTCCTGCGCCAGCACATAGATCCAAATGCAGCCGGCGACCACCGCCGCCGTCACCAGAGAAAGCAGCTCTACGTCATACACCTGGGTACTGCCCCACAGCCACCACATCGCGCCGTGCAGCGCTTCATTGCTGGAGATGGAGATCAAAAACACGATCACCCCCGAACAGGCGATGGAGACGATGACCCCGGAAAGCACCAGGGAATGCAAGGGCACCCTGCCCCCCTGACGGGCCAAAGAGTACACCAGAAAGACCACCGCTACCGCGCCCGCAAAAGAGAACAAGGGCAATCCGAAACGGTGCATCCCCAGCAGTATCGCCGCCACCGCGCCTAACCCCGCGCCGCTGGAGGTGCCCAGAAGATACGGCTCGGCCAGAGGATTGCGCAGCACCGCCTGCAGCGCGATCCCGCACACCGCCAGCCCCGCGCCGGCGATAGAGGCCAGCACGACCCGGGCGATCCTCAACTGCAGGATCTGCCGGTGCTCCGGAGCGAACAACTCCCGCGAATCCAATCCGCTGGCGCCGGAAAGTATCCCGATCCAGGCCGCGCACACGTAGGCCGCCAGCAGCACGATCATCACCATCAGATGTTTGCGTTTATTCATGGGAAGGATACAACCTCCGGTGAAGCTCCTTTACCGCCAGCGCGACCCTCGGCCCGGGCCGAAGCAGCACATCCGCGTCAAAGTCCTTGAACACCCGGCGGTGCTTGACCGCATCGATCACGTCCCATCCCAGCCGGCCGTACACATCGTTGGATTGCTCGTCTCCCACCATATATGCCAGGATGATGAACTGCGGGTTGCGGGCGATGACCAGCTCCGGGCTGAAATAGGTGAACGGCTTGGCAGTATCCTGCGCGATGTTCACCCCTCCGGCACGGGTCAGGATATCGTCAATGAAAGAGCCGGGGCCCGCGGTCATGAGCGGATTGTTCCAGTATTCCACGAACACCCGCGGCCGCTGCGCGGGAGGCACCGCAGCCACGGCATCTTCCACCAGGGCGATCTCCTGTTTCATGGAAGCGACCAGGGAGGAAGCCTGCTCCTGCCTGCCGGTCAATGCCCCGATCTCAAGGATGGAATCATAAAGCTGCCCGATATTCGCCGGGTCGCTCACGCACACCTTCACTCCCAGCTGCCGGAATTTCGCGATCACCGGAGACTGCTCCAGGCCGGTGCAGAAGATCACATCGGGCTTCAGGGAAAGGATGGTTTCGACGCTGGGATCGCTGAAAGTCCCCACTTTCGGCTTGGACTTCGCAGCTTCGGGATAATTGCAGAACGTGGTCACTCCCGCCACCTCATGGTCCAGCCCCAGGGCGAAGAGTATCTCGGTCGTGGCAGGCGCCAGGGAGACGTAACGGCCGGCCTGCGCTTCCGCGACGCCCGCCGCCAGGAATCCCACGGCCAATAATAACTTGCGCAAAGAGAACATCGGGCTCCAAAATAAACAACCCCGGACGCAGCGTTTTCGCTGCATACGGGGCTCACCCTTGCTCTTCTTGCCCTCATCCCGAGGCACACGGAATATATCCGCTTGCTTCATATGCACGGGCAGGTCTTCTGGCTCTCCCCTCACGGCAAATGCCTTCCCGCCCCAAACCACAGGCAGTGGCGCTTCATCTTGCCGGGTGTCCGTTTCCGGACGGGATTACAGCGGCGGGACCGCGGCTGATTCGCACAGCCTTCCCTTCACCCATGCTTCAACTTGTTATTGTCAGCGTAACCTAAAGCCGTCGCGCTGTCAAGATAAATCTAGAACTCGATCCCCCGGCGGGCCTTGACCCCCCGGTGATAGTAGTGCCGGGCATCGGTAATGCGGCTGATCAGATCGGCGCGGGCACAGACGCTTCGGGGCGCATTTCTGCCGGTCAGGACGATCTCCACCTTTTGGGGAGCGGCCGCAAGCAGCCCGTTGACCTCCCTGGCGGAAACGAGCTTACAGGTGATCGCGGCGCAGATCTCATCCAGCACCACCAGATCGTACGCTCCTTCGGTAACGGCCTTCCTGGCGCGCTCCAGCCCCTTTCTGGCCGCGTCCTTATCCCCGGCCGTGGGCGTACGGCGCACAAAACACCCCGACCCGAACTGGCAGACGGTAATACCTTTGAGCCCGCGCAACGCCTTGATCTCGGAAAAACTCCCCCGTTTCAGGAACTGGCAGAAGAACACCCGCATCCCCGCGCCGCTCGCCCGCAGGGACAGGCCTAACGCCGCCGTGGTCTTCCCCTTGCCGCTTCCCGTGTAAAGATGGATCATCGTGCTTTTCCCCTCGCGAATGTCTCCTTGAAAACAAACCTGAAGAACCGCAGCGTATCCTGCCAGGGATCGATCCGGCTCTTCTCATCCCCGTAGACGCTCTTGATGGGCACAGACTCGATACGCACCCCGCACCGGGCCGCCTTAAGGATCATCTCCGACTCGATCTCGAATTTCCGGGTATTGAGCTCGCACCGCTCCAGGAGCTTGCGGGTGATCAGGCGCATCCCGCACTGCGTATCCGGGATCCACTGACCAACCACCAAAGAAAGGAAGAAGGACATCCCCCGGTTCGTGAGCACCCTGATCCACGGCATACCGGTGGGATTTGCCATGCGATTGCCGATCACCATCCCGCATTGCGTGGCCTCCTGCCTTAAGAGCAGCCCCTGGATGTCGGAGGGCTGATGCTGCCCGTCCCCGTCCATGGTGATGACCGCGTCCACCCCCTGCCGCAGCGCATAGGCAAACCCCTCGGCGAGCGCCGCGCCCTTCCCGGAATTCACCTTGCGGGAGATCACTTCCGACCCCGCTTCCGCCGCAATAGAGGCCGTGCCATCCCCAGAACCGTCATCCACCACCAGCACGGCAAACCCCATCTGCTTCACTGAGCGGACCAGCGATCCGATAGAAACGGCTTCATTATGCGCGGGAACAAGGATCAGGACGTTCATTCGATCCAGAATCTCCTGAACATGAACCACTGGTCGGGATAGGTACGGATAAAAGATTCGATGGTATGCGTATATTCCCTGATCGTGGCGCGGACATCCTCCCGGAAATCGCCGGAATGGGACTCGAGGCGCACCGGAGGGCCCAGATGCATCACGAAGGTATCGTCAGGCTGGCGGATCATCATCCCGGGGATCAAGGCAGAGCCTTCACGCAGCGCGAAGGCTGCCGGACCGGCGGGAAAAACGGCCTTTTTCCCGAAAAAAGGCAGGATCTCTCCTTTTCCGGTAAAATCCCTGTCTCCGACCAGTGCGACCAGCTTATTCGCCTGCAACGCCTGCATGCACTGCTTGACCGCTTTCCCCAGCGGAACCACCACCAGCCCCTTATCCAGCCGCCGACGGTCAAAAAAATCGTTGACCTTCGGGTTGGCGTGCTTCAACGCCACCGCGTACAGGGGCGGCCGCAGCTGCGCCATGACCAAACCTCCCAACTCCCAGTTGCCCAGATGCGCGGTCAGGAACACGACTCCCTTGCCCTTGGCCAGCGCGGCGTCGACATGCTCCAGCCCCTCGACGCGGACCTTGCGGCGGATAAACTCGGCGTCTATCCTGGGAAAAAGGAAAAATTCGACCAGGTATTTGGCGAAGTTCCGGAACATCCTGCGCCGGATCGCACGCAGTTCAGCCGTGCTCTTATCCGGAAAGATCGCCCGCAGGTTCCCCATCACCGCCTTGCGGTCGGACGAAGCGAAAAGGTAATTGACGTCAGAAAGGAATACCGCCACCGCGTAGGAAAGCCGCAGCGGCAACGCGAAAACAAGCCATTGTCCGAGAAGATAAAGCAGGTAATTACCCATGCGCAAGATGAAGTAACAGCTTGGCGATATCCATACTGGCGTGCGGTTTGCTGATGTGCGCCGCCGCCTCTTTCATGCGCGACAACGTGTGAGGATATCCCAGGATACCGTCGATGATCGCCCCGGTTTCCCGGGGAACATCCAGGTTCACCGCCGCGCCCTTCTGCATCAGGAACGCGGTGTTGTTCATCTCCTGCCCGGGGATGGGCTTTAAGACCGCCATGGGCAGATGCTTGGACATCGCCTCGGCGGTAGTGATCCCTCCCGGCTTGGAGATGATCAGGTCTGCAGCGGTCATGAGCTCGTTGACGTTATGCGCGTATCCGTAGACCAGGGTTTTTTTCGCGTATTTGCGGGCCTTTTTCTTCAGGCTCTTGTACAGTTTCTTATTGGTCCCCGTCACCACGATGATCTGCTGCGCGTAACGGGAGGACTCCAGTGATTTGACCACGGTCTTGATCGGGCCCAACCCCTGGCCTCCCCCCATCACCAGCACCGTGGGCTGCGACGGGTCAAGCCCCAGCTTCTCCATCGACTTCACGCGGTCGACAGGAACATTGAAGGAATGGTTGAACGGGATCCCGTAGGTCTTGATCTTGTGCGCCGGCACGCCGCGCTGCACCAGCCGCTCCGCCATCTCGTGGGAAGGCGCGATGTAGGCGTCCACGGTATCATAGATCCAATAGGCGTGCGGCACGAAATCCGTCAGCACCGCCACCAGGGGCAGTTTCGATCCGTAGGTAGCCTTGTAATCCGCCACCATGCCGCAGGGAAACGCCTGCGAACAGGCCACGACATCGGGCTTGAACTTGTCGAAGAGGCGCTTGAGCTTAGGGCTGTTGAACTGATGCACCCTCTTCTTGATGTGCTCCAGCTTTTTGACCACCACCGGGTTGTCGTAAAGATAATCCCAGATCTTGGGCGTGCGCTTGATCACGCTCATGTACAGCCGGTTGACGATCTTTTCGGAAATGGGATTGGTGTAATTGAAGGCGTTGATATTGAGTATCTCCGTGGCGGGAGCCATCTCCTTGATCGCCTTTTCGATGGCGATAGTGGCGCTGTGATGGCCCGAGACCTCCGAGATGTACATCAGGATGACACGCTTAGGGGTCATGCTCACACCTTTCCTTCCTTCCAAAGCTCCACCAGCACGTCGGCCACTTCGGGATGGAACTGCTCTCCCTTGAGCCGTCCTATCTCCTGCACCGCCTCCTCCTTGCTCAATCCCTTGCGGTACGGCCGGTTAGTGGTCATGGCATCGAAGGTATCCGCCACGGAGATGATCGCCGCGATGAACGGGATCTGCTCTCCTTTAAGCCCCTCCGGATACCCCTTGCCGTCAAACCGCTCGTGATGGTATTTCACACCCAGGATCACCGTCTCCAGCTCCTTGATCGGCTGCAGGATGTTCGCTCCCACGCTGGGATGGTCCTGCATCTTCCTGCGCTCTTCCTCGTTCAGGGGGCCGTCCTTGTTCAGGATGGATTCCGGTATCCCGATCTTGCCGATATCATGCAATAACCCCGCGATCTCCAGCTGTTCCATGAAGGCCACGGGATATTCCCTGCGGTGGCGCTCCTGCAGCCGCTGCGCCAGCTGCCGGCTTAAGAGGTACACCCGGTTCGTATGCCCGCGGGTATACTGGTCCTTGGCCTCGATGGCCGCGGCCAGGGCGATAGTAGTATCGATAAAAAGCTGCTTGCGCTTCTTAAGCTCCAGCTGCACTTCCTTGAAGAGCTCGGCGTTCTTAAGCGCCATGGCCACGTCAAGGGAGAGCGCGACCAGGAAATCCAGCTCCTCATTGCGGAAAGGGCGGCGGTTCTTCTTATCCCCCAGCATCAGCACTCCCAACAGGTCATTGCGGAAGTACACCGGGATCGCCACCTGCGCGGCGAAGATATCCATCTGGTACATGACCTTCTCGTACTGGGGCAGGCACTGGCGGTATGACTTGCGGCACAGCAGGCGCTTTGCCTGGGCCACGGCAAAAGCCCCGCGCGTGAGGCATTCGCTCTGGGAGCGGTCGGAAAACAGGCGGATAAGCGGATTATCCTTATCCATGCGGGCAAACCCTTCCGGGACCTTGAGCCCTCCCGGACCGCGGGAGATCATCAGCACATAGGACGCCTGGGAAGGATCGCGCAGGAGCATGGCCGCGTGCGTGACCCTCACGCGGTACGCGGTGGTGCGCAGGATAAGCTTGATGAGCATGTCCGGGTCATGCACCAGGATCATGCGCTTGGCAGCGGTCTCAAGCTCTTTCTTGTAATCTATGCCCATATGCGGCGAGTGTTCCTACCCCTGCATCTGCTGCAGGACGATCTTTTCCAGCTCTTCCAACACCAGAGGTTTATGCACGTAATTGACCGCACCCAGCTCCAGGCACTGGGCGGAGGACTGCTCCTCATCGGGCTTGCGGCCGGTCACCATCACCACTTTGACCCCCGCGTTCATCAGCCGGATGCGGCGCAGCGTTTCCACGCCGTCGATTCCCTCCATCTTGATATCGAGAAGCACCAGCACCGGAGGCTCCTTGCCGATCTTCTCCAGGGCTTCCTCTCCGCTGGCGGCAGTATCCACCGAGATCTTGCGGCGCTTGAAAAAATTAGCCGCGAACTCCCTGACATCCGCTTCGTCATCCACGATCAGCAGGCCGGCCACGCATCCCTCCCTTGTTGTATAGAATTGTAGAATACCTCGTATATTTTATGTTGTCAACGGTTGCCTATTGGTACGCCAGCTTCATCCTGAAGGATTCCTGCTCCTTGGGTAAGGACGCGGGAAAGGGCGGGAACGGCCCGGCGTCGCGCACGCTCGCCACTGCCAGGTGCCCCAGGGAAACGTTACCCCCGGAGACCACCACCGGCTCCCCGGCCAGGGTGCCGTCAGAATTAAGCACGAAACTCACGATCGCGCTTCCGCGGACCTTGACCTGGCCTTTGCGGTACTCCGCCAGCTGGGCTTTGATCCGGGAAAGCACCAGCTGCTTATACTGCCCCACGCTCATCCGGCGCAACGCCGTCGCCTGCTGCGCCTTGCGCTGCATTGCCAGGATGTTCTTATCCTGGGTCAGGCTCTCATACGCCACCGATTCCTCGCCGCTGACGATGCGCGGAGTGATAAAGATCACCAGCTCGGTCTGCGCGGTGTCGTTCTTGGAGCTGCGAAACGCCGCGCCGATCAAAGGAAGGTCCCCGGCCACGGGCAGTTTCTTGAGCTCGCGCTCCGCCTTGTCGCGCTTCAAACCGGCGATGATGATGGTCGCGCCGTCCTTGACCATGATCGTGGTCTCCGTCTCCGAAGTAGTGACGATGGGCACCTGGGTCTTCTTGTCCTCCGCGGTGAGGGTCGTGGCCACCGAAGAGCTTATCTCCGGCCTGATCTTCATGGTCACGAACCCCTTGCGGTTGATGTTCGGGGTAACGTAGAGCTTGATCCCCACGTCCACGAAATTGACGGACTGCGAGGTGACCGTCCCGGTGCCGGTCTGCGAAGTGCTTGAGGTAATATACGCCTCCTTGGTGCCGACCAGGATCTTGGCCTCCTGGTTATTTAAGGCCATGATCCGAGGGCTGGACAGTATCTTCGTGTCTCCGATCACGCGCAGCAGGTCGATCGCCGCTTTATACTCACCCACCTCATCCGCGGCCGCGGTCGCTCCCGAGGCAAGCACCCCGAAGGAAAGCTTGTTGGGGATCCCGCTGATACCCGTCAGGGCCGGGGCGGCCAGGGAACTGGCCAGCCGCACGTTCTTCTTAAGCCAATAATCCCAATCCACTCCCGCGGAGAACTGGTCCTTGGGGGAAACCTCCACGATCTGCGCGTCGATGACCACCTGAGGGGTCTTCTCGTCGAACGCCTTGATGATCGCGCCGATCTCCGTGATCTTCTGCGGATAATCCGTCACCACCATCTTGTTGGTGCGCTCATCCACCCTGACCGAACCCACCCCCTTGGTCACCAGCTCCTGCACTTTGGACGCCAGCTTCTCCGACTGGGCGTAATCCAGGGCGAAGACCCGGGTCTGCAAAGGCATATCCGCCTGGGCGGCGAACTCCGCCATCTCCGCCACCTTATCCGGGCTGTCGATCAACACCAGGGTATTGGAAGCCTCGTCCACCACCACCCGTCCGATATTGGTCTTGATCTGGGAAAGGGCGCGGGAAAGCTCCGCCGCCTTCGCGAACTTAAGCTGTATGATCTTGGCCTGTTTTTTGTCCTGGTAACGCTGGCCGTAGATCAGCTCGTAATCCCGCTGGCTCATCACGTTGATAATGGTGCCCCTGCGGTCATACGCCAGGTCGTTGGAGGACAGGATGATCTCGAAGGCGTCCATCACGTCCACGTCCTTGAGGAAAAGGGTCACCCTTCCGGCCACGTTGCGGCCGACCACGATGTTCATCCCCGAGCGCGAGGCCAGCATCTTAAGCACGTCGATCACATCCATGCCTTTGATATCCAGGGAGATGGTCTTCGCCACCGGCTGCTGCTCGCTGCGGCCGGATACCGGGGGTTGCGCCTCCGGCACCAAAGGAGGCTCCTCCTGCCCGGCACAAGGAACGGTCATACAAAGCGCCAGCGCGCACACGGCACCGATCAGATAGGTTCGCATCTCAGCCCTCCTATAGGTAGAGCTCATACCGCTGCCCCTTATAATTCAGAATGATCTTACCTTCGAGTATCTCCGCCACCAGGAAGGCGCCCACGGACTGGCCTTTGGCGACATATAGTGTTTTCTGGGACCTCTTATCCTCGATCACCGCCTGGGGATTATCTCCGCTGATGATGCCGACAAGGGAGATCTCCTTAAGGATATCCGCGGTCGCGACCCCCGCAAGACCGGAGGCCCCCGAAGATTCTTCCCCTGAAAAGAGCTGCCGGGCAAGGGGCGCCTGGGTGTAATACTCCACCGGCTGACGGGCGCTCTGCGTCTGGTCAGCCCCGGGCTCGGGAGTAAGCGGCGCCGCAGGCACTGGCCCGAACGCGAAGAAAGGGTATACAAGCGCGAACGCCAGGTATATCCCCGATCCGATCAGCGCCGCCAGAAGCACGCGCAGGACGATATGCTGCCAGGCAACGGCCTTACGCGGCCCCTTCGCGGGAAGCGCCTCGGCAGGCCGGGCAACGGAGGCCTCAGCCGGTGCGGCCGCAGCCCTTACTGCCGTCTTATGCTCGGCAGCGTGCCGTCCCGCGCCCTTGATCAAACGCAGCAGTTTTTCTTCAGGCGATAAGGTATCGCTCATCATTATCCTCCCGGGAAGCGATCAGTCCCCGGATTATCCCCTCGTCCACTGCCAGGGCATCGCGCATCACCACCGTCTCCAGCGCGTCGTGGCAGAGCATGGCGATCTTGCGGGGGTACCCCTGGGTATACTGATAGATCAGGCGGATCGCTCCGTCGGTAAATAGCTGCTGCTGCCAGTTCAGCCCCGCCTGATGCAGCCTGAACTCGATAAGCTCCTTGGTCTCGTGCTCGTCCAGGGGATTGATAGTGTACTTAAGCGCCACCCTGTCGATGAAATTACGGATGCGCTTGATGCGGGGAAGCAGCTCCACCTGCGCCATGATCACCAGCTGCAGGAGCTTGAACTCATTGGTCTCGAAATTAAGCAGCGTCCTTAAGACCTCCAGGTTCTCCTGGGAGATCTTCTGCGCTTCGTCGATAAGCAGCACGATGGTCTTGCCCTCCTCCACCCCTTTCTGGAAAAGGTAACGCTCCAGCGCTTCCTTGAAATCCAGGGTGGACTTGAACTCCGGAGTGATCCCGAACATCCTGACCAGGGTCTGAAGGAACTGGTACTCGGACTTGAATCCGGGATCGAGGATCATATGGAAGATGAAATTGTTCTCGTCTTTGAAGGCCTGCAGGAGGGTTCGGGAAAGAGTGGTCTTCCCGGTGCCGACGTCGCCCAGCACCAGACAAAGGCCCCGGCGCAGGCGAAGCGCGATCTCCAGCCTCTTGAGCGCGGTGTTATGGCTGGAGGAAAGATAGAAGAATTGCGGATCGGGACTGGTGGAGAACGGCTCTTTATCCAGGCCCAATGATTTATAATAGCTCATCAGGCCGCCTCCGTACGCAATCCCGCAAGCATCGTGCTGATCTCTTTGATCGATCTGCCCTCTTTGCGCAGCGCATGGATACGCTTGAGATGCTCCACCGAAGAGTCATCGAAGTAACGGAAACGCGTCTCCGGGCTCCTGCTCACCTCATTGATCAAGCCTATCTTAAGATAATATTTGATGGTGTATACAGAATACCCGGTGATGCGCGCTAAATCCTTTATTAGATAAACGTTATGGATATTAGCCTCCTTTACTCTCTACATAGAGAGTAAACCAAAATAACCCTTCTGTCAAGATTTTTTTCTACTTGACTTGAATATTATGCGCACAAATGGTATACTCTTTAATGTTCCTTGTACTTTTGACAATCCGGTCAATTACCTACTGAAACGGCTAACCTGCAGCAATGCAGGGGCGCAAAGCGACAGGCCCCGTTGACCCGGGGTGGCTGCGCTGCCAAAGGGGTGTGCCATGAAAAAGATGATCCGCAAATTTACCCGCAAAGCAAGAAAACATCATAAGAAATTAGGATGGCTGGCGGCGTTCCGGGTATTCGGAATGACGGTCGGATTTTAGAACTGCGGAATGTGTGCGTCTCCATCCTGAGAGGTGGAGCGTGGCCCCGAGTGTCTCACTCGGGGCCTGTTGTTTTTATGGGGATCCCTGCGCCACGGTAAAAAGCCCCTCCAGCACTCCGGCATTGCCCGGCCTGGCGGTAAGCTGCACCCTTCTCACACGTAGCAGCGCTAAGGAATTATCCAACGCGTAGAGGAAACGGAAATACCCCTCCATCGTGCCTTCAGCCTTGAAATCCACGGCCATGACCTTCTCCCCCTGCTGCCCTTGCGGCCTCACATCCACCACCTTGACCCCGGAAACCTGCGCGATCCTCTCGATCTCTGAAAGCATGGTCACCAGAGTCTGCGCCTGCAAAGACCCCAGGTCGAGTCCGGCGTACAGCGATTGATACTTTTTACTGATCTCGTCCTTGTTCGCCAGGAGCCCCTTCTGGCGCGCCAGCCGGGTACGTAACACTTTGATCTCCCCGGAAAGCGCGTCATTCCTCCGGGCCACGGGAACGATCAGGAAATTGAAAAGGATGCTGAAAAAGATCACCCCGACGGTTAACGCCAGAATGACCTTTTCCCTGCGCTTGAGGATCGGCGCCATCAGAGATCCCCTTTCTGGCAGGCGATCTCGAAATCGATCACCTCATTGGAGAGCACCTGCTTCTTGGTGGCGTAACGGACCCGGGAGGTGAACCCGGCGAATGCGGGAGACTTCTGCAGCGCGTCGATTATGCCCAGCACCTCCTGCATCTGCTGAGCGCTGCCCCGCAGCACCACCCTGCCCTCGTCCTCATACACGAAACTCGACAGCAGCACCTGCTGGGGAAGCACCCGGTGGATCTCATAGAGCATATCCAGGGCATTAGCCCTGCCCCGCGACTGCCGGGAAAGCAGGCGGAAGCGCTTCTCCGCTTCATCCAGCGGCTTCGCCTCCCTGGAGACCCTGGCCAGCTCGCTCTTGAGATACCCCACGTACCTCTGCTTGTTGAACATATCGATCGCAGACGCCGCGGCGAACACCAGGAAGACCAGCGCGGCAAAGTAGAGCACCTGGAGACGGCGCTTCTGCTCGCCCGCTGCGCCGGCCAGTTCCTTCTGGGAGGCCGGAAGCAGGTTCAGGGCGTCATCCAGCGGCCCGATCCCCAGTCCGGCCAGAGACGCTACGGATATTCCGGATGACGCAAGCAGTTCCTGCTGCCGCTCAGGGAACGAGACCGCCCGGGACAGATCGAACGACTCCGCGGGGATCCCCATCCCCTGCTGCAATGATCCCGCAGCTTCCCGTCCTGCCGCAGATCCGGCGAACACCACTGCCCGGGAAACCGCCAGCGCCCCTCCCTCGTCGGCATACGCCTGCACCGTCTTGCGGACTTCCGCCAGCACCGCCTGTTTCATCAGCACCGGGTCCTTATGCACCTTGAACGCCCGGCTGCTAAGGGCCTTGCCTTCGGATGCCACCACCGCTTCGGCCGCCATACCGTCGATCTCCACCAATACCACTGCGCCGGGAGGATACGGTTTCGAAAGGGTGCTGAAATACAGCGCGCAAAGCCCCTGGGTCGTCAGCGCACAGGAGACCGAAGCAGGCTTAAGGATACCGGCGGTGCGCAGCGCCCTGTCCACGACATTACGGTGCACGATCGACACATTGATCCCGGCATACCCCTGCTGATCCCGGTCGATCACCTCGAAACCGGTGATCAGCTCATGGCCGGCAAAAGGGATCAGACGGGGAGCCTGCAAAGAGACCATGCGGCTTATTTCAGAGGGATCCTGGGTAGGGACTTTCAGATAACGGGTAGTGGCCTGGCTGCGGGAGATTGCCATCAGCAAAGGCTCTCGGGCATAGGAAAGGCCGCGCAAGACTTCCGCGAGCATCAATCCGGCTTTCTGCTCGTCAAGTTCTATGGAGACCGGCAGCCAGCCCGCTGCCACGGGCGAGAATCCCGAAGAGTTGTTCCGTACGCACTTGACCGCCTTGATCGCATGATCCGTGACCTGGCAGACGAATACGCTCTCTTTGACCTTCGGGGCGAACATCATACGCAAATGATACACCACCATCCGGTTGCGGCGCAAGGCCTATTTTTCGCTGCGGCGGCGCATCCGATGCGCTGCCGCGTCATACACCGCGGATACCGTGATCCTGCTTCCGGCGCTGATACCGGTCGATTCGATCAGGTACCAGGTACGATCGGTCGTCAAAAGGTTGTTCTGGGAGAGCGCATTCAGGATATTCGTCTCCCCCGTTTCCATCGTGCCTCCGTAATTTTTCAGCACCTCCGCGGTCTTGGCCGGGTCCGCGCTTTCGAACACCGCGCCGGCCTGGCGTGCCGTCAAAACCTTGCGTACCAGGGTGCGCACCTGCTCATCCGCGGCATCCGGAAGCGACCACACGGTGATCGCCGCGGAAAAATATATCTCCATCGGCAGCTCGCCGGCGGTATTCAAGTTGAGCTGCCCCTTCCCGAACACGGTCATCTCCGGCTCGACGGCAGAGAACGCCGAAGCCGCGCGCGAAGCGAAATCCGGGTACCCTTTACGCCGGAAATACTCCTCTATTGCGGCGAGCACCTCATACGGGGAGGAGAAACGCTCCCGGCGCGCGGTCTCCTCCGGATTATCCGGAGACTGCCACTGCACCAGGAATGCCGCCAGCGCATCGGCCTCATCCACCTGCCGTGACTTAAGGAACAGCTCGAGCTTCTTTCCGTCGAAATCGGTGGTGCCGTTCACGTTGATCCGCGCACCTTCATCCTTTATCCCGTACACAAAACCATAGGGATCGCGCACATACCCCACCCTGAACTCCTGGCGAGTATCTTCCCACACCCGGCGGTAAAACTTCTCCGCATCCCTAAGCGGGACCGGTACCCCGGCATCGATCAGTGAAGCGGCGTGAATGATCCCCGCCTCGGCCGCCTGCCTGGCGCGCAGGGTATCCCGCTGGTTACGCGCCGCTTTCAGGGAAAGCGAAGCCCGGTACCCCAGGCCGACGGCACAAAGGGAAAGGATGGCTGCCGCCCACAACGCCACGATGAGCACCGAACCGCGGGCCCTATTCATCGACGGTATCCCTGGCCAGCGGCAGCGAGAACACCTTCTCGAAATGTGCCGGCGCGGTTTTCCTGCGCTTGACGTCATACTGCGAAACCTTTAATGAGACCTTGACCGCAAGAGGAAGCAACTGCATTTGCTTCTGGCGCAACCCCTCCTCTGGGGACGGCCATTGCATGCCCCAGGCATACGGAGCGTCCGCATTGCCCGTCGCATACTGATAACTCACTGACATCCCCTCGATCCCCTTCACCGCCACGCCAGCCTCCCACTGCGGGTCCTTACCCAGCGCCGCGGCATTGCATGCGCTGCGCTTGATCAAAGACTCCCCCTCCCACGCATATTCGACCAGGCAGTAACGGCTCTGCACGCCCGCTTCCTGGTATGAATCGGAGACCGTAAAGAAGGAAAAGGAACGTTCATCCCCCTGAAACCCGCTTACCTTGGCTTTTTGAGGAACGCAGCGGTTGAAGTCCCGCTCCAGGCGGTTGAATATGATCCCGGCCTTGCGCACGGGAGACTGGGCCGAATCGATGCGCGCATACCCGCTGATACCGCTTTGCAGCGCGGCATACACCGCCGCCGCCACCACCGTAAAGATGGATAACGCGATAAGCACTTCGACCAGAGTAAACGCGCGGAGGCCTCTGCGCATCACCGTGCCGCCGGAAGCAGTGCGTGCAGGGAAACCTCGTAAGGCTCCTCCCGTCGCGCCTCCTGCCACCGCACCCTCACCAGCGCGTCCACCACTCCCAGGTCCTGGTCAAACACCGGCCGGAATTCCCAGGCATACTCGTACTGCTGCACACGCACCTGCCCGCTCCTGGCGGTAAGCGGATCACGGGTAAGCTTCTGGAGGAAGGCAAGCTCCTGCGTTTTATCCTGCGCAAACAGCATGGCCTGCTGCATGCGCATGCCGGCGCGCACCCCGCGCAGGGAAGCGGCATACGCCCTGAATATGAACACCAGGGAAACCGCAAGCACCCCTACCGCCACTACGACCTCAATCAGCGTGAATCCGGCCCTGCACCTGCACTTCACCTGAACCCCCTTGTACCTTCACCGTTTCCTGCCGGCCCCTGCCGCGCACGCGGAACACGATATCGGAGTCAAAACTTCCGTCGGGATAGCAATAAAGGACGCGTGTACCCTGCGGTTCCGCCCGAAGCACGACCTCCTTCGGCAGTTTCCTGGAAGATGCCCTGGCATCGTCAATGCGTGCGAACGCGCCGGTTTCCGCGGACTGCGCTTCGATCCACACCACCCCCCGGGATTCATCCCAGGAAAGCCGGTGCACCGCGCCCCGGGAAACCGCCCGCTCCTGCGCATACTGCACCGCATAGAATACCTGCCTGGCGGCAGACGAGACCAGAAAACCGTCGAAGGCGTTCTTGATGCGCGGCGTGGCGAGTGCCGCGGCAGCGGAGATGATCACCACCACCACGATCAGCTCAACGAACGTGAACCCGCGCTGCCGGCGCGTCCTCATTCCAGCGGTTCGCTGCAGATATCGTCCTCGGTGCTTTCCTCGTCCGGCCCCTTGGAACATAAGGTAAATTCCCCCTGCGCCCCGCCCTTGCGGTAGGAATACTCCCTTCCCCACGGATCGAGGGGTTTCTTCTTAAGGTACGGGCCTTTCCAGGTGTCAGGCTGGCTGGCCTTGCGCAGCAGGTCCTCCAGGGAATCCGGATACTTCCCGTTATCCAGCTCGTAAAGGTCGAGCGCCAGGGCGATGCTGGAATTGACGTCCGCCTTGGCTGCCGCCACTTTCGCCTGCTCTGAACGGCCGAAGAGCCTCGGCGCAACCATCGAGGCCAGCACGCCGATGATAATGACCACCAGCATCAGTTCGATAAGCGTGAACCCTTTTCTATGCATCTGTCTTCCTCCTTGAAGCGCGCTATCTGACGATCAAATTGATCTGGAATATCGGCAGCAGCATCGCGATCACGATGAACCCCACCACCAGCCCCATCACCAGTATCACCGAAGGCTCCAGGAGCCTGACCGCGGCTTTCATGGTCCGGTCGCACTCCTTCTCGTACTCCGAAGCGATACGGGAAAGCGATTTGTCCAGGGATCCCGCTTCCTCGCCGATCGAGATGACGTTGACCGCCATCCTGGGCATGTACCGGGAGCCAGCCACGGCCTGGGAAAGGCTGGTGCCGGCGATGACCTGGTCCTTGAACCCCCGGATCTCCCTTTTCAGGATTGAATTCTCCAGCACCGACGAGGATATCTCGAGGGAAAGCGTGATCGCCTGGCCGCTGGAAAGCAGCAAGGAAAGCGTGCGCATGAACCTGGCCACTTCGCTTTTCAAGGCCACCTCCCCCCAGAACGGCAGACGCAGGATGTATTCATCCACCAGAAGCCGTCCCCGGTCAGAAAGGTAAAAACGGATGGCGGCGATCACCGCGGCCGCGCCTGCGGCCAGCAAAAGCCACCACCACGCGCTGATGAACCCGGAGAATCCCACCAGCACCCTCGTCGGCAGCGGCAAGGCCTGGCCCATATCGCTGAGCAGGTCGGCCAGCCGGGGCACGACAAACCCCACCAGCACCGCCACGGTCGCGGCGCTGACCGCAGAGACGAACAACGGGTAGGTCAAACTGGCCTTCAGGGAGTTGCGCAGCTCCTCATCCTCTTCCATGTAATCCGCCAGCCGCCGCAGGGCCACCGACAATCCTCCGCTGGCCTCTCCCGCATGCACCAGGGCGCAGTAAAGCCTGGAAAAGAGCGCGGGAAACGCCGCCAGGCTCTCGGAAAGGGGCTTGCCGTCGCGGATGCGGTCGGAAACGTCGCGCACCACCGCAGACAACGCCTTGTTCGTGCCCTGCTCCGAGACGATGCGCAGCGCCTGGAGGAGATTGACCCCGGAATCGATCAACGTGGAGAGCTGGCGGGTGAACGCCGCCACCTCCCTGCGGGAAACCTTGCGGAAGACTCCCCCGCCGGACGCGCCGAGCAGCGGGGTCTCATAACGCACGGTCAACGGGAAAAGCCCCATCGCGGCGAGCTTATTGACCGCATCGGCCTCCGACTCGGCCTCGACGAAACCGGCGGAATCCTTTCCCGGAGTCACTTTCGCGGTATAGGTATAACGGGGCATGTATCGGCTAATCCTCGGGCAATTCTTCCTGCTGGGTTACGCGGATCACTTCCGTCAGGGTGGTCAGGCCCTCCCGCACCTTGCGCAGCCCGTCCTGGCGCAGGGTACGCATACCCTGGGCGATCGCGTGCTGCTTGATCTGCTGGCTGCTGGCCCGCTCCAGGACCATGGCGCGGACCGGCTCGGTGAGGCGCAGTATCTCGTAGATCGCGGTCCGGCCGCGGTAGCCGGTGAAACGGCATTTTTCGCACCCCCGCCCCTCGTACATATCAAAGACCTCCCCGTCCTTCTCGATCAAATTGACCTGGGCGAGCATCTCGGGGGAAGGCTTGCGTTTTTCCTTGCAGTAAGGGCAGATCAGGCGCACCAGCCTCTGGGCGATCAGGCACTCCAGGGACGAGGAGACCAGGAACGGTTCGATCCCCATGTCCAGCAGCCGGGTCACGGCTCCCGGCGCGTCATTGGTGTGCAAAGTCGAGAACACCAGGTGCCCGGTCAGGGCGGAGCGGATGGCGATCTCCGCGGTCTCATAATCGCGCACCTCCCCGACCATCATCACGTCCGGGTCATGGCGCAGCATATGCCGCAAGGCGGTGGCGAAGGTGAAGCCGATCTGGGGGATGACCTGTACCTGGTTGACCCCGCGCAGCTGGTATTCCACCGGGTCTTCGATCGTGATGATCTTGACCGCGCTGGAGTTGATCTTGGCCAGCGCCGCGTAAAGAGTGGTGGATTTCCCCGATCCCGTCGGCCCGGTGACGAAAATGATCCCATGCGGCTGCTTGATGGCGGACTCGATGATCTGCAGGTCTTCCTTCGCCAGCCCCAGCTTCTCCAGCTCGAGGAAGAAACGGGTGCTTAGGATCCTGATGTGCACCGCTTCGCCGAAGGCGGTCGGCATGATGGAAACGCGCAGGTCGAGCTCCTGGGTATCGACCTTGATCTTGATCCTTCCGTCCTGGGGCAGCCTCCGCTCCGCGATGTTAAGCTGCGCCATGATCTTGATGCGGGAGACGATCGCCGGATGGAAGAGCTTGATGGTATCGGGGATATTGATATCGTAGAGCACTCCGTCGATGCGGAAACGCGTGCGCAATTCGTCCTGGAACGGTTCCAGATGGATGTCGCTGGCCCGGTCCTTGACCGCTTCCGAGAGTATCTGGTTGACGAAGGTGATGATCGAAGCGTCCTCCGCCAGGGTGGAGACATCCTGCGCGGCTCCGGCAGACACCGGCACGGGCGAGGAATGATGCTGCTGGGCGACCATACGCTCGAGGGTCTCCGCGCCCACCCCGTAATATGCGCGCATGGCCTCCAGGATATCCTGTTCCGAGGCGAACACGGGCTTGATCTCCTGGTTTAAGACCAGCCGGATATCGTCGAGCTGGCGCACGTCCGTGGGATCGATGACCGCCAGGACCAGGTAGCCGTCGGAGAACTCCAGGGGGATGATCTTATAATGGCTGGCGAACTTGGCCGGGACCTGCGCGATGACCGCAGGGTCGATCTGCCGGGACTTGATCTTTTCGAACGGCACGCCGAGCCGCTTGGAGAGCGCGCCGTAGAGCGCGTCAGGCTGGGCCAGGCCGAGTTTGATGATGGTGGTGCCGAGGAATTCCCCGGACTTTTTCTGCTCGCGGGAAGCGGCCTCCAGGTGGGCCGCCGTGAGGATACCTTCTTCCGTAAGTATTTTAGCGATAAGGGTATAGTCCATGTACGCAAGGTTCCTTTACCTTGCGATTATACCCCTGGTTGGAGGGATTGTAAAGGGGGCGTTTCCCCTGCCTTCGGCAGCTCGATCAGGAAGGTCGTCCCCTCCTTATAGCGGGAGGCGAAATTGATCTTGCCCTTATGGGTGTCGGTGATGATCTTATTGATGACGTAAAGGCCGAGGCCCGTGCCTTTACGGTTGGAGGTTTTGGTGGTGAAAAAGGGCGTAAAGATCTTCTGGGAGTGGGTATCCTTAACCCCGATGCCGTTATCCGTCACGCGGATCTCGATGGCCCCGCCCTCGTTCTCCCTGGCGCTGATCACGAGCTTGCCGCGGTACCCCGGCTCCTGAAGCGTCGTCTTGCGCTCCATCATCGCATCATAGGCGTTGTCGATGAGGTTGAAGAAAACCTCCTGCAGCTGGACGAGATTTCCCTGGATGGCGGGCAGTTCCTTGGTGTAATCGCGCACGATATCGAACTCGCTTAATTTGATCTTATACCGGACCATATCCAGGGTGCCGTCGATGACCTGGTCGAGGGTGACCGGCGCGATCCCTTCGTCGCCCTTGCGGGTGTATTTGAGGATGCCCTTGACCACCTCCCCTCCCTGCATGACATTGGACTGGATGCGCTCGAGCGCGTGGTTGATGCTCTCGAGCATCTCCCTGATCTCCGGAGAGCAGGCGGTGGTATCCGTCATCTTGATCGTATCGATGCTGTCCCCCGCGATCAGGGAGAGCGCGTAGAAACGATTGTTGATCTGATGCGACAGGCCGTCCGCCATGGTGCCGATGGTGGCCATCTTCTCCGCCTGTGCGATCTGGCCCTGGAGCTCTTTGGTCTCTTCGTAAAACTGGGCGTTCTCGATCGCCAGCGCAGCCTGGGTGGCCAGGACCTGGAACACGTTGAGGTCCTCCGGAGTGTAGATGTGGCCGGAGAGCTTCTCCCCCAGGACGAAGAAGCCCATGAACTTATCCTCAAGGAAACTGGGGATGATGACCGCAGCCGGTATCTCCCTCATCCTCTCTTCGAGCGCAATGAAGGTGACGTTGCGGGTCTCTTCTCGCTTGCGCTTGATCTCATCATAGATGATCGGCTCGCGTTTGGTCTGCAGCCAGTTGACCAGGTGACTGTCCGCGGGGATCCTGTGCTGGAAGGTGCGCCCCTTGTCGCGCTTGACCTGCAACACGTACTCCCCCGCCTGTTTGTCGTGGAGGTAGATCGCGGCGTAGGAAAGGCGGACGGTCTTGGTGACGATGTGGACGATGAGGCTTAAGAGCCGGTGCAGGTTACGGATGCGGGTCATGCCTAAGGAGGCTTGCTTTAAGGTCTGCTGATATTTGCGCTGTTCCTTAAGCAGCGCCTCTTCCGCGCGCCGCTCGACGAAGATGTAGAGGAACGGGCCGACGGTCGCCAGGACGGCCATGACGCCGAGGGGAACGATCCACCAATGCCCCCCGAAAAGATCGATCAGGTGCTG
>CAZAPM010000020.1:0-18947 GCA_964487475.1 uncultured Planctomycetales bacterium
CACTCCTTGCACTGGGACTGGCCTTCTTTCTGCTGCGCCGACTTATAGAATTCGCTGACCGAATGGAACAGCGGGAACAATCCGTTCAATGTGGTGAAAATGAACTTGCCTTTGCCTTTCAGCGCTTTTGCGGCGCTCTTGAGGATATCAAAGTTCATCTCATCCGTTTCCATAAGGGAGAATCCGCCTTCACACAACATAATCGCCAGGTCAAATTCACCGTCAAAAGGCAGCTTGCGCGCATCCTGTATCTGGAAGTCGATGCTCAACCCTGCCTCGTGCGCCTTTTCCTTTGCCCTTTTGATCTGATTCCCGGAAAGGTCCACCCCGGTCACCGTATATCCCCTCTTGGTCAGTTCGAGCGCATGACGGCCGGTGCCGCAACCGATATCCAGTATCTTAAGGGACCTGTCCTGCGCAATTTCCCGTTCGATAAAATCACACTCCCCCGCAGTGCCCTGCACAAAGCACTCCGTATCGTATTTACGCGCGTAATTTTCGAATAATGACTCGTACCACTGTTTCATAGCGAGCGGACAAAGTCCGTGAATATGCGTTCTTCTCTCTTAGGGGGCACGACTCCGGCGTTAATGCCCGATTCCTTACATCTCAAAAACCATGCCATATTCCTTCCCAGAACGCGCATGGTCTGCATACCCTCCAGGTCTTTTCTTACATCATCGGGAGTGCGTCCGTGCACCATGTTCCAATACTGCGATGATATGACCGGCATTTCCGAGATGGTGAAATATTTGATGAGCTGCTCGAATGCCGCGGTAGTGCCTGCTCTGCGGGCAGAGACGACCGCTGCCGCCGGTTTCAGATAAAAGGACCGCCTGCCGGAAAGCGCATCGGAATAAAAAACACGGTCCATGAACGAAGTGATCGCCCCGCCTGCGGCTGCGTAATGCACGGGAGACCCGAACACGAACCCGTCAGCATCCTTGGCCAGGTCCAGGAAATCATTCACCCTGTCAGGGAACACGCAACGTTTGAGCTCGACACACTTGCGGCAGGCGATGCAGCCGGATAAAGGCTTCTTCCCGAGCTGGAAAATTTCCGCCCCTATTCCCTCTGCCTGCAGGGTGCGCGACACTTCCTCCAACGCCGTATAGGTACACCCGTTTTCATTGGGGCTTCCGTTCACTAATACCACTTTCATATAGTTGCTCCTTTTCGGCTCAACAGTGATACCTTGGCACTCTCCCCAGCTCCGCTAAAAGGGAATTCACTTCTTTTTTCATCTCGATTATCCTTACCTCGCGGTCCATGCAAAGTTTGTTGAATTCCTCGATCCTTGCGATATGTTCCGCCTGCATCGCGACCAGCTCCGCCCGTTCCTCGATATGCTTAATTAAACGCAGGTCCATCTCGACAAGCTCTTTCAGCTTGGAAAAATATTTGATCTTTTTATCTTCATGCGTGCGCTCTTTCCGGTCGAGCACGCAGATGGTGCCGAAATGCCGATTATCCGGCCAATTAACGGGAAAACCCAGATACGATATCATGTTCAGCTTGATATCGGGGTTACTGCTCCAATGCGCGTCCTTTAACGCATTGGGGATTTCAAGCATGCGTTGATTCCTGATCACCGTTTCGCAATACAACCCGCTCCCCTCCAAATGCTCCGAATCACCCGGATGATAGGGATTGTCCGGTGACTTATTGGCCAAAAACACCTTGATGACCTCGGATTCCACTTTCATGATCAATGCTGCCGGCACATCCATGATATCCGCCAGTATATCGACGACGCCCTGCCATTTTTCGATTATATCTTTCGGGACTGTCACAACGGGCTCATTCTGCATACAAACCTCCACTTCCATTTCTGTGTGGACCCCTAAAACCTGATTTACTTCGCATGTTCCGCCTTCAGTATCTCCTTTATTATATCATCCAGCTGCCGGTTGAACTCATCGGGGGATTCCAGCATCAGGAAATGCCCGACCCCCGGCATGATACGCAGGTTGAACTCCGGGACATATTTACGGTTGACCTCCGGCTTGGTCGGCCAAAGATCGGAGTTAAGGCACCAGACAGGGGCCTTGATCTTCGGCGGATCGGCAACGTAGGACATCCTGAACATCTCCTCCATCGCGCTGATCCCGACCCTGGGCGTCGCATTTGACATCATCCCGGTGATCTCACCGATGAACTTGGGGTCGGTCCCCTTCACGAACATGCTTTGGACGAAAGAAACGGTGGTTTTCTTGAAATCCTCCTTAAAAGGTTTGACGATCTCCTCCACTTGTTCGGGAGTGTACGCTTCCTCAAAATCCTGCATGGTATCGATCCCGACGAGCGCGATGACCTTATCCGGGATGATCTCTCCCGCGGCAATGATGACCGGGCCGCCCATGGAGTGTCCGATGAGGATCACCTTAGGCGCATTGACCGCCTGAACCACTGCCGCCACATCTTCGCCGAACGACCGCATGGAGTATACGGTCCGCTCCTTCCCGGATTCCCCATGGCCGGCAAGGTCCAAGGTGACCACGCGGTATTTCTTCTCGAAATAGGGGACCTGGAGGCGCCAGAACGTACGATTGCAGCTCCATCCGTGCACGAACACCAGGGCAGGCTCACCTTCTCCCTGGACCGAGTAAGAGATCGCAGTACCGTCCTTTGAAAGAACGGTCTTGCTCTCCGCCCTTACCTCAACCAGGCAGAGCAACGAGATCAGTACGCCGCACCCCGCACAAAGAAGCGTTTTAATATTTTTTCGCATAGGTATCGCAGCTCCTTATTTCCAGATCACTTTTGCCGGATTCCGCGCCGGTATGCGCTGGTAGCGGTACTTCGCATACCCGACCATCATCACCGCGCCCGCGGTGGCGCGCGCAGGAAGCCCGGTGAATTTCCTGGTATCCTCATCCATATTGATCGCCATATTCACATATCCCGCCCAGCACGCACCCAGCCCAAAACCGAACGCCGCGAGCTCAAGGTACGTACCCGCGATCAGGCACGAAGAAGGGACCATGGGATCTTCCTTTGTTCCGTACGCGATCACCATTGACGGCGCGCTGCGGCAGATCAGATCCTCCCCCTTCTTCCACATCTCGACCAGGCGGTCAAAACGCAAGGATTCCGCCAACGGGAACTTGGCCTCCAAAAGCCCTTCCATCCATTTGGTTACCAGCCCCCCTAAGCCATGCACCTTATCCTTTCCCATGACCACCGCCCAATTCACCGGCTGGCGGTTGGTCCCGGAGGGAGCATAGCGGGCGATATCCAAAAGCTTCTCTATCGACTCCCTGGAAACGGGCTGATCCTTATAGTTCCGGATCGATCTGCGGGCTTTAAGGAAAAGCTCGACCTGTCCGGCCTCGGGCAGTTTGGAATGGTCGATGCGCACGGCGTCCTTCACCGCCATCGAAGATAAGGTGATCGACCCGTACGGGCAGACCGAGAAACAATGGCCGCAGCTGATGCACTTCTCATCCCCTCCCGGCACGAACTCCGGCACGCGTTCATCCGGGTTCATTTTCAGGATATGCACGGGGCAGACCTCGGTACATTCCCCGTCGCCTAAGCAGGTTTTCTTATCGACACGCATGGTAGCAGCCATCACGCCCTCCTCAGGTTATCGCCCTGATCAATCCCCGTGATGATCCGAGGCTTCCCCCGCGATCACCTTGTGCACTCCCGCCACATAGTGCAGATACTCGACATACGCCGCGACATATTCACGGCCGGCCTCGACACTCTCGTTCATGTGCGCTTTTTTCTCAAGGACGCGGTCGAACCGCGCCTTCACCGCTTCCGTCAGGTGTTTCGCCATCTCGCCGGCAAGAGCGTCTACCGAACCGGCCTCGATCGCCATGTCGGCGTGCGCTTCCGCAGGCTCCACCGCATCCCCGGCTTTCAAACCCGTAAAAGGCGCTCCCTCCCCCTCGCGGTGGATACGGACCAGCTCCTCGAAGAATTTCGTGTCCGCTTTTTGCGCTGCCTCGGGGCCTTTCGCCCTTTCCGCGACCGCGCTTTCGAACGCGTCACGCACGCCCGCTTCCTTCTCCTTGCTCACCCACTTCAGCACCGGGGTAACGTCTTTGCTCTCCAGCGCCGTCCTGGCATCCATGATCACAGGACCGTTCATGGTATCGCAGTGGGCATATGCCTGGGGCACACTTACGCCTGCCGCGCCAACCAGGAACAGCACAGACAATACAAGACCGAATCTCATCGCACTTTTCATACCCTCTCCTTCACATGATTAAAGCAAACACTCCTTATTAGCCAACAAGGTATGCCAGCACCTCGTCCATCATGCGGTTGATCTCGGCATACGTCGAAGCGCCTGCGCTGCGCAGCGTAGCCTCATCCTGTATAGAGGGGCCCGCCACCAGCTCTTCCCGGCAATGCTTCACCAGCGCGTCAACGGTATCGGGTGTCGATTCAAGATGGAACTGCAAGCCGATCGCCTTTTCCCCTGCCTGGAACGCCTGATTCTCGCACACCCCGCTTCGCGCCAATCGTACCGCGCCTTTAGGTAGATCGAAAGTCTCCCCGTGCCAGTGGAATGCCGTAAAAGTATCGGGAAAAGCAAAAGAACCTTTGCCGGCGCGGACCGGTTCAACCGTAAACCAGCCGATCTCTTTCTGCGGATTCTTGTACACCGGCGCGCCGAGGGCACTGGCAATAAGCTGTGCGCCGAGACAAACTCCCAGCACGGGCATGCCTGAACGCACGACATTCCCGATGAATTCCTTCTCGGGACGCAGCCAGGGGTACTCCGCCTCATCATTGACGCTCATCGGGCCTCCCATGATAATGAGGAGATCGATCGCGGAGAGTTCGGGGAACACTGCTTCCTCAAAAAAGCGGGTCGAGGTCACGCGGGCGCCTTGTCGTGTGAGCCAAGCGGAGATGCTTCCGAAGCCTTCAAAAGGGACATGCTGCAGCAGATGAACTCTCTTGATTCCATCCTTCAAGCGGACCTCCCTGATCGGTAACCTATGATGCCGTACACTCGGGTTCTGACGGAGGCGATGCGTCGGGGATCAATGCGGGGTTGTCTTTATAACTCCCGCGGGTAGCGCCCTGCTGCTCGCAGGGCACTACCGCGGGATACACTACAAGGAATGCAGCGGACCTATTTATCCGTCCTGCGCTCTCCCTTACGTCTCTCTTCGGCGCGTCTTTCTTCGTCCCGTCTTTCCTCTTTACGTCTTTCTTCCCGGCGCCTTTCGACCTGGCTGCGGATGTCGCAGGCCTTGGCTTCGGAAATATCGAAGGTCATCATGATGAAGATGGCGATCAAAGAGGTCACGATGGGAATGCCGATGTCGCACACCCTCATGTAAAAGAGCGCCTGCGCGGTCTGATTGGCCCCTAACGCCACATCGAAACCGGTCACATTGAGCAGAATGCCCGCCAGAAGAGAGGCGAGCGCCATGCCCAGTTTCACTATCCACCAATACACTGCCCCGTACATCCCCTCCCTGCGGGTGTTGGTCTGAAGCTCGTCAAGGTCGCAAACGTCCGCGATCATGGAGTTGACCAGCGTAAAGAGCGACCCCAGGCCGAAGGCGATAAAAGGCGCCGAGATCAGGAGGAAATAGGGATTATCCGGGTTATACCCGATCCATTTGAGGGCATACCCGATGATCGAGATGGAGATGGTGATGAAAAAAGTGGTCCTCTTCCCGATCCGGGAGGAGAGCCATGTGGTCAGGAAGATCACGCAGAAGGTGCAGATGGAGGTGATCGATCCGAACCATCCTAAGAGCGTCCCGCCCTTGGAGTAATCCCCGTGGTAGACATAGAAGAAAATGACGTACGCGGAGAATGCCGAGGCGAGCATGAACCCGTTGAATATCAGGAAGGTGATCGCGCAGAGCTTGACGAAAGGCTTACACTTGAGCGTCACCCCGAAACCGCTGAAGAAATCCTTCATCACGTTCCCGAAGCCTTTCAACTCTTTGGGCTTCGGCAGGCTGCCGAAATGCTCCTTATTGAAGATCGCGGGAAGGATGCCGCCGACCAGGATGAACCCGCCGATGATAAGGGCGAGGCTTCTGGCTCCGTGGACAATATCCGTGAACATGTTCTTATTGTCCATGATCTTGAAGAACCAGGGCGCCAGCACCCAGGCGAACTGGGCGATGAAGTTGCTGGTCCCCTGCAGGCGGGTGCGCTCGTGGTAATCCGGGGTCATTTCATACCCCAGCGCGATCCAGGGGATGGAGTAGAAGGTGAAGGCGATCAGAAAAAGCACCTGCACCCCTAAAAATGTCCAGAAATAGAAGGATTCACTGTGCCCGTGGTAAAGCTGGAACATGATCGCGTACAAAAGGCCGGCCGCGATAGCTCCGCAGAAGATATAAGGCCTGCGCCTTCCCCATCTGGAGCGGGTATTGTCCGAGGTGTACCCTACGAAGGGATCGATGATGGCGTCAATAATACGCGGAATGGTTCCGATAAGGCCGACTAAGGCGGGATTCATCCCTAATCCGAGGTTCAACACGATGACCATCGATCCGAGCGCGGCTGACTGGATGTTGTTGACCAGGCCTCCGATACTGTATACTGCTTTTTGGACAATAGAAATGCGGTCTTTGCTGGCGGTCTTATGGTGGGTCGTCGGTTCTTTTCCTTGCTGCATTAACTGCCTCCTCCCCGGTCGAAAATGAGATTTGCCTTAACGATTATACAGGATTTGCATTATAACAAATAATAGCCGCGCACGCAATGCAAAATATTCCGATATCAGGGGTTATTTTTCTCGGTGAATATCCCTAAACCGAGCCTCGCCCCCTCACTTACCGCGTCCCGGGATTCCACGGGAACCCCCTCCAGCAACGCCTCCCGTTGATCCGGAGGCAGATACCGGATCCCGTGGCCAAACCCTGAATAAACCGCCTTTTCAGCGCCCCGGCTGATCTTACGTAAAAGAAATAGGGCACGCGACGGGTTGATCCTCCTGGCGCACACTTCCAAACCCAGATTCACCCCCATGCCGAACAATACATACGAACGGTATTCTGCGGGCAAGTCACGGTCTATGTACGCCTTCACCGATCCGAGATCGAACTCCGGAAGGAAATAATCATCCTGAAAGTTCGAGACGCTGAATATATCCCTGTGAGCCACATATCCGGCCATGATCAACCCGGTATCGCTCGCGTCCAATCCCCTCTGCGTACCGAGAAAATCGAACAGGCGGGAGAAGATACCGCGCATGTTCTCCGAGGTGCGCGGCACCTCGCTGTGCACGGTATCGATGCCGTATCCCGCCCCGAACAGGAAATCCTTCCTCAACGCTAATCCGGCCTCATCAGACAATGCGCGCAGCGACCCGGGTTCTCCGCGATATCCGGCCACGACCCCCAGGCACTCAAAAAGAACCCCCTTGTCGACCAAAGGCACCTTTGAGAGCGCATTACTGACCTTCTCCATGATCAGATCCCCGTCCTTCTCCCCGTATTTCAGGGAATCTTTGACCTCCGCCTTGAAACGCTGTCTCAAAAGCGCACCCTGATCCTGGCTCAGGATCCCGGCGTAAGCCGAATACGCGGCAATTACACCCCGGTCCTCGTTCACGAACTGGCCAAGAAGCCGGTCAAAATCACCGGGTGTAGGGCAGTTTCCCGCGCAATCACTGGAGACGGAACAACAAGAATACCCGAAAACCCTCCCCGGCCCGTAATATTCCGCACGGAACAGGAGATCCGCCGTCGCCCCCGCCGTCACGATCGCCATGACCGGGCCCAACACGAACCATCCCCGGTTTTTTAACTGGCCGGCAGAGATCGAGATGACCGCAAAGATAAAAGGATAGAGCGATGAGACGTGCCGGATCCTCAGGTGATGCTTTGTAAAAATGAACCCCAGCAGGAATACGGCAAGAAACACAATCAGCAATCCCGCCGGCCGGACCAGGCGCGGCGCTCCGCCTCTGACGCGGGAAAACACGATCCCCAAAGAAAGGAGAAAAAACGCAAAATACGCATACTGCACGGTCTTTCCGGCGCCGGTAAAATAGAACAATGACGGGATGAGCTCTGTGAAAAGCCTTACGCACTTGTGCCAGGCCTCATTCAGCATGGCAATATCATAAAACCTGATCAAAGATCCCTCGTCCTGGATATAGAACCCCTGGAATCCGTTGCTCAGATTGCTCCAGACCCAGGGCAAAGCACCGATAAGACCGGACAAAAGGAACAATATGAACTTTTTCCTGAAACAAAAAAACCTGTCTTTAAGGAAAAGGACCAGGAACACCGCGGGAAGCGCCGAAATGAAGATATAATCGATCCAAAAGCTCAGGCCGCACAGCAGTCCCAGCAAGGAAACCGTCCACCCTGCGAGCCCCTCCCGGTAGTAGATGCGAAAGACAAGCAGCAACGCAAGGATCACGGGCAGCGCAACCGGATGATAATGCGTTCCCCATGCGAACACATTGGCGCTCGTGAGCAGTGAGGGTGAAGCAATATAAAGCACCGCAAACACCACCGCCTCCCTGTCCCCGAAATACCGCCGCATAAAATAGATCCAGGCGTAATAGAGGATAAAACCGAGCAGGCATATGAACGCTTTGACCGCAAAAAGGGAACTCCCGAACAATACCATGAAAGGGAACGCAAAAAGGGCGTACATCGCCATCCCGATCTCATAACTTTCGGCGACATACGTGAACAGCGGTTTCTGGAGGCCTTGGGCGATCTCCCGGGAGATCGCACCGAGAGAGAAATCGAAGGGGTTTATCACGCTGTCCGCTGCGAAACATACGAGCAGCAGATTCTTCAGGATGAACACACCGGTCAAAAAGAGCAAGGCGCGCGCCGCCCAGGGGTAGCTTCCGGCCGGCCGATCGAAAAAGGGTTTCATCCGCTCCTTCACGTCATGCACCGGTAATGAACCTTTGCGCAGCCTCAAGGATCGTGGATGGATGATACTGCGCCAGCAGATTCATCTCAACCAGCACCCCGCTCCGGCAATCCCGGCACGAACGCGAAGCGACGCTGCGGATGCATTCATCCACCCCCTGCCTGAGGATATTCGGGGTCAGTGTCTCGGGCTCCGACCTGAGGCACGCATGCATATCACCGTTCGGCTCGATCCGGAAAAAAGACCTTCCCGCGACACAACGCAGCCTAACGTCAGCCGGGGCCATCAAATACTCCAGCGCCGCTTTGGAATTACCGATAGCGCGGCGCGACCTCTTCAAAGCGCGGAGCCTTTCAAACACCCGGAACACCTCGTGCGGTTCCAAAGAGACAGGGTTCGCCGCACTGCCGAAAAGGACTAACGGAGTCGCAGGCTGGAAGAATACCTTCGCGTTGAACCTCTCCCCGAGGTCCAGCACATGTTCGATCCCGCCGGCATTCAAGGAAGTGATCACGGTGCCTATGGTAAGCGGAATGCCCGCCTCGGAGAGCGCACGGCACGCCTCCCGCGCCTGCCGGTAGGTACCCTGCCCCCTCAACGCATCATGTACCTCCTCCGGGCCGTCAATGGAAACAATGACGCTGTCAGCCTTGCGCAGCACCTCGAGCCTTGACGGTACGAGCAGGCCGTTTGTCGCGATCGAAGTCCATATCCCCAGATGTTTGCTCAATGCGATGAGCTCTCCCGCATCCTCCCTTAACAGAGGCTCACCGCCCGTGAACCTGATGATCCTGGTCCCGGCTTCATATAAAGAGATCATGCTCTGCGAGATCTGCTCCGTGGTCAATTCCGGGGCCGGAGCGCGTCTCGAATGACAATAGACGCATTCCAGATTACAACGGTGCGTGATACACCATCCGACGCAAAAAGGCACTTTCCGCGGCAAACCCGTAGCCTTCAGGAATCCTGCCGCCAACGAAACCTTGCGCCTCAAAGACCTCAGTCCAACAAACCTATCGTTCATGTGCGCCTGCCCGCCTTACCGCGGCTCTCGCCATTCGCCGAGAACCATTTCACACCCGCCCTGCAGTAACGCAGCAATTCGCCGGCCGAGCGTATGCGTGAAAGCCGGCGCAGCAGGTACGCGGGACGGAAATAGAATTCCCTGTAAAAACGCTTGACTAAGCCCGTTACCTCTTCGGAGGAAAGCTCCGTCCAGGGGGTGGACGAGAACACCGATTCATCCCGGGTAAGGATATACCGCTGCCAGGGATCGATCCCCGTCACACGCTTCACAAGATCATGCAGTCCGGTATTCGGCTTGGCGATGGTACGGCACACCTGAATGTAATCCAGCGGCAGGCTCCTGGCGAAACGTATGGCATCCTTGATGCTCTCCCTGGTGTCCCCGGGATTACCCACCATGAAGAACCCCAGGCTCATGATGCCCGCTTCGCGGGTCAACCGCAGCGCCTCCCTGACCTGCGCTGAAGTGATCCCCTTGGAAACGGCATCCAGCACCTGCTCCGAAGAAGACTCGATACCGTAATAGATCTTGCGGCATCCGGCCGAACGGACCGCCGCGAGGAGCTCCCGGTCCACCTGGTCGACCCGGCTCCGGCAGGACCACTCGATATCAAGCCCCCTGCGCACGATCTCCCGGCAAAGGCCGAGCACGAATTCCCTGTCAGGAAAGAAAGTCGGGGAGAAAAAATCTATTTCCCTCACCCCGAACTCGCGGTAACACTGTTCGATCTCGCCGATCACGCTTTGCACCGACCTAGTGCGGAACGGCAGCCGGGTGATCGCGCAGAATGAACACCCGTACGGACACCCCGTATTCGTCAGCATGACGGTAAAATTCTTCCTCTGGGAGGTAAAAGAACTGTAGAGATGGTTGGGCAGCAAATGCCTTGCGGGATACGGGTACTCCTCAAAGGGGATGGGAGCGCTCGCGGGAGGATTGACCCTGACCTCGTCCCCGATGCGGTACACGATCCCGGGGATGCGGTCCACGGCATCGCCCGCCTCGAGCGCCGCAAGGAGCCGGGGAAAAGCGGTGTTCGCCTCCCCGCAGATCCCGAAATCAAAACAACGGTAGGAAAGGGATTCCTGCGGGTACAGGGTGACGTTGATCCCGCCGACCACGATCACCGCCTTGGTACGGGATCGGAAATACTCCGCCCATTCGGCGGCACGATGGAACCAATAGCTGTCTGCCCGGAACCCGATCACGTCGGGCGAGAACTCCTGTATGCGCGCAAGGGCCTGCGCCAGGGTAAGTTTTAACGCGTTCGCTTCGACGATGAGGACCTGATGGCCGGCTTGCTCGAGGATCGCGGCGACGTACGCCAGGATAATGGGGGGAGCGAGACAGAACTCCTCGTCGACCACCTTCACGTTCTCGGAAAACCCGCGGTGTCCGAGAGGACAATGCACCAGCGCGATCCTCATTCTGCCATCTCCTGACCGTCCCCCTCCGCGGCAATCGGCACGGACGGAAGAAGCGCATCGGCGATCCTCTCGGCTAAAAGCAGGTTCCCCTTGCGCGTACAATGTCCGAAGTCGCCCGCAAAGGCATCTTCAAAATACGCATCATACCCTTCTTTCTCCACTGCCTCCCGGAACGCGCGTTCGTTATCCACAAAGATGATACCGTGGGGATCGTCAAAAAGCGCGCGCAGTGAAGAGACCTCCCGCATGGGATATTGCACGCATACCATGCGTATTCCCCGCGCGTCTAGCGCGCGCTTCAGCCTGCGGAAATTCTCAGCGGTATAGGCGGCATATCCGTCGCTGAGCTCCCCGGCCTTCCGGAACCACTGCGTTGCTTCATCATGCCTCCCCTGACGCTGCGCCAAGGCTCCCAACGCACCGTACACCCTCGCCTTGCCGGGATCGAGTACGGCCGCGTGCTTATATGCCGCTTCGCTTTCGGAAAACCGGCCCATCAGCTCGTACACCCTTGCCAGAAGCAGCCACGCGTCAAAATATGCCGGATCGGACTTAAGTGCCCGCACAAGAGCCTGCTCGGCCTGGGGATAATCCCCCTCCTCCTGAAAAGTCTTGCCCAGATGACGGTACCATTCGGCATGGGTCGGGTTAAGCCTGATCGCCTCGCGCAGCGCTTCCTCAGAACGCCGGAACTCGCCCATTTTGCGGTAACACCTCCCCAGCAGGCTATAGGCGACGTCGTTTTGAGGATGCTTCGCGATTTCGCTCGCAAGCACTCGCGCCTCCTCATCCAGATTTCCTGCCCTGCGATAAGAGTCCGCGCGCGCAAGATACCCTCCTGCCCATCCCCCGGCTTCAAGATGGCGGCCAAGAAGGCAGAGAAGCTTGTACACCCTCGAATGCTTCAGCACCGGATTCCTCCGGGAACGCTGCATATCGCTTCCCCAAGGCATATGCTCACCCCGGTCATTGATCCCCATCATGACAATGACCGCCTGAGGCCGGTACCGCGCCAGATCAGCCCCGAGCCGGGCCAGGATATCGTCCGATGTTATCCCGCTCACCCCACGGTTCACTACGCTGAATACGATATCATTTCTCCTGCGAGCCAGAACCTCTGCGAGCATCTGCGGATATCCCCGCTGCGTCGTGGATTCCCCGAGGCAGAGCACGCGGTATGCGCCTTCTTTCCCCAGAGACTCGAGGTTGCGCCTCTCCTGCAGTGCCAGGATCACCGCACCGCCCATACGCAATCCGGCTTCGAGGAGGAAGATACCGGCACAGAGGCCTGCAAGTATAAGGCCCAGTTTCACCCTAAGGCGGGTCGCCGGCTTCATGCCCCCTCCTTTGCGGGAAGCACCATATGGCCCAGGAACCCGCGCGCGAAGAAAAGCCCGAACAGCGCAGGCAACAGATATTCGGAGAAAGAGAACAGTATCCCCAGCGCCAGTAATTCCTCCTTTGAACCGTAGGCCTGGTAAAAATAGATGACCGAGCTTTCCCTGACCCCGAGCCCCGCCACGGTCACAGGCACCGCCGAGATGAGTGTGACGAGGGGAACGAAAAGGAATGCGGAATATAGCGGTATGGGAACATTGATGCTGCGCGCCAGGAGCACAAACACGAGAATAGGCAGCCCCTGAAAAAGCAAAGAATAACCGGCCAGCGCCAGGTAAGCCTTGAGACCCGCTTTCGGAAACACCAGATACTTCTGCGCCCATGAAAAACGGCGCAACGGCACCATAAAGAAAGGGACCAGGCAAAGCACGAGGAAACCGGCCAGGGCGAAGGCGTGCCGCAAAGGAAGCGCCGCTGCCTCCTCGCGCGCCAGGAAGAGCCCGGCGACGACGATCAGGGACAACGCGCAATAATTCATCCACAACCCGAAAAGCATGTACTGCGCACCGGAGAACAACGGCACATCGCGGCACCGCTTGAGGTAACACACTTGTGCCAGGAGGTTCACTTTCCCGTAAGGGAGCAGGCTCAACGGCTGGCTGCCCATCTTGATAAGGAACGCCTCCCGCAGTGAAAGGTGCGTCCCCATCACGGCGATCGATTCCCTGAACCTAAGGGAACCTATCCCCGCGCTCCCGATAAGGGAAAGGGCGCATGCGGCGCTGAAACCAAAGGGTGCGGCGGAGCGTATCGCGCGCATGATCACCTCGAGCCTGGCTTCCCTCAACAGAAGCCAGAACACGAACAAAGTGCACGCCGTCACCGCGCTATTGAACAACCATCTCTTTACTCGACTGTCCATATCATTTCCCGCTCAATATTTGAACCCGAACACCCCGAGCAGGCGGCGCACGGTCAGGTCATCCACCACGAACGCCGCCACCTGCTTCGCAAAATTCGTCCGCAGGAATTCACACTCCCCGCACACCGGAAGGCCCTCGAACTCCCCCGCCCCGTGCCGGGCACGCAGCCGGCGCATCGGTGCCCCGTTCCACACCTCTGCCACGGTCTGTTCGCGCACATCACCCAGCATCGCACGGCAGTGAAAATCGTTGCAGCAGGGCACCACCTTTCCGTCGGCGCATATATACATGCTCTTCCAGATGCGCGAACAGCGCACCGCGTTGCCCCGGCGGGGAATGACCCCTCCCGTCACCGCTCCCCCACGGCTGGAAAAAGGCTTGCACTTGGCAAACGCACCTTCCTTACGCCAGAACGCCTTGAACTCCCCCTCTTCGCCGAGGTTATCCTCCAGCGCGATCATCTGCGCGATCACGGTCATACCGCCGCCCTTTTCCCGGTTGATCCGCACCATCCGGCGCGTATTCTCCACCACCGCGCGAAAATCCCCGCCCTTGCGGACCTTCCCGTACGTCGCCTCGTTCGCCGCGTCGATGCTGACGGTGAGGATGTCCAGCCCTGCCTCAACCAGCCCCCGGCACCTCTCCTCGTCGAGCAGCATCCCGTTCGTCTGCAGGCTCGTATGGATCCCCGCCTTCTTCGCATACGCGATCATCGGAAAGAGGTCCCCGTGAAGCAGGGATTCCCCCCGGAAAGAAAGGTCGATGAACTCCGCGGCCCCCTTCACCTGGTCGACGATACTGCGGAAAAGCGCCAACCCCATATCGCAGGGTGCGGCATCCAGCATCTGACGGGGGCACACCGTACAGCGCAGGTTACAGCGGGTCGTCGCCTCGACCACCAGCGCCGGAGGGATCGCCGGCACATACGCCGATCTTTTCAGGTAACCAGAAAGATGTCCGATCCTGTTCATACGTTTCCTTTAATACGCCGGGCCGAACACCCCGAGCAGGCGGCGCACGGTCAGGTCATCCACCACGAACGCCGCCACCTGCTTCGCAAAATTCGTCCGCAGGAATTCACACTCCCCGCACACCGGAAGGCCCTCGAACTCCCCCGCCCCGTGCCGGGCACGCAGCCGGCGCATCGGTGCCCCGTTCCACACCTCTGCCACGGTCTGTTCGCGCACATCACCCAGCATCGCACGGCAGTGAAAATCGTTGCAGCAGGGCACCACCTTTCCGTCGGCGCATATATACATGCTCTTCCAGATGCGCGAACAGCGCACCGCGTTGCCCCGGCGGGGAATGACCCCTCCCGTCACCGCTCCCCCACGGCTGGAAAAAGGCTTGCACTTGGCAAACGCACCTTCCTTACGCCAGAACGCCTTGAACTCCCCCTCTTCGCCGAGGTTATCCTCCAGCGCGATCATCTGCGCGATCACGGTCATACCGCCGCCCTTTTCCCGGTTGATCCGCACCATCCGGCGCGTATTCTCCACCACCGCGCGAAAATCCCCGCCCTTGCGGACCTTCCCGTACGTCGCCTCGTTCGCCGCGTCGATGCTGACGGTGAGGATGTCCAGCCCTGCCTCAACCAGCCCCCGGCACCTCTCCTCGTCGAGCAGCATCCCGTTCGTCTGCAGGCTCGTATGGATCCCCGCCTTCTTCGCATACGCGATCATCGGAAAGAGGTCCCCGTGAAGCAGGGATTCCCCCCGGAAAGAAAGGTCGATGAACTCCGCGGCCCCCTTCACCTGGTCGACGATACTGCGGAAAAGCGCCAACCCCATATCGCAGGGTGCGGCATCCAGCATCTGACGGGGGCACACCGTACAGCGCAGGTTACAGCGGGTCGTCGCCTCGACCACCAGCGCCGGAGGGATGCCGGGCATCGCGGTTGCTCTCGTGAGATAGCGGGAACAATGCCCCCAACGGTTCATGATCTTAACGGACACCGCGTATCCCCCCTTGTTTATCGCAGTACATGCATGATACTCTTCAAAGTCCCCAGCCTGAAGGAAAGCAGGAAATTGAGCTCCAGGGGGCCGCAAAACCCGCATCCCCCGCAACGGATACCCGGCAGCGCACGGAATGCGTTCTGGAATCCCGATTCTTTGCAGTTGGGCAACGGGCCGGGAAATGCGATCCTATCGCAAGGCATAAGCATACCGTTCGTGTTAAGGATACAGAATATCCTTCCTGCCAGGCACCTGAGGCGCGGATACCTGGGCCATTGAAGTATATGGCGCAAACCGATCAGGGAATTGCGCAAGTGCGGATTGCCTTTGCGGGTCTCTTCGATCAGAAAGTTCACCGCCGCCCGGTATTCCTGCACTCCCGGTTCCAGGTCCTGCACGTCCTTGACCCCGCGATACAGGCTTTTCAAAGGCTGGAACGCAACAAGGGTACGGTACCGCTTTGCTATCTCAAGCAGGTACGCGGTCTCCGTGATATTGAATCGGGTAAGCGTGGAACAGAATATGAACTTTTTCCCCTTTGTCAGGCACGCGTCAGCTGCCGCCATGGCGATCCGGAAGGCGTTCTTGCCCCTGACCGCGTCATGGATATCTTCCGGGCCATCCAGGCTGATCTTGAGAAAATCGAGGTGCTCCAATTCCGACATCCGCTCGGGCACTAACGCCCCGGTGGAATTCATCTCGGTCGAGATCCCGCGCGCTGCGGTCTCCTCGAGAATAGTGCCGATATCCTTGCGCAGCATTGGCTCCCCGCCGCTATAGGAAATGGTCTGCGTACCCATCGCTGCCATCTCGTCAAGCAGGGAGGTGATCTGCCCAAGGGACATCTCCTCTTCCGGGGTCTGCCATACATTGCAGTATTTACACTTCAAAATACACCTGTTGGTAAGCTGCCAGCGCACGGCGAGAGGGATACGCCGGCCGAGGAATTTGATCTTCAGGCACGAAAGAACCGCCTGTTTCTTATTCTTTATCCGCATGCCCCATCCTTTCGAATTTGTACAAATGGATACCTGCGATACGTTCCTCCCGTACCGGCGAATACTCCGTGAGGAACAGGCCCGCAAGAGGAGCTTCGCGATGCGCTCCGGTCCATCGGGCCATAAGCAGCCATATCCTTTCGGGCTTACGGGCCAACACCTGCGCAACGATGCCTGTGACCGCACCGCGTATCGCCTCCTGCCCCTCTCCCCGGTCATGGGGGATCCCTCCGATAAGAGACCCGTGTTCAAGGAAAAGCGGGGAGCATTCTCCTCCGGGACCCTTGCAGTAGCGCGTCTTATCATATCCGATAAGCGCACTGCCCGCAGGATCACCGTAATAGTAGAGAAAAGGCAGCAGGTCAGAAGCAGTGGAGATCAGCACCGCATCACCCGGTACGGCGTGTTGCTTGAGGAATACTGCCGCATCCCTCCAATGGATATGCTTGTCTTCGGTATACACGAGTGAAAGAGGATACACGGTAAGCAGCGATATCGCCAAAAGCCCCCCCCGCAACAGGGATATCCGCCTGAATGAAGCTATCCCTATCGCCATAAGCACACAAAAAGGCGGCAGACAGAACAATACATGCTTGACGAGGAACACCGGTTTAACGATGGAGATCAGCAGCGCGATAGCCATAGGGAACACGGTCCAAAGGATCAACGCGGTCCTCTCCCTGAAGTTTTCTCGCGCCCCTTTCAGGAAAAAGACCGCGGAGAGCGCTCCCAGTGCATACACTGCCCAGGGATGGTCGAACCGGAGGAAATAATCATAGAGCCCGTACCTTTGCCCGCCGTACGCGAACGTCTGGAACGTCTCGAAAATGAGGGACAGCTCCGGTTTGACGATCCATCCGGTATTTCCCAAAAGCTCGGCCCGGTCCGTAAGGAGCAGCCACACCAGCACGGACATCCCGGTGACCGCATGAAAGAAGCCCCAGTGGCGCCTCCCCCCGGCATCCTTTGCGGCGAACCGGGCATACAGATATTGCAGCAGAAGCGCGGAGAGCACGAACGGATGGACAAACGCCATCGTTATATTTGCAGCCGTATTCCAAATGCGGCAGGACAAAGCACTCTGCGGCCTGAGCGCGCGGAAATAGTACAGGAAGGAGATGCTCGAAAGAAGCGCCAAAAGCGTGAAATGCCTGGCTTGCTGGCTGTGATAGATATGGAAACAGGAGACCGCCAGCAGGAATGCCGAGATCAACCCTACCCTCCTGCCCCGGATATCCCTTCCCAGGAGATACACCGTATATACGGTAGCCGCACCAAAGACCACGGAAGGCAGCCTGACCCAAAACGCCCCTGTGCCCGTAAAGAATATCCAGGATTTCAGGAACAAAAAATATACGGGCTTATATGAGATCGCGCCAAAATGAGCGAACGCGTTCAACGCCAACGCAAGACTGCTGGCTTCGTCATACCAAAGCTCCTTGGTGCCGAGACGGAAGAGGCGTAACGCGGCCGCCAGCAGTACGATCAACGTTATCCCCCAGCCTCCCGCGCGCATCAGCTGCCGCTCCTTTTCCTCAACAGGATGAAATCCCCTTCCCTGTCCGCATACTCAAAAACCCCGCTGCGCACAAACTCCTGCGCGACCTCCTCGGAACGGGAATTGCTGAAATCGGTGGTCGATGACCCGTTCTCGATCGAAGTGGTGCGCAACAAGACGCACTCCGCGGAAAAACACATGCTTCCGTCTTTGCGCGCGCGCTGATCCTTCACCAGTCTGCCCCCGTCGTTTTTGATCACCTCGAAAAGATGCTCCCGGTGAGAAAGCTGCGGCAGCAGGTCGCCGCTGGCACAGACCGACGCCTTCTCGGGGATAGCGGAGATCAGCTTCCAGGCGATCCGGTCCTGGTCGTCCTGCCGGTAAAAAACCGGATGGAACACGTTGCGCACGCCGACGAACCGGTGATCGAAGATCTTTCCGGCCTCTTCAACCGTACCGTAACGGGTATACCCGAAATTCGAAATGACCACCAGCAGGAACACCGCGGTCAACAAGACACCCTTCCACTTCCCTGCGCGATGTGCCTCCAGGAAAACGATACCGCGACGGACCCCGAATACCGCGGCGATGATGATCCCGGGAAGCAGCGGCGCAAGCTGATGCGCGTTGCCGATCCCCATGCTGGTCTTCTGCAGTACGATGAGCAGGAACGCGGGCAGGCTCAAAAGAAGCGCCAAAGGGCCGCACAATGGCAGGAAAAAATACGGCAGGCCCAACACTCTAAACAACAGTTCCTTCCCCTCCCAGAGCTGAATGAGCGTTTCCTGCAAATACCCGGCAATAAATAACGGGATGCCTGGGGCGGACGAAAAAGAAGCCAACCCATAATGCTCGTCGTCCAGATATCTGAAGATAAGACCTTCCTTATACCCCATCGCCGGCAGGATCACCTGGTAGGAGAGCACGAACCACGCCCCTCCCA
>CAZAPM010000021.1:0-1737 GCA_964487475.1 uncultured Planctomycetales bacterium
GCTCCCCCTCTAGGACTCGAACCTAGGACCTGGTGGTTACAAGTAACCCGGAATTACGTCCGGACTTGGACTATATCTTTGTCTTGAGCCTTTCGGCTTTTAGACAGCGGGTGCATAGTCTCTGAACCTTCCCCAAACAGTTCTTGGGGCTCGGCTGCTGATTACCCTCGCTTGCGCGTTCGGGCTTCCAGCAATTCTCCCACAGTTTCAACTATGGTTTCCCATAGAAGCTGCCGATTTGACAGCCACTCGCTCTACCGACTGAGCTAAGGGGGAATAGCCTATATATGCAAAGAACAACCGCTAAAGTTCAGCGGGAGTTAATTCTACCCTAAAGACGCCACTATTTCAAGCAATAAATTAGGCGATTATCTGGGCTTCCAGGCTCTTGATATCGTCTTCTATCTCCGCCAACCGCATCTCGATCTCCTTAAGCCTGCGGCCATACTCTGCCGCCGTAGGCTCCTCGCGGTAAAAATGAGGGTTGGAAAGCGCCCGCACCTTGGCGTAGCTCTCGATTTGCAGGTTTTCACGCTCCTTTTCAAGCTTGGTGATCCTCTCGCGCACCAGCGTATTGTGTTTCTTGCGGTTCTTCTCCTCTTCCTTGCGCGAATGCTGCTCCTGGCGCTGGCGCTCCTTCTCGTCATCCGCCTTTTTGGCCTGCGGCTGATGGTGCGGCTGCCGGCGGGCCGGCAGGGACGGGTCTTTTCCGAAGGAATCCTTCTTCTCCAGGTAATAATCGAAATTTCCGGGGAACTTGCGGACACTCCCCTGCTTTACCTCATACACGCAGTTGGCAACGGAACGGACGAAGTAAATATCGTGGCTGATGCAGACGATCGTGCCTTCGTACTCCTTAAGGGCGCGGACCAACGCCTCCACCGCATCCACGTCCAGATGGGTCGTCGGCTCATCCAGCAGCAGGAAGTTCGGGGGGTCGATCAGGAGCTTGGCCAGGATCAGACGGCTTTTCTCGCCTCCGGAAAGGACCCTGACCTTCTTGTCGGCATCATCCCCGGAAAAAAGGAACGCGCCGAGGATGGTACGCACCGCCTCCGACGCCATATACCCGGGTGCTGCGGTATACGCCTCCTGCAGCACGGTGTTCTCGGGATTGAGAACATCCAGGCGGGTCTGGGAAAAATATCCCGGTTCCACATTATAGCCGATCTTACGCATCCCGGAATCGATAGGGATTACCCCGGCCAGGATCTTAAGGAGCGTCGACTTGCCCGCCCCGTTCTCCCCGGCCAGCACCGCCTTCTCCCCCACTTCGATCTCGAAATCGAAATCCTTGTATACCTGGATATCTCCGTAGGCTTTAGAGATCTTCTCTAAGGTAACCACCCGCTGGCCGCTCCTCTTCGCCGCCGGGAAACGGAAGTTCTGGATGCTCTCCCTTGTATCCGGAGGAAGCACGATGGATTCCTTTTCCAGACGCTCCAGCTGGGTGCGCTTGGCGCGTACTGCCGCAGCCTTATTGGGCTGGGCGTGGAAACGGGAGACGAAGGTCTCCAGCTGCTCCTTCTTCTTCTCCTGTTCCTTGTACTGCTTCTCGAGCATCACCCGGCGCTCGGCTTTGAGGGATTCGTAGTGCTCGTAATTGCCGCGCACTTTGGCGATCGAGCCGTGCTCGAGGATCAACGTATAATTGGTGACGTCGGTCAAGAACGCCTTGTCATGCGAGATCATGATGAAGGTGCCGTCAAAACCCGCCAGGTAATCCTTAAGCCACAA
>CAZAPM010000021.1:1837-18880 GCA_964487475.1 uncultured Planctomycetales bacterium
AGGGATTCCTTCTCCTTGACCAGCTTCGTCACCCGCTCGTCCCCCTCGGTCAGTTCCTGCAGGACGGTGCGCTCGGAGTGGAAACTCGACTCCTGCGCCAGGTAGCCGATGGTCAGGTTCTTCAAAAGCTGAACCTCTCCGGAGGAAGGCTCTACTTCCCCGCGGATCAGGCCGAAAAGTGTCGACTTGCCCGCGCCGTTGGGGCCGATCAAACCTACCCGCTCCCCGCGGTTGATGGTGATGGAGATGTTCTCGAAAAGTACTTTCGGGCCGTAATTTTTTGAAAGATTGCTTATGGTTATCATGGGAAGAGGCTAGAGCGCGCGGCGGGCTTCCATTGACTTGGTAAGAGTGACGGAATCCGCGTATTCGAGGTTGGAGCCGACGGGAAGTCCTAAGCCGATGCGGGTAATATGCACGTTAAGCGGCTTGATCACCTTGGCCAGGTAAAGGGCGGTGGTCTCGCCTTCGGTATCGGCGTCGGTAGCGATGATGACTTCCTTGATCTGGTCGCGCTTGATGCGCTCCAGAAGGGTTTCGATCTTAAGGTCCGCGGGGCCTTTGCCCTCCAGCGGAGAGATGGAGCCCATCAGCACGTGATACGAACCGTCGTATGCCCCGGATTTTTCCATGGCCGTGACATCGCTGGGTTTTTCCACCACGCAGATGACCTCCCTGCGGCGGCGGGGATTCTTGCAGATGACGCACAGGTCCTCTTCGCTCAAGTTATGGCAGAGCTGGCAGAGCTTGACGTTGTCCTTGACGCGGATGATGGCGTCGGAAAGCTCCTTGGCCTCGTCGCGGGAGACGTTGAGGATATAGCTGACGATGCGCTCGGCGCTCCTGCGGCCGACGCCCGGGAATTTAGTCAGCTGTTCGATCAGCTTTTCTATCGAGTCCGTATAGGTCGCCACTTAATTCTTCCTTTACCACTTTCGCGCCGAAGGTTTCGATCGCGGTCTTCAGCACGGGATTGTCATGTTTGTCCTGCCGGGTGTGAGAAAGCAGGAAATTGAAACGCACTTTCGCGCCGCAACAGTCTGACGCCATCTTCTCCACCAGGTCGCGGTTATCTTTACGGTCCAGGGAATCCCGGTGGAAAGCACAGCTCTTGGGGAACTCCACGGTCACGATATTGCCATGCGCCTCGGTCAATTCCCCCTCGGCGAGGTAGGTCGCCAGGCTCATCTTGACCTTGCTCAAAGAGGCGATGATCTGCTGCCAGCACTCGCGGAGCTTCTCCAGTTTTGGGCCGGGTGCGACGGGCAACGGAGCACTGGCCCCACCTTTAAGGCCAGGTGCGGCGGGAATTGGCGAAGCAAATGACGCCTCGGAGGGCGGTGCGACCTTCGGGGCTTCGGGAATGATTTTCGCCGCAGGCTTTGCAGAAGGCAAAGCACCGGCCACTCCTTTTGGGCCAGGTGCGACTAACGAAGGAGCACTGGCCCCACCTTTTGGGCCAGGTGCGACTAACGAAGGAGCACCGGCCACTCCTTTTGGGCCGGGTGCATGCGCAGACACGGGCTTAGGCGCCGCGGCCTCCACCGTCCCTCGCTGCGCCAGCTGCACCAGCGTCACCTCAAAGGGTATCCTACCCGAATCGAACCTGCGCGCCATCTCCTGTGCGGAAGCCAGCGCGGTAAAAAAGGTGAAAAGCTCCTGGGCGGTGAACTGCTGCGATTGCTTGACCAGCCGCTCGCACACTTCCTGCGGCAAATCCAGAAGTACCGGATCCCCGGCGGAAACCCGGGCCACCATCAGGTTGCGGAAATGCTCGATCAGGGTCGCGGCGAAGGCGGAAAGGTCCTTGCCCTCGTCCAGGATACCGTTGAAGTGCGACAGGGCCTCCTTGGCGTCCTTACGCGCCAGAGAATCCGTAATGGCAAAAAGCGTTTCCTGTTCCACCATCCCCAGCACGGAGACCACATCCTTGAGGGATACCTTCCCCTGCGAGAAAGATACGATCTGGTCGAGGATCGATTCGGCGTCGCGCAGGGAACCGTCCCCGGCTTTGGCGATCGCGTACAGCACCTCTTCGTCGATCGCGAGCTTTTCCTGGCCGGCGATAGCCTTAAGCTGCGCCATGATCTCCTTGACCGTGATCCGGCGGAAATCCAGCCGGTGGCAGCGGGAAAGGATCGTCGGGAGGATCTTGTGCGGATGGGTAGTAGCAAAGATGAATTTTACGTACTCCGGCGGCTCCTCCAGGGTCTTCAAGAGGGCGTTGAATCCGTCGGGCGTGATCTGATGGACTTCGTCGATGATGTAGACCTTGAAGCGGCCCTGGACGGGCGCGAACTTGACGTTCTCGCGCAGCTGGCGGATCTCGTCGATGCCGCGGTTGGAGGCGCCGTCGATCTCGATGACGTCAAGGGAAGATCCCTTGGTGATCTCGGTACAGCTGGAGCAGACCCCGCACGGCGAGGCGGTCGGGCCCTCCTTGCAGTTCAAGGCCTTGGCCAGGATGCGCGCAGTAGAGGTCTTGCCCACGCCTCGGGGGCCCGCAAAAAGATAGGCGTGAGCAAGCCTTTGTTTTTCTATGGCGCTGGTAAGCGTCGAAACGATATGGGGCTGACCGACTATCTCGGTGAAGACCTTCGGCCGCCACTTGAGGGCAAAGACGACGTACGACATGATACTATTATAGCACAACGCACGGCTGCGCGCGGCAAATTACTGCTGCGGCGCGGCGGGAGCGGGAGCTTCCTCTTCTTTCTGTTTCTTGAACATGTCCTTGAAGGTGTTGCCTATCTCCTTGAAGGTCTCCTTGTTCTCCTTGATCCTTTCGATGGTCTGGGGAAGGTTCTGGAGCGCCTCTTCAGGCGTGCTACCCAGGAGATTGACGGTTACGGCTTCGAAAATCGCCTTGCGGATCTCTTTTTTGGTGAACTTCGGATCGCTGAGCCTGGTCTTCAGATTGAAGGCGAAATTGATCTCGCCGTTCTTATCGGCAAAGGTATCGAGGGATTTGGCGACGGCAGCGAAAGAGAAAAGCCCCTCTTCAGAGGCGGCCGCTTCATCCTGCTTGTAGACGATGTGCGAGAATTTGACCTTGTTGGCCAGGGTCAGGGCATCCTTCACTGCGGAGAACTTGGTATTGATGCTGCCCTTGGCGGAGACGAGCTTGCGCTGCGAAAGGAGCGTGCCCAGGTACGGGGCCAGGGTCGTCACTTCCAGATCGGCGATGTCGAGGGTGGCGTCCATATCCTTGGAACCGAAATCGACCCAGCCCTTCGCGGAGATCGCGCCGCCCTCTTTGCCTGCGGGGTCGAGCATCACGCAGGAGAGATCGAGGTCGGTCTTAAGGGAAGTGATCGGGAAGGCCACCTTGGCCACTTCGACATTGAGCTTATCGACGGTGATCTTATAGCCGTTGGGATCGATCTTCTTATCCACATAGACGACCTTGCCGTTCTTAAGGGAAAGCGAAAGCAGATAGACCGGAGGAGGCGGCGGGCCGTTCTGGTCGAAAACCGGGAGGTTCAAGGTATCCCCGGAGGATTTCTCGACGGTGATAACGGGATTCTCCAGGGTGACCTTGTCCAGGATCACCTTACCCGCCAGGAAGCCGGTGACGTTAGGCGCGATGGTAAGCTTGCCGATATCGGCGAAAGTTCCGAGTTTGAGCTGCTCGAGAGTGACCTGCAGGGGGAAATTGACCTTGTAGGAGCCCAGGGTAACGGTGGTCTTGAGGTTCTTCTCCAGCTGTCCGACGATGATCTGCTTGCCGAAAAAGGTAAGGACCAACCAGGTGCCGACGAAAAGTACGACCGCGATGACCAGGATCGAAATGGCGAGTATTTTAAGCAGTTTCATCTATGTCCTCCGGGATTAGGGTACGTTTCACTGACCAAGGGATTAGTCTACCACACTCCCCCCATTAGTCAATAGGGACGCCCCTAAAGGGGACGCTCCTAAAGGGGACACCCCTCTGCAGAAAGCAGAGCACCGGCCACATCCTCTTAGGCCGGGTGCGCAGAAAGCAATTTCAGGTACACCGAATGATCACGGTCGGAGAAGGTCACGAAGACGATCTTATCGAAAGCCCCGGAGTAATGCTCCATATCATCCCGCACTGTCCGTACGGCGATCCCGGCAGCGAGTTCCAAAGGGAAACGATATGCCCCTGTTGAGATCGATGGGAACGCTATGGAGCGGAGCCCATGCGCGCGTGCCAGGGCAAGCGACGTGCGGTAGCAGGATTCCAGAAGCTCCGGCTCCCTGCTCTTACCACCCGACCATACCGGACCGACCGTATGGATGACAAAGCGGGCGGGAAGGTTATACCCGTTGGTGATCTTGGCCTGGCCGGTTTTACATCCGCCCAAGGTCTTGCACTCTGCCAGAAGCTGCGGCCCCGCGGCCCGGTGGATAGCGCCGTCCACCCCGCCGCCTCCGAGCAAAGTCGTATTGGCGGCGTTGACGATCGCCTCCACCTGCACCTTCGTAATGTCACCTCTCACCACTTCTATCATAGGGACGCTCCGCAGAAAGCGGAACACCGGCCACTACCTTGTAGGCCGGGTGCTCCTAGGGACGCCCCCAGGAGGGACGCTCCTAAGGGGGACACCCCTCTATTCATTTTGATCCATTATTTGAAGAAATCAATCATAATTATCTGTCCCCTTCAAGAATAGAATCCTCTATTAATTCAATTTCGCATAAGGGGTGTCCCCATCAGGAGCGTCCCCTTTAGGGGCGTCCCTAAAAGTAGTGACCGGGGTGGGGATTTGTGGTATAAATAGAGAACTATGGAAACCGCCACCCCGATGCTCAAACAGTACCAGGAGATCAAATCCCAACACCCGGGATGCATCCTCTTTTTCCGCCTGGGCGACTTCTATGAGATGTTCGGGGAAGACGCCCGCATCGCCAGCGGCATCCTGGACCTGGTCCTTACCTCCCGCGACGCAGGAAAATCCGGCCGCGTGCCTATGTGCGGCCTCCCTTACCACGCCGCCGAAGGCTACATCGCCAAACTCATCAAAGCCGGCCGCAAAGTCGCCATCTGCGAGCAGCTCGAGGACCCGGCGTTAGCCAAAGGCATCGTCAAACGCGACGTCATCCGCATCATCACCTCCGGGACCTACATCGACGACGCCACCTTCGAGTCGCGCACCATCATCAGCCTCTTCCGCGCCGACGCCTCCTGGGGACTGGCCTTTACCGACACTTCCAGCGGCATCATCCAGGCCAACGAATACCCCTCCCCCGAAGCACTGACGGAAGCGCTCTCCCGCATCCAGCCCTTCGAGATCGTCTTCCCCCAGTCGCAGGAACAGGAGATCAAAGAACTCTTTGCCAGACCGCTTCTACGCACGAAACACGCCGCGTTAAGCAGCTTCGACGACTGGTGCTTCAACACCGACATGGCCCAGAAATCCCTCTGCGAGCACTTCCACACCCATAACCTCAAAGGGTTCGGGCTGGAGGACAAACCTGCGGCGGTCGCCGCCAGCGGCGCGCTCCTGGAATACCTCACCCGCATGCACAAGCAGCCCCTGCGCCATTTACACAAAATCTCCCTGTTTTCCGACGATCAATTCGTCTACGTCTCCCCGGCAGCGGTCTTCGGCCTGGACCTTCCCGGATTGCTTTCATCCATCGACCACACCCTGACCTCGCTGGGAAAACGCCTGCTTAAAGACTGGATCTGGCGTCCGCTGCAAGCCCTCGCCCCGATCAAAGCACGACAGGAAGCGATCGAGGCGCTTCGCGCGCACACCCCGGTCCGGGAGCAGCTGCAGGAACTCCTGCGAAACATCCCCGACATCGAAAAATGCATCTCGCGCATCTCCTGCGGCATTGGCAGCCCCCGGGACCTTCTGGCCCTGCGCAACACCCTGCTCAAGCAACCGGACATATCACGCGCCCTGGCCGCGCTCTCATCCGCGCATCCGCTGCTTACTTTAACCGACGTTTTGGAGATCCGCACCCTGCTGGAAAGATCCGTCAGCCCCTCCATCCCCCTCGCGCACCCCGAAGGCCATGTCATCAACCAGGGCTTCCACGCCGAGCTGGATTCATTACGGGACATCCGGGAGAACGGCAGGCAGTGGCTGAAAAAATTCCAGGAGCGGGAGATCTCCCGCAGCGGCATCAGCTCCCTCAAGGTAGGCTTCAACCAGGTCTTCGGCTACTACATCGAGATCAGCAAAGCCAATCTGGAAAAAACGCCGGCAGACTATATCCGCCGCCAGACCCTGGCCAACGGGGAGCGCTACATCACCGCGGAGCTAAAGGAATACGAAGATAAGATACTCAACGCCGAAGGCGAGATCCTGCGCATCGAAAAGGAGCTCATCGCCGGGCTTTTCCAAAAGATACTCGACGCCTCGGAAGCGCTGCACGCCTTTTGCGCGGAATTGGCCCGGCTCGACGTCCTGCAATCCCTCGCCCAGCTTTCCCTGCGGCCCGGCTACATCCTTCCGGCGTTGACCGAGACCACCGAACTTTGCATCAAGGACGGCCGGCACCCGGTCGTGGAAAAACTGCTCGCCGAGCCTTTCATCCCCAACGATACGCTCCTTGACAGCACGGAAAACCATCTGGTGATCTTGACCGGCCCCAACATGGCGGGAAAATCCACCTACATCCGGCAGACCGCGCTGCTGACACTCCTGGCGCAAACCGGCAGCTTTATCCCGGCAGCCTCCGCCTCGATCGGCCTGGTGGATAAGGTCTTCACCCGCATCGGCGCGCACGACGAGATCACCAAAGGCCAGAGCACCTTTATGGTGGAGATGAGCGAGACCGCGGGGATCCTCAACAACGCCACCTCCCGCAGCCTGGTGGTGCTCGATGAGATCGGCCGGGGCACCTCCACCTTCGACGGACTTTCCCTGGCCTGGGCTATCTCGGAGTTCCTCGCGGGAAAGAGGATCCGCACCCTTTTTGCCACCCATTTCCACGAGCTGACCGCGCTGGCCGAAGAGCATCCCGGCGTGAAGAATTACAACGTCTCGGTCAAGGAGTGGAACGACCAGGTCATCTTCCTGCATAAGATCATCCCCGGGGGCACGGACGACAGCTACGGCATTTACGTGGCCAAACTGGCGGGGATCCCCCAGGAAGTGGTGCGGCATGCGGAGAAGATACTCACGCGCCTGGAGCTTAACAACAACCTCCAGGAACGCATCCGAAGCCGCGTCACCACCCAGGAACAGCTCTCGCTTTTTAACTCCGGCGCGGACCCGGCCGCCGAAGCGCTCAAGAAAGAGATCCAGGAGCTCGACGTCGACGGCCTCTCCCCCCGGGAAGCGCTCACTAAGCTTCAGGAACTGAAAGAAAAGCTCAACTCCCATGAACGAAATTAAGGTCCTGCCTCCCGAGCTCGTATCCAAGATCGCCGCCGGGGAAGTGATCGAACGGCCGGCCTCGGTGATCAAGGAACTGGTGGAAAACTCCCTCGATGCCGGCGCGCTTTCCGTCGAGGCGGAGATCAGGGACTCCGGAAAGACCTACCTCAGGGTCAAAGATGACGGCTGCGGGATCCCGGAACAAGGACTGGCCGCGTTAGGCCGCCGCCATGCCACCAGCAAGATCAGCACCTCCGAGGACCTTTCCCACATCAGCTCCTTGGGATTCCGCGGCGAGGCCCTTTACAGCATCACCGCGGTTTCCGACGTGATCATCCGCAGCAATACCGCCTCCCAGGAGTGCGGATGGGAACTGCACATGCGCGAGGGAAAACACCTCTCCCGCAAACCATTCCCCATGGGAATCGGCACGGAGATCGAGGTCCGGGAACTTTTCTTCAACACCCCGGCCCGCAGGAAATTCCTGAAAGCTCACGCCGCGGAAACATCCGCCTGCCTGGACACGTTCCTTCCCTATGCCCTGCTGCATGCGGACAAGCGTTTCACGTTCATCAATGACGGACGCGTCATGCTCTCGGCGGATACCGGCCAGACCCAGAAAGCCCGTATCGCCCGCGCCCTCGCCCTCGAAGAACAACACCTGATCGAAGAGCAGTGGGAATCCCGGGAGCACAGGCTGGGACTGCACTTCGTGCTGGGGGATATCAACATCACGCGCACCAGAAAGGACCTGCAGTTCATCTTCGTCAACGGACGGCCCGTCTTCAGCAAGACCATCAGTTTTCACTTGAATGACATCTACCGACTGCTCCTCGAGCCCGGGGTGTTCCCTTTCTTCTTCATCAACGTGCAGATGGACCCGGACGAGATCGACGTCAACGTGCACCCGGCCAAACGGGAGATAAAGATCCGGGATGAATCCGCCCTGGTCACTTTTTTGCGCCGCATCGCAGAGCGGCTCCTGATGACCCGAAGCCAGGCCAAACAAGCCTCGCAGGCGATATTCACGGCTCCGGCCCAGGAGGAGCACTCCGCAGCAGCCACACCCTCCCTGCAGCCGGCGCATCCCGCACCAGGCTTTACCGCAGAGAAAGAGACTTCCTTCTCCTTTCCCTACGCCCAGCCCGCGGAAAAAGGGGACCTGCGCGCCAAACTCAACCAGGCGCGGTTCATCGGCGCACTGCTGCGTTCCTTTCTCCTCTTCGAAACACCCGGGTCCATGCTGCTGATCGATCAGCATGCGGCCCAGGAAAGGATCAATTTCGAGAAGCTCTCCCGGCAGTTCGCGCGCTCCAAGGTAGAGGTCCAGCCGCTGCTTACCCCCTATCTGGTGCGCCTCAACCCGCAGGAACTCCTCGCCTGGGAATCCCAGAAGGAGCGCATCGAAACACTGGGATTCTCCTGCTCCCTCTTCGATCAAACCACGCTGGCCATCCACAGCCACCCGCACCTGATCACCAAGCCGGAACAGAGCATGCGCAACCTCCTCGCCGGAGAACCTCTGCAGAAACTCGATCCCGAGACATTGGCGCGCATGGCATGCCGCTCTTCGGTCATGGCCGGAGACTTCATGGGAAGCGAACAGGCGGAGAATCAAAGGAAGGAATTACTGGCGTGCGAAGCGCCCTTTACCTGCCCTCACGGCAGGCCTACCGTCATCGAGATCCCGGAAACGGCGATCCGGTCGCAGTTCCTGCGTTGAACCGCCGCAGGAATTTCGATTCTTCCGCAGAAGGTCCCCTGCGACGGTTATCCCGGGCAAACTCATTACGCTTGAAATAAAAGAAATCCGCAAGATCGTTATCCAACACCTGCAGGATCACGATATCCGGCTCGGTAAATCTTGCCCTTTCCGAAAAAAGCTCGGCCTCATCGGAAATGGTATACCCGCTCTTACCGGCGTTGATCCACTCCCACTGCGGCTCAAGCCGCGTCAGCACTTCCGGGAACGTCTCCTCGACCGGCACATACGGACCAAAAGTGAACGAATCTCCCAGCACCAGTATCCGCTGCTTGCGCTTGGGGAACGTTACTTCAAAAGTATTGCGAAAACCCTGTCCGTTGGTGTTAATGATGAACGGAAGCTCGTCTCGGCGATAATCGAAATACCCCTCATCGTTCGGAAGATGGTCGCCCATCACGCGCGGCCGAGGCGGGGATAAGGACACGGCGCTTCTGTAGATCTCATCCCGCAGCGATTCCGCCAAAAACCGAGCCACCACCCGGTGCCCGAACGGAGACAGATGTCCATCCTTGGGCAGCAATGTCACTTGTCGAGGATCATACTTGAGGAACTCATCGGTGATATCAAGGAAAGCGATATGGTACTTATGGCAGAGGGAGCGAATAAAATCCCGGGTCGGTTCCCAGCGCCACTGCGTTCGCATATAGTCCTCGGAGGGGATGAATAAGACCTTCAGCCTGGCCCCGGAATCCGCACAAGCTCTTACCAGCGCGGCGAAATACCGCTCATACTGCTCCTGGAAGTCCGAGAGAAGAGGGGCGCCCTCTGGAGAATACAATGCCGGAAAGATATCCTCAAACCAGTACTGCTGCTTTATCCGCGCCACTTCCCGGTCGAGCCTGGCTTTGAGGAAAACTCCATACAGTGGCTGCCAGCACGCCACCGCAAGGACAAGGGTCGCGAATGCCACCCCCAGAGGAAACAACCATTGCCGTGCGCGCACCCGCCTACGGGAATCACCAGCCTCCGCCGCCACCGCCCCCTCCTCCGCCGCCTGACGATCCGCCGCCCCCGCTGCCTGAGCTCGATCCGGGTGCATGCGCAGAGGATGAGATCGCGCTGGAAAAAGAGTTCCCGATGGATGAAAAACCGCCGGCTAAGCCTGCGGTGGTCAGATGGCCGGAGTACCAATCCGGACGGTATTCCTTGCCCTGCGCCTGCGCCGCTGCCAGCACCTGCGTGAAACGGTCGCACCACTGCTGCTCCACGTCGAGCGCAAAGGCATACGGCAGATACCGCTCGAAAAGCTCCGGGGTCTCCTCAGGGGGATTGAGCAGATTGAGCCGGTCCTTCTCCGCCGCTGCCAGATACATGCGGAAACCCTCCAGCGCATCCATCTGCATCCTGCCCAGATGGGTCGGCGCCTTAAGCAGATGATAGAACAGGAAATTGATCCCCACGATCAACGCCAGGAAGGGAATGAACGCCGCGCCGATCATCTTTGATACGATCACCACCACCACGATCTCGGCGGCAAAGAAAGGCAGGCTGAAGAATACCAGGAACACCGCCAATCCCCGTTCCGCGATGGAGACCGACGCGCCACCCCGCAGCACCCGCTGCCACTGGGAAAAAAGATTGGAAGCCAATGCCCCGACCCCGAAACTCCAGATGGTCAGCCACACGCACAGGAACACCACTACCGCCGACATAGCCCCCGCCATGCTGACAATGGTCGCCAACAGACCGGCCAGGGAGATCGCCGCTCCGGAGACAAAATACCCGGTATTGGCAAAGAAATAGTTCTTCTCGTACGCCGCCTCCAGGGTCTTGCGCACCTTGGTCAGCGCCCAGCCGATGACCTGATGGTTGTGGTTCTTTAACTCCAGGCTCTGTCCGTGCCGGAAGAGCTCCGCCATGGCCTCCTGTTCCTCCGCGGAAAGCGCAGTACCTCCTGCCGGACGTTTCTCCAGGGTGTACACGCGATTCTCCTCGACGATCCGCACCTGTTTCTTGACCGCCAGATTGATCACGGCCGAAGAAAACACCTTCTTGTCGAATCCCATCTGCATCAGGAAACGGGCAGCCGCAGGGGATACGTCCTTCGGAGGGGAAAAAAGCGGGATGATGGTGCCTTTCTGCGGATCGCGGCCGAAAAACGACCAGACTGCCAGATAATATACCAGCACTACCAGGACGGTCGCGCCGCCGGCGATCGGGCCCCGGAAGTCCTGCAGCATATACCGCATCCGTTGCGCCGGGGTCGGCTCCTGCACATATCCCTTGGGCCAGGAAACCGCCACAGTCAGGCCCTCCTGAGGATTCAGCGGCCTGGTCGACTCAAACCGTATGCGGCCCAGAGAATCCTCGGTCACGGTATAATCCCCGCCGCGCTCCCCCTGTCGGCCGGTGTATCCAACGCGAGAGATCACCATCCCCGGACGGGGTAAAGGCAGCACGATCTCTACCGAGGCCCTGCGGATGGGGAACGCCCAGCCGTTGCCGGTCACGTTCCAGTACAATTCATCGAAATCCTTAAAAAACCCGACCTGCCGGGTGGTCTCGTACTCGATCATATACTCGTGATCGCCCGGAGGCAGTTCCGCGTCCTTATCGCCTATGTACACGCGCCTGCCGTTCACCTGGGACGCCAGATGGAAAGGCTCCTGCCGGCCGTTCCTGAACACGCGTTTCACGGAGAAACCGACGTCATAGGTCCGGCCGTAGCGGTCGCGGTACTGCGTGGGAAAATCACGGTATATGCCGTGGCGGATCTGATCGCCGGAGCTTTGCACCCGGATGGTCTCGGTCACCTCCAGCACTCCGTCCTCGCGTACTTCCACGGTACTGTCGAATGAGGAGATATATTCCCTGGGCTCCGACCAAAAAGGGGCGGGCTCATACTGCGCCCAAAGCGCGCTGCAGGCGCACAACACCAAACCTGCCACGGTCAGGAATATCCGCGCCGTCTTCATCGGCCTTAGAATTTCACATCCGGAGCTTTGCGCTCCGTGGCGTACTCGATCTCGAAGAAAGATGCCGGACGGAACCCCCATATCCCGGCCAGCAGATTGGCGGGAAAGGATTCGACGGCAGTATTATAATTGCGCACGGTGCCGTTATAATAACGGCGGGCAAGCTGCAGCTGATCTTCGATCTCGACTAAGGTCTGCTGCACGTGCAGGAACTGCTGATTGGCCTTAAGGTCGGGGTAATTCTCCGCCAGGGCGAAAAGGCTGCGCAGCCCCAACGAAAGGCTGTTCTCGAGTTTCTGGGTATCCTGCAGCCGGCCTCCCACGTCAAGTTCGGCGCGGATGGTTGCGATGCTCTCGAAGACCTCCTGCTCGTATTTCATGTACCCCTTGGTCACCTCCACGATGTTGGGGATGAGGTCATGCCGGCGTTTAAGCTGTACCTCAACCCCGCTGGAGGCCTCACGGATCAAATAACGCAATTTGATGAACCGGTTATACGCGGTGACAGTTACGACCGCCACAACCGCAACAGCGACAATAAATGCCCACATGCCCTGCTCCTTTCGCACGAAAGAATGGTAACACCTCAAGAAAGCCTATCGCTACCTATTCTACCATGTTATAAGAAAAAAAACAGGGGCGCTTCCTGTTACGGAAACGCCCCTGTTGTATCAGCCGAACTATTAAAGCTTCACCACGTTGACGGCCTGTTCTCCTTTGGGACCCTTGGTGATCTCAAACTCGACCTCCTGGCCCTCCTCGAGAGATTTGTAGCCCTCACCCTGGATTCCGGTGTGATGTACAAATACATCGCTTCCAGACTCAGGAGTGATGAAACCATAACCCTTCTGATTGCTGAACCACTTCACTTTACCTCTTGCCATTATTTACTACCTCCTTTCCTTCAACATTATAGTAAATAACGGCAGACCTACAAAAAAACCGGAAGGAGAATACATCCTTCCGGCCTGTACTTCTCACCTTATTTACTACGGAAATGAGTATACACATTGTTGCAAAGCTTGTCAACAATTATTTTAGGGACCCTGTCCCTAACGACCGGATGCTCTTAACCCGCTGCAGCAGCGAACCTTTAGGGGTCCCCTCCCCGAGGGAAAGATCGGAAACCACCACCCGGTGCAGCGCCCGGAAGCGAGTGCCCCCGGCGGTCTTTTCCCGGTACCCCGAAGTAGCATGGATGCAGTAATGCCTGCCGTCGACCTCACCCAGGTAAAGCATGATGTGTCCGTTCAGATGCACTATCGTATCTCCAGGCAGCGCACCACTTAGCTGCGCCAATGCCTCTCCCGCCTTCCCCTGCTCGGAAGAATTACGCGGCAGCCGCACCCCCACGCTGCCATACACCTGCTGCAGAAAACTCGAACAATCCTGCGCTCCGTGCATCCCTCCCCACCCATACGGCGCATCCAGCAGCTTGAACGCCTGCTGCAGCACTACCCGGGGAGTGAAGGGCAGAAACCCCTCGCTCCCCTCCTCTGACGCCGCATACACCCGCAGCGGCTCGAAATCGCCTTCCGGAGTCCGGTAAGGGATGAGCACCTCCCGCGCCCCCGCCACCGCCTTCCTGCCCAGGGGAAGCACCGTCCCCATGCGCACCACGCCGGCAAGCCTGGTCAACTTCGCATCCAGATACAACGCCACCCGCGGCGAGACCGCCACCCAGAAGAAAGGATCGGTGCAATAGCTGGCATACTCCTGCGCCGAGCAAAACGCCACCGCGTCCTTCCTCACCCACCCCGAACTGTCCTGCGCCTGCGCCCACACCCACTTCTTATCCCGGCTCTCATGCAGGACGACCAGCGGAGTGCCGATATCCAGGGAACTGTTCTGCACTTCGTCGAACTCGAGGTCGAAGGGTTTTTCCGTCAGCACATCCTCCGTCGGGATGATACGCTGGTCAGCCATGCGGCTTACCAGGGCATACCGGGTTTCCACGGTATCCTTGACCGCGCCCGGGTCCGCTACAAGAAGCAGCGCATCGTAATACGCCTGCCGGACCACCCTGGCCTTCGCATCGTACAAGGTACGGGAGGACAATCCCCTGAACCCCTCCCGGATCGATCCTCTGACCTCGCCTCCGGGAACTGCCGCGGGAAAATGCTTCACCTGGCGGGTCAGCTTGCGCTCGAACATGATCCTGGCATTCAGCGTCTCTATCCCTGCGGCATCGAGCACGAGCGTATCAGGTGCGTCCAGCCGGCTGATCCAGAACGCCGCCGAGCGCATCTGCTCCGTTGTATGCGGAAGCATTGCCGGAGCGGAATATTTGATCAGTTCCTGCCGTCCGCGCTCTCCGGAACATCCCGCAACCCACACCGCCAGGAGCATCCCCGCCGCAACCCGCACCGCACGCGTACCCCTGCGCATCGTCATCCTCCCCATCCCGCGATCAGCCTGCACATGTGCGCGGTAAATATACCGGTATACGTCCCGCAGATATTCCCCAGTATCGCCATCAGCAGCCCGACGGTGGCCAGCCCCGGCTGATAGATCGCCGCGACCACCGGCGCGGAAGCCACCCCTCCGATATTCGCCTGGCTGGCAGCCGCTGCCAGGAACATGGGCGCCCGCAGGACGCGCGCCGCGATCAGAAGCACCAGCGCATGGATCACCACCGCCACCGCACCTGCCGCGATAAGCACGGCCGCCGCCCCCACATTCGCCACGCTGGCCCTGGCGCCGATCGAAGTCAGCACCAGGTACAAAAGCCAGTATCCGATACGGGAAGCGCCGTGCGCTTCCAGCGCGCGCCCCGGAGTGAAAGAGAGCGCGATCCCCAGCGCAGAGACGATGATGATGGTCCAGGTGTACGTCGAAATCACGTCTTTTACCGTCGGAAACGCCTTTGCGCATAGATGAGAGAAGGTCGCTCCGGCTGCCGCGATCCCGAGGATCAGGAGCAATGCGGCGGCTGCCCGGCCCGCCGGAAGTTTTTTAACCGCGCATCCTTTCCTCCCGGTATCCCCGCATCCCTGCATTCTCAGCGCCAGCTGATCCAGCACCTTCCGGTCGGCCCTGAACCTGCGGTCAAAAAGCGGCTGCAGCCCCGCGCCTGCCACCAGAAGCCCCATCCAGGCGTACGGCACCACCGTGTCCACGATCACCATCGGAGCGAACACCGCGTCGGGCACGCCGATCGCTTCCTTGGCCGCGACCATATTGGCGCTTCCTCCCACCCACGAGGCGGAAAGCGCGCCAAAGCCGCTCCACATCTGCGCTCCCGCCGCTCCCTTGAACAACGCGAACGCGACAGGGATACCGATCATGATCCCCAGCGACCCTGCCGCCATCATCAGCAGCGCTTTACCCTTGAGCGCGGAGATCGCCCTGACATCAGAGGACATCAGCAGCAGCACCAGGCTGGCCGGAAGCAGATACGTCGAAAGCCACTGGTACACCGGGGAACTTGCCGCAATGACCCCGGTTGCGGACGCGATCAAAGGGATACAATAGATCCAGAACACCGGAGGAATAAAGGAAAAATACCGCTGGAATCTTTTCCTCGATGAAACATACAACACTGCCGCCTCGATAAGGACAAGCGCACACACCAGCGCTGCCGGATGGGTGATCATTTTAACCCCTCCTTCGCGCCTAACCCGGGTATAGTACCGGATAACCGGTACACCCCGTCCTGGGAAAGGTAAGGGATGCATCCCGGCCCTTCCTGCTGCCCGCGGATGAAAAACGGCGTATCCAGATCGACGTACCGGAAATATCCCAGCCCCGCCGCCAGATGCGCCGCTGCCAGCGTCGCCACCGACCCCTCCATCATCTGGCCGATCATCAGATCCACACCCTGCCCGTGCGCCAGGTCCGCCGCGATCCTCGCCTGCACCACGCCGAATTTCATCAGCTTGATGTTAACCGCCGGCACGAGCTTATCCTTAAGCAGCCGCTGCACGCCCGCCAGATCGGAGGCGCTCTCGTCGGCGCACACCGCGATCCCGGTCTTCTTCCACACCTCGTGCAGCCCTTCGATATCCTCTTTCACCACCGGCTGCTCGATAAGCACCGGCCGCACTGCCTTAGCCTGCAGCGTACGCACCAGCTCCACCATCTCCCGCACGGTGAAGGCCTGATTCGCATCCAGATAAAGGGTTGCCCCGGGAGCGGCGCGCGCCACCCGCACCACGCGCTCAACATCCAGAGACTTATCCCGGCCGATCTTGATCTTCAGGGTCTTGAACCCCTGCCGCGCATACTCCGCTGCCCTCTCCTGCGCTTCCTGCGGCGAGCCCACCACCACCGTAATATCCGTCACGATCCGGGCGCACGCATCACCGAACATCCTCCACAAAGGGACTCCCCGGCGTTTGGCCTGCGCATCGAAAAGCGCCGTCTCTACCGCCGCCACGGCCGCCATATTCCCGGGAAGCGCCGCATGCAAAAGGGTGGAAAGCTCCAGGATCGAAGACGCATCCTTCCCGTGCAGCATCTCCGCCGCCCGGCACAACCCCTGCCGGGTGCCCTCGATGGTCTCTCCGGTGATATGCGTGGCGATCGCCGCCTCTCCCATACCTTGCATGCCGTTCGAAAGGGCCACCCGGACCAGAAGATTATCCAATTCGGTGTGCGCGCCGCGGGATATCCCGAAAGGCATGACCAAAGGAGCCTGCAGCGGCTCGATCGTGATCTCCTGAATGCATACCGTTTCCGGCATCTACGCTCCCTGCGGTTTACGCCCTGTAAAAAAATGGGCGATCTGAAAGGTCATCGTCTCGTGGCACACGTCCGTAAATCCCGCCTGCGACAACAATCCCCGGACTTCCTGCGGTCCGGCAAACTGCCTGATGGAAGATGACAGGTAGGCGTATGCGTTCCTGTCCGCGCCAAAGACGCGCGCCGCCCCGGGGAGGACGCGGCGCAAGTACAGATGATACATCTTTCCCCGGAAGGTACTCGCGGGCGGACAGAACTCGAGGATCCCCGCCACTCCCCCCGGCGCAAGCACCCGGTACAGCTCCCGCAAAGAGTCCTGACGAGCGCCTATATTCCTCAAACCGAACGCCATGACCGCGGTATCGAAGTACCCGTCGCGAAA
>CAZAPM010000022.1:0-16968 GCA_964487475.1 uncultured Planctomycetales bacterium
GGGACAGGGCGCCGCCGTATCGTCCCGCTGCGCGCGCGACCTTCGCGTTCCAGGTCCTGGTGAACGATATCTTCAGGCATGAAGCCGTCCATCACCGCGGGGTGACCGCGGAAGAGCAGGCCATCTCCGCCAGCATCGATTTCTTCCGGAACGATCCTGACGCGTTCCTGGCGCTGCGCAACTGGGCCCGCCTGTTCGGGGTGAGGCTGCATAAATCCTACCGTGACCAGCTTGATCAGCTGGAGATCGCGCAGAACCGCAAGGATGTCCTTTACCTGGATTCGGTCAGGTTCAGCGCGGAATACGAGCTTTATCATGAGGCCAAGTTCGGTCTGGGTAACGGCCGGATCATGTCCCGTTCGGCGGCTGAGGAGCGGCAGTATGGCTCCACTTCCTGGCCCATGACCTTCGTGAGCGGAGTGTTCAACAAGCCGGAGGCGAACGCCTCCGAGCTGGTCAACGTCACGAACTGGCTGCCGCTGACCTTCCGCACGCAGATCGCCGGGGATTACGGATGCTGGTTCCAGGTGGACCGGGGCCTGCTGCCAGAGTATCGTATCTCCCTGAACATGCGCCATGGGGTGATGGAAAGGGATATGCGCTGGAGGGATGACAAGGGGCGGGAGGTCCGTATCCATATCCGCCGCATCGTCAGCCAGGCGAGGGAAGATATCGCGGCCATCGAATATACGGTCGTCCCGCAGTTCACGGGAAGTATCGAGTTCGAAGCCGGTCTGGATGCCGCCATGTTCAACCGCAGCGAAGCCATGGTGCGCAAGCATCTGGAAGTCATCTCCAAGGGCCAGTCTCAGGGCGCAGGCATATACCTGACCGCCAGGACCGCCGAATCGAAGATCGCCGTCGCCGAAGCCTCCCGGCTGTCGGTGTTTGCGGATGATGTCCCGGTATCCCTGCAGCCGCAGGTGCGCGAGGAGCAGGAGAGGGTTTTCCAGACCGTTTCCCTGCCTGTCAAGGCCGGCCAGGAGATCAGGGTCGAGAAGGTGGTCAGCATCCTCACTTCGAAGGAGACCGGGATGGACGCTCCGGCTGAAGTCGAGCGCGTAGCCCGGGAACATGCGGCATCCGCGCCTGCCTTCGCCGCGCTTTATGACGAGCATGCCCTGGCGTGGGAACGCATCTGGGATAATTCCGGCCTGACGGTGGAGGGGGATCCTCAGGTGCAGATGGCGGCCAACTACTGTACGTTCTCCCTGTTGCAGTCCGCCCGGGAGGGCGAGGAGCTGGCGAATATCGGCGCGAGGACCTTTGGAGAACATTACAAGGGGCATACCTTCTGGGACACGGAAATATACATGCTCCCGCTCTTTACCTATACTCAGCCCAAGACCGCGCGTTCCCTGCTCATGTACCGGTATCACTGCTTAAGCGGCGCCCGCGTCCGGGCCCGCGCAGAAGGTTTCCAAGGCGCGAGGTTCCCCTGGAGAAGCGGGATGGCCCGAAAGAGCGCATCCGGAGCGTATGAAGGAGGGGAGGAGCTTACCACACATGCGATCCGCGATTTCGAGATCGGCCCGATCCCCGGCGAGGATCTGACCGGCAGGCTCGAGATCCACGTGAACTGGGATATCGTAGTGGCGGTGAAGCGTTATTTCGAGGCCACCGGTGATCAGGAGTTCCTGGAGGATTACGGCGCGGAGCTCATGCTGGAGATCGCCCGTCTGGCCGCCAGCCCCGCGTATACGGTGTGGAACGAGTCCCGCAGGTCGTACGATACCCGCAGCCTTGGACCGAACGAATGGGGAGAGAAGGACGCCGGCGCGGAACACATCCCCGGAGTGCGCAACAACGCGTATAACAACGTCATGACCGCGTTCACCATCTTTACCGCTTTGGAATATCTTCAGAAGATCCCCGCGGCCAAGAGACAGGCTTTGCTGCAGCGCTGCGGGATGAGCGAAGCGGAGTTCGCGGAGTTCGAATCCCGGGGTCAGGATATCATCCAGAAGATCTATGTGCCGTACGACCCGCAGACCAGACTGATCTTTGAATCGGAGTTCTTCCTTGACCGCAAGGCCATAGAAGGGTTCCTCAAGCCGGAGATCCCCTGGTATGACAGTAAGATCCGTAACGAAGTCCTGATGCATTTGAACGGCGCTCCGGCCAGCAGTTATCAGGTCGTACGTCAGCCCGACACCATGATGCTTTTCGTGCTGCGGGAGCTCTTCTCCGATGAGTTCAACGGCATCTTTGTGCAGCGGTTCGGCCGCAATATCTTCGATGACGAGCATCTGGAGAAAAACCGGCAGTATTATACCCCCAAGACCTCCGGGGAATCCTCCCTGGTGTTCACCGCGGTGTGTATCTACGAGCTTATGTCCGGGCATCTGCGTAAGGCCATGGAAGCGTTCCTTACCGGCGTGCGTATCCTGGGGGAGACCAGCCGTCAGAAGGTCGGCCGCCAGGGTATCGCGTCCGCTAACAACGGCGGGGTGTTCTACGCGCTGGTCAGGGGCTTCGCCGGCCTGCAGATCTCGGAGCAGGGCATCCGCGTCTCTCCGGTACTGCCCGAAGGGTTTACCCGGATCGGTTTCAAAGTGCATTACCGCGGCGTGCGCATCGCCTTCAATATCGCGGCGGATCGGATCACCGTCACTCCGGAACTCCTGCCCGGTTCCCGCGGGGAAGCTCCGGAGGCCATCAGTATGTATATGTACGGCCAGCAGGTCGAGGTCAGGGTCGGCCGGGAGAACGTGTTTCCCGTCGGCGCCAAGAGCATCCGCTTCGCGGAACCGGACCTGGCGGTGCTGGCGACCCGTTTCAATGAATTGCTGGCGACCCTGAAATCCCTGCACGTTTCGGCGAAGCTCACCGATCAGGCAAAGGTCAGCCTGCGCGAAGGCGTACGGGTCGTCCGTGAGCACCAGGCGAACCAGGCTTCCTGCCACTGGTATGTGTATGACACGCTGGCGCTGCTCCTGGAATCCCACGTCCTGCCCTGGCTCGGCGAAGGTAAGGCCTTCGATCAGAGGCTGCTGTCGCATGTGCTTGAGAGCGTCGAAGGGTTGATGGTCAATGCCCGGCATACGGTGTACCTTAATAATGTGGCTAATTTCTTCAAGCGCGAGCGGGCATACGAGAAGAGCCTGATGGTGCTGCGGATCGTGACCTCGATCGACGACAACAATACCGATGCCTTGAACACCATGGGGTATATCTACCTCTTCCAGGGGAAACGGGACAGGGCGGAGTGGATCTTCCGCCGGGTGCTCTCCATCGATGCCTGGAACATGGGCGCCAAGAACGGCCTGGCGGATATGACGGAGGAACTGCGCTGGGTCAGGCCTTTCCCGGGAAAAGAACCCTTAAGCCGGGAAGGTGTTCGGACCGAAATTGACCGTTGCGGCGGATTGCAGCAGGAAACCTTTGCGGCGGTAGCCGCGTCCTCCGAGGAGGCGCAGCGGGCCATGCAGTATATGCGCGGGCTGGGCGATCACGAGGCCGCAGGGTTCCTGCAGTTCATCGCCGACGCCGGATTGATCCGCGCCGGGCCCGTTCCCGGCATGCTCGCGGGTGTCTATCAGCACCCGGAAGCCATGGAGCAGAAGGTGGTGGTGCTTTCCACCGCCGATCCCGCCTTCGATATCCCCGCAGAAAAAGCCGTCAGCCTGATCTGGCTGGTCAGCGCATTGCTGCACCGCAAGGACAGCGAAAAGAGAGCCGCCGAGTACCTCGCGTCGGTCTCCGTCACGTATACCCCGAGCGCGCTGCATGCGGTAGTGGCGCAGGCGCAGAAGTTGCCGGCGGAGGCATTGCGGGCGGTGTGCGCAAAAGTATCCCCGCAGGATGCGGCGCTGCTGGATCATCCCCGCCAGCCCCTGGAAAAAGACGCCACTTCCCTGGTGATCATCAATGCCAGGTTGTACCCTTCCTTCAGCGCGATCATAGAAGAGCTTAAATACCTGAAGACCCTGGGCGTACGGAAGGTGCTGCTCATAGGCTCGTTCCGGGAAAGCAAGCTCAGCGAAAAGTACGGGAAGGGCGATAGCGATATCCGCACGCAGGGAAAGACGTATCTTTATTTAAGCCGCGATCCGTCCGGCCGCATCGTTTCCGTGGTCTGGAACTGCGAGGACCCGGCCAAGCCGTATATCCCGGCCACTGCGCCCGGGGAGCTGGAGGGAAGTTCTCGCGGTACCATTATCTCCGGCAAGGGGGATAAGGACTTAAGCGCCGCGGCATTTTCCATCCCGGACTATGAATTGAGCCCGGTGCTGGGCGGCCAGGAGCAGTTCGCGCCGCTGATCGCCCAGGCCCAGAGCATGGGTATCGATATCTTCCTGGATTATGTCCCGCACAGCACTTCCGTCGATTCTACCTGGCTGCTGGATGAAACGCTGCAGACGGGTGAGGGATACTGGTACGTATATAAGGACCTGCCCGAAGATCTGCAGCGCCAGCTCAGGGAGGCCGGCAACGAGGAATCCCTGATCGCGCTTTCCGATAAGATCCTCAAGGAGAATCCGGGGTATTTCCTGCATTATTCCACGAAGCTCGGCAGATGGATATTCCTGGTCCTTTCCCGGGACGCCACCATGAAACCGCTGGGCCTCTTCTTCAACGATCTGCAGGTGCTTATAGATATCACCAACCCGGATGTCCGCCACGCCCTGAGCAAGGTCGTGGTGCGTATGGCGGAGTGGGGGGTCAGGGGCGTGCGCGTGGATTGCGCGCAGGCGGTGGTCTTAGGCCTGCACGGCCAGAATCTCGGGTTCATCAACACCTGGAAGGACCATCATCTTACCAATCCGAATCCTCACGGGCAGTGGGAGTTGTACGCGGAGGCGGTCAATGCCGTCAGGATGGTCACCCCGGATTTCGAGTTCTTCGGGGAAGCCTTCTGGTTCTTCAACGAGCTGGAATCGTGCGGGTTCAACAGCCTTTACCAGCTGCATGTGTATAACCTGCTGCGCCGCAAGTCGGATATCCCCGAGCTGCGGCGTTATCTGATCCGCACCTCGGACCAGGAGCAGTCGCACCGCTCGCACGGCGCGATCAGCCACGACGATAACCCCAACTACCGTTTCGAGCGCCGGGGCAATCCGCAGGCTGCGGCGCGCCGGTTCCTGAACCATTCCCTGTTCATCGCCTCCATTCCCGGCCGGGTCATCTTCCATGACGAACAGCTGGGCCACGGATATCTTATCGCCGCGACCAACCGCAGGCTGGTGCTCGATGACGTTCCGCATCCCGAGGTGCGCGCCTCCTTCGCAGAGCTTTTCTCCCTGGCAGAGGAGCCTCTGATGCGCAAAGGCGGGTTGTACGTGCTGCAGACCTCCCAGCCGCAGGTGCTGGCGTTCGCGCGCTACACCCGCAGTAACGTGGCGATCGTGGTATGCAACCTTTCCGGATTCGTGTCACGCACGGATATCGGCAGCATCGGGCAGCGCCACAATGTTTCCTGGGATGATATGAAGGGATTATTCGAGATTCCGGCGGAGGGTGAAGAGAGGCTTTCCCTGCAGCGGGAGTTCGATACCCTGCTTAAAGAAAGCCCGCTGCCGGAGGCGTTCAAGACGGATCTGCTGGCCTATCTGCTCAAGGTACTGGAAGGGGAGACCGTCCGGGACAGGATACCGCTGGGCGATGCCGCATATCAGCTCGGTATCCACGATCGGGAGGCGTATTACGCCTTCATCGACCGCCTTAACGGCGAGGTGCTTTTGCGCAGCGGCGCGGAACTCCTCTCCGAAGGGCTCTATGTCGAGCTTCCGCCGCATACCAGCCATGTGTTTCTGTTGCAGGCCATGCAGGACCGGCAGCAGGAGCTGCGCTGGATGCGTATCCGTTCCGGGGGGAAACCGCTGTCTTTGGAGGATGTGTATATCCTGATGCAGAAGTTCGGAGTGGAATTGAACTTTGCCGCCAAAGGCGATGCCGCCAAAGCCGAAGCGCTGAAGTACACGCTCAAAGCGGTCGCATCCGCGGAGGAGGCCTCCCGATTGCTGGCGGCGGCAGTTCCTTGCGCGTACCCGGCAAGAGTGTCGGCAGAGTATGCCTCTTTGGGGGCGCACGCCGGGCAGCAGGATGTGGTACGCTATTTCGAAGCCGCAAAGGCGCAGTTCGGCCTCAACTATGCGTTTACCCCCATGACCGTGACCGGGAATGTGGCGGAGTATGACGAGATCCTGCACCGGATCGATATTCTCGAGGGATTCGCTTCCCGGGCTCCGCCGTACGAACCCGGCACGCAGCGTACGTTCATATTCCAGGCAGTGGTGGATGACATCTTCCGTCATGAATCCGTGCACCAGCAGGGTATAACCGACGAGCCTCTGGCCCGCCAGGCCAGCCGGGAGCATTTCTCTTTGCGTTCAGAGTCTTTGATCGCTTTCCTGCAGGGGGCGGAGGAATTCGGAGTGGAACTTTTCGAGGTCTACCGTAGCGAGCTGGCGGACCTCCTCTACAGATATATAGGTATCTCTATGGGTGGAGGCAAGGTGGCGGTCGCGTTGTTGAACGGTTCGCAGCAGATCGTGGCCGGTCCCCTGGAACTCCGCTGGGAGGCTGATCCGAGGTTCCAGGGGGAGAGCATCAAGGACGTTTCCCGCGCTCCCATGGTGATCGAGGTGATCGTCGATTTCGTGAAAAGGCTCATGAGCGGCCGCAGCGACCTCCTGGCATCGGTGAGCGCCGGATTGGCCGGGCCTGTGGATAAAGAGCAAGGGATCTTCGGGCCGAGCGCGCAGTTCAGGACCCCCAACCTTCCTTTCGATAATTATCCTTTCGTCGCGGAGCTTCGTAAGTCCCTGCAGCAGGCGGGTGCCGGAGATATCAAAGTGGTGATCTGCAACGACGCCGAAGCGTCCCTCAACGGAGAGACCTTCTCGCCTCTCGGTTCCCTGGCTGACGTACAAGACGGATGCATCGTGATCATCGGCGGAGGCATCAATGTCGCGGCCAAGAAGGACGGAAAGATCTTCGAGCCGGTCAAAGAGGCGGGGCATAACATCTTCCAGACCAGGGGCTCGGACGAAAAGGTGCATTATATCTGGAGGGGAGAAGAGAGCCGGGGCGGGCATCCTATCGAGTTCGGGAACACTCCGGAGGAGATCGGCAAGAAGTCCGGAGTGGCCGGGCTGGTCTATTCTCAGTTCGTCGAGGAGTACGGGGAAGGGCCCCTGGCGCAGCAGTCCTTCTGGTCCCATTTCCCGGGGTATCCTTTTATGAACTGGGCCGGCGGCATGCGCGATTTCGAAGACAGGGTTTCCGGCAGGTCCATCACCCGCCGGCTCCAGGAAGAGGTCGCACAGGTGGTTGCAGCCGGCGCGGCCCATCCCGAGTACGCGCATTATTATTCCCTGCGGCAGCGCTCCGAAGATCCCCAGTTCGCCGGGAAGATCACCATGGTGCTGAACGAGGAAGCGAAGGCAGGCAATCCGGTCGCCGTACGCTGGATCATCTCCGTTTCCCGTGAGATCGGGGAAGCGCTTGCGGCGTTTGCGGCCGCGTACCCTCAGGAGGCCTTTATCCGCCGGATGGTGCTGGTATCCGGTGTCAACGAGAACCTGGGTAAGGGCGTATATGAACATGCAGGGGAGGCGGAGGATATTTTCATCAAGTACGTGCGGGCTGCGGTCAGGGATGAGCTCACGGGATATTTCGGCTTCTCGCCTGCCGATGCCGCCGCGGTCGCGGAGGGTGTCCTGCGGTCCCGCCTGACCTATGAAAGGGAGTTTATCTCCTATCAGCCTTCTGCAGCGGAGAAGGGGGAGTTCCTGCGGGAGGCGGCGCGGGTGCGTCCGGCGAAGCAGGCTGAGCCAATTCGCCTGGCTGCCCTCGTATCGAAGCGCGCGCAGGGGATCAATGTGGCCCTTCCGGTGGTATCTGCGGGCATGACCACCAAATTATATAATCAGGCCACGGGGAACACGGTGTCCGTGGCGCAGTGCCGGGATGACGCCGCCACGCACGTGCGTTTGATGGAGTGGCTGGCCGCGACGTACGGCCTGGAAGTGATGTATTCCTTCATGCGGCTTTCCCTGGTACCTGCCGCTATCGCCGTTGCCAACGGACATCCGAATCCGATCAGGATCATGGATGAGTTCAACGAGGGGGTGGAGCGGTTCCTTACGATAGGGGATATCGATATGGACAAGCTGTCCGTCCCGGAGCCTCAGTCGAACGCATTCTTAAGGCCGCAGCTTTCCATCCTGAGAATGGCTGCCGCCGCGCCGGGGATGCAGGGCAGGCATCTCATGGCGTTCGTGCCCGGGCCGATCTCCCTGGTGGGGATGCTTATCGGCGCCGAGGATATCACGTTCGCGTATATGGATTCCCCGGATTCCCTTCCTCCGGCATTGGCGTACGCCTCCGAAGTGATCAAAAGGCTTGCGCTCGCGCTGCAGGAATCCGGAGCAGAGGTGATCTGCATGCTCGAGCCGACCATGCAGATCGTTCCTGTCCCGCTGGCCAAGCAGGCAGTGCCGTACATCAACGGGATATTCGCCGCGGTGCACGGCAAGGGAGCGCAGGCAGTGCTGCATGTGTGCGGAGCGACCAAGCGTTTCTTCAAGGTGCTCTCTCAGGTTGACGCGGACGGGTTCAGCCTCGATGCGGATGTGTCTTTAAAGGAGTTCGCCCAGGTGTACGTTGCGGAGTGCCCCGGAAGGAGTGAATCCGTGGTGGTCCTGGGTAATTACAGTACGTTCTCATTGCGGTCGGAATCCGCGGAGGAGACTGCGCGCAATGTCTCATCCATGATCGCGGCGTCCGCCGGGTTCCCCGAGGGAGCGTTGTACCTGCCCGCGTCCGGCTGCGAGATCAGGATGCTTAAGACGGGCGCCGACGGCCAGATCGACGCGGCGGCAGGGTTGGTCCAGCTTAAGGCGCTGGTCGAAGGGATGGCCCCGGCAGCGGCAAATCCGGCGTATCCCGCCGGGCTGATCGCGCAGGAAGTCTGCCTGATCGCTACCACGGGGGCGGAATCGCTGCCGGTTGAATACCTGGATGCCGCAAAAGCGGCGTTTGACCTGGAGTATGAGGTGGTGGATGCCACCTCTACCGGCGCGATCGCCGAGTTCAATAAGGCCACCGGCAAGGTCGATATCCTCAAGGAATTGATCTCCCGGGCGCCGCTGTATCTGCCGGCCTCCAGGTCCAGCATGCTCTTCCAGGTGCTGATCAACGATATCTTTGCCCATGAGGCAGTGCATAGCCGCGGCATCGATGACGAGCCTTCCGCGATCGCCGCCAGCCTGCAGGCGTTCCAGGCGCGTCCCGTGGACCTGGAATCCTTCTATTGGGCGTGCGCGAATTTCGGTATCGCACTGAACCCGGCGTATGCCCAGCAGATCAGTATGCTGCTGGCCCGGCAGGCGACCGATGCCTTTGTGATCGACCATATCTCGTCCTCCCTGGTCAACGGCGCGGCATTCGTCTTCGATATCGACAACACCCTTAACCGCGGCAGGATGATGCCTCTGGACGAGGATGCTGCAGAGCTGCTGTATAAATTCATCATCATCGGCCGCAAGATCATGATCATCTCCGGCCGTTCCGCCAGCGAGATAGAGATGGGGATCCTCGGGCCCCTGGTCCGCCGCCTCAAGCAGAGCTTCATCGATTTCGAGGTCATGGTGTACACTTCTGACGGAGCCGGCTGCTTCAATCTTTCCCGCAACGGCACTCTGGTGCTGGATTACGAGTATTCCGCCCCGTTTGCGGAGTGGGAGATCAACGAGATCCGGGCTGTGCTCGACCAGCGCGGAGCGGAGCTCGTTGCGCGGCATAATCTGGAAGGGTTCTCGCTTCCCTACACCGAGATCGATGCGCATAAGCTTAAGATCGGGTTCAGCCCTTACGGGAAGAAGAAAGAGGCGGAAAAGGAATACTATTTCGAGAAACAGCCGGAGCTCGCCGCGCAGTATTCTCCCGCACGCCTCACCAGGAAGCAGCTGGGTAAGGAGCTGCTTGAGGCGATCAACCAGCGGGGTGTTACCAATATACGTTTCGAGGTCAGCGGCAAGACCACCATCGGGTTCGTGCGCAAGGACGCGGGCAAGAAGAAAGCGATGAGGGATATCCTGAAGAAACAGTCTACCGCGGTCTATTTCGGTGACGAAGTAGGGAGCGGCAACGACCGCACGATCGGGGAGATGGTGGTTTCCGAACCCCGTTTGATGGTCCTGGCGCTCGATCCGCAGCATAAGGATATCCCGGATGGAGTGTTCTGGATCGGAGGGATGGTCGAAGGGACTTTGCGCGTGTTGCGCAGCGCCTATGAGAAGTCGAAGGCGGAGCTTCCGGATTCCAAGATCAAGGAATTCCTTCGCCGCCGGCTCGGCACTGCCCCCGGCGCTCCGATCAGCTCCCAGACCCTGGATCTGCTGCAGAATACCTTCGAATATGCCCTGGACGCGGCGCAGAGACTGGAGTGCGTGGAGGAGCTTTGTCAGATCGTGAGATTGCCTTCCATCGCCATCTCCGCTCCCTTGAAGAGCGAGGTTCCTTCTTCGGGGCTGCCGGAAGTCATCCTGCTGCACCTTCCGGTGGTGGTGGACGTGGATGTGCATTTCACCAAAGTGCGCGATGAGCTGGTATTTACGCATGTGGACCATTTCATCGGCAAGGAGGACGCGCAGGCGGGTATCTTGAACCGTCTGGGCAATGACGTGCTGATGGTAGGGCCTCCCATGCCGAACGCGGATGCTTCCCGGGTTTCGGGGTTGAGCATCTCCCTGATCTTCAGGGAGGATAAGCCGAAGGGTAAAGAGGTCAGGCTGCGGGCGGTCAACCGGGTCATCTCTCCTTCGGACGCGGATGAGTTCCTCGGGCACGGCCTGGATTCCCTCCTGCTGCACAGCCAGCCCGGGCAGTTCGTGCTCCTGGGAGGCCGTTTTGCCGAAGGCGCGAACGCCGGATTCTACGCCGAGGTCATCAAGAAGCTGCGGTCGAAGCTGAAGGTGGTCTTTGATTGCAGCAGCCAGCACACCAAAAGCGATATGGAGATCATTGCGGGAAGCGGCCCGTATCTTTTCAAGGCGAACCTCAAGGAGTTCTCCCGCATCACCGGGGTGGACGCGGATACTTTGCGTCAGGACCACGATCAGCTTAAGCGCCTGGCCGAGGATTTTCTGGTTGCGCATCCCATGCAGGTGTTGTTGATCTCGATGGACCGGGACGGCTGCCTGGTGGTGACCAAAAAGAAGGTAGTGCATGCGTATTATCACCAAAACCACCTTCAGCAGCAGATACTGCACGACAATGCCGCAGGCAACGTGCTCCTCGGTGTCCTGGTCAACAGGCTTACGGCGAACTACTCAATCGAAGACGCGTTGAAGTTCGCGGTGGGAGTGGCGACCGCGCACTGCTGCGTGCCCAAAGGCACGCCGTACGATCCTTTGACCGCGGCCGAGCTCATGGGAAGGATCAAGGTGGAGGTGGATGATTCCATCTTCGGGAAAGTCGCCCGGGAGGTCCGCGCGTTCATCACCCGGACCATGGGGCTGCCTTTTGACGCGCCGATCACCGCGGACGTGCTGCAGGCCATGGACTGGAAAGTGAACTCTTTGCTCGGCCCCGCACAGAACGACCTGGCGTTCGCCTGCTGGCGGATGCTCCAGAAATCCCTGGGCAAGGCGCCCGTGGTCAGGCTGGTGGGAGACCGCCATAACGAGCATCTGCCGCCCATCTCCGTGCTGGTATATCCCGATACCTTCAACTCCGAGGTCATGCTCGACCTTAAGCCCGACGGGACCTTCGAGGTGTTTAGCATCAAGCACACACCCGGAGGCCGCATCAATTCACTGATCATCCTGAAACTTCTCGGCCGCAGGCTCAATGCGCTCGGGTTCGTGGGCAAGGCCGGGTTCGTGAGCCGGGAGCTGCGCGAGCACCTGCAGGCCGCGCTCATAGATATCAGCCATTTCGTCGAGACGGAAGCGGATTCGAGGTATTATCCGGTCATATTCGACCGTGTCTCCGGAAAATCCGCCCGCATGAGGGCTCCGGGCATGGCCATTACCGCCGAGGAGATCGCGGAGTTCGACCGCAAGATCATCACCGAGGTGGTCGAATATATCGAGGATTCCCCGAACGGCAAGTTCCTGCTGGTGGGCGGCCGTATCCCTTACGGCGCGAACGAAGGGTTCTACGTCAACCTGATCAAGGAAGCCAACGCCCGGGGGATCAAGGTCATCTACGACTGCAGTTTGTCCGTGACTCCCGAGCAGGCCGCGGGGATCTTAAGGGCCGGGCCGTTCATGATCAAGCCCAACGTCGAGGAGTTCGCGTATATCGTCGGGGTTGAGGATAAGGCCCTGCGCGGGGACGATCAGTTGATGGTCGCAAAAGCGCGCGAGCTTATCACGAAGTTCGGCATCCGCTACGTGCTCATCTCCCTGGATAAGGACGGTGCGCTCCTGGTGAGCAAGGATGACGCGCAGCGGGTGCGTGTCCCGGACCTGGGAGGCAGGTTCATCAATAACATCGGCGCCGGGGACGCCCTGCTGGCGGGATTCCTGCATAAGATGACCTCGGGGGGGACGATCGACGAGGCGTTCAGGTTCGCGGCCGCGCTGGCGACGCTCAAGTGCGAGTACTCCGGTGTCACCGGTCTCGATATCGGCAGGGTGGACTCCGTGCTGGCTAAGGTCGAGCAGTATCCCGTGGTCATGCCTTCCCCGTATCCGGCCAGGCTCTCGGAGTCTTTCAGTGCGCCGAGTCCGTTCCAGGGCGCCGCTGAGGACCCGGTCCACTATTTCGAATCTGCGTCCGCCCGCTCCGGCGTGGGGTACAGGCTGGTGCATGCGACTGTCTCCGGGAACGTGGCGGAGTACAACGAAACGCAGCATTGCGTCGATATACTCGGAGCGCTGATGAATCGCGCTCCTCCGTGGCGGGCGGATTCCCTTGAAAGCCGGGCCTTCCAGGCGCTGGTACACGATATTTTCCGCCACGAGGCGGTCCATCACCGCGGAGAAAGGGGCGAGGCAGCGGCTCAGCAGGAGAGTATCGGATACTTCATGGCTAACCTCTCCGATCTCCGCCTAGTCCTCGATCATGTGCGTCAGTTTGGGGTCATTCTTGCTCCGGAATACTCGAAGCGGCTGAAAAAGACGATAGGGCTGCCGACCGCGGCGAAAATGGACAGGGTTTTCCGCGCGATGCGCCGTGCCATCTGGGCTACGGGAGCGCGCCACGTGGGCAGAGGAGAGCGTGCCCGTTTTAATGCGCTCGGGGACAGGCTGTATGCGAAGGTGGAACCTCTGCTTGAGCAGTTCGGCGTGACCAGGTTCGCTTCCCGCCGGGAATATTTTGCGGGCGAGAAAGCCCTGTTGGGGCACATTACCGAAGAGCTCGAGGATTATCTTGACGAGTGGCGCGAGTGCGATCCCGCGAGCGAAGAGGAAAAGTACCTGGATAGGCAGATCGCGACCAAGATCAGCCTCTTCCGGCATCTGCACACCATGCGCCGTTATGAATCGGCGTTCCTTGAGCAGCGGGATGGATCACATCAGGCGTATTACGCGCACTCTGCGCGCTGGGCTGAAGAGTTCATGGTGCTTGCCGAATATGTCGAGGAGATGGGAGTGGTCGGGTATCCGGACGAGGATATGGTGCAGGTGCGCCTGCTTATCGAGGAGTGCGTGCGTTCCCTCGCGGTGGGGCTGCGGGACCACGTGCATGGCCGGGTGCTCCTCTATGACGAAAAAGAGGTTTTCGAACTGGGGATGCAGGATATCCAGAGCACCATCTATTTCGAGCTGCTGGCCGCCCCGGTCAAGACCATCGAAGTGTGCCGGCAGCGCCTGCAGCATTTCTCACCCGGGTTCGTCCTGGTCCTGGCGGAGAAGACGCGTAAAGACCAGCCTGCGCCCCGGGCGGAGGAGCCGGCAGTCGTCGCGGCGCCTGTTCCCTCCTGGACCGGGCCGTCGTTATCCCTCGTTTCCGGCAAATCGCAGGCCATGGCCTTGGAGATGAAGCTGGAGATGCAGCTCCATACCGCGCTTACCCAGATCTCCGAGGCGATCGTCGATGCCGAGCAGCGGATACGCGTATCCGTGGAAGCCGGCACTCCCCTTACCGGGGAAAAGTTCATACAGCTTAAGCAGGAACTCATGGATAGGGTGACCGCGGCGATCAAGCAGTGCCGCGAAACCGCACGGGAAAGCGGCAAGCGGGGGACCCATTTCGCCGCCCATGCCAGAAGGCTCACCCGTTTCATCGAAGAGGATACGCGCCGCAGCGTGGCGATCATTTTAGCCGAGCCGCCGGCGGTGGTCGATCTTCGCACCCAGCTGATGTTCGATCTGGCCAAGAGCCATCTCCGCCGTACCCCCGGACATAACGTATATTTTCGCAGGAAGGACGGGGTCCGCTGCCTGACGTACGATATTTTCTATCTCTTGAAGCACTTCTCCCTTGTCCCTCTTCTGAACGTGCACTCTCAGTCGCACTCCAGCCCGTACCTTTCCCTGGTCGCGAGCCATATCGCCGGAAGCCGGCAGGAAGAGGAGCTTGCCCGCGAGCTGCACGTCGATATCCAGCTGTTCATCAATTCGATCAACGAGATCGTCGCCTGGATCGATAATCCGGCCGAGGCCGCGGATAAAACGGAAGTAGCGTCTTTGAACGGGCATACTCTTTCTTTGGGGGAGTTGAAGGCGAAGCTGCTTCCTCTGATGAAGGACGCAGGCGCGCTGATCCAGTCGCAATGGAGCGTGAAAGAGAAGGTCCTGGCGTACGCGGGCCTTTATTCCCGGACGGTCAGTTTCGTGGAAGAGGTGGGCGAGGCGCTGGCTATCGCGGTGCCCTGGACCAACCTGGGGGATGAGCAGCAGGGAGCGCTTTACCGCTCCATGAAGATGGTGAACCGCCGCAACGGCTGGGATTGGCTGGGGCCGGAGATCAAGGGGATACCGGCGAACCAGTTCACCCGGTTGATGGTGGTGGCGATCCCCGGGGATACGGATGAGCCCAGGGTGATCGTATCGGTGGGAGGAGAGTTCTATTCGTGGATGCTCGATGAGGTGCTGCGGTACCATGCGATCGACAAAGGAATCCTGGTCTCCTCAGATTCCTGGGCGCAGTTACACCGCAACTGCGCGGCGGTTTCGGCGCTCTTGTACCGTATCGGCACGCTGACCAAGATACTGGTGCTGGAGGATAAGCCCGGAACACAGGGGAGCGCTTTCGGCGAGCTGCTTAAGGTCGCCCGGATGAGCGGGATAGAGGAAGACGACGTCGTGCGTGCGGAAAGGGAGAAGGAGATCGTCGGGGTATCCGAACCGGCGGCTTCGGATACAAGCGCGGAGCCGGCGGCTGCGGAAAACCAGATCGATACCGCAGAGACCTTATCCCATTTTGGCGCCGCAGTCGCCGCGGCGAGGGAAAAGGAAGGCCGCTTCACGCTTATCTCCGATCTCGAGGGAACGGTGGAGCTGGCAAGGACCCCTCTTTCCCCGGAAAGCCTGGCTACGGTCATAACCCTGTTGGAAAGCGGGAAGGTCCAGTTCGGGATCCTTTCCGGCGCGGGGATGGACCGGGTAAAGAAGAATTTTATCGCTCCGTTGCTCGCGGCGATCCCCGCCGAGCGCAGGCACCTGCTGAAGAACATGCTCGTAGGGACCGATAACGGTTCCCAGGTGTACCGCTATGATCTCGCAAAGGGCCGGTTCGTATGCGCCTTCAGCGTGGATATCGTGGAAGAGGTAAGGCCGGAGAATTATCCCCTGATCGAAGCGGCGATACGGGACTGCCTGGCCCGCTGCGGGGTGAGGGAGATGGTGCAGCGGATGATGGGATGGACCTTTGACGATGCCGGATGGCAGCGGTACTGTGATAGGTGCATCGATCCCCGGGAGACCGAGGATAAGCGCATCTGCCAGGTCACCTTCCTGGTCTTGAGCAAGGATGCCAAGGACGAGCAGCGGATATCCTTCAACCAGCGTGGAGGAAAAGAGATCCGCGAGCCATATGCCGCGTTCATCGCCGAAGCCCTGAAGAAAGCCGGCATGCATCTGTCAGTGAGGGTGACCGGTCAGAGCTCGATCGACATCACCCTCCCGAATATCGACAAGGCGTTCGGCCTGGCGGTGATGACCGTGCTTTTCGGGTCGCATATCAGCCGGGTGATCTTTACCGGGGATGATTTCAAGCCGGGCCGCAACGACGAGCCTACTTTGAAGGTCGCGCGTACCATCGGCAACGTCGGCGCGTTCCTGAATCCGCACTCCTCCCGGTATTACCGGCCGGGGGTGGCATTTTTCCAGCTTCCCGAGCACGGGCCGGCAGGGTTCAGGGAATTCATCCGGGTGTTGCTGCATGCGCCTTTGGCCCAGCTGGCGTATCCCTATCCCGGAAAGCTGAGCGATGGTTTCACCAAGCCGGACGCGGCCAAGGGCGAGGCGGAAAGCCCGCTGCGGTATCTCGAAGCGGCGAAACAGGAGCTTGTGGCCCGGAATGAGGCAGCGATCGAGTATGCCCTGGTGGAGGCGACCGTTTCCGGAAACATCGCGGAGTATAACGAGACGGCGCACAGGATCGATATCCTGAAGGAATTCTTAGCCCGCGCTCCTCCGTACCGGGCCGGCACGCACGCGACATTCGCCTTCCAGACCGTGGTCAACGATATCTTCACCCATGAAGCCGTGCACCACAAGGGTGAACAGAGCGAATCTCCCGCCATCGCCTCCAGCATCGAGATCTTCCGCGCAGACAACAAAGCCTTATTGGCCTTCCATAACTGGATCAGGGTCTTTGGTATCGAATTGAACGCCGAGTATCGCGCCGCGCTTAACGCGCTCGAGTCGGAAGTGTTCGGGCCGGTCAGCCTTAAGGGCGGGATCTTCGACGTGGACGGGGTAGTGGCCAAGAGCGCGGATGACGTGCACTGCAAGTGCTGGAAGCAGATGTTCGAGTTGATCGTCAGGGGCACGGAGGAGATCACGGGCCGCAACGCCGCCGAGACCGCGCAGTTCCGTTCCATCACCGCGGGCAAGCGCAAGG
>CAZAPM010000023.1:0-14879 GCA_964487475.1 uncultured Planctomycetales bacterium
AGAGTGCAGGGCGTGGCCCGGCATAAACCCGCGGATGACGCCGCAACCTATGCCAAGCGTGCCGTAGAACTGGGCAAGTTCGCGCATCAGGTTTCCGATACTTTGGCTGCGGTGCGCATCGATGAGCTCGTATGCTGGTTCGCCGGCAGGCCGGAAAACTATTCCCGTTTGCCGGAAAACACCCTTTTGGCGGCGGTATTCGACCTGGACGGGGTCATTACCGTGACCGCGACCGTACATATGCGGGCGTGGAAGGAGACTTATGAAGCGGCGCTGCGCAAGCTCGAGAAGACTACGGGGGTCGCCTTCAAGGAGTTTACGCTGCATGAGTATGAGGAGCACGTAGACGGCAAGAGCCGCTACCGCGGGACCGAGGCTTTCTTCAGGAGCCGCGGATTCACCGAGGCCCAGCTGGCGTACGGTGATGACAAGGCCAAGGACACCGAATATGTGTGGGACGGGGCCGACGGGTATTTTGATATCGCGGGTATCGCCAACGCCAAGAATTTAAGGTTCAACGAATTGATCGACAGCGGGGAAGAGAAAGCGGAAGTGTTCCCCGATGCGGTCGCGCTTTTGCATGCGCTCAAGGCCGCCGGTATCAAGGTCGGTATCGCCTCCGCCTCCAAGAATACCCCGAAGATCCTCCAGGGGGTCGGGATGTTCGAGCTTTTCGATGCCGTCGTCTGCGGCGTGGACGTGACCAATACCGCTGCGCAAAGCAAGCCGAGCCCCTGGCTCTTCATCGAGTGCGCCCGCCGCATGGGGTCCGATCCGCAGCATGCGCTGATGGTCGAGGATGCCGAGGCCGGGGTGCAGGCGGGTGCGGCCGGCGGATTTGCGCTGGTCGTGGGTATCGCGCGGCACAAGAAGGGTGACGATGCCGAGGCGTTCGTGAAGCGCGTGGCCGGGCTCCAGAAGTTCGCGCACCGCGTGGTCGAGGACGATCTCGCTTCCCTGGACGTTGCCGACCTGCGTGCCTGGTTCGCGGGCGCAGTGTCCGCTGCCTGGCTGAAGGCGGATGCCGATGCCGAGCTGCGCCGGGGAGACACGATGTATCTCGCCCAGAAATATGCCGGCGCGAAGCGGCTTTATGAGAACGCCGCAGCCCGTTACGCGGCGATCAAGGATGAGTTCGGAGGAAAGATCGCTGCCCTGAGGGTCACCCGGGCTTCCCGTCAGCTTACCCCCGAGACGATCGATATTTATGATGCCCAGGGCAAGGTCATCGGAAGCGATACCTATATCAATGCCCACCGTAAGGATGACGGGCTGCATCACGCCAGCGCGTTCGTCGTGGCCTTCTCTCCGGACGGCAAGGTGCTCATGCAGAACCGCGGGGCGACCAAGTACATGTTCCCTTCGACCCAGACCTTGTCCGTCACCGGCGGCGCCTCCCGCGGCGAGCGCGCCAGGGATGCGGGCAAGCGCGAGTTCAGGGAAGAGCTCGGAATAGATGCCGATGATGCCCGGTTCACCAGGATCGTGCATGCGCAGGATAAGGATTTCGACCATCCGCTGTTCTTCGAGCTTTATGAGTTCACCGCGCTTTCCGAAGCCCAGGAAGGGGCGTTGCTGGCGGCGAAGCAGGCGCTGGAGGCGCGCGCGCTCCAGGAGGAACCGGAGGCGCTGCGCCGCGTGCTCTTTATCTATCAGCCGGCTTTCAAGACCCTCTTTGTCTACGTCTTTGACGAGTCCAAGCGTGAAATGCTCTCCCGTTATATCGCCGAGGTGACGCGTGCAACCGGTATTCCGTACAATGACTATCTGATCAACCGCGAGTGGATCGGGTTGTTCGCCTATTCGCTTAACGCCGCGGAGATGCAGGCGGTCACGCTCAGCGAAGAGGAGAACATCGAATCCATGTCCGCGCGCGAGCTCGAGGAAGTGCGCGGGGATTTCCTGGCGAACCCGCAGAGATATACGGATGCGCTCTTGACCGCCATGCGCGAGGAGAGCTTTGCCCAGCTGGTGCGGATCCGGGATGCGGCCAGGGTTGTGCCCGCACCGGCGCCCGTGTCCGAGCATCCGGTGATGGTCCTGCCCGTCCTGCTCGAGAAGTGGGACGACGACCATCATGTGGGAAGCTTCCTGGCGACCGTGTATGCGTACCGCCTGGCAGTGGAAGCGGCAAAACGTAAATACGGCGCCGATCTGGATGCGCTCTGGAAAGAGAACCGCGTCCGCATCTGCGTGCTCCATGACGCCGGGTCCGCGTCCCGTTGCTCGCCGAACTCCCAGTCAAACCATAACTCCCGCGGTGCGTTGGATATCCTGGGCAGGGTCAATACCCCTTCCGGAGAGGTATCCCTGACCCTGATGCTCGCGGTGGGGATCCAGAACTCGAAATATGCGCCTTCCAACGACGGCACGACGATCGATATGCATTACGTCAGCCAGCTGTATTTCAACCGCGACGCTCAGGGCAACCTCACTCCGGACTATAAGGCGCTTACCGATCCTTCCGCGCCGTATACCGGGTATGACGTGATCATCCTTTCTTCGAGCTATGCGGACCATCTGGCGCTGCAGGAGAAGGCGTTCGAAGCGGTATTCGGGTACCGTAAGGTATCCTGGGCGCCCGTGGTTTCCTCGAACCGGACCGAGACCATGCTTACCAAATTCACTACCGTGGCCAAGGACGAGGATATTACGGAGAAGAACCTCGGAGACCTGGGCATGTATCAGGCTGACGGGACCACGGCGGTCAAGAATCTGCCGAAGGGCAGCCTGAAGGTGCAGCAGGCAAAGGATCTGATGAAGAGCGGGTTTAGCCTGGCGTTCTCCTGCGGGTCTCACCGGACCAACCGGGAGTTCCTTTTCTTCCTGGAGCAGTATTACCATGAGGTGATCTACCGCGCCCGGCTGACCGACGACTTCAAGAAGAACAAGGTGGAACGCGAGGCGCCGCAGCTGATCGAGCCGATGCTCATCCTGCTGGAAGGCCTCCGGCAGATCGGCAAGCCTATGGCCGAAGGGCTGAACACCTTCGATGAATTGAAAACGGCTTTGGAGGCGGGTTCCCGCAAGACCGTGGATGTGCTTTTCGCCAAGAATAAGGAAGGTAAACCCGTGCACCCCGCGGCTACGGAAGTCTTCGAGATATTCCTGCAGTTCCGCAGCCGGGTGCAGGATCCCCGGAAATGGGTGGGGATCTACGATATCGGCTCGCCGGTGTACTGGTGGAGGCATCGCCGCCCCGCAGAGCTCTATCAGGAAAAGATCCAGATGCTCGCCGACATGACCGGAGAGTGGGTTGAGGTCAACGAGAAGGGCGTGTTCAAGGTCAAGCCGGCGGCGGCAGGCAGCGCGCTGGCCCAGGAGGCCCGGGCGATGCGCGATTTCCGCGGTATCATGAACACGCCGGTAGCCAATTGCGTGCTGGGTTCGGTGCGGGTCGGGGCGGACGGTTCCTATGTCGATCCCGTGACGGGCAGGGTAAGACGGATCACTCTGGCCAAACTGCACAAGGGGATCACGGTCGACGGGGTGTACCTGAAGGATGCCGTGGTGCAGTACAGCTATCTTCTTCCCGGAAGCCGCGTGACGGCAAGTGTGGTGAATAATTCGTACGGGAAATTCGATCTCGTGCAGTCATATGTGGAAGCGACGCATGCCGGCGATCTCAAGGCGTTCCGGGCGATCTCCTTCAATGTGGTGGAATCCCGGCCATTGTCCATGAGGAACACTTCGGTGGCCGATGTCTTCCGTCCGGAGATCAGGGATCCGCACTTCGCCCGCGGCCAGACCAGGGTGTGGGCCGGGTTCGAGGTGGACGGGAAATCCGCAGGCAACACGGTGCTTTCCCAGAATGCGTTCAGTTTCAATGAATTGCGCTCCTTCTCCAATGCGGTCGAGGCCAATGAGCAGGTACGTCAGCGGGTGCTCCGAAGGATGTTCGGGCTCGCCGCCAAAATGCTCTCCCGGTATACGCCGAGCGCGTATCCGGCCACGATCGATGATGCTTTGATCGATCCGGCAAAAACACGGGAGGGAGTAAGGTATTTCGAAGCGGCAAAGCTTGCGTTCGGCACTCCGTACTCGTTCGTAGCCAGAACCGTGACCGGGCAGGTCGCGGAGTATAACGAGGTGGACCGCTGTATCGATATAATGACAACCTTATCCGCGAGAGCGCCTCCTTTCGATCTGACCGATCCCCGTTCTGTCGCCTTCCAGATCCTGGTCAATGATATCTTCCGCCATGAGACCGTGCACCACCGGGGGCTGCGCCAGGAGCGCCCCGCGATCGCCGCAAGCATGGAGTATTTTGACACCCGTCTGGGCGAAATGGGCATGATGCGCAGATGGGCCGGATCCTTCGGGGTTCGTTTCGACGAACATTATTCCCGGAGGATGAGAAGGTCCGCCTCTCGCGTCTTGCAGACAGCGGTGGCCATTAACGGCGAATTCGCTCCGACCGCTGCCATGTCGCTGGCGAATGAGATCTGCCGGCTGCAGGAGGCCGACCCGAAGTATCAGGTGAAGGTCGTATTCGCGACCGGCGATACCCAGGTCCCCATTCTGCATTTCCTGTCCATGGATCCCCGCATCGACTGGTCTCGTGTCCAGGCGTTCCATCTCGATGAATATGAGGGGGTGCAAAAAGACGATCCGCATTCCTTTGCCGCCTATCTGCATAAGCACCTTTTCTCCCGGGTAGCCATTCCCGAAAGCAATATCCATTACATCTGCGATTTTGTCCGGTCCCTGAACGTTACCGGGGAGATTACTTCGGAGCAGCTGGCCGGGTACCCTGCGGCGCTCGAGGCGCTCGGCGGTGCGGATATTCTTATCCTCGGGATCGGGCTTGACGGTCATCTGGCGTTCAATGAGCCTCCGGATTTCTCCGGATTTGCCGCGCATATGCAGCGGGTTGCGCTTACCGAAAGCACGCTGGCGGCGAACGAGAAGAACTATCCCGGTATCCGTGCCCGTCCGTATGCGTTCACCATGGGTATCGCGGATATCCTTAAAGCCCGCCGGATTTTCTTCTTCGCGAGCGGCCAGAGCAAAGCGCAGATCGTGCGTGCGGCCCTGGAAGGAGAGGTCACGCAGGATGTTCCGGCATCAGTGCTGCAGACCCACCCCAGGGTGCACGTGGTCCTGGAGATGCAAGCCGCTTCCCTTCTGCACACCGAATTTGCCTGGTCCCGTCCTTATGGCGCGGCCTGCGGAGTGCTGGCCATCGGTGGCGCAACGGCCGCGGCGGGATGGGTTGCCGGGATCGTGGCGGCAGTGCTGCTCGGAGTATTTTTATTTTCGCCGGTTTTGAAAGCGGTTTCACCCGTAAAATGGCATCTCAGGCGTTTTTCCAGCCATAACGCAGAGGTCCGTCACCAGGCGGCGCTCGGGATCCTGTCACTCGGGACCCGGGCACACGCGGAACTGCTGCATGCGCTCGCAGATCCCAACGCCTATATCCGGGAAGCAGCCATCTTCGCGGTGTCCCGATCGCCGGTGAAGGATGCGGCGTACCATATCGAATTTCTCCTCGATGACGGCTCTCCCATGGTGCGGGCGGCGGCGCTGCAGGCGCTGCGCGCGATGGGCGGATGGCGCAGCGCGTTCATCCCCGAGTTCCTCTCCCGGGTCCGCGCGAGGGTGCCTGAGGACGAGGCGTTAAGCCTGCTGCACAAGGCTTTGAATTTCAAGGAGCGCGGGATCGAGATCGAAGTGGTGGAGACCGAAGGGCCGGTAAGGGCCGTGTGCAGCGCCTGCCAGATGGGGATCGGTTTCGATGACGACGATCACATCCGCGCGGGAAAATGTTCGGTATATGACCGGGACGGGAATCCGCGCCTGCATCCCACCTTCCAGGTCGTGGCGGCAGGTACCCTTACCAAGAAGGCTCCGGGTACGGCTCCGGTGGCGTATGACGAGTTGATCAACCTTATCCGCAGTGTCAAGGATGCCCGTCAGGCCGAATACCGCGTGCCCGAAGCGATCATCGCGCACATTCTTTCCACCCCGTCCTTCGTCAGTTATGAGGCCATTGTCCGGCACCTGCGTTCCGGAACGATACGTCTGGTAGTGGACAATCCGGTTTCCGCGGACCCCTACCTGTATGACCGTATGCGCGGGGAGATGGGCTTGCTGTGCTTCATTACTCCCGAGTATAAGCTGGGGAGCAAATATTACTACGGTCCCGAGTATGCGGCTTTGACGGATAGTGACCGCAAGCAGTGCCAGTTCCATTGTTTCGCGGTGCACATCACGCAGGCGACGTTCAACCGCTGCGTGGAAAGGGCCCAGGGAGGCAGTATTACCGCGTTCCGTCCGGGAGGCAAGGAGTTCCTGGCGCAGATCTTCGTGCACGAATGCACGGAGAAATTCATCCCGCCCCTCAAGAACATCACCATGCACCGGTTCGCCTGCATGCAGGAGATATTCTTCGCCACCGAGGACGCGATCGACCGCGGGTTAAGCGACCTGGATATATTCTTCATCGAGCATGCCCAGGCCATGGCGGAGAGGGAGAGCGACCAGGGCGGAGTGTGTACCGACTATCTGGAGAGGCTGCGGGAAGAGTATGACCTCACGCATGACCTTTCCATCGGAGCCTTCGGAAAGTTGCTGGGGGTCGACCAGACCGCGGGTCTTTTCAAGCGTGCGGATGTGGTGGCGGTCAAGACCGCTCCCGGTAATCCGAACATCAAGTCTGCAAGAAGAGAGGATTCGATCGCCGGGATCCCCGCTGCGGCTCAAAAAGAGATCGTTCCCATCGGGGACGAGGTGGTGCGCGCGCTGCGCACCAGTTCCTTCGGCGTGGCGTATGCGCTCCTGCTGCAGATGATCGAATCGCAGCAGCTCGTCTTCTCGGTGGATGCGCTGGATATGGACCATGCGCAGGCCCTGCTTTTCCCGATAAACAATGAGCCTATGGGTCTGGTGGCGTATCTTTCACAGAGCAAGGAACAACGTTATGAGATACACCTTACCCGGAGGCTTTTCGAGCGTCTCAGCGGTTTCGAGCGCATCGCGTTCCTCTCCGGGCTGGTGGCGTACCTATTCATCGAGGCGTTCTTTCCTCTGATCGAGGGCAGCAAGCATACCCTGGCTTCACTCCATGCGTTCCTGTTCTCTACCGCCGAAGCCAAGAGGTTGGGGGTGAATTCTATCGATCACATGTGCCTGCGGTATGCGGCTTCCGAAGAACGGCTCGACTTCAAGTATTTCTATTATCTGCTTTCCATATACGATGTGCTGCGGGACCCCTCGGGCAAGTTCAAGCGCGGGCTGTATGAGTTCCTGAGCGCCATGAAGATCGCCAACAGTAATATGCTCCCGATCTTTCGGCCGGAGGACATCCTGCCGTGGTACCGGTACCACCTCGAGTATGAATTGGGCAACGGTGCGGTCGCCAATCCCGCCTCCATCGAAGACCTCATCGTGATCAGCCGGCAGTTGGAAGGCCTGGCGGAGTCGAATTCGGTGGTGCGGGAGCATCTCCAGCCGGACCAGAAACGATACCTGCTTAAGTTCTCTTATAAGCCGGGGCCGCAGGAGGATCCGGTCACGCTCTATCTGCCTTCGGAGGTGAAGCGTTTCACCGAGCCGGACAGCGGGTTCGTGCTCGAACAGAAGGTGCGCGCGCTCTCCGAAAGCGACCGGCAGACCATCCTCTCGCACGAAGGAGCGATCCGGAAACTGCAGCAGGATCGCACCGCGCTTGACCCCGAGCAGAAATTGCAGCGTAAGTCGTTGAACCATCAGATCGCCGACCTGGCCAAAGCCATCGTTACCATCATGCATATGCCTTTTATCGAGTACCTTATCGAGAGGATCCGCATCTCCCGTCAGAGCTCGCCCTCACAAAAGTGCCTGGTGGTGGGGATGATGGCACCTTCATCGACCGGTAAGACCACCTGGGCGGCCGAGCTGCGCAACCAGTTGCATAAGCACAATATCAAGGCGGAGGTGTTAAGTTCGGACAGCTTCCTTTATCACGGTGAAGGGTTCCGTTTCTCGAACGCTGATTCCGGTACCCGGGTCTATTCTCTCGAGGGGGTGGCCATGTATGACTCTTCCTCGTATCTCAAGGCTATCAAAAGGCTTAAATCGGGCCTTCCGCTCATGCCTCCCCCGAACCAGCATGAAAGTAACGCCGCGAGCGTCATGGTCCAGGAGCAGGAGCAGGAGCGTTTTTCGGACCTGCAGGTATTGATCCTGGAGGATCCCTTCATGGGGGTCAACGAAGAGATACTCGAGCAGATCGATCTGTATGTGGGCGGCGCGTTTGACGACGGGATCCTGCGTCTGGAGCGGCGCCTGGAGCGGGATACGCAGCCGCTGGATGAGGGCGGGACCCGCGGCATGCTCTCCGGGGACGTGATCGTTGATTTCGCCCGGAAGATGTTCGTGGAATCCCGGGATGCGACCCGGCATACCATCCTCAATCCGGATTTCACCCATGCCATCTGGCAGGCGGATACCGGCAGGCTCTTCGTCAATAAAAGCCAGCGGTTCATCCAGTCTCTGCTTTCCCATGACCGTAAGGTGTCTATCCGCAGGAAACTGGCCGCCGAACTCGGAAAACCGGCGATCAGCAGCGTGCTGCAGGATCCTTCCCTGGCGGTCCTCATCGACCTGGATGCGTCCCTGACGCTGCCGGGCCAGGAGATCACCGATGAGGGGGCGAATGCGCTGCTGCGTATGCTCGCCGCCAAGGTCAAAGTGGTCATCCTGACCTCCAACTCCTTCAAGGCGGTCGAGTCGCAGGTGATCCGGCCTCTTTTCATCAAGGAGATGGAGCACCAGTATGCGGAGCAGCTGATCGTGCTGGCCTGCAACGGCACCCAGATATGGAAGTGGTCGGCGGCCAAAAGCGAGTTCGAACGGGTATATCTTAAAAAATTCACGCCCGAAGAAGTGGCGCGGATCATGGAGGTATTGTCGAAGGCGGTTTCGGATTTCAGCCTCATGTATTATGCCCAGGAGTACCGGGGAGCGGGAGAGTATCCGGTGGATGAGTTCATCGAGAACAGGGATAACGCCCAGATCGTACTGCAGGTGCTGGGGAAGCACGCGACTCCCGAGCAGAAGGACCAGTATACGCTGCGGGACAGGGATGTGCGTACGGATATCGAGGCGTTCCTTTTCCGGGCCTGTCTGCCGGCGTTCGTGAAGGTGGAAGGCCGTACTTCTGTCGACATCAACCCGAAAGGGGTGGACAAGGGCTTCGGGATACAGGCGCTCAAGGATCAGGAGGGGATCTCCTCCTCCAGTATATTCTACATCGATGACTGGTTCAGCGGCAAAGGGGACGGCACCGAAGTGATCAAGCGCGGGGTGGCGGTGTGCGCTTCGGTGGGGGATGAGCTTCCTTCCGATAAGAAGAGTCAGGTGCGTTTCATCCGCTCGGAGTTAAAGGGGCCGGAAGGTGTGGCTACGATCCTGGAACTGGCGTTGGAGGTGATCGAAGAGAAGTCCGAAGACGGGGCGCCGGGATATTCCGGCAGGCTCTCGGAGCGTTTCGATCCTACCTATAGAGTGGCCTCGCCGAAGGACGCGGCCCGCTATTTTGACGATGCGGCCCACGCCTTCGGCCTGGGGTATGAGTTCGTCGACAGTACCGTAAGCGGGATGCTGGCGGAGTACGATCCGGTCAATAGAAGGGTGCGCATTGTAAGACATCTGGCGGACAGGGCTCCTCCGTACGCGCGCGGAGCCGTTTCCAGTATCGCCTTCCAGGTGCTGGTCAACGATATCTTCCGTCACGAAGCCGTCCATCACTCGGGTGTGCTTGATGAAAGCCTGGCCGAGTCCGCCAGTATCAGTTACTTCACTACCCACAAAGAGCACCTGCTGTATTTCCATAACTGGAACGATGTGTTCGGGATCGAGCTGCTGCCCGGATATCAGCGTAAGATCCGGCTGCTGGAGGGCGCAGTGTTCGGGGGAGCCCTCTTCGGGTATAATCTTGCCGCGGTCTCTACCCGTAAGGAAAAGCTTTCCGGGGAGGCTGAGTCCCGGGTGCATAAGATGACCGCCTGGGCCCTGGCCGAGGACAGGATCGTCTCCTTCGCTTTCGGCGGATACCGCATCGATACCCGGCGCAAGCAGGGGGTCAAACTTTACGGCATGCACGACACGCTTTCCGGCGCATCCGTCGAGTTCATGGCCGAGCGCGGCGCGACCATCGTTTCTTTCACCATCCATGGCACGGAGACGCTCTATTGCCCCGACCTGGAGAAATCCGGCGGCATTCCGGTACTGTGGCCTTTTGCGAGCCGTATCCGCGGGGGCAAATTCGTCTTCGAGTCCCGGGAGATCGATCTTAACGGGGTCCCCGGGGCCAAGTCAGACGGAAAGGGGAACGTCTATCACGGCATGGTGCGGTATGAGCGCTGGATCCTCGAGGCCGCGGGGATCGACGGCAACGGGGTGTTCGCCACCTTGTCATTCTCTACCGCGGGATACCCCGAGCTGGAAGCCGCGTTCGGAAAAGCGAAGGTCTTCCTTACCTACCGGCTTCAGGATTCCCTGCTTTCCATAAAAGCTTCGGTCGAGAACAGGGGAGGGACGTCGTTCCCGATGAGCTTCGGATTCCATCCCTGGTTCCTTACTCCCGCAAAGGCGGACTGGATCTTGAGTATTCCCGCCAAGGCGCATTGGGTGGCGCAGGACCTCTTGCCTGACGGGAGCATCGAGCCTGCGGGTGAGCTGCGCCGGCCTACGGTCCTGGGCAACCGCACCTTCGATGATGTATTCACCGACCTGGATTATTCCGGAGAGACGGCGGTAAGCCGGCTCTATGATCCCTCCCGCGGATTGTTGATCGAGGTCGGCCAGGATAAGAATTTCCCCCATGAAGTGCTCTATGTGCCGGCGGATAAGGATGTGATCTGCATCGAGCCGCAGACCTCTTCCGCGGATGAGTTCAATCTTCACGCGCAGGGGATCCTGGATGCTTCTCCTGTGGTCCTTGTGCCGGGAGGGGTATGGCAGGGAGAAATGTCCATTTCCGTGAAGCAGGGGACCTATGCGCTCGCGAACCTTCCTTTGGTCAAGGCGGCGATCTTCGATCTGGACGGAGTGATCGTCAATACCGAGAAACTGCACTACTTGGCTTTGAAGAACGCGTTGCGGGGGGAGGGGATCTCCTTGAGCTGGCAGGAGTACCGTACCAGGGTTTCCGGCCACAGGAGCGTCGAGGTGCTGGGATCGTTGCCGCTGGATGAAGCGGCGAGAGCCCGGGTGCTGGCGAAGCGCAGGGATAATTTCGGCGCACTGGTCAGGGCCCAGGGCGTGGAAGTGTATCAGGACGTGCTGGGAAAGATCCTCGCGCTGCGCGAGATGGGTATCCCCTGCGCACTGGCCTCGGGAGGAAATGCGCCCCAGGTGAAAATGCTGCTGGAGGCGGCGCGCCTGACAGGATTCTTCCAGGTGATCGTGACCGGGGATGACGTGCCCAGAGGAAAGCCGTGTCCCGATATATTCCTTAAGGCGGCGCAGCTCCTGCAGGTGCATCCGGCCGAAGCAGCAGTGTTCGAGGATGCGGTCGCGGGGATCGAGGCGGCGAAAGCCGGCGGGTTCGGTCTGGTGGTCGCGCTATCCCGTTTTGCGGAAGATGCCGACCTGAGAGCCAAGGGCGCGGATATCGTGACCCGGGATGCCTCCTCTTTGAGCCTTCGTGAGCTCTTCACCCGGGTGACCGCTCCCCGTGTGGCAGCGGCGTTAACGCGCGGAAGTTTCAAGGCGGCGGTATTCGATTTGGACGGAGTGATCAGCTCCACTGCCAAGCTGCACTTCCTGGCCTGGAAAAAGCTTTTTGAGGAGATCATCGTTATGGGCCGTGAGTTTACCCTGGATGATTTCCTTACCTATGTAGACGGCCGTCCGCGTTTTGAGGGATGTCTGGCGATGCTTAAAGAGGCCCCCCGTACCCGCGACGCATTCGCGGCGCTGGAGCGGTATATCGATCCGGCCAAGGAGAAGGATGCCTATGTGCAGCTGACCGAGCCGCAGCAGGCCTTGATGGACCAGCTGACTGCCTGGGGGAACCTGAAGAACCGGTATTACAATGAAATGCTCGATCAGGCCCAGGGATTCCTTTCGATCTTTCCGGGCGTGGCAGAGGTATTGAATACTTTGACCAAAGCGGGCACCTTAACCGCCGTGGCCTCATCCAGCAAGAATGCGCCAAGGCTGGTGGAAGCGCTGCACCTTGCTCCGTTCTTCCGGGAGGTGCTTTGCGGCCTGGACCTCGGCAACTACAGTGTGCTGCTGCGCCGCGTGATCCGGGGCAAGCCGGCTGCGGATATGTTCATCGAAGCGGCTTTGCGCCTGGGAGTGCTGCCGTGTCATTGCGTAGGGTTCGAGGATGCGCCGCAGGGAGTCGAGGCGATCAAGGCGGCACACATGCTTGCGGTCGGTATCGACAGCGAAGGCAAGGGGCTCATCAAGTGCGCGGATCTGGTGGTTACCGGATTGGCGCAGCTGGCGGAGTATTTCAACCGGGCAAAGGGTTTTTCGTATCCTGCCAGCATGGCCAAGATCAAGGCGGAAGACCGGGCTCCGACCCCCGCGGAGCTGGCCAAGATCAATGCGGCCTTCGCCGCTGAATGTGCGGAGGGAGAGGCCATCCAGCTGGACGCCGGGAAAGTAGTGATGCGTTCGGATATGGAATCTCCGGCCGAAGTGAATATGGAGACCATGACCCTCTTTGTCCATCCGGTCTTTCTCGAGCATGCCCCCGCGGAGGCGCTGCGCGTGGTGCTGCAGGGGCATGAGCTCTTCCATCTTCAGGGTAAGACCGAAGATGAGGCGGAAGTACTGACGATCGCGTATTTGAAGAAGCGCGGGATACTGGTCGAGCACCTGCGGTTCCTGCAGCATAATCAGTTCGGGCTGCGTCCCATGCCGCTGTGGGAATCGAAGCTTATCCGGCAGATCGACGCGGTGCCGGAGCGCGAGCGGACCGAGAAGGAGGAGAAACTCCTGGAGTGTATCATCTCCCAGAACAAGCTGGCGAACCAGTATCTGCACGGCGGAGAGTTCCATGATTTCGTCAGCATCGATCCGATCCTCGCCGACGGCATATTGAACAGCATGCCCTCCGAGCATAAGGCCCGGGCGAGTTCCGAGCGCCTGTATGACGAGATGGTGGATGTGACCCTGTTGCTGCATCGTCTGAGAGAAGGCAACGGGCACGTGTTCGTTTCGATCAGCAATCCGTTCGGCGCCCATCATACCGAGTTCATCACGGTGAACCGGGAGCGGGAAGGGATCGAGGCAGTGACCGCGACCTTTATCTCCGAACAGCTGGGCGGATATATCGGAAGCATCATCTCCTATACCGGAAAGATGGATGAGAATCTGCCTTGCCCGGGAGTGGAGGTGGCGATCCACGAGGTGTGGAGGAAGCAGGAGGAGACGGTTTCCCCGCTGCATCTCGATGAGGTCAACCGGGTGCGTTTTCCGGATATCTTCCTGAAAGAGAATGTCGTCGCCCGCCGCAGCCTGCATAACCGCCTGGTGCGTCAGGCGCAGTCCAGGTTCGAGAAGAACCGTCAGGTCAGCGATATCAATGAGCAGGTGCGAGTCCGTCTGCGCCAGGGTTTTGAGATCAGGGGAACGCCGGATTCCCAGCGTATCGTCAGGCACGGCACCATGGTCAAGTATGCTCCCCGCGCGGTCGACCATGTGACGTATCCGCTGCAGTACGAGATCGCCGGGGACGAACGTGAATCGCGGGAGGCCCGGGATGCGCTCGAGGCGGCTTTGCGCGAAGCGGTGCGTAACGAAGCGGCCCGCATCGGCGGTGACCAGGCGGTGGAGAGCGGCCTGCGCGTGCTCGTCGCGGACCTCCTGCTGGAGGCTTCCCTGACCCTGCCTACCCATGGCCGCATCGTTCCCATGGCGCATTTCCTCTCCACGGTGATCAAGGCCCTGGAGGAGCTCAACCGCAGCGAGGATAACCGCCAGCTCATCACGATCGTAACCTCCAGCGTGAACCGTATCTCCAGGGTGTTGTATCCGAACATCGATGCGCGGGAAGTGGAGCTGTCGCAGGAATCTTTACCGCCTGCCGAGGCCTTCGTGGTGCGCGCCGCAGAAGAGCTCAAGGCGGAGTATGAGGCCCAGATCGCCCGCGCGGAGCAGGAAGGGGATACGGAGACCGTAGAGAGGAACGCCTTCCTGATCATTACACTGGATGATATCCCCCGCAAGGTCATCAAGATCATGCGGCAGGGGGTAGGTGACCTCTCTGAAGCGGTGTTCAGGGCAGCGCAGCCCCTGGTGATCAAGGCGGTCGCTCCCATGCGCACGGAATTCAATAAGATGTTCTATGATGTCGCGACCCTGGCCGAGGAGCTGATGCATACTCTTTCTTCAGCCGGCCCGGAGGCGGAGATATCCATTGCGGGCGCTCCGGCGAACGCTCCCTTCATCCTGCTGCTTAAGGCGGATATCGCAGGGCTCAAGCAGTACGCCCAGCTGCGCAGCCGTTATCCGAACCTGGTCGGCATGGTAGTGCGCACGGGGGTCAAGCATTACGGCATCACCGCCCGCCAGCAGAGGTTCCCTATCCTCCCCGAGGCCTATACGGTGGTGGAGGGGATCCGGTACTCCACCTGGGATGCGGTCGAGGGCGGGGAGATGGCGATACTCAATACCGAGACCGGGTCTCTGAAGATCAATCCCTCGGTCAGGGAGCTGCGGGAATCGCAGGAGGAAGAGCTTTCCAGCCGGGCAGTGGCGATCCATGCCGCGCGCCGTAACGACTTGCCGGTGATGACCAATGACGGCGTGACCATGTCCCTGGCGGTCAATATCGATTTCGCCCATGAGGCAGAGGCGGTGGCCAAGGCTAAAGTGAGCGCCATCGGGCTTTACCGCACCGAATCGGAGTACGCCCTGCAGGAGGTCATTACCCG
>CAZAPM010000024.1:0-14607 GCA_964487475.1 uncultured Planctomycetales bacterium
CCGCTTTTTCTTTTCAGAGGGCATCATTTCACTATGCGTATCTCCGTTGTCGTCCCCTGTTTGAACGAGGAACCCACCATCGGGATCTGTATCGATAAGATCCGGAGGTTTTTCGATGAGCATGCCTATCAGGGGGAGATCATCGTCGTAGACAACAGTTCCGAAGACGGATCCGTGCATGTTGCCAGGAACAAGGGGGTCTTGGTGTTACATGAAACGGTGAAGGGGTACGGAGCGGTATGCCGCCGGGGCCTTCAGGAGGCTAAGGGAGATATCGTTGTCATAGCGGACGGCGATGATACCTACGATTTCCTGGAGTTGGAAAAGCTCATCGAGCCCCTGAAACACGGGTCCTGCGATCTGGTAAGCGGTACCCGTCTGAATGGGACCATAAAACCGGGCGCGATGCCCTGGCTGCACCACCGGATCGGGAATCCTTTTCTCACCTGGCTTTTTAACGTGCTCTACGGAGGACGCATGTCCGACCTTTTGAGCGGGTATAAGGCCATCACGCGCGAGGCGTTCAACCGTCTTATCCTGCGGCAGATCGGGATGCAGTTTACGGCCGAGCTCATGGTGGCGGCGCTGCGCGCAGGCTTAAGGATAAAGGAAACCCCGATCACCTATTCTTCCCGGTCTCCCTTGACGCGGCCTAAACTGCGTTCTTTCCAGGACGGCTGGGGGTACTTCGCCTTTCTTTTACGGGCAAGATTTTTTTGAAGCGATAATATCTTCAGCTGCGGCTATTCCTCCCTCCAGTGCCTGATGCTGTCCGTTGAAGGTGAAACATCCGCTCCTGCCGATGACCCGAAGGTTGCGAAAACCCGCGAGATAGGAGAGTACCGTCCTCCTGTGTCCCTGATAGGCGAGGTCGTAAAGGGGATACGCGAAACGCTCCCGGTGTACGAACGCCCCCGTAATATCCGCCTCTTTCAACGCCCAGATCTTCTTTATCCACGGCATACTGAGGGCGGAGAGCTTTTCGGCGCCGGCATTCCATACCGCGTCCTGTTCCCGGCAGAAGAATTCGATCGAGAGGGAGGTTTTTCCGGGGGGTGACATGCGGGAGCTGAAATTTCTCGATTCGGTGATCCTGCCGAAGGGGACTTCCTTTCCGGGAAAGTAAACCCACTGGTCGGGGAACACCGAGGGCTTGCCGATCGTAAGGAATAACAGGACGTGGGATCGGAAATGCAGGTGTTGGGCGGCCTGCAGTACCTCTGCGGGCGCCGGAGGATCGAGAAGGGTGATCAGTTCCGTGACCGGGATCGATGAGATGAGGTGCCCGGGCCGCAGCGTATCGGTATTCCCGTGTTTGGGTACGGTGATCTCGACTATCGCGCCTGAGTCGTGGACGATGCGGGCAGGAACGCTATTGAACGAAAAACAAGCGTCCGGGATAGTACGTCGCATCGCGTCATAGATGCTTCCCGCCCCAAGTTCGGGGTACAGGAGCCGGTCAAGGCGCGAAGCGTCTCCCCGTCCTTTCCGCAGCAGGATGTTCCTGATCAGAGTGACGAGGGAGAGGTCCGTGGTCCTTTCCTGGGCCCAATCGACCGAGATCTCGCTCGCCGGTAATCCGAGGATCTTCTCGGTATAACCGATCAGCATGAGGTCAGCCAGCGTTTTGCCGAACCTCGAGAGCGCATACTCCTCGAATGATCTTTGCGGTTCCCGCGGGCGTTTCCTCCGAAAAGCCAGCCGGGCGCATTCAAGTGCGATGCGGGCGGTTTTCGCGATCCCTAAGTTCGAGAGCGCCTGCGGTATCTTGATCTCCGGGTAGGGGAAGAATTTCCCGTCGGACCATATCCTCGTCAGCTCAGGTATGCCCTTTAAGCGGCAACCCGCCGTTTCTTCGACGAAGCGCAGCGTTCCCTGGTTCTTGCCGTAGTACACATGCGGGCCGATGTCGGTCCGGAAATCCCCGTACTCCAGGGTGCGGGATAAGCCTCCTACCCGGTCGGTCTTTTCGATGATCCCGACCGCCCTCCGGGCATTGTGCAGCGTGAGCGCCGCGGCGAGTCCGGACGGTCCCGCTCCCAAAATGATGGTCTGACGTTCTTCCATAGTGGTTTAAGGTATCTGATTGTAGCCCAGTCTGTACAGGAAGACTGTCGGGCCGAAATCGCCCGCCTGCACAAAATGGTCCCGGATATACTTCATGATGGCGCGGTTCTCCGGTTCGATGCCGAGAAAGGTGGCTTCAGGCCAGAGTATCATGACCCAGATGACCCCTTTACGTTCATGCACGCGGTCGAAGAACTCCTTTTCCGAAACTTCCGTCTTCACGGGGTATTTGCGGATGTAGAAACGGGAGGTGAAGATCCTGCTGCTTTCCGGAGCGATGCTCAGGCAATAGATGGTATCGTTCTCGCGGGCCAGGCGCTCTATGGTGCGGGCGCAGTTCTTGAAATCCTGCTCGCAGGGGTGATTTAAGTATCCGATGAGGCCGGGCAGCTGGAGGGTGAAGAGCAGGGCCAGGAGGGAAATGAAGATGAGGGGCCGCATCCTTTCCCGGGAGACCTTCGAGATGACGCTGCTTCCGTGGACGGCTCCGATCACCAGGAAGGGAAGGATGAAGATGCAATACCGCACGTCGACATAGCGCAACGTGGCCCGCATCAGGGCGAGAGGAAGTACGACCATGGCCAGGAAATAATACCCGGTCAGTATCCGGCCGCGCGCGAAGAGGTGGATCAGGCCGATCGAAAAAAGCAGTGCGTACAAATACGCGTATTCGCCGCCGGGAGAGTTCGTGGCGATCATGCCGAGGTGGCCGAGGGAGAGGAGGGGGATGCCTTTATTGGTGAACTGTGTATTGAGTATCTGGTTGAAAAGTGCTTTGAAGACCAGCGGGCCATAGAGCAGGAACGCCGCGAGGATCCCGCACAAGAGCGCGGTCAGCGAGTCGCTGAGCGTGATCCCGCCGGCCGCAACCACCGGACGCTTTGTCAGCCGTCTGAACAGTATGATCGAACAAAGGAAAATGAACTGCATCCCCAGGGGGATCAGATAGAAGAAATGGTTGTATACTCCCAGCGCCGCGGTGGCCCCGAAGAGGAAGACGTACTTTTTCGGAGGCGGCTGCCGGGGATCAAGGAGGATCCTGAAAAGCAGCAGGGACGAGACCAGGACGAAGAAGACCATCCCCACGTATCCCCGCGCCTGATCGCTGTACAGTACATGATACCCGGCGAACGTCAGGATGAGCGATGCGCCGAGGGCCTCCTGCGCCGAAAAAAAATCCTTGGCGAACCGGTAGAGCAGGGGGATGGCGGCGACCCCGAGCAAAAAGAAGGGCAGTCGGATGATCGTTTCATGGGCGCCGAATATCCTGAATAAGGGCAGGGAGATGAGGGTGCAAAGCCGGTGGTCTCCCAGCCCGGTGGGGAAGTAACGCCAGAAGCCGAACGGATTGAGGAATACCTCGAATATGGCGATCTCGTCGTGCCAGAAGGACTGGGGGAGCTTTATCGCCCGTAGGTACGCGCCGATAAGCACGAGTGCGGCGAGCGCGATGGTGTACCCGGCAGGGGTGCGTTGCCGGTTTTTCGGCGCTTCGACCGGCGTTTCTTCTGCCGCGCGCTGCGGCTCGCGTTTTTCCCGTAAAAGCCCATTCCAGAGCCAGGCAAAGGAGCATGCCGCCGCGCCTAACGGCAATACGTACCAGCGCAGGCGTAAGAGCTCCGTTGAGACGGCCTCAAAGGTGTGCGGATCGCGGATATGGCCTGTTTTGGAGAAGGCGGGAACGATCAGGACGACACAGTAATTGACGAAGGCCGCCAGTGTGTGCAGGGAAAAGATACCCAGACATCCTAAGGCGAGAAGCAGTATCCCGAGCGAAAGGAAGCAGAGGATGAAAAATCTGGTCAGGTATCGGTGTCCGGGCCGGAAAATCATCAATTCATTATAGCGTAAAACTATCGGAATTCAACCGGCGACTGCGTGGTAAGCGGGCATTAGGTGATTGCGATCAAATGAGTTGCGAGCGCATTTTTTTTAAGCTACAATGAAAAAATGAGACCGTTAGTTTCAATACTTGTCCCTGCCCGTAACGAAGCGCTTCGTCTTGCCGGGTGTTTAACCTCCCTTACACGCCAGTCGTATTCCCCCTTAGAGATCATCGTGATCGATAATGCGAGTACTGATGATACGGCACGGGTCGCCGCATCCTTTGCCGATAAAGTGATCTCCGAGACAAGGCCCGGTATCGCGTATGCCAAAAACGCAGGGATCGCATCGGCCCGGGGAGAGTTCATTGCGACCACCGACGCCGATTGTACGGCCGATCCGCGATGGATCGAGGAGCTCGTTTCTCTCTTCGACGATCCCGCGGTGGCCTCTGTGGGGGGGGCGAATCTTCTGCCGCCCCAGGCCGGCCGTTTTGAGCGGTGTGTCGATGCGCTTTTACGATTTCTCAGTGTGCCGGCCAATTCGCGTTACCTGCAGCAAGGCAGCGCTCCGGCAGATACTATCCATAATCCGGGGTGTAACGCGATGTACCGCCGTGCAGCCCTGCAGGAGGTCGGCGGGTTCGACGAATCGATGGAAACCGTCGAGGATGAGGAGCTTGATTGGCGTTTAATCCGGAGAGGATCCCGCATCCGTTTCAATCCCCGGGCGCGCGTGTTCCACGACCGGCGTTCGACCTGGAGGGGGGTCGCCAGGCAGATATACCGCTTCGGGATCGGGAGGGGGCAGTTCTTCCGGAAGTATCCCCGGTTCGCACAACTGGTCCGGTTCCTCCCGCCGGTCATCACGCTGGCGTGGATCGTGTCCGGCCTTGCTGCCATGGCGTTTTCCCTGCTCCTTAGGCCTTTTCTTTGGGCGACCCTATGTTCGGCGGTGGCTGTCTTTTGTATCGCTTTCGTATTGAGCTTGCGTACCGGGATCCGCGATCTATTCCGCTATACCGGGTTATTCGCGGTGGTCTGGTGCTCGTGGAGCTGGGGGATCCTGCGCGGCCTGTGGTATGAAAAAAAGGGGAGCGCTTCCCGGGCCGCTTCGGCAGAAGGGGTGACCCAGGCGAATAAGATCTTCTTCAATGATACCGCAGCCAGTTATGAGCGGATCAACCAGAGGGTGATCTCTGACAGTGACTGGTATTTCCGCGGCATCCTGGATACCCTCAGGAAGAGCGCTCCTTCAGGCGGGTTCCTTGATGTGGGCTGCGGCACAGGGGCGATGCTGGACCGGGCCCGGACTTATTTTTCCCCCGTGGTAGGGATCGATATCGCGGTCAATATGCTTAAGCCGGTATCGGCCTCGGCGCGTGTCCTTTGTGCGGATGCGTACGCCCTGCCGTTCAAAGCGGGGACGTTCGGCGTGGCGAGCTGCCATGCCGCGCTGCATCATTTCTTCGATTATGGGCTCGTGCTCAAGGAGATCTCCCGCGTGCTTGCGCCGGGTGGGGTCTTATATATCGATCATGAGATAGACAGCGGTTTCCTGAGGCGTTTTCGGCCGTTGATGGCCCTTTACCGCAGCGTATGGGGGATGGATAAGCGTTACAAGGCAGTGTGCGCAACGGCGGATATCGAGCAGTTCCGTTTGGCGGAGTATCATACGCTGACGAAAGAAGGGGTTTCGATGGAGGCGCTTATCCGGGAGCTGGAAAAGGCGGGGTTTACGGTCCAGACGCAAAGGCGCCATTGCTGGGGCATCAGCGCGAGTACGAACAGTCTCTTCCGCTTCTTGCGGGTGAAGAGGTTCTGGCAGCCGGTCTCGCCGTTTTGCATGATCCTGGCTAAGAAGGAGCGTTGATGGGATATCTTTCTTCGTTCACGAAGTACCTTTTCAACCGGCGCGTCGCCGGCGCTCCGATCGCGGTGTACCTCCTGGTCATCGACCGGTGTAATCAGCATTGCCTGATGTGCAATGTATGGCAGGGCCTGCAGGCGGTGCCGCAGCAGGAGTTGCTTACGACGGAAGAGATCATGCGCCTGATCGATGATCTGTCCCGCTCCGGGGTCAAGATGCTGCTTATCTCCGGGGGGGAGCCCCTGCTGCGCAAGGATATCCTGGAGATCGTGGTATATGCCAGGAAGAAGATCCCGTACGTGCGGTTGCACACCAACGGCATGCTGGTGGACGAGGCGCTGGCGGAAGCGCTCGCGAGGTCGGATATCGACGATATCTGGATCTCCCTGGACGGCGTGGGCCACACCTATGACGTCATCCGCGGGAAGCCGGGGGCTTTTGCCGCGATGGCCAAAGGGGTCGAAAACCTTAATGCGGCGATACGGAAATACTCCCCGCGCGCGCCGGGGCTGATGTTCAACTGCGTCGTTTCCCGGCACAATCTCGGCGAGGTCGTCGAAGTGTGCCGGTGGGCGGTCGAGCACGGCGCGGAGGAGCTGCTTTTCCACCGGGTCACGGATGCGGATCCGGCGCTGGTCGATAAGACGCAGGGGCAGATCGGCGCGCCCGCGCTTTATTCGAAACAGTTCACTTCCCAGGGGAAGCTGGTGGACCTGCCGCTTCGCATCGAACCCGCTGCGCTCCGGGAGATCGAGTCGATGTGCCGGCGCGCGGACGTCACGCTTTTCATCGACCCGCTTTTGCGCAGCGGCAAGCCGGAGCGGCCGCTTTGTCGCTGCCTCCTCATATGGCTGGACGCGATGATCCTTCCCGATGGAAGCGTGGTCCCCTGTCAGATGTTCGACCGGCTGCGGGTGGGGAATATCCGGCAGAAGGGGCTCGTGGAGATTTGGAACGGCGAGGAGATGCAGCGGTTACGCCGGGAGGTTAAGACGCTCGGCTTGTGCCGTCTTTGCTGCAATACCCGCCGAACTTTGTTCGATCAGTTGAGGAGCCCGACTAATTTCAAGCGGATCCTGCTTTCCCGCAAGGTGCGGGCGGCACTGATGAAACGCCGGGCGAAAGGTTGAAAGAGCATGCGGTTCCCTGATGCGCTGAGGATAGGGGTGGCGGTAGCCGGGGCGAGGGTCCTGGGGCGCAGGGTGCCGTTCTTCGTCACCTTGTGCGTGACCAACCGCTGCAATCAGCGGTGCACCTATTGCGGATTCCCTTTGCGCGACCAGCAGGAGCTTACCACCGGGCAGATCGGGGAGATCATAGACGGGCTGGCCAGGCTGGGCACCCGCAGGATCGTGCTTTTAGGGGGGGAACCGATGCTGCGCGAGGATATCGGCGCGCTTATCGGGCATTGCGGGAAGCGAAGGATACTTTGCGCGATGACCAGCAACGGCAGCTTTATTTCCGAGCGTATCGCCGAATTGCGCGGATTGGAGCAGCTTGACTTAAGCCTTGACGGAGGCAGGCAGGCGCACGACCGCAACCGCGGGCAGGGGTCCTTCGACAGGGTGATACGCGCTGCGGAAGCCGCGCGTGCGGCGAAGATCCCGCTGCAGTTTTGCGCGATGCTCACTCCGGAGAGCATCGGCGAATTGGATGAGCTCATGCGGCTGGCCCGCCACTACCGGTGCATGGTCGCGGTCGATTTCCCTTACCGGCCGCAGGGACTTTCTCCGGAGGCGAACTACGTGGAGGTCGATGCCGCCGTGTACCGCGACGCGGTCGGGAGGATCATCGCGCTGAAGCGCAGGGGAGAGCCGGTGCTATTTTCCGTGAAGGCCTATCAGGCCGGCCTGGACCGGCCCTTTAAGGGCCCCCGGTGTCTGGCAGGCAGGTCCTTCGGGTTCATCGATACGAACGCCGATCTCTATCCTTGCGTGTCCGCGGTAGGAAGGGAAAAGGCCCTTAATTGTCTGCGGGACGGGGTGAAGGCGGCCTGGGATTTCGCCGGCCGGCATTCCTGCAGTGAGTGTATCGTTAGATGCCAGGTGGAGATGAATTATCTCTTTGCGCTTGATTTGGGAGTGATCGCCAGTATGGTGCGCAATATAAGGAAAAGGGGATAGATTGATGCGCCTCGCGTTGGTCAGTCCGCCCTATGTCGCCGATTATATGCGTAACGGCCGCTGCGATTATGTTTCCTGGTCGAGCACGCAGTGGTATCCCATCTGGCTGGCTACCTGCGGCGCCCTTCTGGAGAAGCACGGGCAGGATGTTTTTTTCCTCGATGCTCCGGCGCAGAGGCTTTCCTTCGAGGAGGCTTTACGGAAGGTGATTGAAGCCGCTCCGGAAGCGGTCATCGTGTACGGATCGACATTGAGTTATGAGAGCGACCTCCGCTTTGCGCAGCGCATCAAAGAAGCGACCGGCGCGCAGATCGTCTTCGTCGGTCCGTATGTGTCCCTCGATCCGCAGGCGCTTCTTGCGGCCTCTTCAAGCGTCGATGCTGCCGTGCGCGGCGAATTCGAATATCCGGTCCTGGAGATCGCGCAAGGCAAGCCTCTGGCCGAGGTGCGGAATCTCGTCTGGAGGCAGGGGGGAGAGGTGCGCGTCAACCCGGTGCGTCCCGCGTTGACCGGGCAGCAGCTCGACGAGCTTCCTTTCGTCACCGATTTTTACCGGCGGCACCTGGATCTTACGCGTTACCGGGTCCCTTCGGAATGGTACCCGTTCGTCGACCTTTTTACCGGCCGGGGGTGTCCCTGGGGGCATTGTACCTTCTGCTTGTGGCCGCATACGTTCACCAAAGGATCGTATTATGCGGCGCGCAGCGTGCAGAACGTGGTGGAGGAGATGCGCTCAGTCCGGCGATCCATGCCGCGGGTCCGTCAGGTCTTTTTCCAGGACGATGCGCTCTCGCGGGAGCGCGCGGTCGAACTTTCCGCGGGGATCCTGGACGCGGGCCTGGACCTGCCTTGGGGATGCTACGTCAGGGGGGATCTCGATGAAGAGGCCCTTACGCTGATGCGCCGCGCCGGCTGCCGCACCCTGCACGTGGGATATGAATCGGGAAGCGAAGAGGTGTTGAAACACATCGCCAAAGGGGTGAGCCGGCAAAAGATGAGCGAGTTTACCGCAAGCGCCCATCGTGTCGGCCTGCGCATCCACGGGGATTTCCTTTTCGGACTTCCCGGCGATACCGTCGAGAGCATCCGGGAGACCATTGCCTGGGCAAAAACCCTCGATCCGGAGACCGCCCAATTCCTCATCCCGCGGCTGTATCCGCACACTCCGTTATACGAACATCTCGCGCGTCACGGGTTCATCCGCAACGGCCAGCCGGAGTATCCGCAGCTTCCGGCTGCGCGGATACTTGAGCTGGTCCGGGAGGCGTACTTCGCGTTTTATTTCCGGCCCGGGTTCTTCGTAAAAGCGATGACGCAACCGCAGGAGTATCTTTTCCCGCGGTGTGCCGCCATCGGTAAAATGATGCACCGGCTTATGTTCCGGTCATAGAGGGGTGATCATGGGACAAGAACGCGAAGCGCGCGGTCTTTCGGAGCGGTTCTGGGCGGCTGTGGTGTTCGTCATGGCCGCGGCCGTAGGTTTGTGTACGCTCGGAAAGCCCCTTCATTTTGACGAGGCGGTGCAGATATATATTGTCCGGCAGCCCTTGGAGACGCTGTTTTCCCTTGTGCTCAACAGGTTCGGGGGCGGACAGATGCATTTGTCAGGGTTCATCATGCATTTCCTGTACGCGGTATCCTCACACGCGATATTCCTGCGCGTGAGTATGCTGGGTTTTTACCTGGCGGGACTGTTCGTCCTCTACCGGGTCCTGCGCCGGATCACCAACTACGCCGATGCACTGGCCGCGGTAGCCCTGGTGGCCCTCTCCGAACAGTATATCCTCCGCTGCGCGGAGCTTCGGGCGTATTCGATGTGGCTGTGCTTCTGTATGCTCTCGGTATATTGCTTTGTCCGGCTCCTGAGCGCTCCTTCTTCCCGCTGGTATGCGGCCTGGGCAGCGGCCAGCCTGCTTATGCTCTATACCCATTATTTCGGCATGCTGATGCTGGTGGTGGAAGCGGTCGTATGGCTGCTTTTCTTCAGGCCGTTACGCCTGCGGCCCGCGCCGTTTCTTGCAGCCGTCGGGTCCATGGCCCTTGCCGCGTTTCCCCTGAAATACTTTCTCTTCGAGTATTGCGTAAAAGAGCCCGATCAGCTGCGGTATTATTCTTATGCCAATCCGCAATGGCAGGATGTCTATGACCTTTTTTACGATTATTGCGGTCATCCGGTGTTTATGGCATGCGCTGCTTTCCTTATTATCGCGGGGATCTTTATAGGTATCCGGACAATATCCCGAAGAAGAGACCCTTTATCGCTGGCCTTGAAATCTCTCGGGGTGTTAGGGTTCGTGCTGCCTGTGGGGGCGGTTTTTTTCCTGCGGCCATGGGGGGTATCGTTCTTCCGGGAAGAACGGTTTCTGCTGCCGTATTTCGTGTTCTTCTTCATGCTCCTTTCCTGGAGCCTGATGCGGCTGCCCCGTACGGTCAGGAAATGGTTCATCCCGGTACTGTTCTCCCTTTTGGTCGTCAACGGCGTGCGGCACGGGATCAGGATCGGGACAAAACCCGATCCGGTATCTTATACGCAGGTGGCGGCCTATATTGACGCCCATCGGCAGCCGCAGGATACGGTCGTCACGCGCAATATGTGGTCTTACCTGCAGATCTTCAATGAACTGCGCATCCCGTACGCTTTTTTGGCCGACAGGGAGGAGATCGAGAGTGCGCTTGTGTACAGGTCGATGGGTATGGACCGGGATAAATTATACCTGGGGCCGGAATCGTTGACACCCCTTACGCGCGTATGGTGCGTCGCTAAAGTGGGCGGTCCGCCGCTCCCCTGGTTTGACCGCGATCCCCGCGTGGTGCTGAAGGAGAGGACTACCATCGGCAATACAGAGATACGTCTTTATGATATAATCAAATAAGCGGGAGTTGTTTGTGCCTAAAGGAGGTGCGCAATGACAGTATTGGGGATTCAGGATCCGGCGATCTGGTCCGTCTATCTGCTTTGCATCTTGAGCGCAGCGGGGTGTTTTGTCTACGGCGTGGCTAACTGGAACAAGGGCGACGATGCGATCTACCCGGAAGACATCAAATGGGTCAGGGACGAAAAAGCCGCCGATGAGCAGCTGTAACCTCAAAGAAGGAGAATAGTGATGAGCAATATGCTTCTACTGACCGTGATCGTGGTCATCTATCTGTTCATGATCGGCTACCTCGGGTATTTCGGGTATCGCCGCACTAAAACTACGCTCGATTACCTGGTGGCGGGCCGCAACGTGCATCCCGTGGTCATGGCCTTGTCCTACGGCGCGACCTTCATCAGCACCTCCGCGATCGTGGGATTCGGCGGGGTGGCGGCGATGTTCGGGATGGGGCTCTTGTGGCTGACCTTCCTTAATATCGTCATGGGGATCTTTATCGCCTTCGTGGTCTTCGGCAAGCGCACCCGCAGGATGGGCCACAACCTAGATGCGCACACCTTCCCGGAGCTTCTGGGAAAGAGGTTCCAGTCTTCCTTTATCCAGGGTTTTTGCGGTCTGGTGATATTCTTGTTCATGCCTTTGTATTCGGCCGCCGTCTTGATCGGGGCGGCCAGGTTCCTCGAGACCACCTTTTCCCCGGCAGTGGACTATAACGTGGCGCTGCTCATCTATACCCTGATCATCAGCGCGTACGTGCTGGCGGGAGGGCTTAAGGCGGTCATGTACACGGATGCCCTGCAGGGAGCGATCATGTTCGTGGGAATGGCGGTGCTTTTAGTGTACACGTATATCATCCTGGGAGGGGTTTCCTCGGCGCATCAGGCGCTTGCCGGCCTGGTGGATAAGGTCCCGGCAAAGATGGTGGCAATGGGGCATTTGGGCTGGACAGCCATGCCCAAGCTCGGCTCTCCGCTGTGGTGGACCCTGGTCTCGACCATCGTGATGGGGGTAGGCGTCGGCGTGCTCGCGCAGCCGCAGCTGGCAGTGCGTTTCATGACCGTGAAAAGCTCAAAGGAGATCAACCGGGGCGTCGGAGTGGGAGGGATATTCATCCTGGCGATGACCGGCGTGGCGTTCGTGGTAGGCGCGCTTTCCAACGTGTATTTCATGCAGCATCCGCAGTTCGGCAAGATCGCGCTCGATGTCGCGGGAGGCAATGCCGATAAGATCATCCCCGCATATATCAACAGCGCGTTTCCCACCTGGTTCATCTATCTTTTCATGCTGACCTTGCTTTCCGCGGCCATGTCCACCTCGAGCTCGCAGTTCCATACCCTCGGCACGGCCCTGGGCCGGGACTTTTTCGAGAAGGCCGTGTTGAAAGGAAAACAGAGCAAGTATTCCCTGCTTATCACCAAGTTGGGGATCGTGGCCGGGATCATCGTGACGGTCGTCCTGGGATACAGGCTCCCGGGGAACATCATCGCCATTGCCACGGCGCTTTTCTTCGGCTTGTGCGCCAGTACGTTCCTGCCGGCGTATATCGGCACTTTGTTCTGGAGAGGCATGACCAGGGCGGGAGCGGTGGCGAGCATGCTGGTCGGATTCACGGGCACTATGGTGTGGGTGCTCTTCGTGCATCTGAAGGAGTCGGAGGCGATCGGGTTGTGCAAATTCATATTCAATAAGCCGAGCCTGCTTTCCGCGCCCTGGACCGTGGTCGATCCGATCGTGGTGGTCCTGCCCCTGTCCCTGATCACGGCGGTGCTGGTCAGCCTTTTTACCGCCCGTCCGAAGCAGGAGCACGTGGCGCTGTGCTTCAAGCATTTCTAGGGAACTTTTCCGCGCGCGGTGCGGTCTAAGTAGGCGGAAGGCACCCATATGGATGATATCAGTGCGCAGCTCATAACCGATGCCGCGCAAGGAGATAGAGAGGCGTTTGAGCGGATATACCGTCGCTACAGTTCTTTTGTGTATACTGTGGCGTTGCGTATCACTCGCAATGCCGAAGACGCGCAGGAGGTTACCCAGGATGTGTTCATCCGGGTGCACCGCGGTTTGAGAACCTTCCGCTTCCAGTCTTCCTTTAAGACCTGGGTATACCGTATCGCGGTCAATGCCGCGCTTACGGCGTACCGGCGTGCGTCACGGCACCAGAAGCACAGGGTCGAGGATGAGGAGATCGTGGAGCAGGTCGCGGTGGCGCCGGCGCAGGCGGACGCGATGGATGCCGGGCAGGTGAAGGCCAGGGTCGAGGCTATGCTGGAGACTTTGCCTGCGGAGCAGAAGGCATGTTTGATCATGCGTGAGCTGGAGGGGTGCACCTACGATGAGATCGCGTTATCGCTGGGTATCCCTTTGAATACGGTGCGCACCAGGATATTGAGGGCGCGCCGGGCGTTGTTCGAGGCGGCGGGCAAGGAGGCACGGCCGTGAAATGTGAAAAAGTCGAAGAGCTGCTTTTGACCGGGTATATGGACGGTGAACTCCCGGTGCAGGAGAAACAGGCGCTGGAGCGGCATTTGGCGGGATGCGTTTCCTGCAGGGAGTTCTTGCGTCAGTCATCCGCGGTCAAGGGAGCGGCGGCCGGGAAGGGGTATGTGCAGCCGCCTGCCGAGGTATGGGAGGCGATCCGGGAGCGGCTCGACCGGGTGCCCTGGTGGAAGCGTGTGTGGGTACAACCTCCTTTGCCGGCGTTCGCCATGTCCATGGCGGTCGTGGCGCTGGTGATAACCGCCGTCTTAGTGCGTCCCGGAGGGGATCCTGTACGCTTTTCCCCGGTCGCGGAGAGCGAGGAAGCCGCGCTTTTTTCCGATCTGGCGCAGTACGCTTCCGAGACCGATTTCGGCACTTCCCTGGAGGAGTATTTCCTTTAGGGAACTTTTTACCGGGGCGGATCGTCTAAGAGGGTAAAGGGGGTTGAGGCATGAAAAAGAGATTGGTGTGTGGTGCGGCGGTTGTGCTCCTGTTGCTCTTTTCGGCGGCGTATGCCGCGGGTGACAGGGAAGAGATGTACAAGGACCTGGGGTTGACCGCCGAGCAGCAGGCGAAGATGAAGGAGCTCCGGGAACAGGGAAGGGAAAAGGCCAGGGCATTGTTCGCGCAGCAGAAGGAAGTGATGGAAAAGCTGCGGGCGGAATTGGAAAAGCCCGGGGCGACCAGGGAGAGCGTCCGGGAGCTCGTCGCACAGGCCAAAGCGCTGCACGCGCAGGGTTTGGAGCTGCGGCTTGACCGGGTCTTCCAGCTTAAGGAAGTGCTTACCGCGGAGCAGTACGAGAAGTTCCAGAAAAAGATAAAGGAAAAAGCCGGGAAGTTCCGCGGCCGCCGGTCGAAGAGAGGTATGGGGTCGGGCGAGGGGCAGGGGCCGGGTGACGGTCCGCCGCCGATGGATTAGGATACGGCCGGTTACGCGGTTGCATGTCGAGGCGTTCTCGAAAAACGGGAGCGCCTCTGTTTTTTTTGGTATAATGGTTCCATGAAGAATGATATGGCTGCGCTCTTTGCGCGGGTCGCTCCCCGGTATGACCTGCTGAACCGGGTCTTAAGCGGGTTTCGGGACAGGGCATGGAGAAGGAGGCTGGTGGCGCTGACCTCTCCCCGGCCGGGTTCGAAGGTGCTGGATGTGTGTGCCGGTACCGGCGAGGTGGCGCTGGAGTATTGCCGTGTTGACCCGTCCCTGCAGGTGCGGGGGGTGGATATTTCCCGGGAGATGCTGGTGCGGGCAGCGGATAAGGCGGGAAGTCTTCCGCAGTGCGGAGGGGCTGGTTTCGTGCAGGCGGATGCGCAGGCGCTGCCTTTTCGCGACGGGTACTTCGATACCGCGGTCATGGCGTTCGGTTTGAGGAATATAG
>CAZAPM010000025.1:0-12625 GCA_964487475.1 uncultured Planctomycetales bacterium
CGGTGCTGAATTCGCTGGCAGAGTTGGCTCGCGCGCACAGCGATCCCGCAGCATTTGAGAGCGCTGTTCCGGAAAAATTTGCGGCTTCCGGGATGCGTTTGCCGAACGACTATCTGGGGTGGCGCAAACTCTTGCAAATGGCCCGCGCCAAGTTCCGTGCGGGAGAACTCCCGCAGCTGGAGCAGTACTTGGCGGAGGCGGTGGCGGGGAATGAAGTCGAACTGCTGCAGTTTGCGCAGGGGCCTGCCTCCTCTACGGGGGAAGGGCGTCCGGCGCCGGTAGCACTGGGCGATCCGACGGATGCGTTTAACGCCGCCGGTCTGACTATCGCGGCGATACGCGCTGCGGCAGGGAACGCGAAAGCGATCAACCTTGTCGGAGGAGAAGCCAGGGCATACGAATATTACGGAACGTTCACTACCTCGAGCGGAAAGTGGCCTCTGCAGGTCGTGGTCATGCCTGCGGAAGGCGGAGCGCTTTCGATGCGGGTCTCGGTGGCGATGAAGGGCTCGTTCACCTTTGTGTTCGAAGAAAACGGCGCGGTGCGCATAGTCAATGCGTCCGCGCAGCAGCTGCCGAATGGTGTCTCGGCGCAGGAGTTCGCGCAGAAAGTGGTGGATCTGCTCCAAAAACCCGCTGCTCAGGCGAACGGCAGGACGCGGCAGTCGAAACGTGATGCCGGGAGGCGCGCTGCGCCTGTGCAGCAGGCTCCGGCGGCAAGCAACGAGCCCGTTCCCGCGGACAGAAATGCGGCGCTTGCACAGGCTTTTACCCGGGTCGGCATGACGGCTGCGGCGGTGCGCGAAGCGGTCAATTCCGCCGATCTGATGAATGCCGATTCCGCAGATCCGAGATACGAATTTATTGATCTGGAGACCGCGCTCCAGGTGCTGGTTACCGTAGATAAAGAATCGGTGCGCATAAGGACGCAAGGGCTTTACGGCGGACAGAAGTACCGTTCTGATTTCGTCATTTTCGCCGATGGCACGGTTAAGGCAGCGGAGTTCTCCCCGGAAGAAGCGCTCGAAATGACGCCTTCCGATGCGGCGGCAGCGATCTTTCGTTCGCTCGCTTCCCCGCGGTTGACCCCTGTCGGAAAAATGAGGGTTGCTCTGCAGAATGCCGGGGTCAATTATAGCGTGGCCGCGGCGGCAAAAGCAAAAGCAGCGCCGTTGACCGTCGGTTCGGAGACCACCTGGAGACTTGACGGACGCCTGGCGAAAAGAGGGGCATCTGAGCTGGAGATCACCATGAGGGATGGTGATGAACGCATAGAATTGGCATTTCAGTACGGGATGTATCATTTCAGGGTCATTGCGCATCAGGACGGAAGATTGGAGATCCCCGCGGGCGAGGATCCGTATGTGGGAGGATCCGACGATGCGTTTGTGGCGGCGGTGGCAAGACTGCTGGATAGCGGCCTTGTGGGGCGGCGCAGGCCCAGTGTCGGATCTACGGGCTCGGAGTGGGAGCCGGTGCATAATGCGATCGTGGGCGCTGATCTGCTGGTGATGCAGCGCGCGGATGCGGCTGAGGAAGCGGCGCATCTGATCGTGAATGCGATAGTGAGCTCGCAGGAACCGGAGTTCGTCGGCGAGGATGACCTGAAAGCGGCGGCGGACATTATGGCGCTTGCGGCCCTTGAGAACAGGCAGGTGTGGGGCGCGATCGCCGACCTCTTTGCCGAACTGGCGAGCCCGGAAACTTACAATGATCTGGTGCTGCAGCTGATGGCAATAGCGGCGGGGAGAGTGGGAGCGGAGCTTCAGCTGGAGGAGCCGGGCGCGGGTCCGGGCGCGGGTACGGCCCTGGAAACGCCGAACAACCTGGTCCGCCAGGCGCACGCGGCCATGCGGGCGGGTACTCCCGAGGCATTGCGTCAGGCGGCGGACTTGCTGATCTCGGCAGTGTGGGGGGATCCCCAGGGAGAGTTCCGCGGGCTGCAGGCGATCGCTTCGCAGGAGTCCATGCTGCAGGAAGCGGCAAAGAAGAATATGGGTATCGCGCTGGGGCTGCTGCAAAAAATTCGCTGGGGATATCCGGAAGTAAGCATGTCCGTCGATTATAATTCGCTTCAGGCCATCGATTCCGGATCGGCGTATTATAAGAGCAAATGGGTGTATGCGACGATGCTTCTGAGAAGGGGCAAGGGAGCCAACGGCAGCCACTATTTATTCGTGACCAATGACGGATGGTACGGCAAAAATGTCGAAGATTGGCTGGTGCGTATCGACTTGGGTAAGGATTTCGATCCGGCGCTGATGCAGGAAGCGCTGCTTATGCTGAGAGGGCGGGTGTTAGGAAAAAGTCCCAATGAAGTGATGCATAACGTGATGCTGGAGCTCCAGGAAGCGAGGATGAGGCTGCAAAGCCGCCAGGACCAGGGGGAAAAGGTGACCCGCGATTTCGCGTTTTCCTGGATCCCCCTTGCGTCTATGGCTGCGGTGCGGGCTCGCGAGGGATTCAGCTCGAGTGAGGATGTGAAGGTGCCCTCCGGGGATGGCGGATTCAATTACCGGACCATCGAGCTTATGCAGGCGAAGGCGGGATCCCGGGGGTATTATCTTGTGGTACATGACGGCCGGTATGCGTATGTGGCGCTGGAACTGGGCAGTAATCCCGATCTGGGGGTCGTCTTCGAGTTCATTAAAGCCCAGGCCGATAAATTCATTACCCGGTCGACGGATGATGAGCTGGTTCCCGGCCAGATGGCCAGGACCCTTGCTCAGAAGTTGACCGCGGCATTCGCGGCCGGGGCGGACGAGCTTGGGCTCGATGACGGCCCTGCGGCCACCCGGGAGAACAGGCGCCGGCCCGGTGTCGGATCGACGGGTTCGCAGTGGGAGCCGGTGCACAGCGCGATCGTAGGCGCGGATATGCTGATGCGTCAGCGCGCGGATGCGGCCGAGGAAGCGGCGCGGATGATCGTGCAGGCGATGGTGACGTCACAGGAGCCGGAGTACATCGGCGATGCTGACCTGAATGCGGCGGCGGATATCCTGGCGCTGGCGGCGATGGAGAACCGTCAGGCGTGGGGTGCGATCTCGGACCTCTTCGCCGAACTGGGGCATCCGGAAACCTACGACGACCTGGTTTCACGGCTGCAGACAATGGCTACACCCGCTCCGGGAGAGGTCGGCGGTATCGATTTCCGGGCTATCCCGATGAGGATCAATCCGCAGGGGATATTCCAGGGGCTGCAATTCAACTTCCCGAAACTTTCTGAAGCGGACCTGCGTGGGTTGGATCTGGCCCAGGAGGCTGCGCAGATGAAGGAGATGGTCAAGTCCGGGATACTGCCTTCTCCGGAGCGGCTGAAGGCGTTCGTGGCCGGTTGTTATCAGAAACCCGGCGGCCGTTTGTTCCTGGATGAGGCGTTGACGTCTTTAGCGGAGATATGCGTGATCGAAGAAAACGCGGTAACCGAGAGTTCTCCCGAATTGCGGGAGGTCCTCGCCGCCGCCGACTTCACCCGTTAGGGGACGCTTCTCCGCGATCACAATCTGTCCTTTCTCCATGGTATGCCCTGGAGGGAGGACAGATTTTTTATGTCTGGTCATTGCGCAATCTGTTATAATATAAGGAGTTAGACAAGGAAAAACCTCTCCAGATGAGAATTGCGAGAATTGTGCTTTGGTTGTTGTATTGCGCAGCGCTGCTGGCAGGCCTGGACGCGCTCTCCCGGCCTTTGCTGCGCGATAAGATCTATCACCGCGGACACGATATGTTCATTCATCGCATGCCGTCGCGGTATTATTTGCTTCGTTATACCCCTAATGCCCGGCGTCAAGGGATGACCTACGGTGACCTTTCCGCGATGCTCGGGTGCGTTGATTGCCGAAAGCCGCGCCATGAATTATTCCTCACCGATAGATTCGGTTTCCGCAATGACCCTAAGATCTTAACCCGGCCGGTGCGGTTCCTGCTGCTGGGCGATTCCTTTGCAGAGGGGTTAGGGACTACTCAGGAGAAAACCCTTGCCAGGGCGCTGGCGAGAGAGACAAAAGCCGGCGTCTACGACCTTTCATTGCCGGGAAGCCCCTGGCAGCAGCTGGTGAATCTTCAGTTGATGCTCCCGCATCTTTCCCTGCAAAAACCAACGACCCTGGTCTGGGCGCTTTTCCTGCCCAATGACCTCGATGAGCTCGACGTCTATGGCCCGCCGGCCGCCGAAACCCTCAAAGTAAGCACTCCGTTGGAGGAGCTCCGGGTGCGTGTAAGCATTTACTGGAATCGTTCCCCTTTACGGCAGATGCTGAGCTTTGCGTTGGATACGCGGATCCCCACGATCCTGCGCGGAATGGTGATCAGCAAAGAGTATGCGCCGGGCAAGAACCTCTATTTCTACGAGCCTTACGCAAAAAATCTGTATCCGACGCCGCAGGCGGTGCGCGCGCACCGGAACTGGCCCCGGCTTAAGGAATCTTTCGAACACATGCGCGTGTTCTCCAAGCGGCATGGCTTCGAGGTGGTGGTGATGAATGTCCCGGCCAAGGAGCAGGTGTATTACTGGATATTAACTGGTGGGGTGAAGCCCTGGGAGGACGTCCCGCCTCACGGCGCGGGCGAAGCATTGCGCGCCCTGAGTGAAGAGTACGGGTTTCGCTACGTCGACTTGCTTGAGCCGCTGCGCCGCCGGGCAAAGGAGCTTCTCGAGAAGGAAGGTGCATTCGTCTGGTGGGAGGATGATTCCCACTGGAACGATCTCGGGCAGGAGGTGGCTGCCCGAAGCATCATGGGGAAAGCGGGAGAGTGAAAATGAATACGGAGAAGACGGGCTGGCGGGTTATTGCTTCGGCGGCGGTGTCGGCCGCAGTGATCGCGACGGCCGGGCTGTGCGCGGCGCGTGAGGCGCACGCCGATACCCTGGTCCTTAAGAGCGGGGAACGCCTGGAGGGGACGCTCGTCGAGCGCACCGGCACGGAGGTCAAGTTCGATCTCTTTGACAGCGGCGCGGTGATCTCTTTTCCGGTGGAAGAGGTGGATTACTCCGACACCGGGGAATCCTTTAACGATCAGCGCGAAGACCACCTTCTTTTCGAGGATAAGGCCCTTTTCGACCAGGTGAACGCGCTTTTTAACGCATCCGCTCCAGCCAAGGGATGGGGCGCATTTTATCCCGATGACGCGCGCTGGCCGCTTTTGTACTACTACCGCAATAAGGATGAGGCTAATCTGATCGCTTACCTTCAGGCGCTTGCCGCGGCGCCGGATGCCGTGTCCGGTGAAGAGACCGCGGTATATTACGCGCATTTCTTTGCTGCGGCGATTTCTCTGAAGCCGGAGCTGCTTTCTCAGGCCGAGGCGCTGGCGGTATCCCTCGGCGGCGCTGATACGTTCCTGGGCCGGGTGGCGGCGCACGCAAAGGAGTATGCGCCTGTAGGGACGGTAAAACCGGAGAACGTCCCCCTTTTGTGGGCGGAGTTTCGCGCGACCGGCGATCCTTCGCCGCTTAAGAAGCTCGCCGCCGCGCTGCAGCTGGAAAACGATGCGCAGGTTGTCGCCGCGGTGCAGCGTTCCCTGGTGGTGGAGTGTTTGCGCAACCTCGATGCGCTGAAGATCCTCAAGGAAGCGGCCGCCGGGCTCGATTCTCAGGCTAAAATGAAATATGAGGCGGCAGCCGGAGTGGTGCAGTCGCTTTCCGATATCTCCGGGACGTATATGCGCCGCGGGTACAATTATGCCAGGTTGAACGACTACGATGCGGCCTTTGACGCCTATCAGATCGCGCTGCGGATATGCCCGGATTATGCCGCGGCCCTCAATAACGTCGGCAACCTCTATAAGCGGGTGCGCGAGGATATGGTCAATTATCAGCGTTATCTTAACGCCGCGCTATATGCGAACCCGGAATATTACTCTGCGGCGTACAACCTCGGAATTTTCAATTTCCTGCAGGGCAGGCATGACGATGCGATCCGGTATTATTCCCGGGCGCTGGAGTATGAGCCGGATAAGCCCGAGTATCAGCACGCCATCGGCCGCGCGTATCAGGAAAAGGGTGATCAGGAGAACGCCGTGCGTTACTTTAAGAGATACCTGGAGCTGGCGCCGCAGGCAGAGCATGCGCATCTGGTGAAGGAGTATCTTGCAAGATCCGGAGTTTCGGTTGTAGAGCAGGCGGATGATCCCGGCGCGATGCTGGAGCAGGGGCGCTTCGCCGAGCTGGAATCGTATTTAGAGGGAGTGCAGCAGCGCAAGGAGCGCACCGCGGACGGTTTTGATAAATTGAATGCGGTGTTAAGGGAGCTTTCGCAGCCGAAGGCCATGGGCAAGGGATTGTCTGCGCGGGAGCCGCTGGTCTCGAAGTGGCTGAGGGAGCGTCCGGAATCTCATTTTGCGCATGCGCTGGCCGGGCAGTTCTACATGGATTATGCCTGGGAGGCGCGGGGCACCGGATTCCATCAGACGGTGACGGAGAAAGGCGGGGACCTGTTCTTCTCGCGGCTTAAGATCGCGCAGGAGCATATCGAGAAGGCGTATGACCTTGATCCCCTGGATGCCGTCAATGCGGCGAACATGCTGATCGTGGTGCGGGGCGCCGGGTTGGGGGATGAAGCGAGGGAGAAGTGGTTCGCCCGGGCAGTGACCGCGGATGAGAATTCATATCTGCCGTATCGTTACAAGCTTATCGACCTGATGCCGAAGTGGGGCGGGACGGTGCAGGGGATGTTCGCATTTGCGCGGGAGGCGGCAGCCAAGGCGCCGAAGGGGACGATGATCCCGCTGGTGCTGGCGGATGCGCACTGGGAGATGTATTACCGGGATGATTCGAAGCGGTACTTCCGGGATAATCCGGATGTCTGGGATGAGGTGAAAAGGACGTATCTGCGGGTGCTGGATGATTTCCCGGATTCGAATTCCGTGCGTAACCGTTTCCTGAAGGCGGCGTATTATGCGGGAGACAGCGCGCTGGTAAATGAGTTGTACGAGAGGATCGATGGGGCCTGGGATCCCGAGTGTTGGAAGAGCAAGAAGGAGTTCGAGGGGGTGTTGTAGAAGCTACCCCTGGCCTTATTGCAGCACCCCGCCTTATCGGATCGGCGTACCCCTGGCCTTATTGCAGCACCCCGCCTTATCGGATCGGCGGGTGCTTTTTCCTCCTAAAAAGAAAACGTTTTCTTGAAAAATCGGGGTTTTGAGGGTATACTTAACACATGAGCGAACGTAGATCGTACGAAAGACTGGGGTTAAGCGGGGATGCCAAGGTCGTAAAATCGGCGTCCGGAGAAGAGGTCAGGGCTTTTTTGAGCGATATAAGCTTTGGCGGGTTCTCTATATATTCGACCGCGTCTTTTAACGACCAGGATACCGTAAATTTCAAGTTCGCTATACCTTCTTTTGGTGCCGATCTTCACGGTACCGGCACAGTCTGCCACACCGAATCCCCCGATGAGACCAAGCCTGTTCAGTTGCAGCGCATAGGCGTCAAGTTCTCTGACGTGAACAAGGACCTGGTGCAGCACCTTCTGAACCGCCTGCATTTGGATATGGTGGCCGGGAAACGTTCCGGTGGCGGCCGTAATGTTGATTTCATGCCGTATTAGTCTGCTCTGATCGTTTCCTCCCGGAATTCAATTAATAAAAAACTTTAAAAACCGCTTTACAATATATCCCTATATAGGTATAATAAATGAACGTTTGTACATAAAATATTATTGTGCTTGGAGTTTCGTGTGTGTAACAATCAAAGGCGCAATTACTGAGTACTACAATCAAGCTGCTCTCCCAAGGAGCAGCCGTTTTGTTTTAGGGACGCCTCCGCAGAAAGCGGAGCACCGGCCACCTCCAATAAGGCCGGGTGCCCGGGGGGACGCCCCTGCGGGGGACACCCCTGTGAGCAAAAACCCCAAGGCCGTTTATTTTAACCGAGCGAAGCAGGAGGGGAGTATGAGATGTGCGCGTTTTATCCTTGGCATCGGATTATTGTTGAGCATTTGCTTCTCTCCTGCGGTCTCATTTGCTGCGGATGATATCACCGATCTGTGGGATGTGCATAAGGGAAGCGTTGTCACCGGGCTGATGAATTGGGGGGTCAATCCCGGATCGAATATAGATAACATGTTCGGGGCGTCTGAAGGAACACTTGAGCCGTCCGCCGGGAGTTATCGTACTGTTTTTTATGACCATCCTTTCGGTCCTGGGATAAACTGGTGGGTGGAATGGAAAACCCCGGCGGCTGTGGACCTGGGGCGTTTTACACTTGAAATGGCACATGATCCGTACAATAGCGCGTACGATACGGCATACTGGGGCAGCAACGGATATTTGCGCGCGGTGAGCGATTTCTACCTGTACGCAAAGGTTAACGCTGCTGACGAGTGGGGGGACCCGGTTTTCAAACTGGAAGATATCTCCTATCCGTATAGCCAGACCGCGCCTACCAATGTGCTTAATTTAAATAACGTTTTCGCCAGTCCGGTTAAGGGGGAATATTTCCGTGCCGAGTTCATCCAGGGCAGTACGACGTTCTCCCCGCGGATCATCGAGCTCAACGGTTACGGGGTCGCTCCCGAGCCCATCAGCTCGACGCTTTTCCTGCTCGGGGCAGGGGCGCTGGCTGCCAGGCGGATCAAAAAAAGCAATAACCGTGGAGGGGGTCATGCGTAAACCGATCTGTGTTTTTTTGTTCCTGATGATCATGGTCCCCTCTTTGGCGTGTGCCAAGGTTTCGGGCGAAGGCTCCCTGTCTTTTGATTTTTCCGGATTTCCCTCTGTCCCCGCGCCGGAGTTCTATCAAGGATCAAGTATGTACTACGGGCAGATACTGTATTACGATACTGCCGATGTTTTTGCTCCGAAGACGTATCCGTGGGATTCGCAGGGGTACGTTGCCATGACCTCTCCGGGGTATAGTGATCCCGGCACTTCTGATGGTTCTTCGCATGTCTCCGGCCAGTGGAACCACGCGACAGGGGCATTCAACTTCTCTTATGCCGCAGTTGATAACCATCCCGGGTCGGTTGCAACCCAGGTCCGGGGGTTGCACTCGAACTCCTTCAGGTTCCGGGACTTTACGGAGTTGCCCGCATTTTCCTACAGCTATAGTTTTTCCAGCAATAAGGATGCGGTAAACGAATCCTTTGCGCATATAATCCAGATGGAGGTAGGATACGTCAACGATTCCGGAGCCAGTGTGGCGCTTTATTCGGATTACAGCAGTAGCGCTCCCGAGTTTCGCACAAAATGGGTAAAAAGCGATTCTTTTGCCGGCCAGGATATCATGAATATCACCGAATCGGGGACATATTCATTCGGAGGGTATCAGTTCGACGGACAGAAGCGTACCTGGTATATTTCCTATGATTTCGGAATGCGGGGGAATTCCCCGGTAACGGTAGATGTGGTCCCCGAGCCCGTCAGCTCGACGCTTTTTCTGCTCGGAGCCGGCGCCTTCCTTCTTCGGGGACGCTCCAAAAAGGGACGCTCCTAACAGGGACGCCCACAAAGGGGACACCCCTCTCGCATAAACAAAACAGGCTACTCGCTATTGCCGGAGAACCTTCGGGCAAGAGGAGTAGCCTAATTAATTTAAAGACAAATATAAACTTCTATTGAGTTAAATCGGAGCAAGGGGTGTCCCCCGCAGGGGCGTCCCTGTTAGGAGCGTCCCCGGCGGGAGCGTCCCCAGAGCGCAGATGCGCCGAGGAGGAACAACGAGGCGCTGAGAGGTTCGGGAACTACGTTGGGCGTCCCGCCGCCATCTTCCTGAATGAGGATCGTATTCTGCGTCACCGAACCGCCCGAAGGCAGGCTTACTCCCCCGGATCCCACAGGTCCGGGCTCCCCGAAATAAGGCCGCAAAGGAGGAGGCTCAGGAAAATTTCCGCCCCCACCTGTTCCTCCGTTGAAAAATCCGGAAAGCTGAGGCCTCAATCCTCCGCCACCGCCTCCCGCACCCGCACCGCCACCGCCGCCCGTTCCTCTGCCGGCGTTCGATGCCAGCAGTATCCCGGATCCCAGCGTCATAAGCAGGGCGAAAACGGTCATAAAAGACCAAAGTACTTTTGGCCCGATCGTGCGGGGAAAAAGGGAATCCCACGATCTGCGTAAGGTCAGGGAATTCGATATCTCTTTAAGCCACTGCCAACGATCCATTATTTCTTTCTGCGGGTATACCTGACCGCTCCCAGCACGCCGGAGCCAAGAAGGAATAAAGATGCGCTGATAGGTTCAGGCACCACGGCGCTGGCCGCAGCGCTCCACGTACCTTCGGTGATCTCCGCGCCCGACCACTTCAAGCCGTCATATTTAAAATTCTGCCCCATGACGAAATTCCCGCCCTTGAACACGGCGTAATAGAAATCCGTTCCGGTGGGTTTAAAGGCACTCTCGAAATTAACCGCGAATTTAGCGTAATCCTTAAGAGTAGCGCTGTTTGCAGACGCATAGATCGGGGAGTAGTTCGAGATCGTCCAGTCCGCATCCGCCCCTCCGCCCAGCTTGGTGAACTCTGCCAAGGGGGTAGAGGTGAATTTCGCCTTATCCTGCCAGAGTATGGCGATCTGATCGAACTGCCCGATAGGGGCTCCGCCGTACTCTTCAGTGCTCGACTGGGAGAAATACTGCTTCCAGTATGAATCGGCGAACGCCGCATTCGACCAGGCGCACACCACTGCCAAGCCTATAAGCACACTTAACAATGCCTTTTTCATGAGAGGCTCCTTGTAAAAGACTTACTGCTTCTTTTTCTTGTTCAAATATGCTTTTAAACCAAGCGTCGCCCCGCCCATGAGGAAGAGGGACATGCTCAAAGGCTCGGGAACCAGCACCGGATCGCCTTCAGGCACCGCGGCGAATGCAGCAGCAGCACACGCAACCACGCTGGCGGCAGCAATCAGTACCGCAATGGACATCGTTTTTTTGTTCATAGTAACCCCTTTCTTTTAGAGACAACAATATATTAATTATACCTATATATACAAATAAATCAAGCTAAAATTAGTTATTTTAACGGGTTTTGCGCCAAAAAAAACGGCCGGGGAGCGGGAGTTCCCCGGCCGCACATCGCAGGCCCATGGCAGAGAAGGCCTGCGTTACTGTACTTTGACAGTCACCTGGTTGGAATACTCCGAGGTTTTGCCTGTGGTGGCATTGAAAGCCTGCACCCGGTAGTTATAGGAGCTGGCTATGGTGAACTTTTCAGAGAAGGATACGGCATTCGGCCCAAGTGTGGCAACCCGCATAAACGTTCCGCTGCGGGTCTTCGGGGCCCGTTCCACATAAAATCCTTCTTCATTGTTCGATTTATCGCTCCAGCGCAGGGTCACCGTCAGGTTGCTGTTTCTGGCCGCAAGACTGGCCGGGGCAGCGATGATGGTCGGATCAGGGGTGATGGTGATCGTCTTCTGCGTGGAAGAGGATTCCCCGAAGTTGTCCGTGACGGTCAGGGTGACGGTATAGGAGCCTTGCGTCAGATAGGAATGGGTCACGCTCGCTCCGGTACCGGTCTTCCCGTCCCCGAAGTTCCACAGGTATGAGACGACCGATCCGTCATTGTCGTACGAAAGGGACCCGTCCAGTTGGATTTCGGCAGGGGCGGCGGCCACTTCGGGCGCCGCGGTCAGAAGCGCCACCGGTGGAGTATTGCCCCGGTATAGGAGGGCACTCTCCACCGCCGCGGCCGCATTTATGCGTCCCTTACCGAAAAGCTTATCTTCACCCGCAGTCCCCAGGTCAATGCCGGTGGAAAAGATGAAAGTTTCCACCTCGGCCGGGGTAAAGGAGGGGTTCAACGAGAAAATCAGCGCAGCTAACCCTGCGGCGATCGGAGAGGAGAACGAGGTCCCGCTCACCGAACCGTAGGTCGCGCCGGTACGCGTGGTATAGATCGAGGCTCCGGGAGAGGTGATGTCCACCGCCGTCCCGAAATTCGACCAGCTGGCTTTGGCATCCGCGCTGTCCGTTGCCCCTACCAGCACAAAGGAGGTAAAATCAGGATATGCGACCTCAACGCCGTCATTTCCCGCGCTGGCAAAGACCAGGGCACCTTTGTTCCTGGCGTACTGCGCCGCAGAATCTATGGCGTAACTTCCGCCCACTCCGTAGCTGATGTTGATCACCCGCGCCCCGTGGTCGGCAGCGTAATACACCGCCTCCGCGATATCCGAAAAATAGGCGTATCCGTCGCTGGTGTTGCTCACGCGGATCGGGAGTATCTTGACCGACCAGGCCATCCCCGCGACGCCCTGTCCGTTGTTCCCGGCAGCGGCCATGCATCCGGCCACGGCAGTGCCGTGGTAGTGCACGGGGGTGGAGTTGGTGGTCCCGTCAACGGTGTTGTACCCGGGGAGTATGACGTTGCCGTTCAAGTCAGGATGGGTGGCTTCGACCCCTGTGTCGCATACGGCGACCGTCACCCTGGAATCACCCGTAGTCCTGTCCCATGCTCCGGCGGTGTTGATCTTGGAGTGGAACCATTGGGAATCGTATCCAGGGTCATTGGGGACCAGCTGCGGAGCTACCAAGTAATCCGGTTCGGCGTACGCGACGCCTCCGCTGGCCTTGAGCTCACGGCATATCTGCTCCTCGTCTTTTCCGCGCATATTATCCAAACGGTCCATCCGTAGATCCATGGTGCCTATGCTGCGCGCATGCCTGCCGGCATATGCGGAAAGGATCACCT
>CAZAPM010000026.1:0-12101 GCA_964487475.1 uncultured Planctomycetales bacterium
AGCATCCCGAAGAAGAAATTATCCACCAGCCCGTCATCGTAGACCTTGGTGGTGTCCTGGCGCGAGTATACCTTGTCGAAGTAGTCCTGCTGGTACTCTTCTTTGAGGGAAAGCCCTTTGGGAAGCAGCGCGTAGATACCCTCATCGCAGGAGAAGGTGTTCTTGCAGGAATCGCAGGTCAGGGTTCCGGCAGTGCCCTGCTTCAGGGATCCGCTGCAATCCGGGCAGCAGAGAACCGAAAGAGGATCAGGGGAGGTCATTACTATTCCTTTTTTTGGTTTGTTCATCGTAACCGTATGAATGAATTGTCGAACAATTTCTTGAGCACCCGCGAGCGTTTCCTAAACGACGAGACCCAGACGAAGCAGCGCAGGTCCCAGAGGCATCCGTACCAGCCGGTAGTGACGCGCATCTTGGCCAGAAGGATGAACGGGATCAGGAGGAAATACCCGAACCGCAGGTAATCGCGCACCCTTTGGCGGTACAGGAAGACCAGTTTATCGGCATAGGCGGCGAAAAAAGCGTGTTTTTTCTCCACCCACGGGTATCTGGCGGTTTTGTAGCTCCTGTAGGGGTCTTTTTCCGGATCGTACTTCTCCGCCCACCCTTCGAAGGTCGAAGGCTCGCTGATATGATACCTGGTTTTGACCGTTTCGTAAAGCTCCCCTCCGGGGTAAAGCCGGAAATACTGGGGTCCGATGATGAAGGCCTCCCTGTCCTGACGGTGGATAAAGGAGATGAGCCGCAGGGTGCGCAGGTACTCCTCATACGTCTCTCCGGGCAAACCGATCATGAAGGAGTAATTGCTGTGGATCCGGGGGACTTTTGCCATGGCCCGGATAAGGCCGTACACCTTTTCCAGCCGGTACCCTTTGTTGAGCATGTCCAGTACCCGCTGGGAGCCGCTTTCCAGCCCGAATTTAAGGGTCTGGCAGTTGATATCCGCCAGCTCACGGAGCAGATCCAGGTTCACGAAGTTCTCATGGAAATAACTGGCCCGCAGGCTGGTGCGCCATTTGAAGGTAAACCCCTTGCTCCGGTAGGTGTCTATGAATTCCCGGACCCTGGCCTTGGAGCTGAAAAAGTTCTCATCCCGGAAATAGATCACCCGGCTGCCGTATTTTTCCACGACCCTTTCCGCTTCCCTCATGAAATCCGCCACCGGGCGGGAGCGCCACGTCTGCTTGACCACGGTGTTGAAGCAGAAGGTGCACCGGAAGGAACAACCCCTGCCGGTCAGTATCTGGATATATGAAGGAAAGGTCTTGCGCATGGTCTCGGGTACCAGATCATAATCGATGTCGTAAAAACCGATGGGCGGGGCTGCCGGGGTGCGGTATATCCTGCCTTCCCTTTTGAAGACGAGCCCAGGTACCTTTTCATACTCTTCGCAGCGGTGCACTCCTGTGTGAAGCAGGGTTTCGAGGGTGTGCTCCCCTTCCCCGTAGGCGACGAAATCGATGTTGCGGTACGCGCAGGTCTGTTCCGGCTGGAGCATGGCATGGGGGCCGCCGAGTATCACTTTGGTCCCTGCCGAAATGCCTTTGATGAAATCGACGAGCGCTTTGACATAGGCGGTATCGGTGGACATGCAGTAGATACCGATGAGGCCCGCAGGATTGCTCCGGCAGTACTCCCTCACTCCGTCTTTCACTTCTTCCGGGGAGGAGATGTTGCCGTCTAAGAGGTGCGCCCGGCGACCGGCGATCCGGGTAAGATAACTTCCCAGGGAGACCGTGCCCCAGGGGAAGCTGTAGCGGTCGAGCCCCTGTGCCGGGTTGATCAGCAGTATGTCCGTTCCCGTCATATTCATCGTAGGGTCAATGCCGGAGTATCTTCAGTCCGGCCCTGCACTTGGTTTTTAATTCGGAGAGGGAGCGGATGGCGAAGAGGCGCTTCGCCAGGTAAAGTGGCCGGCTGTAAAATGCCTGGTACGCTTTTTTGAGCAGTTCGAACATCCTTTCCCTGGGGATATCCTTCTCCCAGTAGCGCACGGTCAGCGGCGCCAGGGGATCCTGCGCGAATTCACGCCAGTAATCGTGGGGGATGACCCCTTCCTTGAGGGCGCGCAGATACAATTCCGTGGCGGGAAAGGGAGTGAAGATGGTGATGTGGGCGTAATCCGCCCGGATCCGGCGCAAAAGCGAGATGGTCTCCCCTACTTCCTTCTCCGTCTCATGGGGGGAGCCGATCATGAAGTAGGCCAGGGTGGATATTCCGGCTTCCTTGGTCATCCGCAGCACTCCTTCCGCCTGGCTGACGGTGATCCCTTTTTTGAGCTCTTTGAGCACGGCGTCGCTTCCGGATTCGACCCCGTAATGAATGCGGGTGCAGCCGGCCTTTTTCAGGGCCCGTAACATGGGTGCGTCCACCGTATCCACGCGCGAGCGGATGTCCCAGTCGATGCGCAACCCGCTTTGCAGGATGCGCTCGCAGAGCTGGTGCACGCGGGCCTTGTCCACGGTAAAGGTGTCGTCGTACACCAGGATCTCGCCGATCCCGAGGGCCGCGCACTCCTGGAACTCACGGAATACGTTCTCCGCGCTGCGGGGCCGGAAATTCGTGCCCATGTGCGGCCGGTTGCAGAAAGCGCAGCGGAAAGGGCACCCCCGGGAGGTGAACATGGTGGTGACGATCCTGTGCCGGGAAAGCACCGACCCGTAGTTTCGGTAACGGATCAGGGTGCGGGCAGGAAAAGGAAGGTCGTCAAGGTTGCGCAGGTACTCTCCCATTCCGGGATAGACCAGATGCTTCTGCCCGTCCAGGCAGGCGATGTTCTTTTCCCGGGGAACGGTGTTGCCCCGCTGCAGTTCTTTTACCAGCCGGGTGAATGGCTCCTCCCCTTCACCCGTGACCGCGTAATCGATGTGTTCCAGTCGCAGGGTCTCCTCAGGATAGATCGTGGCGTGCGGGCCGCCCAGGCAGATCAGGGTGTGCGGCAGGAGCAGTTTGAGCTCCCGGCAGGTGTAGAGGACGTCGCGCATGGTCATGGTCATGGCGGTAATTCCGACCAGATCGGGTTTTTGCGCGGCCGCGGCCAAGGCGGTATCTTTGTATGAGAACCCCCGTTCCTGCGCATCGATCACCGAGACGGTGATCCCCTCCTCCTTTTGGAGGCGGGAGGCAAGGTAAAGCAGTCCCAGGGGCGGATTGATCCCGCGCTCCTCTTTGATGAAGGAGGGGACTTCCGCCTGTATGGTATCGAGTGCCGGTGGATTTATCAGACAGATATGCATGGGAATATGTATTGTAATACAAACCAGCGTAAGGAGAAACGGTTATTTTGCATTGTCTCTTCGATGCCACATCTCCAGCATCAGGAGGCTCCACAATCTGAAGCTGTGGTCCCTTTTGCCTAAGGTATGCTCCTTTACCAGGGTGCGCACCGCCTCCGGCTGAAAGTATCCGCGCTTCAGGGACTTCTGATCCAACAGGGTATCTTTCAGGAAACCGGCCAATTCACCTCTGAACCAGGCGCCTATGGGTACTCCGAATCCCATCTTCCTGCGGCTGAGTACTGCCGGAGGCAGCATATGTTTGAATGCCTTCTTGAGCAGGTACTTTTTGCAGCCGCCCCGGATTTTCATATGCGCAGGCAGGGACGCGGCGAATTCCATGACCTCGTGGTCGAGCAAGGGGGAACGCGCTTCCAGGCTGTGCGTCATGGTGGCGATATCGGTCTTTACCAGGAGGTCGTCAGGCAGATACGTGTGCACGTCCAGGTCGAGCACGCGGTCAAGCAGCGTTCCCGGTTTCTGCAGGAACGGGGTAAAGCGCGCGATATTCAGGCCCGCGTCGATGCTGCGGGCCATCTCGGGCGAATAAAGGGCCTCTTTGCTGCGGTCGTCGAATATGCTGATCCAGCGCAGGTATCTTTGCGGCCGCTCCAGCGCCGCGGCGTCGAAGAACCGCCGGATATTGCGCAGGCGGTTCTTGGGGTTAAGGGAATCCGGCAGGCACCGGGAAAGGCGGAACAACCCCTTTTGCATCGGATGCGGCAGGCCTGCCAAAACCTCGGCCGCGCACATGGCCTGGTACCGTTCGTATCCGGCGAAGGATTCGTCCCCCCCGTCCCCGTTCAAGGCCACGGTGACCTGCTGCCGGGTGAGCTTGGCGACGTAATACGTGGGGATGCTGGAGGAATCGGCGTAGGGCTCTCCGTAACGCGCCACCAGCTCCGGGATCACCTCCAGGGCGCGCGGTTTGACTATGAATTCCTGGTGTTCGGTCCCGAAACGGCCGGCTACTTCGCGGGCAAAGGCAAGTTCGTCGAACTCCGGGTCATCGAAGCCGATGGAGAAGGTTTTCACCTTGCGGCCCATGAGCGTGCTCATGAGCCCGACAATGATGCTGGAATCGACCCCGCCGCTTAAGAACGCGCCCAGCGGAACGTCGCTGTAGAGGCGGATGCGCACCGCTTCTTTCAGTATCCGGGTCAGTTCACGGCATGCCTCCTCCTCATCGATCTTCGCTTTGGGGACGTAGGAAAGGTCCCAGTAACGCGTAAGCTCCTGTGTGCCTTCTTCGATGGTCAGGGTATGGCCCGGAGGCAGTTTGAAGACTTCCTGGAAAATGCTCATCGGCGCAGGCACGTATCCGAAGGTCAGATACGCGTCCAGCGCCTGCGGGCTGAAGGTGCGGATGCCTTTGTCCCCGGCTGAAAGGGATGCGAGCTCCGAGGCAAAACATACCCTCGAACCGTCGATCCGGTACCAGAGGGGTTTCTTGCCAATCCGGTCGCGGGCCAGCAGCAGCCGGCGGGCCCGCTCATCCCAAAGCGCGAAGGCGAACATCCCCCGCAGATGCTTCACGCAATCCCGGCCGTACTCCTCGTACAGGTGCAGTACGGTTTCCGTATCGGATCCCGAGCGGAAGCGGTGGCCTTTTTCCTGCAGTTGCTTTCTCAGGTCGTGGAAATTATATATCTCGCCGTTAAGCACGATCCGGCAGGACCCGTCCTCGTTGGCCATGGGCTGGTGCCCGGCCGGCGAAAGGTCGATGATGCTTAAGCGCCTATGCCCCAGTCCTGCCCAGGGAGCGTTTTCCCGAAGGTAAATTCCCTGATCGTCCGGACCGCGGTGGGCCAGCCGGCTGCACATCGCCTCCAGAGTCCCCCGCGCAACCGGCGTTTTGAAATCTATCACCCCGCATATTCCGCACATAGGCTAGCTCTTCTTTATCGCATCGAGGATCACTTGTTTGAACAAAGGATAATTTGCCTGGACGCTGAACCTCTCCTCCACGGTCTTCCTGGCCGCCAGGGAGATCTTACTGCGCTCCTGCGGGTCCTCTATCAGCCGGGAAAGGTACTCCACCCATTCTTGGGTGGTCGACGCCAGAAAGCCGTTCTCTCCGTGGCGGATCACTTCGTTGATGACGCCAACGGGTGAAGCGACGGAGGGGATCCCCAGGCCCATATACAGGATGGCTTTGAACGCGCATTTGCCCCGGGTCCAGAGCGTATCCGGCATGGGCATGACCCCGGCGTCGAATCCGCGCAGCTCCTCCAATTCCGTGGAAAGCTTCCAGAGGGTTGAGGTAAGCGCGGGAAGGCCGGCAACGGAGTAATCGCCGCCTACGATCCTGACCCTGACCTGAGGGTAGCGCCGGCAGACCTCGCGCAGGGCATCCTCTATCGTGCGCAGGAACTCAAGGGTGGTGATGCTGCCGATCCAGCCGATGGTGAATTCCTTGCGTATGCGCGCAGGCGCCGGCTTGTAGGCAGCGCAATCGATGGAGGTCGCAATGACGGTGGTGCGGGGATTGAAGAGCCGGGCATAGTCCGCGAGATAACGATTGCCCGCGATCACCCGGGCGCTCAAGGATATGATGCGGCCGGTTTTTCCCGAATCCTTCAGTTTGTCCGCAAAACGGTTCGAGGGGCTCACCGCCGGAAGGAAGATCGCATCGTCGAAGTCGAAGACCAGCGGAACCTTCATTGCGGATGCCAGCCGCTCGAAAAGCGCCCCTCCTACCGGGAACGCCTCCCGGTGCACCACTATCGCGTCGTAGCGCGCAAGGGTAACGGTATCCATGATGCGGCGCAGGGCCCCCCGGAGGAAATACCAGGTTTTGCGCAAATACCGGCCTTTCTGATAAAGTATGCGGTACGCCCGGCTGGTCCAGAACGGACGGACCACGCAGCGTATTCCTTCCTTTTCCAGCAGGGGCAGGTATTGCTCGATCCTGTACCGGTTGCTGGCCCCTTCGGTAGGATACGGCACCCAGAAAAGTACTTTCATAAGGCACCTGCCCGTTGGTAAAGTGCGCGGATGCGGTTGCATCCTTCATCCAGCGAGAAATATTTGCGCGCCGCCTGATGGCAGCGTTGCGCGAGCGGTCCCGGTTCCTCGAGGAGTCTCTTTAAGGAGGCGAGCGCTTCAGTGAAAGCCGCCCCGGTGCACTCCGGCAGGGACACTCCGGTGCGGGTATCCAGGAGGATACTGTCCGTGTCCCCTACTCCTGCGGTAGCCACCACCGGGATCCCGCAGGCAAGGTATTCCCCGATCTTCGTCGGCGCGCATCCTTTGCGGGAGAATCCCGGGGTGTAGAAGGAAAGCCCGGCATCGGCGCTTCTGATAAGCTCCGGGATCATCGCCCGGGTAAGCGGGGTGACCACCCGGATCCCTTTTTCCTCAAGACCTTTTTCCGCCAGCATATTCTTGAAATGGGAGGCTTCCTGCGTGACCACCAGCAGTTCCGTGGCCAGCCCGGTTTTTTCCGCCGCACGGAAGAACGCGACCATTTCTTCGGGCAGGTACCAGGTGCTCAAGGATCCCACGTAGATGAAACGTTTGGTGCGCGGGCGGGTCCCGGACGCCGGAGCAAATCGGGCTAAATCAACGCAGGTGGGGATGACGCTGATGCGCGCCGCAGCATCCCGCAGGTGCGGTGATCCGGCAAGCTCCCGGCGTGCCGCTTCCGTCAACGCGATGATCTCCCCGGCCTCTTTAAGCAGCATTTTTTCGAGTTTTTTTGCCGCGCGGAAGATCACCCCGTTCTTTTTCCACATCCCCGCCTCGACACGTTCATCCGCCCAGAATCCGCGCATGTCGAAGATGAACGGCACTCCCCGGGTTTTTTTCAGGAGCAATCCGATACTTCCGGCGATGTATCCCCGGCAATGGGATATCCTGAAAGGCGTTTTGGCGTGAAGCGCCGCCGCCGCGAGATACCCGCGCAGGATATCGAAGAGCGTCGAGAGTACCGGGGGATGTTTGTGGTAAGGCAGCGGTTTCCATTCGATCCCCATGGTGTGAAGGGTTTCCTGCAGGCGGGATACTGCCTGGGCGCGGGACTTTTTTTCAAAGGAGATTATCCCGTATTGCGCTCCCCGGGAAACCAGGGTGTGCAGGTAGGGTAATACCTGGGCCTCTCCCAGGGGATCCGTCAAACCGTCATAGGAAAGATACAGGATGCGCTCACTCATGGCTCAGTATCCCGCGGGCAGTGCGCAAAGGCAGCCGCAGGAGAAGATACCCTTTGCAGGTGCGCTGCACATGGAACCCGTTCTTTAAGTAGAACTTGATGGCGCTGCGGTTGCGCGAGAGCACTTTCAGGGTGATACCCCGGCAGTTTTGGAGCGCCAGGTGCGCCAGGAGCGCCTCCAATGCCCGGGACATGATCCCTTTGCGGGCAAAGGCCGGCGACCCGAGGATGACATTATAGATATCGGCGTGCCCGTTGCGCAGCTTAAACCCCGCGCACCCGATCTTCCTGTTGCGGTAGAGGATCATGAACATATGGTTCCCCGCATCCCGGAGGTAAGCGGCGAACCAGCGTTCCTGCTGCGCAGGGGTGATGACCCGGGTATGGAAGAAACTTTCCCGGTACCGGTTCTTCCAGGTGCGCAGCGCCGGATTATCCTTCCGTTCGATGCTGCAGAGGACCACATCCGGGGACCGGGGATGGCGAAACCGCAGGCGCCGGTTCATTGTTTCGCCTCCATCTTTTTCATAAGGTCTGCGGCAGCCTTCTGTCCCATGGCGATACCGATGTGCGCATTGACGTATTGGAAGAGCCCCTGCCTGCCCGTGGTCTCCACCGCTCCCATTGATTCGAACGCGTTCTGGAGCGTCTCGAGGTGCGTTTCGAAGCCCAACGTGTAGATCGGGTAGGCGTGCGAGGCGCGGAAGACGTTGACCTCTTTTACCTGCTCCGGGGTGATGAATCCCTCCTTGCAGAGTTCCCTGACCACGGTATCTCCGCAGGTGCGTTCATCCTTCCACAGGGGATCCCCTACGTTGCAGGAGATCTCCGCGACCAGGACCGAATGGCCTTGCGGGGTGACTTCGATCCCGAAGTACGAGGAATCGGTGATGCGGTTGAAGACGTGTTCCCGGAAGTAAAGGATCGCCGCAGGAAGCACCGGGGTTTTGGATATCAGCAGGCCGACGAACACCACCGCCCGGTATTTCAGGCTGCCGGCCGAAGCCAGGACGGATGCGGGAAAGGCGGGAGTGACCATGCGCACCGCCTCATCGAGGGGAATGGTGCTGATGAGCCCCTGTGCTTCCGTACGCGTTCCCCGCGAATCGGTGACCAGGAAGGTGCCGCGTTCCGTGCGGGTAATGCTGGTCGCTGCGGAGTTGACCCGGACGGCCCCTCCGGCTGCGGTGATCTGCGCAGCCATCTTCTCCGGTATGGCGCAAAATCCCCTTTTGCTCGAGTAAAGCGTCCCTTCGACGTTCTCCACGTAATGGTCGGCGTCGGTCTTGGTCTTTCCGGGGAACTTGAGCACCTGGAGGAATTTGTAAAGCAGCTGCAGGGTGGATACCTGCGGAATGCGCTGGCGGGCGAAACGCGGAGAGAACTGGGATGCGGGTATCCCCCAGACGTGGTAGATGTAACGCTTGAAAAAAAGCTCGTAGAGCACCTTGCCGTAGCTGTGTATCAGCACCGTCTCCGAGGTTTCAACTTTGGTCTTGCGCACCGCGGCTTTCGCGTTGAAGTAGAGGAAACTGGCCAGCGCGTGTACTGTGGTATGCGGGGGCAGGTTCCGGATCACGTCATGGATGAGCAGGGGATAGTGGAAATACTTCCCCAGGAATTTGATCAGGATGGTCCTCTGGATGGGGAAAAGTTCCTCGCCGGCCACGTCAAGCACCGCTTTGAGCACTGCCGGGTCATGGGCATGGAACAGGTGCGGGCCGTAATCGTATACGTTGCCACGGATCTGCACGCTTCCCCCCAGCCCTCCGACACTCCCTTCCTTTTCCAGGACGGTGACTTTGACGCCCTTACGGACAAGCTCAAGCGCTGCCGATAAGCCGGTACAGCCTGCTCCCAGCACGATGACGCTTCTTGGACCGGTGTTTTTCATCTTCACCCTTTGAATTTCAGTATCTTTTCTATCACGTAGGCCATGTCCTTTTCCGTTAACCCGGGATGGAGCGGGATGTTGAGCGCCGTCTCGTTGAGCAGTTCGCAGTTGGGCAGCTTGGCCGTGGATCTGTAGATCGGATTCATATGCAGCGGGTGGAAACGCAAGGTGGTGTATACCCCCTGCTCGTAAAGGTAATGCGCCAGTTCGTCCCGCTTGCCGTTCTTTAAGCGGATGCAGTACGTGAAATAGGAGTGTTGCTCGTGCGCCTCCGGCCCTTTCGGAAGCACCAGCCAATCCGCTTTGGGGAGTTCCTTCTGGTACATCTCCCAGTATTTCCTGCGCAGGGCCTGGTGCTCGTCCAGTTTTTTCAGCTGCGCCAGCCCGATCGAGGCGGCCACGTCGTCGCAGATCATCTTCGGGAAGTAATCCATGATGGAATACTCCCACCAGCGCTTCTTGGTCGCGGAGGCTTCGAATCCGGACTTGCCGATCCCGCAGTAACGTAAGTGGCTTCCCGTGCGGTAGAGGTCCTTATTGCGCGCGGTAAGCCCTCCCGCTTCCCCGATGCTTAAGTTCTTTACCGCATCGAAGCTGTATATGCCGATATCCCCGATCGAGCCGCAATAGCGGTCCCCGATCTTGGAGTCGACGGCATGGGCGGCGTCTTCGATCACGGGGTATCCCAGCGCGGCGATAGGCGCCAGATCCACGGGTTTGCCGGCGTAATGCACGACCATGATCGCCCCGGTCTTTTTGCTTACGCAGGGGCGCACCGTGTCGACCGTCATGTTATGGGTCGCCAGATCGACGTCGCAGAACACCGGCACGCAATCGCATAAGGCAACGGCGTGCGCGCAGGCGATCCAGGTGAAGGAGGGCACGATCACCTCCGTGCCGGGCGCTAAGTTCAGCAGTTTTATGGCCATGTACAGGCTGTTCGAGCCGCTGTTAAGCAGGAGCAGGAAAGGCAGGCCCAGCCTCTGGGAGAACTCATCTTCGAAGCGCTTGTTCTTCGGCCCGATGCCGAGCCACTGGTTATCGATGCTGGTCTTGATCTCGGCAAGCTCTTCCTGGCCGACTTTCGATCCGAACACGGAGATCATGGCGTATTCCTTTCTGGGGTTTTTTTGTAGACGAGGATGCGCGGCGCGGTATACGCCGGCCTCGGTGAAAAAATCAGTGATTCCGGGAAGGCGAACTCCCGGTGCAGCGTATATCCCGGGATCTTGCCTTCCCTCAGGAGGTACAGGAAGGTGTTCCGCAGCGCAGGGGTCACCCTGTGCGGTTCATAGAGGAAATCCCTGCCTGCCGCTACCAGGAAGTACTTCTCTGCGGGCGGGTGCGCGACCAGGGATGCGGCGAATTCACGCGCCAGTTCCTCGTCCCCTTTGCGGTATAAAGGCATATCCGAAGGGTTTTGGGAGTTGCGGCCGAGAAAATGTACCTCGTGCGTGCGCAGGATGCGCGATGAGAACAACAGATCCGGCTGCTGCAGGTGCGCGATCCCCTCATCCCTCCCGACGTTTTGTTCGATCCAGCGCGTGAGCGCATAACGGGTATCGGCATGCTCGAAGACCCTGTCGGCGCGCAGGGCATAGGCGATCGCGGTGGTGAAAAGCAGGCATGTCCAGGCGATGGCAAAAGCCCTGATCCCTTTTGCCGCCAGATGCGTCCACACGCGGTGCAGGATAAGTCCGGCGCACAGGGAAAGCGGCGGCAGCAGATGGATCATGAGCTTGGTGTACGCGCCGTCGAATTTGGTGAAGTAAAATACCGGCATGAGGGCGTATGGCACCAGCGCGAAGAGGAATATTCCCGAAAAAGGGAGCATTCGTTTCCAGTGGTATAGACAATACAGCGCGGAGGCGATCACCCACACCCCCAGAAGCGGACTGAACACATAGAGTACGTGCGCGCCGTAGGCGGCGCTTTTTTCCGCGGCGTTGACGAGCAAGGGCGCTGTCACCAGGGAAGGTTCCGCAGCGCTGAAGCCCAAGAGGAGCTTCCCGGAGTAGTCCGTCAGCGTGCCCCAGATGGTAGGCCACCCCACGGTAAAACCCGCCAGGGCACAGGCGAGGTGCCAGGCAGTGAAGCGAAAGATCGCAACCGCGGGTCTTTTTTCGCGGTAAAGGAGAAGCATCCAGTACCACGCTCCTGCCGCAGCGTATAAAAACGCGAAGCCTCCGTCCGCCTGGGTCGCGGCCGCTACGCCGGAAACTGCGGCGGCGATATAGCTGTCCTTTTTTTGGCAGCGCACTATGGAGCGAAAAACGAAATATGCGCTGAGGAGCGTCAAGAGCGCCACCAAAGAGGTGTGTTTGGCAAAATGACTGACCTCGACCAGTCCGGTGCTTACCGCCAGTATGCCTGCAGCCAGGAGTGCTGGCCTGGGTGCCGGGAAAAGCAGCCTCCCTATCTTGTAGGTGAGCGCGATGATCCCCAGATCGAGGAGCACGGTAAAAAGCCGCGACCAGATACCGAGCGCGACCGTAAATCCCGGAGCGGTCCGGGCAAGCATTTGCCAGGAGCCTTTCGCCTGCGCGGCGATACTTTGCAGCGGCACCCCGGATAGCTTCATCACGGCCAGCAGCAGCGCCTGGAAGGCCGCCAGCAGGTAGTTGTACAGGGGCGGATGCGCCGTATCGACGACCGCGGTCAAGTCCCGTTTTGAGAGGAGCGTCAGGGATTTTGCGGTCTGCTCATCGACGTTCCACCGGTCGGGAAGCCCCCACCCTATCCCCTGCACTGCCAGCCAGGCGTGGATGCTAAGGATGCA
>CAZAPM010000027.1:0-4827 GCA_964487475.1 uncultured Planctomycetales bacterium
GCATCATGCGCATCAGGAGCTGGTCAAGGGGATCACCACGGAGTTCTCCGGCCGCGCCCTGGCCGCGATCGAGGTGGCGCACTGGTTCGAGAACGTGCTTATCCTCGGGTTCGTCTACCTCTTTTTCGCCGCGCAGCCGCTGCTGGCGGTCGCGGCGGCGCTGCTGGCGTACTTCGCGGCCATCCTTGTGGATAATACCTTTGCCCGGTTCAAATGGCAGCTTGCCCTGGCGAGTTCCTGGGGGGTGGCGCTGGTCTTCGGTTTGGGCAATATCATGGTTCTCTATTTCGCGCAATGACGGAGCTTTAAGGTAAAATGCCATTTTTCAAGAGATCACCCTGGGTCATCCATTACGACGGTTCGAGCTGCAACGGCTGCGATATCGAGGTGCTGGCTGCGCTGATGCCCCGTTTCGACGTGGAGCGGCTGGGGATCGTCAACACCGGCAATCCTAAGCATGCGGATATTTTCCTGATCACCGGCTGCATCAACGAGCAGAACCGGGAGGTGGTGCAGAACATCTACGAGCAGATGCCCGACCCGAAAGTGGTGGTGGCGGTGGGTATCTGCGCGACCTCGGGCGGGATCTTCGCCGAGTGCTATAACGTCATGGGCGGGGTGGATAAGGTGCTGCCCGTGGACGTCTACGTGCCGGGATGCGCGGCGCGTCCGGAGTCGATCATCGACGGCGTGGTCAAGGCCCTCGGCGTGCTGGAGGCCAAGCGCAGCCGGATGAACAAGATGGAGTCGGGGGAGTTGTACCTTTCCATCGAGCCGGCCAAGCCGGAGGATGCTCCGGAGATCCTCGCGCTGCAGAAGCTGGCGTACCAGAGCGAGGCGGAACTTTACAAGGATTTCTCCCTTTCGCCCCTTCGCCAGACCCTGGAGGAGATGACGCAGGATCTTTCCCGCATGACCTTCCTCAAGGCGGTGATGGACGGCAAGATCGTCGGTTCCGTGCGGGCGTACCAGGAGGGGGATTCCTGTTACATCAGCCGGCTGATCGTGCACCCGGTGTACCAGAACCAGGGGATCGGGCATAAACTCATGCAGCAGATCGAGGCGGCGTTCCCGCAGGTTTCCCGGTATGAGGGGTTTGCCGGGCACAAGAGCAAGCGCAACGTGGATTTTTACCAGCGCTTAGGGTACGTCCGCTTCAAACGGGAGAAGATCTCGGAGAAACGCGAGCGCATTTATCTGGAAAAGAAAGTGGAGAGGAACCCATGATCGAGGAGCAGAAGCTGGTGATGGCGGATCAAGGGGCGCTGCTGGCAAAAGCCGGCGAGTTCAAGGCGCAGGGGTGGAGGCTGGTCCAGATCGGGTGCACGCGCCTGGCGGAGAAGCTGGAGCTTAACTACTCCTTCGACAAGAACTATGAGTTCGTGAACGTGCGGGTGGAAGTCCCCCTTTCCGGCGGCTCGGTTCCCAGCATCAGTCCGGTGTATTGGGCGGCGTTCCTGTATGAGAATGAGATCAAGGACCTCTACGGCCTGGAGGTCACCGGCATGGTCATCGACTATAAAGGCAATTTTTACCGCACCAACATCAAGGTGCCTTTCAATCCTCCTGCCGGCGGCGCAGAGAAGAAAGCGGGGGCCTGATATGGGTAACCGTACGATCATTCCCTTCGGACCGCAGCATCCCGTGTTGCCCGAGCCGATCCACCTGGACCTGGTGCTGGAAGACGAGAAGGTGGTGGAGGCGATCCCTACGATCGGATATATCCACCGGGGACTGGAAAAACTGGTGGAGAAGAAGGATTTCATCGATTTCGTGTACGTGGCGGAGCGTATCTGCGGCATCTGTTCCTTCATCCACGGCTTGACGTACTGCCTGGCGATCGAGGAGATCATGAAGCTGGAAGTGCCGTCACGCGCGCAGTATTTGCGCGTGATCTGGTCCGAGCTTTCCCGTCTGCATTCGCATCTGCTCTGGCTGGGGCTGATGGCGGATGCCTTCGGGTTCGAGAGTTTATTCATGCACTGCTGGCGGCTGCGCGAGCAGGTGCTGGATATCATCGAACAGACTACCGGAGGCCGGGTTATCTTCGCCTCCTCGAAGGTGGGGGGCGTGCGCCGGGATATCGATGCCGCGACGTTGGCCGATATCGTTGCCAAGCTCAAGAAATTCGAGGGGGAGATCAAGGAGATCACGGCTGTCTTCCTGGAGGATAGTTCGGTCAAGCACCGCCTGGAAGGCGTGGGCAGGCTTTCGGCGGAGAAGGCGTATGAGCTGGGAGCGGTAGGCCCGACCCTGCGCGCCAGCGGGATCTCCTCCGATACCCGCAAGCTCGGCTATTGCGCGTACAAGGACCTTTCCTTTGCGCCCATCACCGATACCCGCGGGGATTCCTATGCCCGCTGCGTGGTGCGGATCAAGGAGCTTTTCCAGTCCATCGACCTGATCACCCAGGCTGCGGCTAAAATTCCCGAAGGCCCTCTGGAGGTCAAGGTCACGGGCACTCCGCAGGGTGAGTTTTTTGCCCGCACCGAGCAGCCCAGAGGAGAGGTCATCTATTACGCCAAGGCGGACGGCAGCCGTTTCCTGCAGCGGATGCGGGTGCGCACCCCTACGTTCGCCAACATGGCGGCGCTGGTGCATGTGCTGCCGGGGGTAAGCCTGGCGGATGTGCCGGTGTTGATATTGACCATCGATCCCTGCATCAGCTGTACGGAGCGCTAATATGGCATTCTTTGTGATGACGAAGACCGTGCTCAAGAGCCTTTTCCGCAAGCCCGTGACCGTGAAGTACCCGTTCGGCCCGGCGACGCATAAGGAAAAGACCCGGGGGCACATCGAGATAGATATCAAGGCCTGCATCTTCTGCGGGATGTGCCAGCGCAAGTGCCCCACCGGCGCGCTGGCCGTGCGCCGCGAGCAGAAGGAGTGGGAGATCGACCGTATGCGCTGCATCTCCTGCAACGCCTGCGTCGAGATCTGTCCCAAGAAATGCCTGTGCATGCGCAACACCTATTCCCCTCCGGCGACCCAGAAACAGAAGGAGACCTTCCGCCATGCATGAGCATCATATCGTGGAGGGGATCGTCAAGCAGGTGCTGGAGAAAGCCGCCCTCGCCCAGGCGAAAAGGGTGACGGAGGTATTCCTGGTCATGGGCACGGAAAGCGGCCTGGCCGAGGAATCGGTGCGGATGTACTTCGCGGAGATATCCAAAGGCACGATGGCCGAGCAGGCCCTGGTGCACATCGCCTCCAAGCCGGTGACGCTGCGCTGTAACTCCTGCGACGTGGTCTTCGACTACAAGCGCGGGGATTTCAACTGCCCAACCTGCGGCAACCTTGGCGTGCGCGCCACCACCGCCAAAGAGTTCTACATCGACCGCATCGAAGTCGAGTCTTAAGAGGCCCCTTTCCTATGTGTTACGCCATCCCCGCTCTGGTCGAAGAGGTCCGCGGCAACGTCGCCGTCATTTCCTATTTCGGGGAGCGGAAAACCGCCTTTAACGAACTTATCGCGCTCGCACCGGGTGACTATGTGTATGCCCAGGGAGGCTACGTCATCTCTAAGGTGCGCTCCGATGAGGCCCTGGCGTCCCTCGATACCTGGAAGGACTTGTTTTTCGAACTGCAGGATGTGGATGCGCGCCGGGCAGCCGCGGGCGCGGGAAGCCCGGGGAATGATCGCCGCTTAAGTTCCATCCTGGAGAAAGCCGGACAGGGCGAGATCCCTCAAAAGTATGACGCGCAGTATCTCTTATCCCTGACCGATCCCAAGGCCAGAGAGTCATTCTACGGCACGGCGAATCTGCTCCGGCAGCGCTACCATAAGAATTCCTGCTGCGTGCACGGGATCATCGAACTTTCCAACCATTGCGTACGCTCCTGCGTGTACTGCGGGATATCCCGGGAAACCCCGGTTACCCGTTATCGCATGAGCAGGGAAGAGGTCTTGGCGGCAGCGGCCGAGGCGGTGGAAGTGTACGGGTTCAAATCCCTGGTCCTGCAAAGCGGGGAGGGCGCGTATCCGGTCGAAGAGCTCGCGTTCCTGGTCGAGGAGATCAGGCGCCGGTATCCGTGCCTTATCTTCGTCAGTTTCGGGGAGGTGGGGCTGGAGGGGCTGGAGGCGTTGTACCGCGCCGGAGCGCGGGGGCTCCTGATGCGCTTCGAGACCTCGAACCCGAAGTTGTATGCGGCGATCCACGGAGGAAGCGCCCTGGATACCAGGCTGGCGCATCTGCGCCGGGCGCATGAATTGGGGTACCTTATCCTTACCGGAAGCCTGATCGGCGTGCCGGGCCAGACGCGCGAGGATCTTTATAACGATATCGTGCTGGCAGGAGAGCTCCACGCGGAGATGTTCAGTTTCGGGCCTTTCCTGCCGCATCCGAATACGCCTTTGGCCGGCCATGGGGCGTGCAGGGAAGAGGAGGTGCTGGGCGTGCTGGCGTTATCCAGGCTGATGGCGCCGCGCAACGCCAAGATCCTGGTCACTACCGCATTCGAGACCCTCTCTGCGCGCGCCAGGGAAGAGGGGCTTCTGGCAGGGGCGAATTCATTGATGCTGAATGTGACCCCGCTCAAATACCGGCCGTTGTACTCGCTGTATCCTCACCGGGCGCATGAACAGGAGAGCGTCCGGGAGCAGATAGACGGGACGATCGCGATGCTCAAGGGCCTCGGCCGCGGGCCGACGGACCTGGGGGTGTGAAAGAGGTTGCAATAAGGGGGAGGAGCAGGTATAATTAAACCCCGTAGCTCCTTGCCTAAGCAATAGATCGAAATTTGGAGAGGTGGCAGAGTGGTCGATCGCGCACGCTTGGAAAGCGTGTGTCCTGCAAGGGACCCAGGGTTCGAATCCCTGCCTCTCCG
>CAZAPM010000028.1:0-2309 GCA_964487475.1 uncultured Planctomycetales bacterium
GGATACGCGGGATTCTGCTTACGGATCAGGAACTTGCCCGTATCCTGCTGCCAGATGTAATCCGCATACTGTTCCACCACGAACCTCATGGCGTGGTGCGTCTCATGCATCTGCTTCTGGGCGAACTCGTTGATCACGTACTCCACGGAAAGGCAACGGTCCCCGCCCTCTTCCCTGGTCAGGGTATCGCGGTCGATACGGCGCTCAAGCCTGATCTTTACATCATTGAACACCACTGCTACCAGCAGATCGAGCTCCTTGCGGATCTCGCCGTTCAAGCCCATATAGGGGGAATCGGTAAGGAGCACGTCGTATGGCGGATCGAACTCCTGCTTCTTGTCACCGGAAACATGAGGCTCAAAAGGCAGCTTTCCGCCCTTCTTGCCGTACTTGATGCTCTGCAGCGCGCGGTGATAGGTCCCTTCGTCGTAGATCGCAGGACCCTGCAGGATCACGTCGCGCATGCCGCCCGACTGCTCATAGCGGAAGTGGTTGCCCAGATGCAGGAAGATATCGGAGCCGGCGACATACACCTTTAAGCCCTGCTTCTCCAGGTCCTTCTGCAGGTGCCTGATAAAGCTGGAGGTACCGGCCGAAGAAGCCCCCATCACGCCGACCGTGATGCACTGGCCGGCCTTACCCTTGCGCACCTCCATAATGCGATTCGCGAGCTCCTCTCTTACCCGGGTTCCCGCAGCATGGATAAGCGTTTTGCTGGTCTCCTTGATCTGATTGGTGATGCGCTTGGTCTGTTTCTTGCGCATTCCGGCGGTAAGGGTGGTATCGGCGCGTGCCCTTTCCCGCTGCCGGCGGAATCCTGATATCTTGCGCTGCGCCTTCTTCCATGTTTCGCGATAATCGAATTCCACGACGCGGTATGCGCCGCTTTCCTCCAATGTCCGCAGGCTCATGTCTTCGGGCAGATACAGCGTCTCGCCGTTGGCATAGCTCGGATGCTGCACCGCGATGAGGAGGTTATTCGCCGCGGTCCCGCGCAGATGGGGAGCGACCGCAAGAGCAGCTCCTGCCGCGGCTTCCTGTACGGCATATTCGCGCAGCGCAGCGCTCAAGCGCTGCACATCCATCCTCTTGCCTTCCAGATAATATGCATACAGCGCCAAAATATCACCCTCGCCGACCTTAAGGTAACCGAACATCTTGTTCTCGAGCACAGCCAGACGCTTGTAGATCTCCGCCTTGAACGCTCCGGTCGGGTCTTTACGGGTATCGTAGTTATTCAGCAGCGCGAAGAAATAAGGCAGGTCCTTCTTCTCGGTGGCGTAATCGAGATAGAACAAGTCGAGCTCGCTGACCCCTGCACCGCGGGCATGGGACGGGGAGAAGTGCAACTCCTGCATGCTCGCAAAGGAATGGCTGAAGTCGCATTCCGTGATCATGACGAAGTATTCCATGAAGAGGTGTGCCACCACCTGAGTGATGAACTTCTTGTGCTGGCCCTGGCCGTAGAGGTCGAAGATGCCGCGGGTGATGTGCACGTAGTAAATATTCTCCGCCGGATCCTTATTGATGAAGCTCAGGATCCCCATGTACCCGAACTCGATTCCTTCCGGACGGGGATAGAACACCTCTCCCGGACCAAGGTCGTCAACGATGATACGCACGGTCCCGTCATGGAGGTACTGCACCAGGCGGTCATAGATCAGGGACGGCTTGCGTTCGTTGATCCAGGAAGCCACCCTTCCGGCGAGGGCGGCGGTATCGGTGATCACCTTGCCCTCTGACGCCAGCCGTGCGGAAAGCGCCACCAGCGCATCCTGCTCCTGGGGAGAGACTTTTGCGGTACCGGGCGCCTTCTTCACTTCCACCCCGTCGCGATGTACGGTGACCGAAGGAGCGACCTGCTTAAGCGGCATCTTCAACCGGCGGTAAAGCGCCGCCTGGAAGCTGCCCGTAGGATCGAGGTTCGGGTTGTAGTTCTCCACCAGGGAATCAAGGTAATTGGCGTTACCGATCTCGAGGTAGAACAGGTCAAGATCGCTCACCCCCAGCTTCCGCGCCTCATCGCTCGCAAAGTAGATCTCCTGGATACAGGCATGGTGATGGCGGGTCAGGCCGCTGGGCGCAAGCACCAGATGATCGAAATACTCGTGCACCACCAGCTGGGCCATGAACTCCAGGTTGGGGCTGAAATGCTCGTACGCCGCCTTGGTGACATGCACGAAGTAAACCGGCATAAAGGTCTCTTTGAGCTTACGGGTATGCGGGGTCTCCTCAGCGGTGCGCTGCTCGAAGGTATCCTTATCGATGATCTGGCCGGTAATGTCATTGACGTACCACTGATCGATGTA
>CAZAPM010000028.1:2409-3652 GCA_964487475.1 uncultured Planctomycetales bacterium
TGGTGCGCGAACTGCTTCAGGTTGGCGATACGCTGCTCGAAATCCCCGGCCTTGTCATTGCCCTTGCGGCGGGCGATACCCTGCACGCGCTTGAAGTTACCCGCGGCGCCGGCCTGCACGCCGGGTGCCGCATCCTCGACCATCATGGCATGCGCCGGATCGGTGCCCAGGCGGCGGGCGCATTCGATGAAAAGCCACGGCGAAGGCTTGGACTGGGCAGCGGTATTGGTCACGTCCAGACCGCAGACAATGGCATCGAAGAGCTCGAAAAGCCCGACACCCTTCAGGACCTTCGGGGTATTCTTGGACGCGGAGGCGATACCGACCTTGATCCCGGCAGCTTTCAGCTGCTTGACGAGAACGACCGCATCCTCGAACACATCCGCCTTGGCGGCACCGGTATCCAGAAGCTCGTTAAACCTTATATTCTTGGCGTTGGCGATACCGGAAATATCGAAATATGCATCGGCGCCATCCCACACGTAGACGGTATCCTTAGCCTTGTCATCACCGTAGGACAGCTGCTCTGCGGTAAAGCCGCGGCTTCTGAAGAACGCTTCGGTCCCGCGGTAGCGGCTCTTGCCGTCCACATGCAGCTCATATTCATGCTGGGTGAACTCCGCGAAAGGCACCCCGAACTTGGTTTCCAGCTTGCGCAGCGCCGCTTCGTAGGTCTCCTTCCACGCCCGCATATGCACGGTCGCGGTATCCGTAATGACGCCGTCCAAGTCGAAAATAGCCGCCTGGAATCCGTTCGAATCAAGCACCGCGGGATCAAGCAGCCTGGCGGTGTGCACCATATTAAGCAGAAGCGCTGCCTGCGCCTTGGTCCTGGCATTGACGGCCATGATATTCTCCATGGCGCGCAGCTCTTCAAAGCTGTACTTGTTGCCCTGCATGGGCTTCTTATCCCAGGCCTTGGCATCGGTGCCAAAAGGCACCACCGCTTCGATATGTTCCTTGCGGAAGATATCCGCATAGCAAGTCTGGGGCTTGGCCGCAACCTTCTGGCGTACGGAGTTATATATGATCGCCCATCCGCCTGCGATCGCATTCACTACGCTGTCCTGCGCATAAAGGAACTCTATATCCGCCTTGCCGATGGTGCTGGCGCTTACCGCGCTGCTGACCACTACGCTCGATCTTCCGATCGCCGCATTCTGGATCAGGGACTTGCGGACGTACACCCCGCCGACCTCGATCCCCTGCTGCATCATCTCCCAGGTGATCTCTTTTTTAGTAT
>CAZAPM010000029.1:0-3457 GCA_964487475.1 uncultured Planctomycetales bacterium
GGACGGGATCACCCAGATACACGTCAAGCCGGAGATCGGGCTGGATTTCGCTTCGGGGCTGCGTTCCCTGCTGCGGCAGAGCCCGGACGTCATCATGATCGGCGAGATCCGCGACGGCGTCACCGCGGACATCGCGGTCAAGGCGGCCCTGACCGGACAGCTGGTGCTCTCCACCTTGCACACCAACGACGCCATTTCCAGTATCACCCGCCTCTGCGACATGGGCCTCGAGCCGTTCCTGGTCGCTTCCAGCCTGGTGATGCTCTGCGCCCAGCGCCTCTGCCGCCGCCTTTGCGCCAAGTGCAAGCGGCCCATCGACGTGCCGGAGGAGTACCTTAAGGAGATCGAGTTCGACCCGTACCGCATCGATGCCGACGGTAAAAAGCAGCGCGTGGTTTTTTATGCCGCGCCCGGCTGTTCTTATTGCAACAACACCGGATTTCATGGTAGAATAGCAATCCTTGAAGCCATCCTGATCGATGATTCGCTGCGCGAAATGATCATGAAAAAGAAATCGATCGATGAGCTCAAGAACTACGCGATCAATACGTGCAAGATGAAGATCCTGCGCGACGATGCGTACATCAAGGTGCGGGACGGCCTGACCACCATAGACGAGGCGATCCGCGTCACCACCGAGGAATAAGATGCCCGAAAGCAAACGCATACTGCTGCTGGTAGATAACGAGGATATCTCCCGTTACCTGCGCGAAGAGCTGATCATCAACGGGGGATATGAGGTCACCTTCGAGTCTTCCGTGCAGGGCTCCCTGGACGCGCTGCGCCGCGACGCCTATGACCTGGTGATCTGCCAGTTCGGGGTGGGGGAGACGGACGGCCCGAGCATCATCCGCGGGTACAAAAAGGTCGATAACGACTGCGTCATCATCGCCTTCCTGGAAAGGGAGACCCCCGAGCTGCTGCAGGGGATCGTGGAGCTGGGCGTCTATGATTTCATCAGCAAGCCGATCAATCTGGAAAAGCTTTTTTTCCTGGTCAAGAAAGGGATCGAGCTGCATACGCTGATCCTTTCCCAGCGCAAGCTCCTGGCCAGCTTCCAGGAGCAGAACGTCTCCCTGCAGAAACAGAACGGCCTGCTGGTCAAGCGCATCGAGGAGTCCACCAAGAACCTTACCCGCCTTTACGAGGACCTGCGTTCGAATTACATGCGCACCATCAGGGTGCTGGCGCAGGCGATCGAAGCCCGGGATACCTATACCCACAGCCATTCCGAGAACGTGGCCAGGTACGCCGTCTCCATCGCGGAAGAGATGCATCTTTCCGCCAAGGAGGTGGAGAACCTGCGCGAGGCCTGCGAGCTGCACGACTTGGGCAAGATCGGCATCCCCGACAGCATCCTCACCAAGCCGGCGGGCCTGACCAACGAGGAGTGGGTGCAGATGAAGCGCCATCCGGAGATCGCCGCACAGATCCTGGAGCCTTTGACCTTCTTAAGCGGGGTGATCGAGGTCGTGCGCCAGCACCACGAGCATTTCGACGGCTCGGGGTATCCGGAAGGCCGCAAGCACGAGGATATCCTTACCGGCGCGCGCATCCTGCACGTGGCCGATGCGTATGACGCCATGACCTCCGCCCGTTCCTACAGGAAGAATCCGCTCTCCAAGGCGGAAGCGGTAGGGGAGGTCAGGAAGTTCTCCGGTACCCAGTTCGACCCCAAAGTTGTCGAAGCGTTCATGCGGGTGGTCGATAACTTCTAACAGAGACTATGCCGACATTCCAATACATCGCGAAGGACAGGACCGGGCATGCGCTGACCGGCACGGTAGAGGGTGCGAGCGATACCGAAGCGGCGGAGCTCCTGCATAACAAGGAACTGATCGTCATCTCCATCACCCAGAGCACCAAGAAGGAGAAGGCCAAGGCCAAAGGGGTGAAGGGGGGCAAGGTCAAGCTCGACGACCTGGTGGTGTTCTCCCGGCAGCTGGCCACCATGATCGACGCCGGTATCCCCCTGGTGCAGGCCTTAGGTATCCTGGGGGAGCAGATCGAGAACCTGACCCTGCGCAACATCGTCAACACCGTGCGGCAGGATATCGAAGCGGGTATGAGCTTCTGCGACGCGTTGGCCAAACACAACAGCGTCTTCTCCGACCTGTTCATCAATATGACCCGCGCGGGCGAAGCCTCCGGTATGCTCGACGACGTGCTCGACCGGCTGGCCGGGTATCTGGAGAAAAGCGCCGCCCTGCAGCGCAAGGTCAAATCCAGCATGGTCTATCCCGCGGTGGTCGTTTCCATGGCGTTCATCATCACGGTCTTTCTCATGGTCAAGGTGGTGCCGACCTTCAAGGGCATCTTCGATTCCCTGGGCGGGCAGCTGCCTTTGCCGACCCTGATCCTGATCACCATCAGCGATTTCATGACCCGCTTTTTCCTGGTCGGGGTGGCCATGCTCGTGGTGGGGATCATCTTCCTCAAAAAGTATATCGCCACCCCCAAGGGCCGCTATCAGTTCGACAAGTACCAGCTCAAGGTGCCGGTTTTGGGAGAGCTGATGACCAAGGTGGGCATCGCCAAATTCTCGCGCACCTTCTCCACCCTGATCAAATCCGGCGTTTCCGTACTGAACGCCCTGGACATCGTGGCCAAGACCTCCGGAAACAAGCTGGTGGAGGAGGCGATCAACAACGCCCGCACCGCGGTCAAGGAAGGCGAGCCGATCGCCCGGCCCCTGGCCAAGAGCGGGGTGTTCCCTCCCATGGTCTGCCGTATGATCGGGGTAGGGGAGCAGACCGGCCAGCTGGAGAAGATGCTTTCCAAGATCGCGGACTTCTATGACGAGCAGGTGGACGCGGCGGTTTCCGCCCTGACCAGTCTGATGGAGCCCATGATCATCGCGGTCTTAGGGGTGGTCATCGGAGGCATCGTCATCGCGCTCTTTCTCCCGATCTTTAAGATGACGCAGCTGATCTCGGGATAATATTTTCCCCGCGCGCGGATGCGGAGAATAATTCTCCGACGGAGAAATCCGGGAAAAAGCGCCGCGAAAAAAAGATCAAAAAAAATCTTGACAACTCGAGTGATGTTTGGTATATTTTGTAAACCTTGAATGAACGTTGTTCTGTGTGAGTTCAGTAAAACCTCAGAGTGATTACACATTCCGTTTCGGCAGAGACGATTCTGTAGTAATACTCCCGACTAAGGCGCTGACGGCTTTTCGATAAAGCGTCCCAGAAGTTCGGGGACGCTTTTTTGTTGCCTCTGGGGAAAGGTTGTTGCAGCACAACAGATTACGCTCCAGCAATAGCGCTGGAGGGATCTGCTCTTTTGATAATTGGATAGCCAAGCGTGGCCAACGATAGCAATATCGATTGGTCGATTCGTTTGAGTAAAAAGAGACAAAATATAAATCAGAGCCGTTATCATACTTTCGGAATTTTTTTCGGAGGGTTTGATCCTGGCTCAGAGTGAACGCTGGCGGCGTAGATTAGGCATG
>CAZAPM010000030.1:0-2902 GCA_964487475.1 uncultured Planctomycetales bacterium
ACATCGTCACGGTCGAGGACCCGGTGGAGTACCAGATGGAGGGGATCAACCAGGTCTCGGTGCGTCCGGAGATCGGGTTGACCTTCGCCGCATCCTTAAGGGCCATCCTGCGCCAGGACCCCAACGTCATCATGATCGGGGAGATCCGCGATTTCGAAACGGTGGATATCGCCATCAAGAGCGCCCTGACCGGGCATCTGGTCATCTCGACTTTGCACACCACCACCGCGCCCGGCGCGATCATCCGCCTGGTCAACATGGGGGTGGAGCCGTATCTCATCGATTCCTCCCTGGCATGCGTGGTCGCGCAGCGGCTGGTGCGCCGGGTGTGCAGTTACTGCCGCGAAGAAGTCGCGGTGCCGAAGGAGGTCCTGGAGAACCTGAAGGTGCGGCCTTCCAAGGACCCCAAGGTGCCCATGAAATTCTTCCGCGGGAAAGGATGCTCCCACTGTTTCAACCTGGGGTACAACGGGCGTATCGTGATCTGCGAGGTGCTGATCCTCACCCCCGCGGTCCGCGAGCTGGTGATGGCGCGGGCGCAGGAGCATGTGGTCAAGCAGTGCGCGCGCAAAGAGGGGATGATGACGCTTCGCGAGAACGGGATGCACCTCGTCTATCAGGGCATGACCACGCTGGAGGAAGTGCTGCGGGTCACCGCTCCCGACGATTAAGCACAACGACAGGCCTATGCAGATCATCAAAGAGAACATAATCGAGATCCTCTTAAAGAGCAAGCAGGTCAACAAGGAGCAGTTGGACAAGGCCCTGGAGCTGCAGAAGCAGAAGCACGTGCCGCTGCGCCGGGTGCTGGTGGAGATGGGGATCATCTCCGAGGACGAGATTCTTTCGCTCCTCTCCGAGCGGCTCTACATCCCGCGCCTGCACCTGACCAAATACAAGTTCGATCCCGATATCATCAAGCTGATCCCGGAGCGCATGGCGCGGCAGTACACCATGATCCCCCTTTCGAAGATGGGCTCGACCCTGACCGTGGCCATGTCCGACCCCTTGAACGTATTCGCCCTGGATGACGTCAAGACCTTCACCGGGTTCAACGTGGACACGGTCTTAAGCCCCGAAGAGGAGATCAACCGGGCCATCGACGCGCAGTACCGCGGGGAATCCCAGGACATCACCCAGGTGCTCGACAGCGCCGAGGGCGGCGGGGAAGGGAACAAGGATATCGAGCTCATGCGCCAGGAGGACCTGGAGCTTTCCGGCGCGCTCAAGGATTCGGAGAAGGCCCCTATCGTCAAGCTGGTGGATCTGATGCTCACCCAGGCGCTGAAGAAACGGGCTTCGGACATCCATATCGAGCCGGAACTCGACTGCCTGCGCATCCGCTACCGCATCGACGGCGCGCTGCATGACATCTTCAACATCCCCAAGATCAACCAGAACGCGGTCCTGGCGCGCCTCAAGATCATCTCCAACCTCGACATCACCGAGAACCGCATCCCGCAGGACGGCCGTTTCAAGGTCAAGTTCGAAGGCAAAGAAGTGGATTTCCGCGTCTCGAGCCTGCCGACCACCTTCGGCCAGAAGTTCGTGCTGCGCCTTCTGGACAAGGCTAACCTCTCCATCGGCCTGGACAAACTGGGGTTCTCCGAGCAGCCGGCGCGCATCTTCAAGGAAGCGGTGGCCAAGCCCTTCGGCATGATCCTGGTCACCGGCCCTACGGGTTCGGGTAAGTCCACGACCCTGTATTCGGTCCTGAACCAGCTTAATACCCCGGAGCGCAACATCATCACCATCGAAGACCCGGTGGAATACCAGGTGGACGGGATCACCCAGATACACGTCAAGCCGGAAGTGGGGCTGGATTTCGCCTCCGGGTTGCGTTCCCTGCTGCGCCAGAGCCCGGATGTCATCATGATCGGCGAGATCCGTGACGGCGAGACCGCGGACATCGCGGTCAAGGCGGCCTTAACCGGCCAGCTGGTGCTCTCGACCCTGCACACCAATGACGCCATCTCCAGCATCACCCGACTGTGCGACATGGGACTGGAGCCCTTCCTGGTGGCCTCCAGCCTGGTCATGCTCTGCGCCCAGCGTCTTTGCCGCAGGCTCTGCGCCAAGTGCAAGCGTCCCATCGATGTGCCGGAGGAGTATCTCAAAGAGATAGAGTTCGATCCGTTCCATATCGGGCCCGACGGGAAAAAACAGCGCACGGTTTTTTATGCCTCTCCCGGCTGTTCTTATTGCAACAATACCGGATTCCATGGTAGAATAGCAATCCTTGAAGCGATACTGATTGACGATTCGATGCGCGAGATGATCATGAAAAAGAAGTCGATCGATGAGATCAAGCATTACGCCATCGAAACGTTGCATATGAAGATACTGCGTGACGATGCCTACATCAAGGTGCGGGAAGGCCTGACCACCATTGACGAGGCGATACGCGTCACTACAGAGGAATAATATGGCGGACAACAAGCGCATACTGCTGCTGGTGGACAACGAGGATATCTCGCGGTACCTCCGTGAAGAGCTGATCATCAACGGTGGGTATGAGGTTACTTTTGAGGCGACCGTGCAGGGGGCATTGGACGTGCTGCGCCGCGATGCCTATGACCTGGTGATCTCGCAGTTCGGGGTGGGGGAGACGGACGGCCCGAGCATTATCCGCGCCTTCAAGCGGGTCGATGCCGACAGCGTCATCATCGCCTTCCTGGAGAAGGAGACCCCGGAGCTGCTGCAGGGTATCGTGGACCTGGGGCTGTATGATTTCATCAGCAAGCCTATTGATTTGGGAAAGCTCTTCTTCCTGGTGAAGAAGGGGATCGAGCTGCATACCCTTATCCTTTCCCAGCGCAAGCTCCTGGCCAGCTTCCAGGAGCAGAACGTTTCCCTGCAGAAGCAGAACGGCCTGCTGGTCAAGCGCATCGAGGAATCCACC
>CAZAPM010000031.1:0-2873 GCA_964487475.1 uncultured Planctomycetales bacterium
TACCTGGGGATCACCGTAGATTCCGGGCTGACGGAGGTGCTTTCCAAGGATTCGCCCCTTGAGGAGGCTTTGGTTAACGTCGGTATCCCTAACCTGACCGTGCTGCCGAGCGGCGCGATACCTAAGAACCCGGCGGAGCTGGTGGGATCGAATAAGATGCGCTCGCTCATCCAGACGCTTAAGGGCAAATTCGACTATATCATTTTCGATACGCCGCCGATCATCCCCGTGACCGATGCGGGGCTCCTCGGCGCATTGACGGACGGAGTGATCATGGTGGTGCAGGCGAACCGCACCCAGAAGGGTGTGGTCAAGCACGGTGAATCCATGCTGCGCCAGGCCCACGCCAAGATCCTCGGCTATATTTTAACGAACATTCAGTACCATATTCCCGCGTACATTTACCGATATTTATAAGGAGGAGGCATGAGATTTCTCGTCACCGGCGGCGCCGGCTTTATCGGCTCCCACATTACCGAACGTCTTCTTAAAGAAGGTCATTTCGTCCGCGTGCTGGACAACTTCTCCAGCGGCAAAGAGTCGAATTTAAAGGGACTGTCCCCCGAAGTTATTCGCGGGGACATCCGCGACAAGGCCACCTGCGACAAGGCTTGCGAAGGCATCGACTACATCTCGCACCAGGCCGCGCTTCGCTCCGTGCCTAAGTCCCTGAAGGAGCCCGAGTCCTACAACGACGTCAACATCGGCGGCACCCTTAATCTGCTTCAGGCTGCCCAGAAGCACAAGATCAAGCGTTTCGTGATGGCCTCTTCCAGCTCCGTCTACGGGGATACCGACAAGTTCCCGGAGCGGGAGGATGCGTATCCGGTGCTCATTTCCCCGTATGCGCTTTCCAAGCTGGCCAATGAGTATTACTGCCGTATCTTCTCCGAACACTTCGGCCTCGAGACGGTCTGCTTCCGCTATTTCAACGTCTTCGGGCCCCGCCAGGCGCTTGACGACGAGTATGCGGTAGTCATCCCCAAGTTCATCCACTGTATCCTCAATGATAAGAAACCGCCCATTTTTGGCACCGGCAAGCAGTCTCGCGATTTTACCTTTATCGATAACGTGGTGGACGCCAACATCAAGGGTATGCTTACCCCCGGGATCAAGCATGAAGTCTTCAATGTCGGCAACGGCAGGGACAATACGGTCCTGCAGCTGGTAGAGATCATTAATAAGATCCTCGGCAAGAAGATCGAGCCGGAGTTGCTGCCGGTGCGCGCCGGGGATGTGTTCCGCACCTGGGCGGATGTTTCCAAGATCAAGGCGAAGTTAGGATGGGAGCCGGCGGTCAATTTCGAGGAAGGCCTGCGCCGCACGGCGGAATATTTTAAGCAGAAGGGGTTCTAAATGAGCAGAACGATGAGCATGCTTTATACCGCCGCGCGCGAGCGGTGCGATGTTCCTGCGGTTGCATCGGCAGCCGAGCACCAGGGGGAATGCTGCAAAGTGGATTGGACCCCGGTGCAGCTGGCTATGGCTCATGTGGTAGCGGCAATTTTATTCATCCTCAACATCGTCATATTCATAAGCTTAACGTAGGAGATATCATGTCGATCTATCAGGGGTTGCTGACTAAAAAGGAGAAGGTGGCGGTTGTCGGGTTAGGGTACGTCGGATTGCCTTTGGCGGTCGAGTTCGGCAAGCTGGTGCCGACCATCGGTTTCGACCTTAATAAGAAGCGTATCGCCGATCTGCAGGGAAAGCTCGATACCAACGGCGAGACTTCATCCGAGGAGCTCAAGGAGTCCAAGCTCCTGGAAGTCACTTCTGATCCGGCGCGGCTTAAGGAAGCCCGGTTCATCGTAGTGGCGGTGCCGACCCCGATCAACAAGAACAAGCAGCCTGACCTCTATTGCGTGGAAAGCGCCTCGGAGCTGGTGGGCAAGAACCTGGCCAAGGGCAGCATCGTGGTGTTCGAATCCACGGTGTATCCCGGCGTGACCGAGGATGTGTGCCTTCCAATCATCGAGAAGGTATCCGGCCTGAAATACATGAAAGACTTCAAAATGGGTTATTCTCCGGAGCGTATCAATCCCGGGGATAAGGAGCACACCCTGCAGAACGTGATCAAGGTGGTCTCCGGATGCGACGCCGAGACCCTCGAAGAGGTGGCACAGGTGTACGGCATGGTGGTCAAGGCCGGGGTATACAAGGCCGAATCCATTAAGGTGGCGGAAGCAGCCAAGGTCATCGAGAACACCCAGCGCGACCTTAACATCGCGCTGATGAACGAGCTTTCGATCATCTTCCACTCCATGGGGATCGATACGCTCGAAGTGTTGAAGGCCGCGGGCACCAAGTGGAATTTCGTGCGGATGCGCCCGGGACTGGTGGGAGGGCACTGTATCGGCGTTGACCCGTATTACCTCACCTTCAAGGCCGAGGAGCTGGGGTACCATCCCCAGGTGATCCTCGCCGGCCGCAGGATCAACGACAATATGGGCAAATTCATTGCCGAGCAGACGGTCAAGCAGCTCATTGCCGCAGGCAAGGCGGTCAAGGGCTCGAAAGTGCTGGTCGCCGGTATCACCTTCAAGGAGAACGTCAGCGATATCCGCAACTCCCGCGTGATCGATATCATCACCGAGCTTCGGGAGTACGGGATCGAGGTGCACGTGTGCGATCCGGTCGCCGATCCGGCGGCGGTCAAGCACGAGTACGGGATCGACCTCATGGGGCCGTTCACCTGCACCAAGGCGGACGGGGTGATCATCGCCGTTTCCCATGATATCTTCAAAAAAGAGATGAACCCGGAATCCCTCAAGAGCTGCCTGGATACCAAGACCGGCAAGGGCGTGGTGATCGACGTGAAGGGGTTGTTCGACCAGAGCGTCTTCGCCGGCTCCGGGCTGCTGTATTGGAGA
>CAZAPM010000032.1:0-2373 GCA_964487475.1 uncultured Planctomycetales bacterium
AATGCTGCGGGATCGCTGTGCGCGCGAGCCAACTCTGCCAGCGAATTCAGCACCGCCGGCATGCCGGCATAAAATTCCTCCGATTCCGTAATGCCGACCGCGGGCAGCGACGCGGGCTTAGCGCCCTTCAAAGAAATCCGTGCGGTCTCCCGGGAATCCGTCATGGAGAATCCCGCGGCTTCGAACAACGCCGCTTCTTGTTCATCAAGCTGGACTCCGCCGAGTAATTCCGCGCCCAGCGATTGTGCCACCCTGGCCGCAAATCCCAACAGCGTCGTATGCAGCCCTTTATATTTCTCGGAAAAATCCCCGGCAACAAACAGCCCAGGACCGTGCACCATAGGCCCCACCTGGTTCACGCCGTCAAAAGAAGCCCATATCGCGGCGCTATTCCTCCCTGACGGGCGTTGATCCACGGAAAAATGCACGAATCCGACGCGCACTCCCCGGAACGATACCTCAACCACGTGCGGAGTGCGCGTGGCCCCGGAGATTTGCTCGGATTCTCCTGCGACATAATAGCGGAAGGTGAACTGTTCGCCGTCATCGGCGGTGACCGTGACCGCGCCGGAACCCTCCCTGGCCCACCTCGCGGTTACCTCGCTTACCTGCGCGTTGACGATCGCACGCATCGCCGCCTCGGCGCTGCGGTTAGCCCCCTCCAGGATCGAACCCGCGCCGGGACCGCCTCCCGGTTCGGACAGCAACCCCCAGAGCGTACGCAATGTGGGATCGAAAGAATCCGGCTTCATGCGCATATCATCCACCGATACGCCGATCCGCGCAGGTGCCCGAGCAGGCGCAGGGCGCTGTATCGCCGCCTGATACCTGGCGATCTCCTGTTCGACCTGCACCAGAAGCGCGCCCGCCTTTTCGCGGTTGCGGCGCGCCGCAGCCCTCGTAGTCTCGCCTAATGATTCATTATCCTCTATATCGGCGTATCCTCTCACGCCGCTCTCTTCGTCGCCCTCGATCGCCACGCGCAGCAGATCGCGCGCCTCGACCAGACTTACCAGCCCGCCGTGCTTATGGAAATCCCTGCCCATGCGGAAACTGCGGTTGGCGAACTCAAGCACCGACCCGCCTCCGGGCCCGCCAAAAGGCTCTTCGATGTCATCGACCCTCGCCTCTTCCGCGCTTACCCCATCGCCCTGCGCGGCATTTCCGGCCATTACTACGCGCTGCTGCCCATCCGCCATCTTAGCGGCGATATCCGCGGCTCCGTTGCCGGCAAAAACCCCGGGAGCGCTCGCGGTAAACTGCACGCCTCCGCTGACATAACTGCGGATCGACTGATTGGCGCCGCTTCCCGCGTTTTCCCTGATATTGTATTCCCCGTCATTAAATGACTTCTCATACTCCTTAAAATAGGTAAGCTTTGACCACTCCTCTCCTGAAGTCAAACCGGAAAGGTTCCCGGAATCGATCAGGGAAGCGTACTTGCCCTGCTTGCCGCTAAAGCGAGTCTTGAACCACTGGGAGAGGATCAGGGAATAATACACCTGACGAACCGAGCTGAACTCCTTTGAGGTATTGACCTGCTTAGTCAGCACGGGAAGGATCTGTTCGCGGCAGAGCTGCGCCGCATACTCATTGAGTTGCTGCATGCGGGGATCCTCGAAGGAATACTCCGCGGAGCCTTTCAGGTGGTCCTGTTCCAGCAGGACTTTCAAGGTGGCTTTATAGATGTAGGCGTTGCCTTCCGATTCGCGGATGATCACCTCTCCGGGTACGATCCAGGGGCGGGTCAGTGTCGGGATGGTCACCTGCGTCTGGCCGTAGAGCTCATGCGCTTTCTTGTAAAGGGCGTCCCAATACGCGCGTCCGGTAGGGGTCTGCGGGTTGGTCAGCTGCGCGAGGCCTTTTTTGAGGGCCACGTCCGCTTCGAGGAGGATGCGTCCGATATCCGTCTTTTCCAGCCGCTCGTCGATGATCGAATCCGCGGAATCCGGGCGCAGATTGACCCAGAATACGTCGTTAGGCAGCGCAACGCCGATAAGGAAATACTTAAGGAGTGTGGAGCTCTCGCGCGCCAGGTCTTCCCCGGTCAGGGAGACCATATCCCCCTTATCCACCAGCAGACGGAAGTGCTCCGTCTCGGGAGTGTAGGAGAAGTAGCGCATGTGCGGAAGCCGCGCCTGGGTGGCGACGGTGGGAGCGGGTTTCAGCTGGCTTGAGATCTTCAGCTGGATTGCGTTCTGGGCGAAACCGGTCTGGAAGGGCAGAAAACACGCTACCAGCAGCAGGCTTATAAGCTTGCGTATCATGTTGATACTCCTTATTTTGAGATGGTTTGAAAGCAGATAACTAATACAAGGAGTATACCTGACCAGCGACGGGGATTAAAGGGGTTTGGAGGGAAAAAGGAAAGCG
>CAZAPM010000033.1:0-2351 GCA_964487475.1 uncultured Planctomycetales bacterium
CCAGCGCGAAAGGCGTGGCGATCAGCGAACCGCAATGCGTGTCTTCTTCCCAATCTTTAAGATGGACAGAGATAATGAGCGGATTCTTGAGAGGCGAAACTTCTACTGCTGCAGCGGCTACGGGCGCGACAGGGCCGGCCGGAGAAGTAGGACCGCGCGGTCCCTTGTCCGTATCGGCGTTTCCACCCTCCAAAGGATCATGTCCTTCAAACCAGGCATTAAGTTCGGCCATAGTGATGCCGGAAAGATCGCCTTCCGCCACATGGTGCGCGAATTTCTTCAGCCCGGCCACGCGCTTGGCAAAATCCCCTTCCTTATCCCCGTGCTTGTGGCGTGCAATACCCTGCACGCGCTTGAAATCACCCGCCACACCCGCCTGCACCCCGGCCTCGGCGTCTTCCACCATCATGGAATGCCAAGGATCGGTGCCCAGACGACGGGCGCATTCGAGGAACAACCACGGCGAAGGCTTGCTCTGGGCCTTGGTATTGGTCACATCCAATCCGCAGACGATCTCATCGAAGAGATCGATCAAGCCGACACCCGCCAGGACCTTCGGAGTATTCTTGGAGGCGGAAGCGATGCCGACCTTGATGCCTTCGGCGCGCAGCATACGAACCAGGACCACCGCATCTTCGAACACGGTTGCCTTTGCCTCGCCGGAATCCAGAAGCTCGTTGAAACGATCATTCTTGCGGTTGGCGATACCGGCGATCGTAAAATCCTTGTCCTGCTCATTCCAGTTATGCGCGTTCTCATCTCCGTATGCCAGCTGGGCCTCGGTAAACCCGCGGCTTCTGAAGAATGCCTCGGTGCCGCGGTAACGGCTCTTGCCATCAACATGCTGCTCATACTCGTGCGCGGTGAACTCAGCGAAAGCCACACCCGTGGTCTGCTCGAGTTTACGCAGTGCCTTATCGTAAGTCTCCTTCCACGCCCTCATATGCACGGTCGCGGTATCGGTAATGACGCCGTCGAGATCGAACACCGCTGCCTTGAATTTCCTCTCGGAGACAATAACCGCGGGCTCGGGCCTTCCGATGAACCAAAGCACCAGATCCTCGACCTTGACGCCGCTCAGATCACCCTGCGCCACATGATGCGCAAACTCCCTTAAGTTCTTCACGCGCTTCTCAAAGTCTCCGTCCTTGTCATTACCCTTGCGACGGGCAATACCCTGCACCCTCTTGAACACGCCCGCAGCGCCTGCCTGTACCCCGGCCTCTGCATCCTCGACCATGACGGCATGCGCCGGCACGGTGCCCAACTGCTCGGAGCATTCGATAAAGAGCCACGGGGAAGGCTTGGACTGGGCCGCGGTGTTGGTCACGTTCAATCCGCAGACAATGGCATCGAAGAGACCGATGATCCCCACGCCCTGCAGGACCTTAGGCGTATTCTTGGAAGCAGAGGCAATACCCACCTTGATGCCCGCAGCCTTAATCTCCTTGACCATAGCCACGGCATCCTCGAACACATCAGCCTTGGCAACCCCGGTATCCAGCAGTTCGTTGAACCTTAAATTCTTGGCGTTGGCGATACCCGCGATATCGAAGTACGCGTCAGCGCCATCCCACACGTATACCGTATCCTTGGCCTTATCATCTCCGTAAGGCAGCTGCTCGGCGGTAAATCCGCGGCTTCTGAAGAACGCCTCGGTCCCGCGGTAGCGGCTCTTGCCGTCCACATGCTGCTCATATTCGTGCTGGGTGAACTCGGCAAAGGCAACCCCGAACTTGGTTTCCAGCTTGCGCAAGGCCGCTTCGTACGTTTCCTTCCACGCCCTCATGTGCACGGTCGCGGTATCGGTGATAACGCCATCCAGATCGCACACCACAGCCTTCAGTCCGGCGGCAGCAGCCAGCTTGACGATCGCCTCGCGCTTGGCCTGAGCATTGTCCGCCATGTGGTTCGGCAGCGCCCGCATCGCTTCGAAGCTGTGGGTATTGTTCTCGAAAGGTTTCTTGTCATACGCCTTCGCGTCCACGCCAAAGGGCACCCAGGTGGTGATGTGCAGGCCCTTGCGGAAGACGTCGGCATGGCAGGTGGCGTGCTTGGCATCCAGGGTATCACGCACCGCGTTGTAAATGATCGTCGATTCCGCGGTCAGATGGACCGCCACACTATCCTGCACGTAGGTACGCTTCATCGCCACATTACCCACGGTGCTTGCCGAGATCACGGATTCAGTAACTACGCCCATACCCACCGCAGCATCAATGATAATGCTGTTCCTGATAAGCGTACCGTTGATATTGATCCCTGCAGCCACATCCTCCCAGGTGATCTCGCGCCTGGTATCCTGACGCACCCCCTCATGATTGACGTACACCCCGCCGAAGTAGCTGTTG
>CAZAPM010000034.1:0-2283 GCA_964487475.1 uncultured Planctomycetales bacterium
CATTATCCAGAGCGCGCAGCTCTTCAAAGCTGTACTTGTTGCCCTGCATGGGCTTCTTATCCCACGCCTTGGCATCGGTACCAAAAGGCACCACCGCCTCGATATGCTCCGTGCGGAAGATATCCGCATAACAGGTCTGCGGCCTGGCGGAGATATCCTGACGCACGGCATTGTAGACGATCGCCCATCCTCCCTCAAGCGTCTGTACCGCGCTATCCTGCACATAAAGATATTCGATATCCGCCCTGCCCAGGAGGCTTGCGCTTACCGCGCTGTTGACCACCAGGCTCTCCGTGCCGACCGAAGAATCCTGGATCAGGGACCTGCGGACATACACCCCGCCGACCTCGACTCCCTTGCGCACCATCTCCCAGGTGATCTCGGTATTCGTATCCTGGCGCACGCCCCTGGCATCAACGAATACATCTCCCAGCCAGCTGTTCGCGACAGGATGCGTAATACCGCGGAAGGCGCGCAGGTACTGCGCTTCCTGCTTCTGCACGTCGGTCGCCGCAAGGACCACGATCTGTCCGACCGCGTCGATATAGATAAAGGTACCCAGCATATCCGCCATGATCTGCATCTTCTCCGCGTAATTCTCGTCAGGACGGCGGTTCCTGACCCAAAGGATATTCTGGCCGATAGTATACATCCCCACCCAAGCCGCGAATCCTTTGAACTGCTCCTTATACGCCTCATAGAACCGGACGATCTGCGGGATCCGCGCTTCAAGTTCTTTTCTCAGTTTTTCCTGCTTCTTGGCATCCTTCTCCATAGCCGCCAGCACATCGATAGTTTTTGCCTGCGCCTCTTCCACGCCCTGAGTTGCCCTTAACTGGGTATAGATCAAAAGCGGCTGTATGACATCAGGCGCTTCCAGCTGGATGGTAACCTTTTGTGCACGCGTATCGATCTGAGCTTTGAAGTGCTGCCACAAGGCATTGACCAGCTCATGACGCAGCCTGTGGGAGCCGCAGGAGTACGCGGCGGAAAGGGTCGTGCCGAAGGCCTCTCCCTGCTTGGCGATACCTTCCACCAGGGTCTTGGAATCCTTGAAGCTGCCCTTGGGCATGTTCACCCGCACCGTGCCCTGAGGATCGGCCAGGTAGATGCCTAAGTCGCGCAGGTCTTCCGGACGGGCGGTCTTGGGATCGATACCCACCACGAACTTGGTTAAGACGGTCGGGATCGCCACTGCCGGACGGTGGCCGGTGATCGTGCGGCTGCCGAACACCGCATTGAAGGTCGCATCGTGCAGCTTGACCACTTCCGGATCGGAGGAGGTGACGATGATCACGTCATACCCGTCATACTCCTTGTCGGACTCCATGAACTTGCGGTACTCATCCAGCTTCAGGTCCTTGTTGAAGTACATCTGGGAGACGTAGTGCACGTCAACCACTTCGGGAGTGGTGGCATAAATGCTGTTCTGGATGGCTACCGCCAATATTAAGGTAAGGGGTACTTCGCGGCCGTCAGTGGTCTTGATCTGGCCCATGATGCGCAGGTCAGCGCGGGTGCCGTTCTGGCTCTGGGACAGAGGCGAGCAGCGCTTGGCAGATCCGGCGTCATGGTACACTGCGATGCGCACCTTGTTCTGCGCGATTAACCCGGCCAGATCGATACCGCGCTCCGCTGCCTGCTGCTTGGCCAGCTCCAGCGCGAAAGGCGTGGCGATCAGCGAACCGCAATGCGTGTCTTCTTCCCAATCAGGGAGGTGGACCGAAAGGATCAACGGCTGCCTTATGACCGGCATCTCGAAAGTCTCGGCCTTGATCACTGCGCTAAAGAGACCGCTTAACCGCGCGTAATCCACTTCAACGAGATCTTTGACCACCAGGTCGGCCTTAGCTAGCAGACCCGCGTCCTCGCGGTCGATGCCCACGGTACGGAAGTTGCCTGCCTTGGCCGCCCCCACCCCGTCCTTGGCATCTTCGAAGACCACGCACTCTTCAATCCTCAACCCAAGACGGTACGCCGCGAACAGGAAGATCTCCGGATACGGCTTGCCCTTGTTCTTCGGCAGGTGCCCGTCCCCTTCGTTCTCGATCACGATGGTGGTAGCGTCCGCAGCCTTGCCCACCTTCGCTCTCAGGGCCGCCTGCGCCGCCGCATCCTTATCCTTGATCTCCTCAGGGTTACGCTTCGGGTTGAACATGTTCACGTTAGGAAGCCTCAAGAGCCTGAAGGCATTGGTCGAGCTCGAAGCCGTAGAAACCCTGATCCCCTGCTTCTTCAGCTCGCGGATCAATGCCAGCGTGGTAGGATATACGCCTATCTGCT
>CAZAPM010000035.1:0-2184 GCA_964487475.1 uncultured Planctomycetales bacterium
GCGGCCAGAGCGCATAGAGCGCCGCCACCGGGTACAGGATGAATGAGGTATGCTCGAGGAAATATCCGCCATGGATGGAACTGAAGGCGCCGTTTCCGTGCGCCATATTCCATAACATCTGGTTATACGAAGCGATGTCCTCCCAGGAATCCGAAAAGAACGTACGGTATCGCAGGATGCACAACGCGGTGAACACCACGGAATACACCAGGACCCCGATAATGACGGGCCAGAGTCGTTTTGCCAACGTCAGGACGCTCATCGCACTCTCACACTTATCCGATCTTCACGCAGTTGCACATCGCGGGAATGTCCCCGTTAAGCACATAGTTGAACTCCACGCGGTGCGCGCACCAGCAGAAATCGCACGACACCGGCTGGATGTTCTCGAAGGATCTCTTGAACCCGTCCTTCCTCACGTTACCCGCGGGCCGCGTACCGTTGGCCCGGCCGCATATCTTCACGTCCCCGTTCGCGTCGATACGGCAGAACAACCTCCCGCCCCAACAGGTCATCGGCGGATGCCTATCCGGCCAATAGCTCAAATGCCGCAAGCCGGAGATGGAGTTGCCGATGAATCTCTCGCTTTTTTTAGCGGCGATCAGGCCGCGGATGAACTCCCGGTACTCGTCTTCCAGGTGCACGTATGGGTTCATGCCCGGCCCCCGCAGGGTCTTGAACTCGCCCGGCTGGAAATACATCAGGCTTCGGTATTGACGGGCGATCTTCAGGAAAAAAGCGAGATGCGCCACGTTGAATTTCGAAAGCGTGATGAAAAAGGAAACCCGCACCCCTGCGGCCTGTGCCGCTTCCACGGCATTGACCACGGCACGGAACGAACCCTTCCCCCGCACTGAATCATGGATCTCCTCCGGCCCGTCAAGGCTGATATTGATGACATCGACCGGACGCAGATCCCTGATCCTGCCAGGCACAAGCGACCCGTTCGAATTCACCGAGGTGACCATCCCACGGGCCCTGCAATACGCCAGTATCTCACCCAGATCATTACGCAATAGCGGTTCCCCTCCGGTAAAAGATATCTTCCTGGCTCCCTGCTGCGCAAGCTCCCCGACAACGCCGAGCACCTCGCGGGTAGAGAGTTCGCCGCTGTCCCCCTGAGGAGGATTACAATAGGCGCAGTGGTAATTACACCGGTTGGTGATGATCCAGCTCACGAACAGAGGGATCCTATTACTGCCGAACTTCGACCTTAAAAGCGCCCAGGCTATGGATGCCTTCTTCATCATGACCCGTCACCTGTCCCCTTCTTCCTCCTGAGCAGAATAAAATCCCCTTCCCTGGCGGCATACTCGAAAACCCCTTCGCGCACGAATCCCTCTGCGATCTGAGCGGACTCAAAATTATTGAAATCATTCATGGAAGAACCGTTCTCCACCGATCTGGTCCGCAAAAGCATGTACTCCACTTCCCGGCATACCGAACCGTCCCGGCGAGCCTGCTGGTCGGCGCGCAGACGGTTATCGTCATCGGATTTAACCTCGTAAAGCGTATTGCGGTGAGAAAGCTGCGGCAGCAGGTCGCCGCTGGCACAGACCGACGCCCTCTCGGGGATAGCGGAGATCAGCTTCCAGGCGATCCGGTCCTGGTCGTCCTGCCGGTAAAAAACCGGATGGAACACGTTGCGCACTCCGACGAACCGGTGATCGAAGATATTCTCCGCTTCGAGCACGGCGCCGTAGCGCGTGTATCCGAAATTCGAGAGGAATACAACCGAAAAAACGAAGGTCAAAAAAGGTTTTCTGGCCCACTCCCGGCCGGGATGGCGGAAAAACTCCAGACATCGGCTCAACCCGAACACCGCGGCCACCGCCAGGCACGGTAATAAGGGGGCCAGGAGATGCCCGCATCCGATCCGCACCATCTCTTTTTGCAGCACGATGATAAAGAAGGACGGCAACCCCAGCACCATGACCAGCGGCGAGAAGAGCGGCAGGAAAAAGAAAGGCAGCCCCATAGCCTGCCAGAGGTATCCGCTGCCTTCAACTACCCTTGCCCAAGCTTCTCCAAGCGACGGAAAATGTAACGCGCCGGAATACCCGTGAGGCAAAGGTTGAGCTCCTGCTGAAAAATAACGGTGTACATAGTCCATGAAAAGACCGGTAGTGTACCCCATCGCCGGCAGGATCACCTGGTAGGAGAGCACGAACCACGCCCCTCCCA
>CAZAPM010000036.1:0-1958 GCA_964487475.1 uncultured Planctomycetales bacterium
CTGCGTTGGGCAGCGGGCGCGAACGCTGGTGCGCTGACCTTCACCCCCGAAGAGGTTTTGGATATGGAGGCTTTAAAGACGGCTTCTCCTGCGGAGCATTCCCGCGTGGAAGCTGCGGCAAAAACGTATCGTCTGGGCAGGGAAGCTGCTTCCGAACATGCCGTTACCGCGGAAGAGGTCGCGCTGGGATATGCGTACGCGGTCGAGAGGATGAAAGCGACCGCGGGTGAAGATCTTATTGCGGATGAGAAGGATGCGCTGATGGTCCTGGCTTCGATCAACGTGACCGCGCGTAACGGCCTGGTGTATGTCAACGGTACGCCGGTGTCCATGAACGCGCTGTACTCCGATGATGTTGCCGATACCCTGGTTGAGTTGGCGCTGGAGAAGCCCGCGGTAAGGGCGTTCTTCAAGGCCCAGCAGCGCCGTATCCTGATCGAAGCCGCTGCGGTTGACACCCTGACTGCAGAGAACCGCGCGCGGGTCAAGGCGAAACTGGCACGGGATGTCAATACCACGGCGGTGATTGTGCTGGCCGGCGGCGTGCGCGGCGCGCTGCACCCTGCGGTCGAGCCGGCTATCATGGAAGCGCTTGAGGCCGAGTTTGAGGTTGATGCCGGGATCGAGACGGGTATGGTTGCGGATAATGTCGTAGCCAGATGGAATGTCGAGCTTAAAGATATGGTCGAAGACCTGCGTGAAGAGAAGAAAGACAGGGCCGAGGATGCGGTGATAGAAGAGGGCCTGGCGCTTCTGGCAGCCGGCCGCGGCGAGTTCTTCAAGCAGTGGATCAATACGTTGCCTGCGAAGTCCAAGGGGGCGAAAGCTTTGAAGTACGCCTTTACCTATTATAGCGGTAACAGCCGGGTAGTGGGGATCAGGGCGAAGGGTGCGGGTGACCTTTTGACCCAGCTTAAGACGAAATTTGCCGGGCAGCTGGCTTTCATTGCCGCGGCTGCGGAAAAACAGGTAAGCGAGCTGACGGCGCAGGATATCGTTGCGGTGGGAGTGGTCGGCGTTGGTCCTCTGGATAAAGCGAACGGCCTGCGCGCGCTTATCCGGAATTCCCTGATGGAGAAGAAGGAAGAGGATGGGATCGGGTTTGCGCTGGATGAGGCCAAGAAGAAGCCGTTTGAGATCGATGAGACGGGATTCAATGCGATCGCGCTGGGCGTCTTCGCGCCGTTCGCAAAGAATATGAACGGATTGGCGGATTCTCTCACTGCTGAGGAGATGGGGGTTATCAGTGTCGATCAGGATGCTGCTAATCTCCGCAGGAAGATCCGGGAGACTGACATTCCGTTGATCCCGGGTAATGAGCCTGTTGCATTGCTGTTCACGATGATTGAGGCGATGGGTGCAGAGGTGAATGTTCATCATGCAAGCGCGGTGTATCAGGCTCTGCGCGCTGCCGTGGATGCAGAAGGGTATATGGGTATCAGGGCAGTGGAAAGAGCGGTCCGTTTAGGCGGCCTGGTCGAAGTCATCCCTGAGTTAGGCGAGTTGGCCCGCGTTTCTTACACCGGAGAACTGCATGGCCGCGTGAACATGCTCGAGCATTCCCTGAACGCCCTGCGCATGGTCGGGCACCTGGAAGCGGCTGCGCCTTTCGTGAACGAGACCGGAGTGACCGATCCGGATCGTTTCGCGCTGGTGCAGGAGTTGATGAAGGAAGAGCTTCCGGCGCTTAAGGATCTCAAGGTCGAACATTTCATCCGTATGGTCATGACCTTCAAGCAGGCATGTGCCTTGAAGCTGACTACCGCGGGCCGGGAGCATGACGGCCGCCTCTTCTTCTTCCTGGCGGTGCTGCTGCACGACATCGGCAAGACCGTGTGCATGACCCAGCATTATACGATGGGCAAGATCCTGGCGGAAAGGGTGTTCCTGCGCTTAGGCTTCAACGCCGAGGATGCGTTCCTGGCCGGTTTCCTGGTGGCAAATCATAGCTTGTATCA